>JAUIIG010000060.1 GCA_030431875.1 Alphaproteobacteria bacterium
CAGTTGCAGGCGGAGGAACTCACCCGACGACTTGCTCATCTTGCCAGAGCGTTCGACGAGGAAGTTGTTGTGCATCCAGATGCGCGCGCCGCTGTTCGCCGCGTCGGACAGGCCGCCGCAACCGCAGAAGGCCTGGTTCTGCGCGATCTCGTTGGAGTGGTGGATCTCGCGGTGGTCGATCCCGCCGGTGTGGATGTCGAAGGGGAAGCCCAGCAGCTTGCCGCCCATCACCGAGCATTCGAGATGCCAGCCCGGAGCACCGCGGCCCCACGGCGAATCCCATTCCATTTGCCGCTTCTCGCCCGCAGGCGTCTTGCGCCAGATGGCAAAGTCGGCGGCATTGCGCTTGCCTTCGACCGCCTCGATACGGCCTTCCCCGTCTTCGGTAACGGCGCGGGCCAGCCGCCCGTAGTCCTCCACCGTCGAGACATCGAAGTAGAGGCCCGAATCCAGTTCGTAGCAGTGCTTGTCCGCGATGCTCTTCGCGAACTCGAGCATGTCGTCGATGTAGTCGGTGGCGACTGACCAGTGCGCCGGCTGGCGGATGTTCAGCGCCTCCACGTCGGCCCAGTAGGCCTCGGTATAGTGCTTCGCGATGTCCCAGATCGACTGCGCACGTTCGGCAGCCATCTTCTCCATCTTGTCCTCGCCCGCATCGGCATCGTCGGTCAGGTGGCCCACATCGGTGATGTTGATGACATGGGTGAGCTTGTAACCCTTCCAGCTCAGCACCCGGCCCAATACGTCGGCGAAGACGTAAGCGCGCATGTTGCCCACGTGCGGGTAGTTGTAGACCGTCGGCCCGCAGGTGTAGACGCGCGCCTCGCCCGGATGGACGGGTTCGAAGGGTTCGAGCTTGCGCGTGAGCGAGTTGAAGAGCTTCAGGCTGGTCATATGCCGCGCGGCTTAGTGCGGCGCGGCGCGGCGGGCAACACCTCACCGGCAAGGGGCAAGGTGTTACAGGTGTGACAGTGTCCTGGAGCAAAAAACCGCGCGGCGCGAAATGCGGCGCAAAGGCGCGGATTCCTGCGGTTTCTGGCGACGCATTGCACATGCAGCAAGGCATGGCGGCGGTGGCAGGCTGTAGGAAAGTCCGGGGCTAGTTCGCGAAACCGGGAAGCTCGAACCCGGTCATGGTCCAACCCAGCCCCTCGCGGCTGAAGTGCAGGACCGGCGCAGGCGCACCGTCCTCGTAAGTGCCCACGGCGCGGAAGCTGTCCAGCCCCTCGCGTTCGACATCCCACGTGATCTCCTGGCTGCGATAGCGTTCCGGCACCAAAGCCGCTGCGGGCGCACCGTAGCGTACGAGGTTGGCGACACCGGCGGGCGTGATCGTCCGGTCGATGGCCTCGCGCCCGACCCGCTCCGCCACCGCACCGCCGACCACGTCGAGCAAGCCGCCGCGCCCCTGCTCCTCGGCCACGGCATCGGACAACTGCTCACGCGCCGAAGCCCGCATGGCCTCGAAATCGATCCGGTCTTCCAGCGCCGCAGTGTCACCGTCCACGGCAGCATCGGCGACGCCCTTCATGGCAAGCCACGGCGAGGCAAAGAGCCAGCCGCCTGCGATGAGCAGGAGAATAGCGAGCAGGGTGAGCAGTTTACGCATTGTTTGGTTGACCTTCGGTCAAACTGTTCAGTTCTTCAACAGTTACACCAGCAATTTCAGCTAGTTCATCATCCGACATGAAATCGAGTGAACCTTCCAGAATGAGCTGCACCAGTTCGACCGCCTTAGATAGCTCATCAACACATTGGTCGAGTTCGGAGATATCAAGCCCTGTATCATCCTCCGCCAAGCCGAGAAAATAGCCGGCGGTGACGAGAAGGCCATCGAGCCGAAGCCCTACGTCAATCAATGATACCATCAGTTTATCGCTCTCAGCTGGAGAACGGTCGATGAGCTTCGCAATATATGGCTCAGCGACGTTAAGACGAAGAAGAACGTCGACGTTTCGCCTCTCATCCCAGTCGTTCAGTCGCTCTGCGATGAAGTTTGATACCGAAAAGGCCCCATGAAACACGGCGCGCTCTCGTTCATCGAATTCTGCTCTTCGCTGCCTTTCTTCTCTTCTCCCTTCCAAGAAGGACTGCAAAAGACCTGCTCCAGCTGCAATCAGACCACCCAAGATTGCAAATGATCCACCAATGATCGCAATTTGATATGCTTCACTCATCAATCTATCTCAAACAAATCCGCCAACTGCTCGATAATGGTGCCGCCGAGCTGTTCAACGTCCATGATGGTCACGGACTTCTTGTAATAGCGCGTCACATCATGGCCGATGCCGATGGCGGCGAGCTGCACGGGTGAGACCTTCTCGATCCACTCGATCACCTTGCGCAGGTGCGCCTCCAGGTAGCCTGCCGAGTTCACCGACAGGGTGCTGTCGTCAACCGGCGCGCCGTCGCTGATTACCATCAGGATGCGGCGGTCTTCGGGGCGGGCCAGCAGGCGTTCGTGCGCCCAGAGCAGCGCCTCGCCGTCGATGTTTTCCTTAAGCAGCCCTTCGCGCATCATCAGGCCGAGACTGCGGCGCGCTCGGCGCATGGGTTCGTCGGCCTTCTTGTAGATGATGTGGCGCAGGTCGTTCAGGCGGCCGGGGTTTTCCGGACGGCCATCGGCCAGCCACTTCTCGCGGCTCTGCCCGCCCTTCCAGGCCCGAGTGGTGAAGCCAAGGATTTCCACCTTCACCCCGCAGCGTTCCAGCGTGCGGGCAAGGATATCGGCGCTGATCGCGGCGATGGAGATCGGCCGCCCGCGCATCGAGCCGGAATTGTCGATCAGCAGGGTGACGACGGTGTCCTTGAACTCCTGGTCCTGCTCCTGCTTGTAGCTGAGCGACGAGCCGGGGCTGACGATCACACGGGCAAGGCGCGCGGCATCGAGCAGGCCCTCTTCCTGGTCGAAATTCCACGAGCGGTTCTGCTGCGCCATCAGCCGGCGCTGCAGCCGGTTGGCCAGACGCGTGACGACGCCCGCAAGACCCGCCAACTGGCTGTCGAGATAGGCGCGCAGGCGATCGAGTTCCTCGTAATCGCACAGGTCTGTGGCTTCGACCACTTCGTCAAAACTGTCGGTGAAGGCCTTGTAATCAAAGGTGGAAGGGATGTCCTGCCAGGGCGCATTGCGGCGCTGGGGCAGCTGCATTTCCTCGCCGTCTTCGCCGGGATCGCCTTCGACCAGTTCGTCCTCGCCGGGGGCCTGGTCGCTGTCCTCGCCCTCGCCTTCCTCACCCTCGGCGCCTTCGGCGCGGGTTTCCGGCTGGTCGGACTGGTTGGCGCTGTCGTCGTCGGTATCCTCGGGCGTTTCCTCCTCGCCCTTGTCGTCGCCTTCCTCTTCCTCGAACCCCTCGGTGTCCTCCGGCATGGCGGGTACCATGTCGAGGTGGCGGAGCATATCGAGGCCCATGGACTGGAAGGCCTTCTGGTCGTGCAGCAGGTCACCCAGCCGCTCGAAATCGTCGCCGGTGCGGCTCTCGATATATTCGCGCACCAGTTCCACGCCTTCGCGCGCGGCGAGCGGCACCTTCTGGCCCGTCAGCTGTTCACGCAGCAGCAGGCCCAGCGCGGTGTGCAGCGGCACCTCTTCGGCGGTCTCGGCACGGCTGATAGGATCGGCCGCCAGCCGCCGGTCCTGCATGGCGGCAAGGTTGCCGCGCATCCCGGCAAATTCGTTCTCGCCAATGGCCTCGTAACGCACCCGCTCGATGGTGTCGTAGCAGGCGCGCGCATCGACATCATCGGGACGCATCTTGTTGTGCAGGGCATCGTTGTGGTGCCGCAGGCGCAAGGCGAAGCTGTCGGCAAAGCCGCGCGCTTCCTGGGCCGCCTCTGCCGGGATGTCGCGCCCCGGCATGGGCACGCGGGCGAGCTTGCCCTGCTGGTTCGGCGTATCCGCCGTCCAGTTGATTTCGACCTCACGATCACGCGCAATCGCGCGCGCCGTGCCGGTCAGCGCGGTCTTGAAACGGTCGAGGGGGGATTCGTCGGACATGTGCTGCGCTGCCTAAAGCCTCGCGCGCCATGCGCAAGGGGGCGCGGTCAGTCGTCGTCGCCCAGCAGGCGGTCCAGCGCTTCCTGCGCGCGGCTGTTGTTCTCCTCGCTGCCAGACACCACTCTGACCGAGCAGGTGAAGCCTGTGGCGGTCTCGCGGCAGTTCTCCGACACGGCGGGCGACTGCTCGCCCGGCACCACCTCGGCCCTGCCATATTCTTCGTCGCGCGCGCGTTGCTCACGCGCCTCCTGCCGCCTGCGGGCGAGCGCTTCCTCGAAACTCAGCGCATTTTGCGCCTGCGCGGCGCCGCTGACGTCTGGTGCGGCAGGCAGGCTGCCTGCCGGTTCTTCACCTAGCGGCCTACGCACGCGGGCACCGTTGGCAGCCGTGCTTTCCTCGACTCCACCGAGAGAAGAAAGGTCGAAGGCGCCCCACTCGGCCTCCCCTTCTTCCCCTGCCGGGGCAGCCTGATCTTCTTCCGGGGCAGTCGGCTCGACTGAAGTAGTAACCGGATCGAACCTTTCCCGGAATTCAACAACGACCGGCTCTGCCTCTTGCGCAAACACCGGCGCAGCGATCAGCACCGCAACGGCGAAAACTGCCCGCATCAGAGCAGCGACCCCGCACCGAACACGCCGATCAGCAGCGGATCGTTGGTTGCTTGCGGGTTGGCGCGGATGGCGGCTTCCTCGACACCCATCTCGGTCCAGATGGCATTGTCGACAGAGGTGGAGACGTTGCGCGCCACGCCCGCCACGTCGATGCCTGTGAGGCCTGCCAGCAGCTCGCCCACCAATGGTTCGCGGGCGACGCGCATGGCCTGGCCCAGTTCAGGCACCATGGCTTCCACCAGCGTGGTACCGAGATCCTGCCGCAGGAAGGAGGTGGCAGCAGTCGGCCCCCAGTTGACCAGCGCCACCGCATTCTCGATGCCGATCACCCGCACTGCGTCGGCCACGATGGGGGCGGCGCGTTCGGCGCCATCGATGGCGATGTCGGCGAAGGCATCTTCCAGCCGGTTCTTGAACAGGGTGGAAGTGAGGATGGAGGCGACCACGCCGCCGCGCGCGCCCAGCAGGTTTTCCAGCCCGATCTGCCCCACGGCATCGTCCCAGTAACCGCCCGGCGCGACCAGCCGTGCAAAGGCCCGCTCGCTGGAGAGGAACAGCAGGCGGCGGATTGCGTCAGTCAGGCTGAACCCGCCCAGCGTCTCGCACCCCGGCAGCACCAGCAGCGTGGCGCTGGCGGCGGACCCGGCGAGGAACTTGCGGCGGCTGGCGTGGGAAAGCGGCAATTCGGTCATAATCAGACTCCTCTGCTTGCAGACAGGCTTAGGCCCTGCCCATATGGCTGGCAATGCCCGCAAAACGCGTCCGCCTCCTCGTGATGAACAATGCGCTCGGTCCGCTCGATTACCGCGTGCCCGAAGGCATGGCGGTCGACCATGGATCGGTTGTGGTGGCACCGCTCGGCCCACGGCAGGTCATGGGCATCGTTTGGGAGGCAGACCGCCTGCCCGGCACCGAAGTGCCCGATTCGAAGCTGCGCCCGCTGCTGGAGGTGCTCGACGTGCCGCCCTTGCAGCCGGAGCTGCGGCGGCTGATCGAGTGGACGTCCGACTACTACATCGCCCCCATGGCCAGCGTGGCGCGCATGGTGATTTCCAGCGGCGGCGCGCTGCGCGGTCCGGCGACCATGACCGAATACCGGCTGACCGGCGGCATGCCCGAACGCATGACTCCGCAACGCGAAGCGGCCCTCGAAGCGCTGGAGGGCGAGCAGGCGACCATCCGCGAACTGGCGGGAATCGCGGGCGTATCCGAAGGCGTGCTGCGCGGACTCGTGAACCAAGGCGCGATGGAGCCGGTGGAGGTCGATATCGACCGCCCCTACACCCGCGCCCGCGCCGATTTCGACCAACCCGAACTGTCCGCCGATCAGCGCGCGGTGGCTGACCGGCTAGTGGAAGCCGTCCAGCAAGCGAAATTCGCCCCCATCCTGCTCGACGGAGTCACCGGGTCGGGCAAGACCGAGACCTATTTCGAAGCCGTCGCCGCTGCCATCGCGGCTGACCGGCAAGTGCTCGTCCTGTTGCCCGAAATCGCCCTGACTGAGGCCTTCCTGACTCGCTTTGAGGGGCGCTTCGGCGCCGCCCCGGTCACCTGGCACAGCTCGATGAAGGCGACCGAGCGCCGCCGGGCCTGGCGCGCCATCGCCAGTGGTGAGGCGCAGGTGGTGGTCGGCGCGCGCTCGGCGCTGTTCCTGCCTTACCGTAACCTCGGCCTCATCGTGGTCGACGAGGCGCACGAGATCAGTTTCAAGCAGGAAGACGGTGTGCGCTACAACGCCCGTGATATCGCCGTGATGCGCGCCCGGTTCGAAGGCATCCCCGCCGTACTCGCCAGCGCCACCCCGGCGCTCGAAAGCCTGCACATGGCCGATAGCGGTACTTACGAGAAGCTGGTCCTGCCCAGCCGGTTCGGCGGGGCGGAGCTGCCCGATATCAAGCTGGTCGACCTGACCGAGGAGAAGCCCGGCTCCGGCGCCTGGATCGCCCCGCCCTTGCGCCGCGCTTTGTTCGAACGGCTGGAGAAAGGCGAGCAGTCTCTGCTGTTCCTCAACCGCCGCGGCTATGCCCCGCTGACGCTGTGCCGCCACTGCGGCTACCGCTTCCAGTGCCCCAATTGCAGCGCCTGGCTGGTCGAACACCGCCTCAGCCGCCGCCTCGCCTGCCACCACTGCGGGCACGAAACCCGGCCGCCCGAGAAATGCCCCGAATGCGGCGAGCCCGACTGCCTCGTCGCCTGCGGCCCCGGGGTCGAGCGCATTGCCGACGAGGTGCGCGAGATCCTGCCCGAAGCCCGCGTGGCCGTGGCCACGTCCGACACGCTGCGCACGCCCGAAGCCGCCGCGCAATTCGTTGCCGCGGTGGAGAACAAGGCCGTGGACGTCATCGTCGGCACCCAGCTGGTGACCAAGGGCTTCCATTTCCCCGAGCTGACGCTGGTGGGCGTGATCGATGCTGACCTTGGCCTTGAGGGCGGTGACCTGCGTGCCGCCGAACGCACCTACCAGCAGGTAGCACAGGTGGCCGGTCGCGCCGGACGCGGAGAGAAGCCGGGCGAAGTGCTGATCCAGACGCGCCACCCCGAGGCCCCCGTCATCGCGGCGCTGGAGTCAGGCGACCGCGATGCCTTTTACGAGGCCGAGACCGAGGCGCGCCGCCATGCCGGTGCCCCGCCGTTCGGGCGGTGGGCCGCAATCATCATCTCCAGCGAGGACGAGAAGGAAGCCCGCGAGGCAGCGCAGCGGCTGGGCGACACGCGCCCCCGCCTCGAAGACGTGCAGGTGCTTGGCCCCGCCCCTGCCCCGCTCGCGCTGCTGCGCGGACGCTATCGCTATCGCCTGTTGCTCAACGCGCGGCGCAGTGCGGGCCTGCAAGGCGTGATCCGCGATTGGCTGGCGAAGATCGACCACCCGCCCGGCGTGCGTGTCGGCGTGGACATCGATCCCTACAGCTTTGTCTGACGCACAAACGGACTTGCAACCCCGGACTGTGGCCATAGTATCGCAGCCAGTAACAACCGGGGGGTATTACGAATTATGCGCAAGATGCTTGTTCCCGCGCTCGTCCTGTCGAGCGCGCTTTCTGCCTGCGGCACGCCTGCACCTGTAGAGCTGCCGGACGATCCTATCGCCGCCGCCAGCACCTGTTTTGCCGCGCAAGGCTTGCTGGGCCGCGAGGGCAAGTCGGAAGACGACGAGGTAACCTACGCCGAATTCGCTTCCGCCATCTCCTACGCCATGGCTGCCGCCGGGCAGGCCGAGAACTTCGATCCCGAAGTCGTCACCCAGGTCATCAACGGTGCGGGCCCGGTGGCGGAAGAAATCGCGGGACAGGACTACGAAGGCGCCATTCCCGCTTGCGATGCCCGCTTCGGCATCGATGACACGGTCGAACTGCCCGAAGAAAATGCCGACGCGCTGCTCTCCTGCCTGGCCTTTTCCAGCTTCATGCAGGGCGTGGTCATGACACAGCCAGCCGGGGAGATGGATGCGCAGGTAGGGCAGATCAGCTCGCTTGTCGATCGCCTGACCGCGCAGATGGAAAGCGATCCTGAAACGCTGGTGATGATGATCGGCGGTGACACGCAGGAACTCCTTAACACCGGCCTGCAGGGTGCCTTCGCCGAAGGTGCTCCCGATGCCTATGTTGCCGCCTGCGAGGCGCGCTTCCCGGCCTGAACGACATCGCGCGCGCAGCCGCGCGGCAGGAATGCAACAGGGGGCGGGCCAATGGCTCGCCCCTTCCTTTTGCGGGATCGTGACAATTGAAATCATCGGCGAAGCACAATAGGCCTTTGTTCAGGACTGGAGATTCTGTCGATGACTCGCATTATTGCTGCCCTGGCAGCCCTGATTACCCTCACCATGGCGCCTGCAGCCCAGGCGGCTGACTGGTTCCGCGCCGAAACCGAACATTTCATCGTCTATGCCGAGGACAGCGAAAGCGCGACGCGCGAGTTCGCCCAGGACCTGGAACGGCTGGACGAAGTCCTGCGCATCCTCACCGGCGTCGGGCAGGACGAAGAAGACCTGCCGCCGTCGGCCAAGGTCACCGTGTTCCGCTTTGGCGAGACGTCAGACATGTCCGCGCTGGCAGCAGGCAACCGCAACACCGGCATCGGCGGCTTCTTCATCGGCCGCGCCAGTGGCTCGGTGGCCTTCGTGCCGCGCCGCCGCAACATCCGCCGCAGCCGCAGTGCCCGCAACGAGGTCGATGATGACGTGTTCCTCGAACCGCAAGCGGTCCTCGCCCACGAATACGTGCACTACTTCATGTTCCAGCATCGCGATGCGCCCTACCCGCTGTGGTACAGCGAGGGCTTCGCCGAGCTGTTTTCCAACCTCCAGTTCGAAGACGACTATTTCATCATCGGTGAGGTCCCGCCGTGGCGCTCCATCTCGCTGTCGACCATCTCGATCGACCTCGAAGACACCTTCGACCCTCCCGCCCGCGGCACGCGTGAAACCGTGGGCCGCACCTATGCCCATGGCTGGCTGATCGCGAGCCACCTCAACCTGAACAGCGAACGCCGTGGACAGATGACCGAATACATGGCTGCGATCGCCGAAGGCGCAACGCCCATGCAAGCGGCCGAGCGCGCGTTCGGCGACCTGGAGGTGCTGCGCCGGGAACTGGAAGAGTTCCGCCAGGGCCGTGCCCGCATCCTGCGCGTGCCCTATGCCGTGGAAGCCGATCCGGCTGTCGAAATCCACCAGCTGGCCGAAGACGAAGCCGCCCGCATGGACATCATGATCCGTTCCAAGCGCGGCGTCGACGAAGACGAAGCCCAGCGCATCGTCAACGAAGCGCGGAGCCTGGTGGCAGAGTATCCGCAAAGCCCCGCGGTGCTGCTCGCCGCTACGGAAGCCGAGTTCGACGCCCGCAATTACAGCGAGGCCGAAGCCCTCGCCGCGCAGGTGATGGAGATGCAGCCGGACAATACCAATGCGGCCATCTTCTATGCCGGTGTACCGCTGAGCCGCTCGTTCGAGGACCCGGCGCAACTGGCCGAGGCACGCCGCCGCTTCGCCGCTGCCAACCGGATGGAAACCGATCACGCCTACCCGCTGTTCGGCTATTACCTCACCTTCCTGTTCGATCCCGAATACGAGGACGCGAACGATATTCCGGTGACTGCCAAGCAGGCGCTGGAAGCCGCCTTCGCTTACGCTCCCTTCGACGATTCGGTGCGGCAAACGCTGGTGCACATGCTGCTGAGCGAAGGCCGTCCGGACGAGGCACGCGTCGTCGGTGCCAGCTACCTGCTGGGCAACGGCGCTAACGCCTGCATGCTGCGCAAGAAGTTCGACGAGTTCGAAGCTGGCGACACCGCGCCCTTGCTGGAGGAATTCCGTCCGGATCATCCGGGCGAATACCTCGACGAAGATGCCCGCGAGGCGCGTCGCGACGAATGGGAAGCCGAGGTCGAATCCTACGGCTGCGAAGTCGATTGAACTTGACGTGAGTGCCGGTTCACGGGCTTTGGTCCGTGTTCCGGCACCACCGCCCTGCGCTAGCGTTGGCAGGGCATGGCTTCCGATAGCAATCCCGACACCGACGGGCCGGTCCTGGTCCCGATCCTGGGCGACCAGCTGACGCGCGACCTCGCTTCCCTGCGCGGCCGCGCGAAAGATGATACGGTCGTGCTGATGATGGAGGTGTGGGACGAGGCCACCTACGTCAGGCACCACAAGCAGAAGATCGTGCTGGTCTTCTCTGCCATGCGCCATTTCGCCGCCGAGCTGCGCGATGCCGGGTGGACGGTCGACTACGTTGCTCTGGATGATCCGGACAACTCCGGCAGCTTTACCGGCGAAGTCGTCCGCGCCATCGACCGCCACGGTCCGCGCGCGATAAAGGTGGTCGAGGCAGGCGAATGGCGGGTGCAGCAGGCGCTGGAAGAATGGCCCGACAAGTTCGCCTGCGACGTCGATATCCTGCCTGACGACCGGTTCATCGCCAGCAAGGCCGAGTTTCGCGACTGGGCCGAGGGGCGCGACGCCCTGCGGATGGAATATTTCTATCGCGAAATGCGCCGCAAGACCGGCTTGCTTATGAACGGCGACAAGCCCGAAGGCGGCGAATGGAACTACGACAGCGAGAACCGCAAGCCGCCAAAAGAGGGCCTGAAAGCGCCCCAAGCGCCCAAGTTCGAACCCGACGAGATCACACGGGAAGTGATCGCATTGGTCGAAGATCGCTTCGGCGATCACTTCGGCAGTCTCGACAGTTTTGGCTGGCCCGTCACCCGCGACCAGGCGGAAGATGCCGCCGAGGCCTTCTTCGCAGAACGCCTGTGCGACTTCGGCCCCTACCAGGACGCCATGGTCCACGGGCAAGACGACCTGTTCCACTCGCTGCTATCGACCAGCCTCAACCTCGGCCTGCTCGATCCGCTCGACCTGTGCCGGCGAGCCGAGAAGGCCTACCGCGACGGCAAGGCGCCACTGAACAGTGTCGAGGGGTTCATCCGCCAGATCATCGGCTGGCGCGAATATGTGCGCGGATTCTATTGGCACGAAATGCCCGGCCTCGCCGAGGCCAATGAACTCGAAGCCGGGCGCTCACTACCCGAATTTTACTGGACCGGCGAAACCGACATGCGCTGCCTCGCCGACTGCGTTCGCTCGACCCACGACAACGCCCACGCGCACCACATCCAGCGGCTGATGGTACTGGGCAATTTCGCCCTGCTGGCGGGCATCAAGCCTCAGGAGGTGGAGGACTGGTTCCTGGTAGTCTACGCCGATGCCTATGACTGGGTGGAACTGCCCAATGTCGCTGCCATGGTGCTCTATGCCGACGGCGGTCGGCTGGCGTCGAAGCCCTATGCGGCGAGCGGCAACTACATCAACAAGATGAGCAATTACTGCAGGGAATGCCGCTACAAGGTCAGCCAGAAGACCGGCGAGCAGGCCTGCCCCTTCAACCCGCTCTACTGGCACTTCATGCACCGGCACCGCGACAAGCTGGAAAGCAACCACCGCATAGGACGCATCTATGCAACGTGGGACCGCATGGGCGCAGACAAGCAGCAGGACTATCTCGACAGCGCCGAGGCCTTCCTCGAAAACCTTGAACCCGCCGCGAAAGGCTGGGCGCGCGATCAGTAGGCGGTGATGGCGGCGCCCTTGCGACGCCACATCGGCGCCACGATCCGCCCCAGCTTCACCGTCCGCCACAGCATCCACACGCCCGCGCTTGTCGCCACGACCAGCGCAAAGATGGTCGCCTCCAGCCCGAAGCCGCCGCCAGCCAGCAGGCTCGGCCCTTCGAGTGTGGCGTTCACAGCGCCATCGAGGTCGAAACCCGACACCGGCACGTCCCATACGGCCTGCACCACGTTCCACCCGGCATGAAGCCCGACGGCCAGCCAGAGGGAGCGGGTGACCATGTAGGCCCCGCCCAGCAGGATGCCCGCCTCGATGGCGATAAAGGTGGAAGCGAGAACCGATCCGCTATCGTTGTTCACATGGAGGAAGCCAAACACCAGCGCGCTGATCACCAGCGCGATCCAGCTGCCCGCCAGTTCCTCGACCCAGCGCAACAGGATGCCGCGCATCAGCAGTTCCTCGAAGAACCCGGCATAGACGCCGGTCACGAAAATGATGTCTGCCCAGTCGGAGAACCCGCCGGCGCCCTCAATCCGGTAGACCCCAGCCAAGGCTGCCAGCCCGACGCAGGTGCTGATAAGGGCTGCCCCGCCCAGCACACCCAGCGCGAGGTCGCGCAGCGCCTTGCCGTCCAGCGGCAGGTCGTCGTGCTTCGTTGCACCAAGTCGCCGGATCGCCAGCTTGTAGACCAGCAGCAACAGGGCGACGAGCAAGCCCACGGCCAGGATCAGGCCAAGCGGATCGGGCACGTTGGGCTGGATCAGGTTCTCGGCGATCTGTCCGGTCACCCAGACCGTGCCGATCACCAATGCCAGCGCCGCCGCCATGGCCACCAGCGGGAATTGCCACACTTTCAGCCACAGCGGGCGCGTTGCCGGTGTTTCGGCAGCAGGTTGCAGATCGTCCATCCTCGTCCTCCTGCGCGCCTCTCTAGCGGCGGCGGGAAGCTTGGCAAGCGTCAGCCTTCGCTCTCACGGCGGAGCAGTTCTTCCTTGATTGTCAGGCCGTAAGCATAGCCGCCCAGCGATCCGTCCGCCGCGATCACGCGGTGGCAGGGGATCAGCACGGCGATGTTGTTCGCCCCGTTGGCACCTCCGACCGCGCGGCTGGCACTCGGCTTGCCAAGCCGTGCGGCCAGTTCGCCATAGGAACAGGTTTCGCCCGCCGGAATGCGCCGCAGCTCTTCCCACACGCGCTGCTGGAAGGCCGTGCCCTTCACGTCGAGCGGGATATCGCGCCCCGTGCCGGGCTGCTCGACCGCGGAGACGACCTGTTTAAGGAGGTCGCGGAAAGCCTCGCCGCCCTCGACCAGTTCGGCCCTGGGGAAGCGCGCGCGCAATTCCTCCTCGCCTTCGTTGAAAGACAGGCAGCACACGCCCTTGTCGGTGGCGGCCACCAGCATCTGGCCCAGCGTGGTCTCCACAATGGCCCAGTTGATCGTGCGCCCGGCCCCGCCGTTGCGCCAGTCGGAGGGAGTCATACCCTGTTCCTTCATGTCGTCGTAAAACCGCGAGGGGGCCGAATAGCCCGCCTCGTAAATGGCATCGGTCACGCGCGCCTCGTTGCCGAGCGCCTCCCCCGCCCGCTCACGGCGCAAGGCCCGGGCATAGGCGGCGGGCGACAGGCCCACGGCGCGGGTGAATACGCGTTGCAGGTGCGTGGGCGAATAGTCGGTCGCCGCGCCGAGCGATTCGAGCGAAACCGGCCCCTCGGCATCGCGCAGGATCTCGATCACCCGTAGCACGGCGGCCTCTTCGCGGCTCTGCTGGTCCGGCGCACAGCGCTTGCAGGCGCGCAGTCCGGCGGCCTCGGCTGCCTGCGGCCCGGCATAGAACTTGACGTTCTCACGCTTGGGCGCCCGCGCGGGGCAGCTTGGGCGGCAATATATCCCGGTCGAATGGACGCCGGTGACGAAGACGCCATCGAAGCGCCGGTCCTTCGCCAAGGCAATCTGCCAGCGATCATCGTCGGTCAGGTCAATCATGGCGTTGCACCCGCGCGGCAAAGCAGCCGTGGGCCGCGTTGTGCGCATCGATATAGGCAATGGCGGGATCGTCCAGCATGTCGCGGATAGTCTCGTCCGCCTCGCCCGGCATGGCAAGCCTTGCCGCGTGCAGGTTCCCTGTCGCTGTATAACCACGCATTGCCAGGGGGCGCCCCGCGAATACGGGCGGGCATTCGTCGAAGAAGACGGCTGGCTCCCGTGCCGCACGGCGCACGAAGACCGCAAAGGCATTGCGGTAAGGCGTCTCGACGTCGTGGTTGACGTGATGCACCAGCAGCAACTCGTCTCCTTCGTCCGCATCGCGCAGGCTGACGCGGCAGGGAAACCCGTGACTGGCGCTGGCCCGCTGCAAGGTTGCGCGATTGGCAGCAAGCTGCGTTTCGTCCATCGCAAACAACGGCTGGAAAGGTGCCGGGTCGAGCCCGGCGATAAGATAGGTCATATGGCAACTCCTTGCTGGAGCTGCAGCCAATAGGCCAAGGGCATGGCAGCTGCGTCCCGAAGCTTGCGGTCAATACCGGGTGCTATAGATAGGCAGCCATATGCGCCGTATTTTCATTGTCTTCGCCATGTTCCTTGCCGCCCTGGTGGTCGCGCCGCGGTCCGCACTGGCGGATTCCGCCGATATCGAGGCGTCAGCGCGCGGCGTCGTGCGCGTCATCATCATCGGGCGCGACGGGAACGAGATCTTCCCCATCTCGCACGGCACCGGCTTTGCCGTTGGCGGAGAGCGGATCATCACCAACGCCCATGTCGTGCAGGAAGCGATCGATGATGACCGGCTGTCGATCGGCGTGGTCCCGGCGCAGGGATCCGAGGCAGTCTATGCCCGGCTGGTCTCGGTCAGCCTGCGCAACGACCTTGCGCTGATCGAACTGACCGAACCGCTTGGCCTGCCGCCGCTGACAATTGCCGGAAACCCGATCACCAGCGGCAGCGTGCATGCCGTGGGCTATCCCATGAACGTGGACCGCGCGCAGGGCCTCGGCCAGGCGGATATCTTCCGCGCCCAGCCGCCCGTCACGGCCACCGGCTTCCTTTCGGGCCGCCGACCCAGCCGCGATTTCGACACCATCCTGCACACTGCGCCCATTGCCGCGGGCAATTCGGGCGGGCCGCTGCTGGACGATTGCGGCCGGGTGCTGGGCGTCAATTCCTTCGGCACCGAAAGCGCGGGGTCTGACGCCGAGTTCTTCTTCGCCGTCTCCACGCGCGAGCTGCTGCCCTTCCTGCGCGCCAACGACGTGTCACCGCGCCTCAATGCCCTGCCCTGCCGCAGCCTTGCCGATCTCGATGCCGAGGAAATGGCGCGTCAGGAAATGCGCGCCGAAGTGGAGCGCGAGCGCGCCGAGAACGAGGCCGAAGCCCTGGCGCTGCAAACCGCCGAAGCGCGCCGCACCATTACCTATGAAGTGATGGACGAACGCGCCAATGCCATGGGGCTCACCTTCCTGCTGCTAATCGTTTCTCTCGGCGCGGGCGGCGTGGCGGCCTTCGGGCACCTGCAGAACGACATGCGGCTGCGTGCTATCGCAGGTTCGGTTGCAGGCCTCGCGCTGGTCGGCGCCCTGGTGGCCTGGATGACCCGTCCCGGCTTTGCCGAGATCGAGGAGCGCGTGGAAGAGGCGCTGCGAGAGGACGCTCCGGTTGACGGTCCCACCGGCATGATCCCCACGCCCGAAACCACGCTGGCGGGTAGCGGCGACTTCACTTGCGTGCTCGACACCAGTCGCAGCCGCGTAATCGGCGCGCCGGAAACCGACATGGAACTGTCGTGGAACGGCGAAGGCTGCGTCAACGGCCGCACCCAGTACGGTCTCGACCAGGGCGAATGGACCCGCGTCTTCGTCCCGGCCAACGAGGCGGCCGTGTCGATCAACCGCTTCGATCCCGAAGCGCGTGAACTGGTGATGGAGCGCTACCTGCTCGACCTCGACGCCCTGCGCGACGCCCGCACCACGCGGGGCAACTACGAAGCGCCCGCCTGCGGCAGCGGCGAAGCGGCGGCGCGTGAACTGGGCAACAACCAGAGCGCGATTACCAATGCCCTTCCCGACAGCCCGAACGAGCGGCTGATATACCGCTGTGCGCCCACGGTGGCGGCTCCGGCAGACGAGTAGCAAGAAGCCACACCCGGCCAGCTTTCCCCGAGGTTTCCCGACTCGGGTTGCATCCTTGCAGGGCCGATGCTAGGCGCGCGCCAGCCTTACGGGGGT
>JAUIIG010000061.1 GCA_030431875.1 Alphaproteobacteria bacterium
CGAAGGGAAAGACATTCCCGAATTTCGCGCCGGTGACACCGTGCGCGTCGGCGTGCGCGTGGTTGAAGGCCAGCGTACCCGTGTGCAGAACTTCGAAGGCGTGGTGATTGCCCGCTCGAACCGTTCGATCAACTCGAATTTCACCGTTCGCAAGATCAGCTTTGGTGAAGGTGTGGAACGTGTGTTCCCGCTCTACTCGCCGAACATCGACTCGATCACCGTGGTCCGCCGCGGTATCGTGCGTCGCGCCAAGCTGTACTACCTGCGTGGCCGTACCGGTAAGAGCGCCCGTATCGCCGAGCGCCGCGAGAACGCGCCGAAGTAAGGCGACGCCCTTTACCGGGCACAAACAAGAAGGGGCGGCTTCCCAGAAGGTGGAAGCCGCCCCTTTTGTTTTGTTCGGGCCCGAAATGAATTCGCGGGCGCGCTCGGTGCTTGCAGGACCAGGGTTTCCCTCAGCACCTTTCCGGAAATTGAAGGGCTGGGGTTAACAGGGCCCTACCAAACATGGTTAGCGCCAGATTCACCATGATCGGTCCTGCGGAACCTTCGCAAACAGCCCTCGTTTACCGCAAATGGAAAAGGGGAAACTGGGGTTCGCTGCCGTCTGGGCAATCGCCGTCGGCGGAATGGTGGGCGGCGGGATCTTCTCGACGCTGGGCGTCGTCATCAGCAATGCCGGCAAGTGGGCTGCGGTCAGTTTCGTGATCGGCGGCCTTGTTGCATATGCCACCGGTCACAGCCTTGCTGCGCTCACCGTGGCCAAGGATGAACCGGGCGGCATCTACAGCTTCCTTCGCGATGCCGGACTGACGACCGTGGCGCGGCTTTCCGCATGGGTGCTGTTGCTGGGGTACGTCCTGACCAGCGCCGTCTACGCCTACACGTTCGGGGCCTACACCGGCCACGTGCTGGGCGGGCCTGCATGGCTGCCGCAGGCGCTGGCGGCAGCGGCCATCCTGGTGCTGGTGGGGCTTAACTTGCGCGGGGCAGGGCAGGCGAGCACGGTGGAAGTGATTATTGTCGTTGCCAAGCTCGCCATCCTTGCCGGTCTCGCAGTGCTTGGCCTGTCGCAGTTCGATAGCGCCAAGCTGGCCATCGACGCTTCGCCCGGCCTGTTGGGCGTGGTGGTCGGCGCGGCCAGCGTTTTCATGGCCTACGAGGGCTTCGAACTGCTGGCCTACGACTATGACGAGATGGAGGACCGCAAGGCGTTGATGGGCCGGATCATGCCCTGGGCTATCGGCAGCGCCGCGCTGATCTATGTGCTGGTCGCTCTCGCCGTGCCCATGCTCACCGGGACGCAGGCCATTATCGACGACGGCGAGATTGCGCTTGCCACTGCCGGGCAGGCAGCGTTGGGTGCGCCGGGCCTGTGGCTGGTGACCCTGGCGGCGGCGCTCTCCACTGCCAGCGCGATCAACGCGACGCTGTTCTCCTCCGCCCGGCTGGCGCGCGAAGTGGCAGAAGACGGCGACCTGCCGCGCAAGTTCGAACAACGCAACGGCGCAGGCGCACCATGGCTGGCCGTACTGGTCATCGGCGCATTGGCGCTGGCCCTGGCTGTCCTCGGCGGGCTCGGCGGCCTGGTGAGCGGGGCGAGCCTCGTCTTCCTGCTGGTATTCGGTACCCTCAACGCTCTGGCCTGGCGCGAGGGCGTGGGTCGGAAGTGGATCACCATTCCGGGCACGCTGGCGGCCTTTGCCGCAATGCTGGTATTGGCGGCCAATCTCGCCGGTATCGTCTGAAACCGCCTTTTGTGTTGCAAGTGCGAACAACGGCGCTAGTCAGGCGGACCTTTTCGAATTGGAGCTGATAAAATGGGTTACCGGGTAGCGGTTGTGGGAGCGACGGGGAATGTCGGGCGCGAAATGCTCGCCATCCTGGCAGAGCGCGAATTCCCCATGGACGAAGTGGCGGCCGTGGCCAGCCCGCGTTCGACCGGGACCGAGATCGAGATCGGCGATTCCGGCAAGATGGTGAAGTGCAAGAATATCGAGCACTTCGACTTCTCCGGCTGGGACATGGCGCTGTTTGCCTGCGGTAGCGAGGCGACCAAGGTCTATGCCCCCAAGGCGGCGGCTGCCGGCTGTGTGGTGATCGACAATTCCAGCCTCTACCGCATGGACCCTGATGTGCCGCTGATCGTGCCCGAGGTGAACCCCGACGCGATCGACGGCTACACAAAGAAGAACATCATCGCCAATCCCAACTGCTCGACCGCGCAGCTGGTGGTGGCACTCAAGCCGCTGCACGATGCCGCGACGATCAAGCGCGTGGTGGTATCCACCTATCAGTCGGTTTCCGGTGCCGGTAAGCAGGGCATGGACGAGCTGTTTGAACAGAGCCGTGCCATCTTTGTCGGTGACGCCGTGGAGCCGCGCAAGTTCACCAAGCAGATCGCCTTCAACGTCATCCCGCACATCGACGTGTTCATGGATGACGGTTCCACCAAGGAAGAGTGGAAGATGGTGGTCGAGACCAAGAAGATCCTCGATCCCAAGATCAAGCTGAGCGCCACCTGCGTGCGCGTGCCGGTCTTCGTCGGCCACTCCGAAGCGGTGAACATCGAGTTCGAGAACGAACTGGGCGCCGAACAGGCACAGGACATCCTGCGCGAGGCCCCCGGCTGCATGCTCGTCGACAAGCGCGAGGACGGTGGATACGTCACCCCGGTAGAGGCTGCCGGTGATGGTGCCACCTACATCAGCCGCGTGCGCGACGACCCGACCGTCGATAACGGCCTGGTGCTGTGGTGCGTCAGCGACAATTTGCGTAAGGGTGCGGCATTGAACGCCGTGCAGATCGCCGAACTGCTCGGACGCCGCCACTTGCAGAAGGGATAATGTCCATGCGCCGTCTTGCTCTTGTTGCCCTCCCGCTGATGCTGGCTGCCTGCGGAGGCGGTGGTGACGAAGCGGCGGAACTGACGGACGAGGAAATCGACGCAGCCAACCCGCTGGCGGATGCCTCGTTGGACCTGCAGGGCACCGGTATCGTCATCCCCGCGCAGGCTGGGTTCGAAGAACTCGCCGTACCCTTCGGTTCGGGCCGCATTCCCACCGAGGCCACGCTGGGCAACGTGCTGGGCGACGCCATCGACGAAAGCGCCGACCCCAACGACTGCGGCCTGACCTGGACGACCTACGAAGGCGTGACCCTGTCGTTCCGCGACGATGCCTTCGTCGGCTACTTCGCAGAACCGCCCTATACCGCCATCGGCACCCGCGCAGAGCTACTGGCGGGCGAGAACGTAGCGTTGTTCGAAGAGTCCACGCTGGGCGAGGAATTCACCATCGGTGCCGCCGAAACGCCGGTAATTTCCGGCCTGTTCAGCGGACCAGAGGACGATGCAACGGTAACCGCCTTGTGGGCCGGTGAGAACTGCATCGCGCGCTAGGCCGGCGCGGTGTGTGCCTACGAAGCCTATGAGCCGCTCAACGTTCCCAAGCCCTTCGGCGAGGACGTGTGGATTGTCGACGGGCCGGAAATCCGCATGGATTTTGGCCCCTTCAAGGTGCCGTTTCCTACTCGTATGACGGTCGTTCGATTGGCCGATGGCGGGCTATGGCTGCATTCGCCCATCGCCCCTGACGAAGGGCTGTTCGCCGCGCTGCAGGAACTGGGCGAAGTACGCTATCTGGTGGCGCCAAATTCGATCCACTACTGGTACATGGCCGATTGGATCGCCCGCTATCCCAAGGCGCAAACGCTGGCTGTTCCGGACCTCGACAAGAAGGCCAAGCGGCCCTTCCGCATCGACCACAAGCTGGAGATGGATGTGCGGTTCGCCTGGCAGGACGAGATCGACTGGCTGCTGGTCCCCGGGACGGTATTCAGCGAGGCGGTTTTCTTCGTGAAGTCCGCAAGGCTGTTGATCCTTACTGACCTGATCGAGAATTTCGAGCCGCCCCGCGTACGCAGCCGCCTGCAACGCTGGGCGATCCAGCTGTTCCACGCCAACGGCAGCCTGCCTTACGATGCGCGGATGACCTTCCGTCCCAAAATGCCCGAAGTCCGCCGCCAGATCGCACGCATGCTGGAATGGCCGATCGAGAAGGTGACCATCACCCATGGCGCACCGATCCTCGAGGATGTTCCCGCAACCCTGCGCCGCGCTTTCGCCTGGGTCAAAGTGCACAAGGCGGCGCTCTAGCGCCCGAAGCTCGGTGCTTTCCGCATCAGCAGGACCAGCGGCGCCGCTGCCGCGCAGAGCCCCGCCATCAGCAGGAAATCGTCAAGGTAGGCGAGCATGGCCGCCTGCCGGGTGACTTCGGCATCGACAACCATCAGCGCCGCTTCGCCGTAGCGCTGGTAACGGTCGAGCGAGGACAGGTCGATCGCGCTGGCGAGCTCGGGCGTCACGTGTTCGGCCAGTGCGGCGTGGTGGCGCTGGGTATTGTTCGCGGCCAGCGTGATGACCACCGAAATGCCGATCGACGAACCCACCGACCGGGCGAGGTTGAGCAGGCTCGATCCTTCGGTTCGCAGCGGCGGGGGCAGGGTGGCAAAGGCGATGGAATTGAGCGGGATGAAGACAAAGCCGATGCCCAGGCCCTGGATGAAGCCGGTGTAGATGAAATGCCAGCGGTCCACGTCGAGTGACCACTGCGCCATGTCGTAGAGCGACCAGGCGGCAATCAGGAAGCCGAGCGCCACCATCCAGCGCCCGTCCATCCCCCGCCGCAGCATCAGGCCGGACAGCTGCATGGTGATGAGCACGCCGATGCCGCGCGGCGCCAGCACCAGCCCGGTGTCGATCACGTCGTAACCGAACAGGCGCTGCAACATCGGCGGCAGCAGGGCGATGGTGGCGAACATGGTCATGCCGACCACGGTGAGGAATACCATCGACACCGCGAAATTGACGTCGCTGAACAGGTGCCGGTCGAACAGCGGGTTCTTGGCGGTGGAGAGGTGGATGGTCGCCACCCAGGCGCCGCGAAGCGCCAGCCCGGCATAGACCCAGGTCTCGATTGAGGAGAACCAGTCGACCACGTTGCCGCGGTCGAGCAGCAATTGCAGCGAGGCCAGCGCCAGCCCGATCATGGCAAAGCCGAACAGGTCGAACCGCCTTTCGCGCAGGGGACGGCTGGGCAGTTCGGCCAGCAGCAGCGCAAGGCAGACCGCACCAAAGGGCACGTTGACGAAGAACACCCAGCGCCAGTCGAGCATCTCGGTCAGGTAACCGCCCAGCACCGGGCCGATGATCGGGCCGATGATCACGCCCATGCCCCACAGCGCGATGATCTGCGGCTGGCGGCTCGGGCGTGTGGTGTCGAGCAGGCTCGACTGGCTGAGCGGGGCAATGAAGGCACCGCCAATCCCCTGCAGCGCGCGGAACAGCACCATTTCTTCCAGGTTCTGCGCGATGCCGCAGAGCATGGAGGCGATCACGAACAGCACGACGGCAAAGATGAACAATCGCCGCGAGCCCACCCGGTCTGCCAGCCAGCCAGTGATCGGCATGGCGACGGCACTGGCGATGATATAGCTCGTCAGCACCCAGCTGATGGTGTCGGGCGTGGCGCTGAGCGATGCCTGCATGTGCGGGATCGCCACGTTGGCGATGGTGACGTCGAGCACCTGCATCAGCGAGGCGATCATCACGCCGATCACCAGCAGGGCGTGGTTGCGCACCGGCAGCTGGGCGATATCTTCGACCGGAGCCGCAGCGGCAGGCTGCGAAGCCGCCGCCTGGCCGCGTCCGGCAGCGCTCGCCACGCTTACTCGCCTTCGTCGGTGAAGACGGTGACCTCGGTCGAGAGCCCGGCGATCAGGTCGCGCGGGCTTTCCTCGTCCAGCGCGATGCGTACCGGCACGCGCTGGGTGACTTTCACCCAGTTGCCGGTGGCGTTCTGCGCCGGAAGCACCGAGAATTCCGATCCGGTGCCTGCGCCGATCGAGGCGACATGGCCGGCAAGGACAAGGCCGGGATAGGCATCGAAACGCACCTCGGCGCGCTGGCCCACGCGCATGTCGTCGAGGTCGGTTTCCTTGAAATTGGCCTCGACATAGGTGCTGCGGTCTTCGACCAGCGTCAGCACGGGCAGGTTGGGCAGCACCTGCTGGCCCACCTGCAAACGGTCTGCCTGCGCAACGCGGCCGGATTCAGGCGCGCGGACTTCGGTCCGGCGCAGGTTGAGCTCGGCAGCGGCGCGCTGGGCGCGGGCGGCAGCGATCTGCGGGTTCTCGCCCGGGACGGCAGCACCTTCGGCCAGTCGCGCGCGGGCTTCGCGCTGGCGTGCCTCGGCCTGGTGCAGGGCTTCACGGGCCTGCGCCACGGCATGCTGGGCAGCATCGTAGTCGGCGCGGGTGGTGAAGCCGCGTTCCCATAGTGTCTCCTGCCGCTCGAACCTGCTCTCGGCGAAGGCGATATCTTCGCGCGCGGCGGCGATGTCGACGCCGGTCAGCGCGGTATCATTCTGCAGGCTGGTGACATTGGCCTGCGCACCGGCAATGGCGGCATTGGCCTGGGCGACCTGCAGCTGGTAGGGCTCTGCATCGATGCGGAAGAGCAGCTGCCCCGCTTCGATGCTGTCGCCTTCTGCGACCAAGACTTCGACGATGCGACCGCCCACTTCGGCGCTGACGGCGACCATGTCCTGCTTCACATAGGCGTTGTCGGTGGCAACCTTGCCTTGCTGGTCCAGCCAGTACCAGACGCCGCCCGCCAGCAGCGCCAGGGGGACCGCGAGCATGAGCAAGAGCCGGCCCCAGCGGCGCGGCGGCTTGGTCTGTGCCTGCTCGGAGGTCTCTTCAGGTTTGGTGAGCGTGGGATCGGCGTCAGCCATTGCTTGCCTTCAGGGTTTCGCGGTGGAGTGAAAGGTTGCTGCCGACATGCTGCAACAAGCGCTGGAACTCGGTGCGCTCCTCTGCGGAGAGGCCGCTCAGCATGTCTTCCAGCAGCTGGTCGAGCGCTTCCTGCAATTCCTCGAGGAAGTGGCGGCACTTGGCAGTAGTGTGCAGCAGGCGGGCGCGGCGGTCAGCGGGATTGGCGCGGCGTTCGATCAGGCCGGCTTCTTCCAGCCGGTCGACCATGCGGCACAGGGTAATCGGTTCGACCTCGAGCCGCTCGGCATAGAAGCCCTGGTTCTGGCCGGGCGAGCGATGCAGCGTCAGCAGCAGCCGCGCTTGCGGACCGGTTACGCCAAGCTCGCGCACGCGCCGGTCGAAGGCCCAGCGGGCCATGCGCGAATTGTCCGCGAGGATATAGCCGATGTGTTCCATGTGCGCACATATAATAAGTGTGCTTACTAAATTGCGCAAGGCGGCTTTTCGCGCCGTGCATTGCTCCGTGGCGCAAGCTTGCTAGGAGGCGCGCATGAGCGAACTGACAACCCAGACCATCATCGCCCCAGACGGCACGAAGATCGCCGTTCACCGCATGGGGGAGGGGCGCCCTGTGCTGATGCTGCACGGCCTGTTCTCCAGTGCCGAGATCAACTGGATCAAGTTCGGTCACGCCAGGCAGCTGGCCGATGCCGGATTCGAGGCAATCATGCCCGACTGGCGCGTGCACGGAGACAGCGATGCGCCCACCGATCCCGCGTTCTATTCGCCGGGTGTGCTGGTGCGCGATGCCTTCCACATCGTCGAGACATTGGGGCTGGAGGATTTCGACCTCGTCGGCTTCTCGCTCGGCGCGCGGACGGCGACTAGTGCGGTGATCGCGGGATTGCGCCCGCGCAGGCTGGTGTTGGCGGGCATGGGCATCGAGGGCCTGACCAACTGGGAACGGCGGAGCGCCTTCTTCGTCGACATGATCGACCGCTTCGATGACATCGAACGCGGCGATCCCGCCTTCCTCGCCAAGAGCTTCATGAAGACACAGGGTGTCAACCGGGTGGCTGCGCGGCTGCTGATGACGCAGGGCGTGGAAGACATCGGCGAGGACCAGCTCGGTGCGCTCGACATGCCCGTGCTGCTGCTGATCGGCGACGAGGACCGTGACAACGGCTCGCCCGAACGCCTGCGCGATGCGCTGCCGAACGCCACGATCACCGTGGTGCCGGGCACGCACATGAGCAGCGTCACCAAGCCCGACATGGGCCGCGCACTGGTCGACTTCCTTTCATAGGCGCGGCTGTTAGACTGGCAGCGGGACAGATTCCGAGGAGCCAGACATGCGCCGCCTGCTCACTGCCGCTATCGCCGTTGCCTTGCCCGCTTGCGGGGCAAGCGCTGAACCCGTTCCCTCTGACGATGTAACGGGCACCATGTTCGTCGCCAACAAGCGCGGCGCCAGCCTCTCGCGCATCGACCTTGCCACTGGTGAGGAAACGCACCGCGCCGAGACCTGCGAGAACCCGCACGAATTGAGCGTATCTCCCGATGGCGAACGGGTGATGGTGGCGTGCTATTCGGGCCATACGGCGGAGATCTACACGACAGCCGACCTCTCACCCGTCGAGGAACTGGACCTTGGCGAAGGCGCGCGGGCGCACGTGGCGCTGTGGCTGGCTGACGACCGGGTGCTTGCCGGTGCCGAGGGCAGCGGTGAGATCGTGCAGATGCTCGATGTCGGCGGCCGCCTGATGGGCACCTTCGATCTCGACAGCGGCGAAGTAGGCCCGCACCTGCTGGCGGTGGATGTTGAGCACAACCTCGCCTGGGGCACGATCATCCCGACCGGGGAAGTCGTGCTGTGGAACATAACGCCGGGCGAGATGAGCGAAGTCACCCGCGCTACCATCGGTGCGCAGATCGAGGCCATTGCCCTGTCGCCCGACGGAGCAAGCCTGTGGGTCTCCTCCAATGCAGACAGCGTGGCCTACCGTCTCGATCCAATGACGCTGGACGTGGTGGCGGAGGTGCCGACCGGCGAGATTCCCATCCGTCTCGCCATGCATCCCTCGGGCGACTGGGTGGTCAGCAGCAATTTCGGCAGCGGCGACCTGACCGTGATCGACACCTCCACCAACGAAGAGGTGCGCACGATCCCCGTCTCCGGCAGCCGCGATGCGGTGCAGGTGACGCTGGTGTTCAGCGAAGACGGATCGCGCCTCTACGCCGCAGAAACTGCCAGTGACACCATTGCCGAAGTCGATTTCGCCAGCGGCGAGGTCCTTCGGCGGATCGCCACCGGTCCGGGTGGCGACGGCCTGGCTGTAATGGATTGAGAAAAATTGTCGCGCTTGCGTCCGATCAAATGACAAGCGCCGCCCGAGCCGCTAACTGGCGCGCAGTTCGATGACGTCACTGCGCAAATTCATCACCCTGAAGGGGCCGAAATCGCTGGTGCTGCTGTTGGTGGCGCTGGCGCTACACGCGCTGGTCCCGACGGGCCACATGCTGGCGGCGACTCCCGGCCATGGGCTGGCGGTTACCATGTGTCCCGTCACCCATCCGCTGGCGCGGGTTGCGCTGGAGGCGGAAGGTGACCATGCGCAGATGGCCATGGATGGCGTCGATCACGCCGCCATGGGGCATGGTCCTTCCGATACAGACGACGGCATTCCCGTTACCGCGCAGAGCAAGCAGGATTGCGCCTTCTCCGCGCTGGGTTCTGCCGCGCTGGGCGTCGATGCTCCGGTTGTAGAACCGCCGGCCGGCGACGATGCAGCTACCGCAACCCCACCGCTGCCCGATCTTGCGGTCCGGCAAGCTGACCGCCTCAGACCACCGCTGCGTGCGCCGCCCCGCAAGGGCTGACCGACAATCCGTAACCCCAAGGCGCTGCCCGACACTCGTCGAGGCAGTTGCCCACGCGCATGTCAGCGAAAGAAATTGCAATGTTTATGAAGCCTCTTTGCAGGGCGGCTTTGCTCGCCTCCTGTACCCTTTTCGTGTCCCAGACCGCGGCCGCGCAGGACAATGCCCAAGCCGCCGATGACGTCCTCACCGACCGCATCGTCGTGACCTCCAACCGCCTCGAAACGCAGGCCATCGACACTGTCGAGCCGCCCCGGCAGATCGCGCTGCCCGCCGATGCTGCCGCCATTGCTGCCCGCACCCCGGGCGGGGCGCTGGTTGGCAATGGCGCGCTATCGGGCCAGCTCTCCTATCGCGGGCTGGCGGGCGAGCGCGTGCTCGGCCGCGTCAACGGTCAGCGGTTCGCCACGGGCGGCCCTAATGCCATGGACCCGCCGCTGCACTACGCGCCGTCGATCCTCGTCGAGGCGATCGAGGTGGCGCGCGGTGTTGCTCCGGTGGCACAGGGGCCGTCGCTGGCCGGGGCGGTGAATGCCGAGCTGGTGCAGGCGCATTACACCGGCAGCGCAGAGGTGGCCGTGCAGGCGCGCTTCGCCAGCCAGTATCGCACGGTCAACGACAGCTATGCGGTCGGCGGGCTGGTGGCGCTGGCCACCAACCTGTGGCGCCTCGGCATGATCGCCAGCCGCGAGGAGGGCGATGACTACCAGTTTCCCGGCGGAACGGCTGTCGGCACCTCCTATGAACGCAACCTCTACGGTGTCCATGCGGGCTACCGCGTGGGTGAAGGCGAGCTTTGGGCCGAGTACCGCCGCAGCGAGACGGACCCTTCAGGCAACCCGCCTTTCGCCATGGATATCATCTATTTCGATACCGACTTCGTGCAGGGCGGCTATCGCGGGGATGTGGCGGAAGACGTGCATCTCGAGCTGCGCCTAGGCCACGTCGCGGTGCGCCACCTGATGGACAACCAGACGCTGCGTCAGCCACCGGCTCCCAATGCCCGCGCGACCTTTGCCGATGCCGACACCACCACGGCAGAAGCGAGCCTGAGCTTCGGCTCGGCGAGCGATTATTTCGAGGTCGGCGGTGACATGGAACTGGTCGACAAGTTCGTGCGGATCACCAATCCGCTGAACGCGGACTTCTTCCTCGATGCCCAGCCGGACCTGCAGTCGGACCGTTTTGGCGGATACGTGCAGTGGCGCGGTAGCCTTGGTGCGTTTGAAGCCGAACTCGGCGCGCGGCTGGACCATACGTCGCAGGAAGCGGGCGTGCCGGAACTGGGTTCCGCTGTGCCGATGGGGCCGCGCATGCTGGCGAAGATGTTCACCGCTGCCGACCGGACCTACGACGAAACCACCGTCGATGCCGTGCTGCGCGCATGGATGCCGATGGACGCGGTCACGCCGCGCCTGACGCTGGCGCGCAAGCAGCGGGTGCCCAGCCTGCTCGAACGCTTCGGCTGGCTGCCGACCGAGGCCAGCTTCGGTCTCGCCGATGGCAACATCTATGTGGGTAACCTGGCGCTCGATCCGGAAACCGCGTGGATCGCCGAGATCGGTGTCGACCTCGATGGTGACATCGCCAGCCTCCGTCCGACGCTGTTCTACCGCCGGGTGGACGACTACATCCAGGGCGTACCCTACGACGCCACCGTGGGCGTGATCGACACGCCGGTGGAAATGGTCGCGGCCATGAACGGCGATCCCACCCCGCTGCAGTTCGCCAATGTCGATGCGGAACTATGGGGCGTGGACCTCGACTTCGCGTTGCGGCCGGTCGACTCGCTGGAGCTGTCCGGAACGGCCAGCTTCGTGCGCGGTGAGCGGCGCGACATCGCCGACAACCTCTACCGCGTGTCTCCGGCAAACCTGCGGCTTTCTGCCGTCTGGCAGGGCGAGCGCTGGGCGTTGGGAGCGGAACTGTTCGCCGCTGCTGCGCAGGAGGAAGTTTCGCTGGCCAGCAGCGAAAGCCCGAGCGATGGCTATGCCGTCCTCGGCCTGTTCGGCCGTTTCGCGGTGCTTCCCGAAGTGACGCTGGAAGCGGGCGTGGGGAACCTGTTCGACACGACCTACCAGCCGCACCTCGCCGGGCGCAGCCGTGTAGGTGCATCGGACGTGCCGCTGGGCGAACGCCTGCCCGGATACGGACGCAATGCGTGGATTCGCCTGCTGGCACAATTCTAGGGCAGGAAGTGGGGCCGGCCGGGTCGTGAAACCGGCCCCACAACTGCTATATTAGACTTTCGCATATTAGGAAACTTTGATTTGTGATAAAGCTGGGGACGCCCGCTAGGGCTAGGGTGCGCGCAGAACAGAACAACGGACGCAATGAACTTGGGCGAATTCCTGACTGACATCGTGCCTTGGCTGACGATCATGATCGCGATCGTGGCCACGGTTTTCATCTTCAGCGGTATCGACGACTTGCTGATGGATATCCTCTACCTCGTCTGGCGCGGCTACAAGAAGCTGGTCTTCCAGCGGAAGCACAAGGTGCTTACCCGCGAGGACCTGCTGGCCCTGGACCAGAAGCGGATCGCAATCATGATCCCTACCTGGCGAGAGGCGCCGGTGATCCGTCAGACGCTGGACAATGCCGTCAAGGCAATCTCTTACGACAACTATCGGATATACGTCGGCGTCTATCCCAACGATCCGGAGACCCAGCAGGAAGTGCGCGCGGCGCAGGCGTTGCATGCCGACCGGATCGTCTTGGTCGAACTGGACCACGATGGCCCGACCACCAAGGCGGACTGCCTCAATACGGTGATCGACCACATCTACGCCGAAGACGTCGAAAGGGGTGGCGAGCAGACTGCGATGTTCGTGCTCGACGATGCCGAGGACATCATCCCGCGTTATGGCCTGCGGATCTTCAACTACCTCGTGCCGCGCAAGGATTTCGTCCAGCTGCCGGTTTTTCCGATCAAGGTGCCGTGGTGGCAGTTCACCGCCGGGCATTACATGGATGAATTCGCCCAGTTGCACGTCAAGGACATGCGCCCGCGCGAATGGCTGACGGGTGCCATCCCCAGCGCCGGCGTCGGCGCCGCCTTCAGCCGGAAGGCCATGGACCTCGCGCGCAAATCCAACGAGGGCAAGGCCTTCGCCGAAAACACCCTGACCGAGGACTACGAACTGCCGCTGCACCTGCAGCGCATGCGCGTGCGCGAGGCCTTCTATGAACCCGGCGTGCCGGTGCGTGACCGCGAGGCGGAGGAACGCCACGAATATCCGCTGGAGGAGGAATATCCCTATATCCGCAGCGGTTTCCCGGCCACCTTGAAGGCCGCCGTGCGGCAGAAGTCGCGCTGGGTGCTGGGTATCTCGCTGCAGGGCTGGCAGCACCTCGGCTGGTCGCCCAACATGCTGCAAAGCTACATGCTGTGGCGCGACCGCAAGGTGCTGATCGGCAACCTCGCCAACTTCCTCGGATATGTGCTGGTGCTGCTGACGCTGGGCGTCTGGCTGGTGCGCTGGGGACTGCTGGGCGACACGACATTCCCGAACGTCATCCCGCCGGGCAGCCTGGTCGAAAAGATGCTGCTGGTCACAGTGCTGATCATGTTCGTCCAGCTGATCGTGCGCTCGGTCTGCACATATGCCGTTTACGGGGCATGGCAGGCCGTCCTGTCCGTGCCGCGCGCGATCTGGGGCAATGTCATCAACTTCTTCGCGACGACCCGCGCCATGGCGCTGTTCTTCCGATCAAAGCGCAGGGGTGGTGAGCCGATCCCCTGGGAGAAAACCGAGCATGAAGCCAATGCGAACCACTAGGCTGGCCCTTTTCCTGGCTGCGGCTGCCAGCACGCTGGCGCTGGCTCCGGCAGCCCTCGCGCAGGACGATGCCGCACTGCTCGACAGCTATTACGAGCTGCGCGATGCGGACCCGGATGCGGCTTACCAGCTGCTGCTGGACGGCTATCCCGCAAGCAGCGGCGACATCCGCGTGCCGCTGGAACTGGGTTTCTATCAGCTGCAGCGCGAGAACTTTGCCGAGGCCTTGCCGTTCTTCGAGGCGGCATCTGCCATCGATCCGTCGCGCAAGGAGGTGCAGGACCAGATCGGCTACATCAACGTCGCACTGGAACGGGATAGTGCTGCGCTGGCAGCCTTCGACCGCTCGCTGGAGCTTCAGCCATCGGACGAGGCGATCCGCCTGCAGCGCGCCTATGTCCTGCAGCGCCTGGGCCGCAACCGCGCGGCGGCGGAGGCGTTCTACGGCCTGTCCGGCTCGTCGGACCAGCGAATTGCCAGCCAGTCCTGCTCCTCGTGGCAGGTGCTCTACAACGCTTCCGACCGCGCCTTCGACGCGCCGTGGTTCGGTGAGAGCTACTTCGCCCCGCAATACGTCTCGCACTTCGATCTCGCGGTCTTCCCCTACCAGGGCCGCGTTGGCGCGGTGCTGGACGAGGAGACGCAGTTGGAGGCCTATGGCAGTCTGCGCGTGACGGCAGACACGCGTTCGGGCCGCGGCATTTTCGGGCCGCAGAACTTCTACGACAATGCCGCCGTGATCGCGGCTGGCCTGCGCGTGCAGCCGATCGAGGACGTGCCGGTCGCCCTGTTCGTCGAAGCGGGCGGGGCTTACGACCTGACCGACCTGGGCCGGGATCGCTGGCGCGGCGACGTGCGCGGCGGTGCGGTGTTGTACGAGGAATGGGGCATGGCCCCGCCGTGCCTCGGCGAAAGCGGCGGCGTGCGCGCCGTGGCCGATGTCTATGCCGAGGCGATCTACTACTCGCGCTACGACGACAACGTGCTGTTCTACGCCCGCTTCCGTCCCGGCGTTCGGGTGTGGGAGGATCAGGACGCTGCGGTCGATCTTTACCTGCTGGGTGCCACGGGCTTCGACACGCGCGGCGTGGCGGGCAACGAGTACCAGGAACTGGGCGCGGGTGCCGCCGCGCACATCTACGGGTTCGGCGGACTGACCCTGCGCGCAGAGGGCGTCCGCGTCTTCCGCCACGACGGGCTGGATTCCTACACCACGCTGCGCGTGGGTGTGGAACACGCGATCAGGTTCTAACTGCGCTCGATTGCGGCCAAAGAAAAAGGGGCGCTGCCGTCGCTGGCAGCGCCCCTTTTCATGTGCTTGCGCGAAGCAATCAGCCTTCGGTGGTTTCTTCACCTTCGTCGGCGACAGCTTCTTCGGCCGGAGCCTCTTCAGCAGCTTCTTCGCCTTCAGCCGAGGGCAGTTCGCCCAGTTCGCGGTCCGGATCGAGGGCTTCGGTGAAGCCTTCGGTTTCGGAGCGCTCTTCTTCGAAGGCAGCGGCGAGGATGTCCACGCCCTGGCTCTGCAGTTCGGCTTCGTCGTCCGAGCGGGCGACATTGGCCTTGATCGTCACGTCGACTTCAGCGTGCAGCGCGATGGTGACATCGAACATGCCGATGGTCTTGATGGGCGCACCCATGATGACCTGCTTCTTGTCGATGTCGTGGCCCTTTTCGACCAGTGCGGCAGCGACGTCGCGGACGTTGACCGAGCCATACAGCTGGCCAGCGTTCGAAGCGGCGCGGATCAGGACGATCTCGGTGCCGGCGACCTTTTCGCCCTGCTTTGCAGCCGCATCACGCTTTTCGGCGTTTTCGGCTTCGAGGCGGTCACGGTTGGCTTCGAAAACCTGCTTGTTCGCTTCGTTGGCGCGCAGTGCCTTCTTCTGCGGCAGCAGGAAGTTACGGGCATAGCCGTCCTTCACGGTGACGACGTCACCGATCGAGCCGAGGCCACCGATACGTTCGAGGAGAATGATATCCATGTCTCTTTCTCCCTTACTTCACGATGTAGGGCAGAAGGCCCAGGTGACGGGCGCGCTTGATCGCCTTGGCCAGCTCACGCTGCTTCTTGGCGGAAACGGCGGTGATGCGGCTGGGCACGATCTTGCCGCGTTCGGACATGAATCCCTGCAGCAGGCGCACGTCCTTGTAATCGATTTTCGGCGCGTTCTTGGCCGAGAAGGGGCACGACTTGCGGCGGCGGAAAAAGGCACGGGCCATGGCTCAGTTCTCCTCCCGGTCGCGACGACTGCGGCGTTCGCGGTCGCTCTTGCGCATCATCACCGAGGGGCCGCCCTCGTGCTCGTCGACGCGGATG
>JAUIIG010000062.1 GCA_030431875.1 Alphaproteobacteria bacterium
CGAGGAAGACACTGACTTCGCTGCGCTGGGCAAAGCCGTCGACCAGTCCGTCGCGGTCCGCATCTTCATCGTCGAATTCGCGCGGCGACCAGTTCGCCGAAACGCTGCCGATCACGCGGCTGGAACGGGCATCGCCGCTTACGAGGAGCGCTGTGCGGCCAGCCGCACCGGCTTCACCAGCGATAGCGTTGCGGACCGCGTCGCTTCGGTATTCGACCTTGCTGAGGAAGGCGAACTCGGAGTCTGCCGGGCGATGGGCCCAGGCGACTGCGGCGTCGAAGATTTCGGTCTGCACGCCGGTATTGCCTTCGGCGCGGGTCCAGGTGAAGCCCGATCCCAGCATGCGGCCCTCGCCAAGATCGCGGATCAGGCCGGCGGTGAAGCCCATGCGATTGGCGGACTCGCCGTCACGGTATTCGCCGCGAGCCGTGGCGCTCCAGCTGTCGCGACGCCATGCGGCACCCAGCGTAACGGCGGTGAATTCCTCGAACTGCTCGCCGCCGGGGCCGAACTGGCCGCCGCTCGAGAGCGGCTGCTGCGGGTTGACTAGGTCAGCCGGGTCAGCTGCACCGCTCAGCGTCCAGTTGCTGTCGAAGGTCAGGTCGAGGCTCAGCTCGGGATTGACCTGCAGCGTCTGCGACAGGCCGAAGGCGGCGAAGCTGCGCGTACCCAGCTCGGCGATGTCCTGATTGCCGATGCTGGCCGTCGCGAGGCCTCCCAGCCACGGGGTGACTTCAAGTCCGCCGCGAAGGGTGCTGGAAGTGAAGCCCTGGCCGTCGGCGATCTCGTAGAGGCCGACAAGGCGAACATCGTCGGTGATGGCATAACGTGCGCCGATGCGGTGACGGGTTGGCAGGTCAGCCGATTCCGCCTCGTCGAGCGCGAGGCTCGTGCTGGCGCTGATTTCCAGCTTGTTGTTGAGCGCGCGCTGCGTCACGCCGCCTTCAAGGACGGTGGAGCTGTTGCTGGTGCCGTCGGGCAAGCGGTCGGAAAAATGGGCGATACCGAGGCGGAAATCGGTCTGCTGGGTGCGATAACCCAGTTCGATCTCGGCAGCGCGGCGACGCGCGGAATCCGTCAGATTGTCATCCTGCCACAGGCTGGCGAGTACGGAGATTTCCTCGCTCAGGCGCACACGGCCATCTGCACCGAAACGGCGGCGGCCAAGTTCCACGCCGTTCTGTTGTCCGGCGCCGAACTTGGCATCGGTGGAGCGGGCATAGGCAATCACGTCGAGCGAACCCGTCTGGTGCTGGGCTTCGACAAGCCAGCCGAACGAGGTTTCGCCTTCGCTGCGGCTGGCTGCTACTTCGGCACGGACTTCGGTGGCGGCACCGATGCGGGCGCGAAGGTCGACACCGCCGATATTGGTGCGCGCGCGGTCGCCACGGTCGGTAATCGCGCTGGCACCGATGCGCAGGGAGCTGTCGTCGTTTTCCCATTCCACGCGCAGGCCGGCATTGATCTCGCCATCGGCCAGTTCGTCGATTTCGTATTCGACCACGATGAACTGCGGGTTCAGGTCGAAGTCGCGGCTCAGCACCGGCTGGCGGAAGCTGATCGTGCCCGACAGGATATCGATGTCGTAGTCGGCGAACTGCGTCAGCGTGCGCGAGTCCACGATCACGTCGGGACGGAAGCGGTCGCGCACTTCCAGCGTCACCGTTTCGCTGTTGGGCACAATGGCGCGGCTCGACAGGCGATAGGGACCTGAGATGCCCTGGCCCTGGATCTCGTCGCGGCGGAAGCGCGTGCCGATCTCTGCGCCGAAGCCGCGAACCTGCACTTCGCCGATCTGGGCTTCGGCCAGCACGCCGGTTGCCACACGCTGGTAGCGGGTCAGGCGGGTTTCGTTGAAGCCGGTCTCGAAGTCGCCATAGAGCGCGTAGAAGCTGGCGGTTTCGATGCGAACATAGAGCTTTTCGCGGCTGGCGGCGTCGAACTGGCGGCTCGAGCCGTCGGCGAAGACGGTGTAGTAGGCGTTCGGGTCGATCGTGCCGAGCAGGCGGGCATCGTCTTCCTGAGCAGCGCTGTCATAGGCGAGGGTGACGAGGAAGCGGCCCAGCACGCGGCCCTTGGCATAGAGCGCAACGCGCGCATCATCGCCCAGGTCGCTGTCGAAATTGCCGGTGCGCTCCATGTTGTCGGCCACGCTGCGGGCACCGGCGGTGCCTTCGGCGAGGCCGATCACGGTCCATTCGATGTCACCGGGGACGATCCAGCCGTCGAGCTGCTGTTCGCGCACGATTTCGCCATCATCGAAGCGGAAGTCGAGCTGGAGCGAGCCGCTGACCATGGTGGGGGCGAGTTCGATCAGGGCGATGCCTTCGTCGCCTTCGACGGTCCAGCGTGCCGAAGCAGGGCCGCGACGGGTCAGCTGGTCGAGCTGCTGGCGGGAAACCTCTTCAGCGCTCTGATACGGATTGTTGAGGCCGAATTCGCCCGAAACACCTTCGCGCATGGGTCGACCGGCGGCATCGAGCACGCGGATCGCGACGACGGGCGAGGTGCGGCCGTCAGCGACAAGGTTCGACAGTTCCGGCACCATTTCGACCCGTGCGGGGATCGAGGTGAAGAAGACGTCACGCTCCAGCTCGGCAACCACGGCACCGGCGCCGCTGACGACTTCCGCACGCAGCTGGGTGCGCCCGCCCGAAAGGCCGACACCGCGCCAGTGGCTCACCTGCCAGCGACCCTGCGCCGGGCTCAGCGTGCCTTCGAAGGCGAGCTGGCTGACGGGTTCGCCGTCAGCGAAGAGGCGAACCGTCTGGCCGCGGCGATGGCGGATGGCCACGCGGATCGAGGGCGCACGGGGGTTGGCGTCGATGGTCGGAGCGATCCAGTCGGTATCGCCGTCGCCATAGGCCAGCCAGTCGATGCCCGGCTCTTCTGTTGCCGCTGCAGCGGCACTGTCGGCGGTCGCAGCACTCGAGTCTTCGCCACCTTCAGACGGCGCGTCAGGCGCAACGGCCGCGCGCAGCGAGGCAGTGATCTCAGCGGGCAGGGTGGCGTGGAAATCGACGACGGCGAGCGAGCCACCCTGGCCGGTCACAAGGCGCGTGATGGCGCTGCCCTGGCTGCGGCTGGAGCGCGTGCAATCGACGAACTCACCGCCTTCGGGCAGGGTCATGCGCGAAGCCTGGACGACGTGCGTGCCAGGCACGACACCGTCGAAGTGATAGCGCCCGTCGGCATCGGTGATAGCGAAGCTGCCGTCTTCCATCATAACGCGGACACCGGGGATGCCGAGGCGCTCTGCGTCTTCGGGGAGATCGCAAGCGCCAGCGGTAACGCGGCCGATGATGGTCATGCGGCCAGCAATCAGGTCGCGCAGCACCTCGACCGAGGCAGAAGCTTCGGTTTCACGGCCAAGCGAGTCCACGGCGCGGGCCCGGTTTTCTGCATGGCCGGGAGGGGCATCCGCGGCAATCGTCATGGCGTAGGTGACGCGGCGTTCACCACCGCCAGCGATCGACCCGAGATTGAAGGTCAGCACGCGGCCATCGTCAGTGATGTCGACCTGTCCGTCCGCGGCGGGCGCGCCGTCGATACGGATCGTATCGGTGCGCAGCCGCAGCCACGGGGAGGGCGTGTCAGTGAGGACGATGTCATTGCGGGCGCGCGAAGGATCCGTGTTGCGTACAGTCAGCGTGTAGAAAATCGCATCGCCGGGCTGCGCTTGCGCGCGCGAGGTCGTTTTCGCCAGCGAGACTGCTGCTGCTGGTCGGTCGACCGGGACATCGATCTGCACGGGAGTTGGATCGGTGAGCGTAAATGCGGCGCCGTAGGAGCCGTCGACGATCACGAAATTGCGTCCGTCTGGCCGGGTCAGCAAGGCAAGCTGGTCGGGCGACACGACCGACGGGGATGAATAGGGCTCCGGCGGTGTGATCACCAGGCGATAATCGCCCAGATTTGTCAGCGGGAACCAGAACTCGCCGGCACCCATGACGACGACATTGCCGGCTCCGTCTATAACCGGATCGCCCGAAATAACTGTTGAAGGCCAAGTGGTTATGCCGTCTTCGGCAAAAACCTGAGCGAGGGCTCCCGTAGCTGCATCCACCAGTGAAACCGTTGCACCGTTGACCGGTTCGCCGGTCTCGCTGTCGAACACGACGCCGAACGGATCGGCCAGGACATCGACAGTGGCGCTGATAACCGTTTCGGAGCCCTCGTGATTGAGAACGCTGACGACGACCTGGTTGCCATGCTCAATGCTCAGGACGCAGTCCTCGACAACCGGCGTCGGCGGCATGCGGGCTGTGGCAATGCGGCCGGTGAATTGTCCCGAATTTTCAGTGGTTTCGTAGACCGTGACGCGCTCGCGATCACCGGACTCGGTGGTGATGATCACGTCGATTGTGTCGATGGCATTATGGTCGATATTGGCCGCCGCCAGGTCAACCGTGAAGATCAAGTCGCGTCCTGCGTGCAGGGTGCGCGTCTCTATTGCGTTCACGTTGATTGCAGCACCGATTCCGGTGGACGCCGCAGCTGTTCGGCTCGCGGCGGTGCATCGGGGAGGACGATAGGTGAGGGTGCTGCCGCCTCCGGGTACATAGGTCCGGATGGCAGGCACGCTCTGGTCCAGTTGGAGCTGGACGAGGTTGGACTGACCGGAATAGGTGCGACCATTATAATCCCAACGCGCATTTGCCACATTTTCAATGGTTTGTGCGTTGACGGACCCTGTAAAATAGACAAGCGACAGCAGCACTCCGAAGAGCGCTACTGCCGCCTGCATCATCAAGGACCGGAGTTTGGCCACTGTTTTCGGTCAGTCCAACCCGTTCCGGATCACTGGATCGTGACCTGGAAGTACAGCGTGCGCGTTTCGCCGCCGGCAATGTCCAGCAGGCTCTCGTTCACGTTGGTGTCCAGGGCCGTATAGCCATCGACTTCGGTACCGCCGGTGCAAACACCGCCGGAAAGCGTGCCGTTGACCATCACGTCACCCGTGGTGCCGAAGGCATCCGGGTAGAAGGTGACTTCCGCGGGCAGATCGTCGTCCACCACCACGCTGGTGGCGGTTGCCGCACCCGAAGCGTTGCTCACCGCGATGCAATACTGCACGCGGGCGCCCGGAATGGCCTTCGGATCGGTGGTCAGGTTCACCGGATCCCACACGACGGTGCTGAACTTCGACACAGTCATGGCAGCCGCGTTCACTGTGACGGTGTGCGCAGCAGCATGGTCGCCGGTGTATTCGCCGTCGACGCCGGCTATGCCGATTGCGTCGGCAAGGACGGTTTCGACCGTGCCCGGATCGTCTGCGCCCGAAGAAGCAGTGATCTCTGCACCGATCGAGCCCGAACCGGCCTCGTGAGCGTTCGCCACGAGGATGATGTCGGTCGACTGGCCGTTGGTGACAGTGCCCGGAATGTCGAACACGACCCACACGTTGCGGGTTTCGTCTTCGGCCATCGAATCGATGAAGGTGATTTCTTCACCGGAATCGTACTGGCCGTTGCTGTTGAGGTCATCAAAGATGATGACGTTGGACGGCGTGAAGTCGCCACCAGCAGCACCCGACGCCGTCAGGGCATAGCCCACGGTGGCGTTGGAATCGTTGGTAACGGTGAACTGGCGAACAACGCCAGTCGCGCCGGCAGCCTCGTTCGACGAAGCGCCGACCGTTGCTACGGTAACGTCAATCTTGCGATCGACCACAAAGGTGTCGGAATCCTGGACGGCGGTCTGATCGACCCCGCCCACCTGGAAATCGACGGTGACAGTATTGGTAATCGAATCACCGGCGGTGGTCCCTGCGGCCATCGCTGGCGATACTGAGAAGCCGACAAGTGCTATTGCACTTACCGCTCCCAGCAATTGCCTGGTGCGTTTCATTGTACTGGTCCTCGATTGATATCCCGCGAAAGAACCGCCCGCGGGACTTGGCGGTTACCGTTCGCCTCTCAGCGAATGATTGCGGGATACTCGAGGCGTCCTGTCTGGCCGGGTTCGACCACTGCCAGGGTCCATCGAATATGGGTTACGTCGCTATGCTGGGCAGCGCGGCTGGTGCCGTCCTCCGCTGTCACAGAAAGATCCGAAAGCTGGCCCCAGCTGGTGCCGCCGTCGACCGACACGACCAGTTCCGGATCGGCATCGGGCGCGAGGCGCACCGGGCCGGGGAGGGGATTGGTCATGACGAAGTTTTCAACCGGCTCGGTGCCGGTGTTGGTATAGCTGGTACTGAACAGCAGGCGGTCGCCCGGGACGATGGTGCCGGGTTCGACCAGCTCGACCTGGGCGTTGCCGTCTTCGTCGACCGTTTCTACCACGGCGTGGACTTCGCCCTCGAGTGAGATCGGCTGTTGCTGGGCCATTGCGGCCACGGGGGCGGCTAGCAGCAGCACAGAGCAGATCATCTTGGTCAAGATACGCATTATATCAGTCCTTTGGTGGAAGCATCTAAGATTTAATCTACGATAACGTTGAAGCTGATCGACTGGCTCGTGCCGCCATTCACGGTGCCAAGGTCGACGCTGATGCCCGTGGCATCGGCTTCACCGGCGTCGTCGCCTGACGCGTCGGTCAGGCCGCTGCCGTCGAGAGCGAGGGTGCCTGCGGAATAGGTCGTGCCGGCGGGGTAGCTGTCGGTAACGACAAGGTTGTCGACCGAGCCGCTGCCCGAAACATTTGCCACGATGGTGTAGGTGATAACCGATCCCGGAACGGTGCTGGTGCCGCCGAAGGGATCCACAACGCTTTGCGTCTTGACGAGGTCGACCGTGGTGATCCCGGCGATCAGCGATCCAACCGCGGTGTCGGATGCACCAGTCGCGCCGACGATCGCGTCGACACCGTTGACGCCCTGGCCGGCATAGACATCGCCGGGCGCGCCCGTGCCGGTAACGGCTTCAGCCAGCAGGTCGACGTCGCTCTGATCGCCGTCGGCGACCGTGCCGGGAACCGTGACGTTGACGAAGATCGTGATCGCTCCGTCCGGTGCCAGTTCCGGCGTCGTTTCCGGTCCCGTAAGGATAAGGTCGACGCCCGGATCATAGACACCGTTGCCGTTGGTATCGACGGCGATGCTGTCGATTGTGGTGTCGAAATCATTACCGGCAACCACAGGATCGGCGGTCAAACGGAAAGCCTCGGGGCCGTTGCCGGTGTTGGTGAGTTCGAAGGTGAGCGTCGCACTGCCCGGCGCGGCACCAACCGGCGCGCCATCGAGCGACGTCACCGTCGTATCGAGCAATTCGTCGACGGCCAGTTCGACCGTGTTCGAAGAGATCGTCTCCGGCCCGTCGACGGTCTCGAAAGTCGCCTGGGCGGTATTCTCGATGATCGTACCGGCGCTAACGCCTTCCGCGTGTGCGGGAAGTGCTAGGCTCGAGGCGAATGCCAATGCGAGAGGCGCTGATAAGAAGTAGTGCGTCTGTTTCATGAGGCCCCCATAAGGGAGACCCCGTAATCATATGGTTAACATGTTAAGTGTTTGATCGGCCGATCTCACAGGTCGGCAGCTCACCAAGGTCGTTCTATCAAGGGTGGTACCGAGAGGGCGCTGAAGGGGTGCTTCATATTTAAGAATAAACATTAAGTAGTAGATATAAAATATTGTAAGATAATATATATTAAATTTCACGTTGTGGTTTGCAGCGCCAGAAATCGAGGATACCGTTCTCGCCGGTCGTGGCCGAATTCGTGCAATCTTAGCCTTGGTGGACCGTAGAAGGTGACGAGCGGATCAATTCTCCTGGCTTCCGAGATTAACTACCACGGTAAACCTTGCCTGCCCTCTGGGGCCGATGACTTAGGAGCGGAACTCCGCTGGCTTGATCCCGTAGCGCGCAAGCTTGTCGTAGAGCGTCTTGCGCGGCAGATCGAGGCGCTGCTGGACCCGGGCGACGCTGCCGCCGGCTTGCCGCAGGGCGTCTTCCAGCACCGATTTCTCGTATCCGGCGAGCAGGTCACGCAAACTGGGATGTTCCTCCACCACCGGTCCGGACGTGGCAATCTGGGTCAGGCCGAGGACAAAGTTCTGCGCATACATCTGCAATTCGCGCAGGTTGCCCGGCCAGTCATGTGTCAGCAGGTGCTGCATCTGGGCTTCGTTCAGCTCGCCTGTTTCGCGTTCGAACTCGCGTTCGTAGTTTCGCAGGAACTCACGAAAGAAGACAGGCACGTCCTGCTTGCGTTCTACCAGGTTCGGCAAGGTAATCGTCACGCCACTGACGCGGCTACGTAACGCGCGGGCGATGGACGTGTCCGCCCCGTCGCCATTCAGGTCCAGCGTGGTCGCGATGATCCGGATGTCCACTGCTTGCGGGCGTTCTGCGCCCAGCGCGTAAAAGCTGCGGTTGTCCAGCAGGCTCACCAGCCGGGCGAGGGCATGTTCGGGAATCTGCTCGATTGCTTCCAGCACCAGCGTGCCGCCGTTGGCCCGTTCCACAAGGCCGGAGCGTGAGCGGGCGGCTGACGGCGCGCGGCCATAGAGGAGGAGGTCTGCCTCTTCATTGGCGAATATCCCGGGATCGGCGACGACCAGCGGGCGCGTTTTTCGCGAACTGTTTTCGTGGATCAGGCGGGCGAGATAGCTCTTGCCCGTGCCCGGAGCGCCGGCAAGCAGCAGGTCGGCATTGGTTCGCGCCACCTCCTTGATGGTATGTTGCAGCCTTTCCGCAGGGGCGGATACGCCAATCCATCCGGGGATTTCGCGGTTGTCCAATTGCTGCCGCAGGCGGCGGTTCTCCAGCACCAGGGCGCGTTGTTCGAATGCCCGCGAGATTGAATGGGCCAGCCGCGAAACGGAATAGGGCTTGGTGAAGAAGTCTGCGGCGCCGTTGCGCATGGCTTCCACAGCCATGTCCACGTCACCGTGGGCGGTGGTGAAGATAACGGGTATTTCGGGATCAATCTCCCTGATCCGGGCGAACAGTTCGATGCCGTCCATACCTGGCATGCGCACGTCGGTAACGACTATCTCGGCCATGTCAGCATGCATTTCCCGCAGCGCGGCCTGGGCGCTGGCAAACGGGACAACGACCATGCCCTCCAGTTCGAGCGCCTGCACGACGCTGTTGCGCAGGGCGTCGTCGTCTTCGACCAGGGCGATGCGGGGGGCTGATGCCGTCATGTCGCGCGCGGAACCAGCATGGTGAAACTGGTGCCGCCTATCCCGGGTTCGTGGCGTAGGTCCCCACCCATATCGCGCATGATGTCGCGCGAGATCACCAGTCCCAGGCCAAGTCCCTGTTCCCTGCTGGTGGCAAAGGGCTGGAACAGTTGTTCGCGCATCTCTGCGGAGATGCCCTGACCTTGGTCGATGACCCGCAAGTGCAACAGATCGCGATCGACTGCGATCTCGATTGCGATCGGGCTGCCCGGTTCCGACGCATCGAGGGCGTTCTGCAACAGGTTCACCAGGACCTGTTCCAGCCGCACATGCTCTGCTTTGACTATAATGTCCCGCTTGTCCTCGGCGGGCAGGGAGACTTCGGTCTGCGCCGATGCGAGGCGATCGTGCAGCAGCAGCAGGGCTCCGTCGATCACGTCGCCAATCGGCACGGCACGGCTTTCGCCGGGTTGTCGGCGGCTGAACTGGCGTAACTCGCCGGTAATCAGCCCGATACGATCGGCCAACGCCATGATCTGGCCGAAGCTCTCGCCAGCCGCATCGATCTTGCCTCCCGCGAGCAGCTTGACGCCGGTTTCTGCTTGCACGCGCAAGGCAGCGACAGGCTGGCCAATCTCGTGGTTTACCCCGGCAGAAATCTGCCCCAGCGTGGCGAGCCGGTTGGCCTGGGTCAGCTGTTCGCGCAGGTTGCGGGTCCGTTCGGACAAGAGCGCCTCTTCCTGCGCCACGCGCCGCCGCCGGATCCACCAGCCGAGGACTGCGAGTGCCGCAATCAGCGCTAGCACGAGCACGAGCACCAGGCGCCCGGTTGCTACGGCAGCCGCGACGCGCGGGCCAGGGTCGGCCAGGACGTGCAGAACCCACCCGTCCGGCGTCAGTGGCTGGCCCGCGTCGAGCAGCGGCATTTCGAAGACTTCACTCGACCTGCCGCGGCTTTCGATGACCAGCGGTTGGAGCTCGGAGATGCCGAACTGGATTTCATCCTGCCGCACGTCGCGCGCCGAAGGATCTGCTCCTTCTGCCAGGTGGAAACGGTAGTCGTCTTCGCTCGTCAGCAAGACGACCCCGGCGGCGTCCGTGACATAGACCCCACGCGTGGATTCCCTCCAAGCGGCCTCAATCTCGTCGAACTCCACCTTCAGGGCGACAACGCCCAGCGGTGCATTGGCGGGGCCGACGCGGCTGGCAATGTAGAGGCCGGGCTTGCGGCTAACCGTGCCCAAGGCGAACTGCGTGGCAGTGCCCGCTTGCATCGCGGTGACGAAATAGCGGCGGAAGGAATAGTCGGAGCCGACAAAACTCTCCGGCTGGTTCCAGTTGCTGGCTGCGAGCGTCAGGCCTTCGGCATCCATCAGGTAGATGGCGGCCGCGCCGGACCGGTCGGCGAGCGCTTCAAGCCGCCGGTCCAGCGTGCCGGATTCCTGCGCGGCCCCGCGAAGCAGGCTGAGGACTTGAGGATCCTCTGCCAGCGCGAGGGGCAGGAGGCTGAACTTGTCGAGCTCGCTGCGCAGGCTGGCGGCGAGGATCGCCCCGTTGTCGCGCGCCGCAGCTTCTTCCTCGACGATTGCCCGGTTCCGCATGGCCTTGTCGACCAGCACGAAGGCTCCGGCGACAACTGCCGTGACTGCGCAAGCGAGGCCAATTTTGGCCAATCGCGACCGAAGAAGATTCGCCAAGGAAATCACCGAGCTAGTTATGCGGATTTCCACACATAGAGCAAAGAGATTGTGTGAAAAAACGCACAATGCTGGCCTTTCATATGTGTAATACACTGATTTAAAATTATTTAATCCCAATGCTTACCCATTTTGGCTGCCGAGTGGCGTCGCCTAACCTTTCCAGGGACTGGCGCTGGAAATCAGTGCCGCATGGGAGGATTACCAATGCAGGCAAGCAGCCTTGCTCAGGCTGCGCCATCGGCTACGCCAAAGCTACCGTTCTACCGGCTCCTCTATGTGCAGGTGCTGGCGGCAATCGTGGCTGGCGCGCTGATCGGCCACTTCTTTCCCGACTTCGGCGCCTCGCTGAAGCCCTTGGGCGACGGCTTTATCGCGCTGGTGAAGATGATCATCGCTCCGGTGATCTTTGTCACTGTTGCCACGGGCATTGCAGGGGTGAAGGACATGTCTGCCGTGGGCAGCGTGGCGGTGAAGGCCTTCGCCTACTTCCTTGTCTTCTCCACGCTTGCGCTGATTGTCGGCCTGATCATCGCCAATGTCGTACAGCCGGGCGCAGGCCTCAACATCGACCCGGCGACGCTCGATGCCGAATCCGTCGCCAGCTATGCCGAAACGGCGGAGGATCAGAGCCTCGTCGGGTTCATGCTCGGCATCATTCCCAAGACGCTGTTCAGCGCCGTCACCAGCGGGTCGATCCTGCAGGTGCTGCTGGTGGCGATTCTGTCCGGCATCGCCATTTCTGCGACCCGCCCGCAAAGCGACCTGGTGTTCGACGTGCTCGCATCGTTTAGCGAGGTGATCTTCAAGCTGGTGCACATGCTGATGAAGCTGGCACCGATCGGGGCTTTTGGCGCAATTGCCTTCACGATTGGCGAGTTCGGCATCGGCTCGCTGGCGAACCTCGCCATGCTGGTGGGCACCTTCTACCTCACCTCGCTCCTGTTCGTGCTGGTGGTGCTGGGAGTTGTTGCGCGACTTTCCGGTTTCTCGATCCTGGCACTGATCCGGTACCTGAAGGAAGAATTGCTGCTGGTGCTCGGCACCTCCTCTTCCGAGGCGGCACTACCCAGCCTGATGGAGAAGATGGAGATCGCTGGCGCGCGCAAGACCGTGGTCGGCCTTGTCGTTCCGACCGGCTATTCGTTCAACCTAGACGGCACCAACATCTACATGACGCTGGCAGCCTTGTTCATCGCCCAGGCAGTGGGTGTCGAACTGTCGCTGTGGGAGCAGTTCACGTTGGTGCTGGTAGCCATGATCAGTTCGAAGGGTGCAGCGGGCGTTACCGGATCGGGTTTCGTCATCCTCGCTGCAACCCTATCCGTGGTGCCCACCGTGCCGGTGGCAGGCATGGCGCTGATCCTGGGGATCGATCGCTTCATGTCCGAATGCCGGGCGCTGACCAATTTCGTCGGCAATGCCGTGGCGACCATCGTCGTGGCCAAATGGGAAAAGGCGCTCGACAAGGATCGGCTGGCCGCTGCCATGGCGGGCAATCCCATGCCGCTGCCCGAAGAGGATATCGAGCGGCACGAACGTACCGGCCCCTACAGCGAGAGCCAGGCAGCCGCAGGAGAAAACCTATGATTGCCCGACGCATGCTGCTGGGTGGAGCCGTGGTGCTGGGTGCCTCTGCCGCGCTCAATGCGCCGGTGCTGGCGCACGAAGAAGAAGAGATCCTGCTGTGGCCAGGCGATGCTCCGGGGCGGGGCAGGCCGCGCGGTGCAGAACAGGTCGGCACAGAGGGTGCAGGCTATGGCGCCGTCTCGAACGTCACGACGCCGCGAATGCGTGTCTACCGGCCCAACCATCCCAATGGCCGCGCCGTGTTGGTCTGCGGCGGTGGGGGCTATTTCCGCATCCAGCTATGGAAGGAAAGCACGCCTGCCGCCCGCTGGCTGCAAAACCGCGGGTATACCGTTTTCGAACTGATCTACCGCCTGCCCAACGATGGCTGGGAAGCAAGTGCGCCCTTTGCCGACGCGCAGCGGGCAATGAAGATCATCCGCACCCGCGCCGAGGAGTTTTCCGTCCAGCCTGACCAGATCGGAATCATGGGATTCTCTGCCGGAGGGCACCTTGCCGGTTTCACCGCCTTGCAGCCTGAGCGAGAGCTCTATGCCGGTGCGGACCAGTACGAGCATGTGAGCGCGCGGCCCGACTTCGCCGTGTTGCTGTTCCCCGTGGTTACCTTGCGTTCTCCCTATGACACGACGCGCACCCGGCGTGAGATCGTGGGTGAGAACGCCAGTCCGGCGGACGAGGCGGCATGGTCGCTCGATACCTATGCCAGCGGCGATGCGCCGCCGACGATCATCTTCTCTTCCGCCGACGACACCACGACCCCGCCTGCGCATGGAATCACCTTGTTCCAGGCACTGGTGGGTGCAGGTGCGCCGGCAGAACTGCACATCTTTGAAGAGGGTGGCCACGGATGGGGACTTGGGGCGCCCGAAGAAATCTTGAGCCAATGGCCAGAAATGTTCGACAATTGGCTTAATCGGCGTAGCAGTAACTAACAAATCAGGTGAGGGAATCAGTCATGAACTACAAGCATTGCGGGAAGCTGGTCTTGCTCAGCACTTGCAGCATTATTGCAGCCACCGGTGCTGCCCAAGCACAAGAGGCGCCTGGCATTGTAACGCCGCCGCCTGCGGTCCAACAGGAGGAGCCGGAAGGGCAGATCGTCGTCATCGGCTCGCAGATCCAGGGTGCGCAGATCAACGACGTGCTGCCGGTTACCGTGCTCGACGAGCAGAGCATCGAGAACACCGGTGCGGCATCGGGCGACGAACTGTTCCGCGCCATTCCGCAGGCAGGTACGGTGGCCTTCAACGAACAGAACGCCACCACGCAGAACAGCGCCCGCGGTGACGTCGGTTCGATCAACCTGCGCGACCTCGGCACCGGCAACACGCTGCTGCTGATCAACGGCCGCCGCATGACGCTGCATCCCGGCTTCCAGACCGAGTTGCTGGTGCCGGTGGTCAGCTCCGACACCAACGAAATCGCCCCGGGTAGCGTGCGCCGGATCGAGGTGCTGCGTGACGGTGCATCGGCCGTCTACGGTGCCGACGCCGTGGCCGGTGTGATCAACACCGTCCTGCGCGGCGGGATGACCGGTGGGCGGTTCGAGGTCGACTACCGCGATTCCGACGGCACCGGCCTTTACAGCTACCAGATCAGCGGTGGCTACGGCTTCGATTTTGGCGGTGGCCGCGGCAACATGACTGTCTATGGCGGATACTTCCACGAAAACGGCCTGCTCGCTTCCGAACGCTACTACGCCGGTGAGGAAGATCGCCGACCGCTGGTGGAAGGCACGGATTTCGAGGGCGACGCCTCGTTCAACAACCGCAACACCTTTGGTCCCTTTGGCCAGTTCGACATCCAGGCCCCATCCAGTCGTACGCCGATCGGCGATGACGACTTCTACCTGCAGCCGGACACCTTCCCCAGCTGCCGGATGCAGTTCGGTCCCGGCCTTTGTGCCCGCAACGGCACCACGCCGACCACGGACGTGCGCTACAATACCAACACCGGCAACCACCTCATCAGCCAGAAAGATCGCATCAATGTGATGGCACTGCTCAGCTACGAGCTGAGTGACAATGTCGAGGCCTATTTCGAAGGTAGCTACTACCGTTCGGAGAACCGCCGCAACATCGAGGCTTCGGCCATCCTTAGTGCCGTGCCCGTCGGTATCTCGCGCACTGCCTACTGGAATCCGTTCGGTCCGGTTGGCAGCCCCAACCGCCTTCCCGGCACCACGATTGCCGATGGCGGTGCAGATATCATCATGGAACGCTATCGTTTCGTCGATGTCGGCAACCGTGACGTGTCGGTGGACAAGGACGTCTACCGTTTCGTCACCGGCCTGCGCGGCAACATCGGCTCGTGGGACTTTGACACCGGCTTCGTATATTCCGAAGCCGAGACCCTCGACCTTGCCCGCAACCGCGTTTCGCTGACGCTGATGCAGAACCAGATCAACCTGACCACGCCGGACGCCTATAACCCGTTCAACGGTGGTTGTGTGACAGGCGATCCGGGCATGGGTGATTGTACGCCGAACCCGCTTTCGTCGATCGACCCCTTCCGTATCGACGTGTTCCGCCGCGGCGGCACCAGCCTGGCGCTTGCAGACTTCAAGATCAGCCGCGATGACCTGTTCGAGCTGCCGGGCGGCAACTTCGGTGTGGCGACCGGCATCGAATGGCGCCGCGAGACCTTCTTCGACGACCGTGACCCCCGCCTCGACGGCACGATCACCTTCACCGACAGCGTGACTGGCGACTTCAACGGCAGTGACGTGGCTGGCACCAGCCCGTCGCCGGACACCAGCGGCACCCGTGACGTGTTCTCGGCCTTTGCCGAGGCGTTCGTGCCGATCGTCAGCCCGGACATGGATATCCCGCTGATCGAGGAACTGAACCTGCAACTCGCCGGGCGTATGGAATACTTCAACGACATCGACGAGACCGCCATCGTCCCGCGTATCGCTGCTTCGTGGACGCCCTTCAACGGGATCACTTTCCGCGGCGCATGGTCGCAGGGCTTCCGTGCTCCGAACCTGGTGCAGGTGAACGACGAGGGCACGACGCGTTCGAACACCCGCGATGACTTCGTGGTCTGCCAGGCGCGCGTGGAGAAGGGCACGCTGGACAACCTCGGTGCATGCCCGGGTGCTGGCACCATCAGCTTCCGTTCGGGTACTGACCAGCTCGTTCCGGAAGAAAGCGAGAGCATCAATCTTGGTATTGTGCTC
>JAUIIG010000003.1 GCA_030431875.1 Alphaproteobacteria bacterium
GGACATCGTCCTGCGCCTGCGCCCCAGCTACTTCCCCTTCACCGAGCCTTCGGTGGAAGTCGACGTCGGCTTCGCCATCGAAAACGGCAAGCGCGTGCTTGGTGGTTCGGGCGACCAACCCGGCCACGGCTGGATGGAGCTGCTGGGCAGCGGCATGGTCAACCGCCGGGTGATCGAATTCGCCGGGCTCGACCCCGATGAATGGCAGGGCTTTGCCTTCGGCGTCGGCGTCGACCGGCTGGCCATGCTGAAGTATGGCATGGACGACCTGCGCGCCTTCTTCGACGGCGATTACCGCTGGGCCGACCACTACGGCTTTTCGCCCTTCGACCAGCCGACCCTTTCCGCAGGCGTAGGAGCGAAAGCATGAAGTTCTCGCTCGAATGGCTGAAGTACTTCCTCGACACCGATGCGAGCGTGGCGGAAATCTCTGCCAAGCTGAACGCCATTGGCATCGAAGTGGAAGACATCGAAGACCCGGCCGAGAAGCTGGAAGGCTTCCGCGTGGCCCACGTGCTCACCGCCAAGCCGCACCCCGACGCCGACAAGCTGCAGGTGCTGACGGTCGACACTGGCGAGGGTGATCCCCTGCAGGTCGTCTGCGGCGCTCCCAACGCGCGTGCGGGTATGAAGGGCGTCCTCGGCCAGGCAGGGGCGATCGTTCCGGCCAACGGCATGAAGCTGCGCAAGTCGGAGATTCGCGGTGTCGAATCGAACGGCATGATGTGCTCGGTGCGCGAGCTGGAGCTGGGCGATGACCACGAAGGCATCATCGAGCTTCCCGAGGATGCGCCGGTCGGCACCAGTTTTGCCGAATATCACGCCGCTTCTCCGGTGTTCGACGTGGCGATCACGCCCAACCGGCCTGATTGCATGGGCGTCTACGGCATCGCCCGCGACCTTGCGGCTGCGGGCATGGGCAAGCTGAGCCCGCTGCGCGAGCATGACATCGAAGAGACGTTCGCGTGCCCGGTCGAAATCCGCACCGACGATGCCGAGGGTTGCCCGGCCTTTTATGGCCGCGTGATCAGGGGCGTCACCAACGGCGCCTCGCCCGACTGGATGCAGCGCCGCCTGATCGCGGCTGGCCAGCGACCCATTTCGGCGCTGGTGGACATTACCAATTACATGATGCTGGCCTTCGGGCGTCCGGCCCACGTCTATGACCTTGCCAAGCTCAACGGCCCGGTGGTCGCGCGTCGCGCCAGCGATGGCGAACAGGTCGAGGCGCTGAACGGCAAGACCTACACGCTCGACAGCACGATGACCGTGATCGCCGACGACAACGGCGTGCACGACATTGCCGGGATCATGGGCGGTGAATATTCGTCCGTGCAGGACGGCACGACCGACGTGCTGCTCGAAATCGCCTATTTCGATCCGGACCGCATCGGCGTGACCGGGCGCAAGCTCGGCCTTGCCACCGATGCCCGCACGCGTTTCGAGCGCGGTGTCGATCCCGCATGGCTGGAAGAGGGCCTCGATGGCCTCACCAGCCTGATCCAGCGCATTTGCGGCGGCGAAGCGAGCGAAATGGTCAAAGCTGGCAATCCGCCTGCCGAACCCAAGGTCGTGCAGTTCGACCCGGCCCTCACCGCCAGCCTTGGCGGCGTGGACGTGCCGGAAGCCGAACAGAAGCGCATCCTTGAAAGCCTCGAATTCGAAGTCGGTGCGGACTGGCAGGTGTCCTGTCCGCCGCGTCGCCATGACATCGAAGGCCCGGCTGACCTCGTCGAGGAAGTCGTGCGCATCTACGGTCTCGACAATGTCGCCAGCGTGGCATTGCCGCGTGTCGATGGCGTTGCGCGGCCCACGGCCACGCCGATGCAGGCGCTCGAACGCCGCCTGCGCCGCGGGGCTGCCGCGCGCGGGCTGAACGAGGCGGTGACCTGGTCCTTCCTGCCCGAGGCCGATGCGCAGCACTTCCTCGATGGCAACGAGACCCCGTGGGTGCTCGACAACCCGATCAGCGAGGACATGAAGGCCATGCGCCCCTCGCTCATCCCCGGCCTGCTGAGCGCTGCCAAGCGCAACGCCGACCGTGGTGCGGCAAGCTCCCGCCTGTTCGAGATCGGTCGCCGCTACCTGCGCGCCAAGGCCGGCGACAGCGACGAACACCCGACGCTGGCCGTGCTGCTGGCAGGCGAGAAGCTGTCGCGTGGCTGGGCAACCGGCAAGGCCGTCAGGTTCGACGCCTTCGACGCCAAGGCCGAAGCCGAGGCCCTGCTGGCCGAAGCCGGCGCACCGGTCGACAAGCTGATGGTGATGAGCGAGGCGGGGTCGCAGTTCCACCCCGGCCAGTCCGCCACCCTGCGTCTCGGCCCCAAGAACGTGCTCGCCCGCTTCGGCGCGCTGCACCCGTCGACGCTGGATGCCTTCGACATCGACGGCCCCGTGGTTGCGGTGGAAATCTACCTCGACGCCATTCCCGCCAAGAAAGGCAAAGGCGGCTTCGAAAAGCCGCACTTCGCACCGCCTGCGCTGCAGTCGGTCGAACGCGACTTTGCCTTCCTGGTGCCCGCCGAGCTTCCCGCGGGCGACCTGCTGCGCGCGGTGAAGGGCGCGGACAAGGCCAACATCGTCGACGCCCGTGTGTTCGACGTCTTTGCCGGTCAGGGCGTGCCCGAAGGCAAGAAGTCGCTCGCCATCGAGGTGACGCTGCAGCCGGGTGAGAAGAGCTACAAGGACGAAGACCTGAAGGCGATCTCCGATGCCGTGGTGGCCGCCGCCGCCAAGCTTGGCGCCGAGCTGCGCGGCTGATCCACCATGTCCAATCGCCGCACCTTCGCGATCATCTCGCACCCCGACGCGGGTAAGACCACGCTGACCGAGAAGCTGCTGCTGCAAGGCGGCGCTATCCATGCGGCCGGCCAAGTGAAGGCGCGCGGCGAGGCGCGGCGTGCGCGCTCGGACTGGATGAAGATCGAGCAGCAGCGCGGCATCTCGGTCACCTCCAGCGTGATGACCTTCGAGAAGGAAATTGACGGCAAGACCATCACCTTCAACCTGCTCGATACGCCGGGCCACGAGGACTTCTCCGAAGACACCTATCGTACGCTGACCGCGGTCGATTCCGCCATCATGGTGATCGACGCGGCCAAGGGTATCGAGCCGCAGACGCTGAAGCTGTTCGAAGTCTGCCGCCTGCGCTCGGTGCCGATCATCACCTTCGTCAACAAGGTCGACCGCGAGGGCCGCGACGCTTTCGAGACGCTCGACGAAGTGGCCGACAAGCTGGCGCTCGACGTCAGCCCGCAGATGTGGCCGATTGGCATGGGCGGCCTGTTCGAAGGCCTGCTCGACTTCCGCACCAGCGAGGTCGCCCGGCCCGAAGGCGGGTCGAAGGAATACCTTGGCAAGCGCGAGAAGGACGCCGCGATCCCCGAGCAATATGCCGAGGAGATCGAACTGGCGCAGGTCGGCTATCCCGAATTCGATCTGGAAGCCTATCGCAATGGTGACCTGACGCCGGTCTATTTCGGGTCTGCGCTGAAGAACTTCGGGGTCGAGGAGCTGATCGACGCCATCGCCCGCTATGCCCCGCCGCCGCGTCCGCAACCGGCAGGTGAGGAGACGATCAGCCCCGATCTCGACGAGGTCACCGGCTTCATCTTCAAGGTGCAGGCCAACATGGACCCCAACCACCGCGACCGCATTGCTTTCATGCGGCAGGTGTCGGGCACCTTCAAACGCGGCATGAAGCTGACGCCCAGTGGCCTCGGCAAGCCAATTGCGGTGCATTCGCCGATCCTGTTCTTCGCGCAGGACCGCGAGATCGCCGACACCGCCGAAGCGGGCGACATCATCGGCATCCCCAACCACGGCACCCTGCGCGTTGGCGATACCCTGTCAGAGAAGAACCAGGTCCGCTTCACCGGCCTGCCCAACTTCGCGCCGGAAATCCTGCGCCGCGTCCAGTTGAAGGACCCGACCAAGACCAAGCAGCTGCGCAAGGCGCTCGACGACCTTTCCGAGGAAGGCGTGATCCAGGTGTTCTACCCGGTCATCGGTGGCTCCAGCATTGTCGGCGTGGTCGGCCAGCTGCAGCTCGACGTGCTCGTTTCGCGCCTGAGCGCGGAATACAAGGTGGAAGCAGCGCTGGAAGCCTCGCCCTTCGCCACGGCGCGGTGGCTGAAAGGAACTGACGCGGCCCTCAGGGACTTCGAGAAGTTCAACCAGGGCAACCTCGCGCTCGACCGCGATGGCGACATGGTGTTCATGGCCAAGAGCGCCTGGGACGTCGGCTACCAGCAGGAAAAGAACCCGGACCTGACGTTCAGCGCCACCAAGGAGCGGTGACAGTCGCGCGGCGCTGGCCTATTCCTTGGCCATGGCTGACTTCTTCGACTCCCTGAACGACAAGCACATCGCGATGATCGAGGCCCAGCCGGTCTTTTTCGTCGCCACGGCCGCGCCCGATGCGCGGGTCAACCTGTCGCCCAAGGGTTACGATGCCTTCCGCGTCCTCTCGCCGACGCGGGTCGCCTATCTCGACCTAGGCGGATCGGGCAACGAGACCAATGCCCACCTGCTGGCCGACGATCACCCGCAGGGCGGGCGGATCACGCTGATGTTCTGCAATTTTCAGCAGCCAGCGCTGATCCTGCGCATCTATGGCCGCGGCCAGCCGGTGCTGCCGTGGGAGCGCGGCTGGGACGAGATTTCGCAACACTTCACCCTGCTGCCCGGCACGCGCCAGATCTTCGACATCGCAGTGGAAAGCGTGCAGACGAGCTGCGGCTATGGCGTGCCCTTCATGGGGTTCGAGCGCGAGCGGCACACGCTGGTGAAGCACCATGCCAATGCGGACCCGCAGGAGTGGGCGGGCAAGTACAAGCGTCGGCGCGAGTCTATCGACGGCCTGCCAACGCGACCGACCGATCGCTATATCGCCGGGGTCACGCCTGATTCCGGGCCCAACGCGGACGACTGATGCAGCTGACCTTCGCCAGCTACAATATTCATAAGGGCGTCGGTGCCGACGGCAGGCGCGATCCCGATCGCATCCTCGAGGTCATCGCCGAAATGAAAGCTGACGTGGTCGCCCTGCAGGAAGTTGACCTGCGGCTGGGTGCGCGCCGCGCCGTGCTGGACCGGGGAGACCTCGAACAGGCCGGGTGGCAGGTGGCCAGCCATCCCACCAAGCCCGCCAGCCTTGGTTGGCACGGCAATGCCCTGCTGGTGCGCAAGGGCCTCGAGATCGTCGATGTCGACGCTCACCGCCTGCCGCAGGTGGAACCACGCGGTGCCATTCGCGCCACGCTCAAGGCCGGGCAACAGGAAATCTGCGTTACCGGCATGCACCTCGACCTGACGGGTCTCGTGCGCAAGTTGCAGTTCGCCCATGTCTGCAATGCCAGCCGTGCGCCCGGGCTTCCTGCTGTCCTGATGGGCGATTGCAACGAATGGTTGCGTCCGATCGGCGGCGAGCGTGGTCTGGCAGCACATTGGCACATGGTCGAGCCGGGCCGCAGTTTCCCCGCGCGGCGGCCCATGCTGGAACTGGACCGGATTATGCACACGCCGCACTGGCAGCTGGAGCAGGCAGACGTCCACGCCAGCCGCGCTGCCCGCCTCGCATCGGATCACCTGCCCGTTTTTGCGACCTTGGCGCTGCACAAAACTTAGGCACACTGCCTTCAATTTGTGCGCTGCAGCACGCGCGGGCGACCCAGAATTACGCCAAGACCACGTAAATCGGCGCTTAGTTGCGTTTGGCACGCTCGTTGCATCTGTCGCTCTTGGCCGGGAACAACTCGGTGAGCCACAGGGGTCAATGATGAAATTCGTCATCGCCATTATCAAACCATTCAAGCTCGACGAAGTGCGCGAAGCACTCGCTGGGATCGGCGTTGCCGGCATGACCGTGTCGGAAGTGAAGGGCTTTGGTCGCCAGAAGGGCCAGACCGAAATCTATCGCGGCGCCGAGTACTCCGTAAACATGCTTCCCAAGGTGAAGCTCGAAATCGCCGTGAGCGCCGAGCTGATGCCCAAGGTCGTCGAGACCATCCAGACAACCGCCAGCACGCAGAGCATCGGCGACGGCAAGATTTTCGTGCTCGACCTTGAGTCGACCACGCGGATCCGCACCGGCGAAACCGACGAAACCGCGCTGTGATCAGGGGGCCTAGAACAATGAAATCTGCAATGTGGAAACTGGGCGCTGTCGGTGTGACGGCGCTGCTCGCATCCAGCCCGGCCATGGCCGCGGTGGCTGAAGCCCCCGCCGTCGATCCCGCTCTCGAAGCTGTCAGCGGTGGTACGGCGTACATTCTCAACACGCTGCTGTTCCTGATCGGTGGCTTCCTGGTCATGTGGATGGCCGCTGGCTTCGCCATGCTCGAAGCTGGCCTCGTCCGCGCCAAGAACACCTCGACGCAGTGCCTCAAGAACATCGGCCTCTACGCCATTGCCGGCCTGATGTTCTGGATCATCGGCTACAACATTGCCTACCCGGGCACGATGGGCGAGGACTGGAACGGCTACATCGGCGGTTTCACCGGCTGGTATTCGATGCAGGCCGCTGGCGCCGACATCATGCAGGGCGGCGAGGAAGCCGCTGGCTATTCGGTCGCTTCCGACTGGTTCTTCCAGATGGTCTTCTGCGCCACCACCGCCTCGATCGTTTCGGGCACCTTGGCTGAACGCATCAAGATCGTTCCGTTCTTCATCTTCGTCACCGTGCTTACCGGCGTGATCTACCCGGTCGTGGTGAGCTGGGAATGGGGTACGGGCTTCCTCGATACCGACTATGCCTTCTCCGACTTTGCCGGTTCCACCCTGGTCCACTCAACCGGTGGCTGGGCGGCCCTGATCGGTGCCCTGATCCTCGGCCCGCGCCTCGGCCGCTATGCCGACGGCAAGGTGAATGTCTTCCCCGGCACCAACATCCCGCTGGCGACCCTGGGTACCTTCATCCTGTGGCTCGGCTGGTTCGGCTTCAACGGCGCATCGCAGCTCGCGATGGGTACGGTGAGCGATGTCGGCGACGTATCGAAGATCTTCGTCAACACCAACATGGCCGCTTGTGCCGGTGTGGTTGTCGCGATCATCGCCACCCAGCTGCGCTACGGCAAGGCTGACGTCACCATGGCGCTCAACGGTGCCCTTGGCGGCCTGGTTGCCATCACTGCCGAACCGCTCATGCCGAATGTTGGCATGGCAGTTATCATCGGTGGTATCGGTGGCATCCTGCCGGTGCTGTTCGTGCCGCTCCTCGACAAGCTGAAGATCGACGACGTCGTTGGTGCCATCCCGGTCCACCTTGTGGCTGGCATCTGGGGCACCATGGCCGTGCCGATCACCAATGACGGTGCCACCTTCGGCGGCCAGTTCATGGGTGTCCTGGCCTGCGCCGTCTGGGTCAGCGCTGCCTCGGCCATCGTCTGGCTCGCTCTCAAGTACACCGTGGGCCTGCGTCCCTCGGCGGAAATCGAGACTGCAGGTCTCGACGTCCACGAGACCGGTGTCGAAGCCTATCCGGGTCTCGCCAACCAGGCGTAACCCCTACCGAATTGGCGGGGTCAGGATCTCTCCTCCTCTCCCCCTGACCCCGCCAACACTCGTTCCTCCTGCGAACGTACACCTTGAACGGGCCGGAGCGGCAAAGCTCCGGCCCCTTTTTTTGGCCCAATTTTTTTGTTGCCAGCCGCCCCCCCAAGGCGGTTACAAGCGTGTCACAAGCATCAGGGGAATTGAGCCATGAAAATGGTCGTCGCAGTGATCAAGCCGTTCAAGCTGGAAGCCGTGCGTGAGGCGCTGGCAGGGATCGGGGTGGCCGGCATGACCGCCTGCGAGGCCAAGGGCTTCGGGCGGCAGAAGGGGCAGACGGAGATCTATCGCGGCGCCGAATATGCCGTGAACATGCTGCCCAAGGTTCGGCTCGAGATCGTCGCCAGTGACGAGATGGCTCCCAAGATCGTGGAAACCGTGCGCGAAGCGGCCAACACCGGCACCATCGGCGACGGCAAGATCTTCGTGCTCGACGTGGGTGAGGCCACGCGTATCCGCACCGGTGAGACCGGGGAACTGGCGCTTTAAGGACTGCTCAGCCTTCGGGGTTCTCGCGCCGGCTCCAGCGCTCGCGGATCATGTCTGACGTTTCGCGGCTGCCATCGTGGCTCCAGCCCGGCTCGCGCCACATGTAGGAAAACTTGTGCCGCCACGGGGCCTGCCACACGTCGCGGGCAATGCCGATCCATTCGTGGAACACGGCATGCAGCAGGTTGAAGCTGCCCAGCTGGCGTACGATCCCGTAGTGGATGCGATCTTCATTGTCCTCCGGCGTGAAGGTGCCGAACAGCTTGTCCCAGACGATGAAGGTCCCCGCGTAATTGCGGTCGAGGTAGCGGGCGTTCACCGCGTGATGCACCCGGTGGTGCGAAGGCGTGTTCATCACTGCTTCGAACCAGCGCGGCATGCGGTCTACCACTTCGGTGTGGATCCAGAACTGGTAGATCAGGTTGAAGCCGGCGCAGACGAGGATCATCCCCGGCTCGAATCCCACAGCGGCCAGCGGCCAGCGGAATACGAAGCCCAGGGCGATGAAGCCGGTCCAACTTTGCCGCAAGGCGGTGGAGAGGTTGTAGTGCTGGCTGGAATGGTGGTTCACGTGGCTCGCCCAGAACCAGCGCACGCGGTGCGCCGTGCGGTGGAACCAGTAGTAAGCGAGGTCATCGAGCACGAAGCACAGTGGCCAGGCCCACCAGGCCCAGCCGATCGACAGCGGGCTCTGCTGGTGGATCCAGACGAGCATGCCAGCGGTGAGCCCGCCGGTGATGGCTCCTATCACGGTGCTGCCCAAGCCAAAGGCCAGCGAAATGCCGGTGTCCCGCCATTCGTAACGCTGGCGCTGCCCGCTCGCGCGGACCCACAGCAATTCGCCCACGATCAGCGCGACGAATACGGGAATGGCATAGGCGACCGGGTCGAAGGGCATGGCGCCTAATTAACAGCGCTGTCAGCAGCGGTCCAGTCTCCGGCTGCGGCACCCAGATCCAGCGTCACGGGGTGGCCTTCGCAAGAAACTTGTAGCTTGCCGTCTTTGTAGGCAGGGGAACAGTCGGCGGGCAGTGGCCTCGCCACAAAGCGATTGCCGTGCGGCACGAGTACCAGCAGGCGGCCATCCCGATCGCGCGCGATGGCGGCCTTGCCCTCTAGATCCATGGCAACCTCCACTGGCTCGAACCCGCCCGGTGCCAGCCGAACCAGTTCGGCAGCTTCTGCAGGCGAATCGAGTCGGGCTTGCTGGCGAAAGCCCAGCAGCCAGGTCATTCCCACCAACAGCAGGACGGCAACAAGCGAACCGCCCAGCAAGAGGAGTTCGCTGTCCATGGTGCTATCGCCGCGCCTCGCTTGAGAGACCTTGCAGCACAGCGGCAATCGGGCTGATGTCGTAGCCGGCAGCCGCGGCGGCCGTGACCAGGTCCTGCGGATCTGCGCCCCGGCTGGCCTCCGCCAGTGACCAGAGGAAAGTCGAGCGGGTGCCGCTGCGGCAATAGGCCAGCGTCGGGCCTTCCGCCTCTTCCAGCGCGGCAACGGTCTCGGCCACCTTGTCCGGCGTCATTCCGCCCCCGGTTACGGGGATATAGCGATAGCCGAGGCCCAGTTCCTTGGCGGCGGCGCCGATTTCGGCGCTGCTCGGCTGGCCCTCTTCCTCGCCGTCCGGGCGATTGTTGATCACCGAAGTGAAGCCGTCGGCCTTGGCCTGCGCGAGCTCTTCGAGGCTAATCTGGGGGCTGGCCCAGACGGTGTCGGACAGGCGTCGGAAATCGGTCATGGCAGCATCCTCTGGCGCTTCGATGGGGCGCTGCAACCCATGCTGTAGCCGCGCGGCAAGGACAAGGGCCGAATTGCCGAGATGCAACGCCCGGCGACGTCATCGGGCCGTCATCTTAAATCATTCGCGTCGCGCCGCTTTCTCCGCTATAAAAGGGAGTGATTGAAACGGCGGGGCAGGTCCTCCGTTTCCGGTCGACGGGCAATTCGCCCGCATCGTCGACCGCTGGAAGAGGGCGGGATTGAAGGTTTTTCGAATACATGGGTTATGATCGAGGGCGTCGCGGACGGGGTCGCGACAAGCGTGACAACATTGGGGAAGAAGGCTTCGATCCCTTCATGGATGGCCCCCCTCCGGCATCCGGCGGCTGGCGCGACGGCGGTGAAGACCGCTTCGGCGGTGGTGGCGGCGGCGGCCGCTTCAACGATGATCGCGGCGGCGGTGGCTTCGGCGGTGGAGACCGCGGCGGCTTCAGCGGCGGCGGCAACCGCGGTGGCGGTTTCGGCGGTGGCGGCGGCGGTGGTCGCGGCGGCCCGCGCGGTGGCGGCGGTGGTGGCGGCATGCCCGCACAGGTCGTTGGCACTGGCCAAGGCAAGGTAAAGTTCTTCAACGCCCAGAAGGGTTTCGGCTTCATCCAGCGTGATGAAGGCGGCGAAGACGTGTTCGTGCACATCAGCCAGGTCGAACGTGCGGGTCTCGAAGGTCTCGCTGAAGGGCAGGAACTGCAGTTCAACCTCGTCGATCGCGGCGGCAAGATTTCCGCAGCAGACCTGCAGGTTGTCGGCGACGTGATCGCCGCACCGGCACGTGCACCGCAGCGTGAGCTGACGGGCGAAAAGGCCGTGGGCACGGTCAAGTTCTTCAACACCATGAAGGGCTTCGGCTTCATCACCCGCGATGACGGCAAGGAAGACGCTTTCGTGCACATCAGCGCGGTTGAGCGTTCCGGCATCCAGGGCATCAACGAGGGCGACCGTTTCGAGTTCGACCTCGAGGTCGACCGACGAGGCAAGTACTCGGCCGTCAACCTGGTCCCCGTGCAGGGCTAACTGGCACGGCGACCAGCCAAGGTTGCGGCGGCCGAGTATGTTTGACCGGCCGCCGACACCCTCCTAGACGAGAGCGTATTGGCGGTCCGGGTGGCCGCTTTTTGCTTTTCTTGCTTTCCTAGGAATTCTCACAATGTCGATTACTCCCCTGATGCCCGTCTACCCCCGGTGCGGCGTGCGGCCCGTAGAGGGCGACCACTGCCACCTGATCGACGAAGACGGCACGCGCTATCTCGACTTTGCATCCGGCATTGCCGTCAACCTGCTCGGCCATTCCCACGCAGGCCTGATCGGTGCGATCCAGCGCCAGGCCGCCAAGCTGATGCATGTCTCCAACCTTTATGGCAGCCCACAGGGCGAGGAACTGGCACAGCGGCTGGTCGACAAGACCTTTGCCGATACCGTCTTCTTCACCAATTCCGGGGCCGAGGCCGTGGAATGCGCGATCAAGACCGTGCGCGCCTACCACCAGCATGTCGGCAACGACGACAAGTACGAGATCATCACCTTCAAGAATGCCTTCCACGGGCGGACAATGGCGACGATCTCCGCCTCCAACCAGGAGAAGATGCACAAGGGGTTCTACCCCATGCTGGCGGGCTTCAAGTACGTCGACTTCGACGACCTCGAAGGCGCCAAGGCCGCCATTGGCCCGAACACGGCGGGCTTCCTGGTAGAGCCGGTACAAGGCGAGGGCGGCATCCGTCCTGCCTCGCAAGAATTCATGCAGGGCCTGCGTGACCTGGCCGACGAGCATGACCTGCTACTGGCGCTGGACGAGGTGCAGTGCGGTGTCGCGCGAACTGGCACGCTCTATGCCTATGAGCAATACGGCATCGTTCCCGATGTCGTGGCCACGGCCAAGGGCATCGGCGGCGGCTTCCCGATGGGCGCCTGCCTCGCCACCGAAAAGGCCGCGCGCGGCATGGTGATTGGCACCCACGGCTCCACCTATGGCGGCAACCCGCTGGCTATGGCCGCGGGCATGGCGGTGATGGATGCGGTGGCCAACGACGAGTTCCTCGCCGAAGTGCGCGCCAAGGGAGAACGCCTGCGCACCCGGCTGGAGCAATTCATTGGCAACTACCCCGAGCTGTTCGAGGGTGTGCGCGGCATGGGCCTGATGCTGGGGATCAAGATGAAGGCTGAGCCGCGGCCCTTCATGGTGCACCTGCGCGACAACCACCAGCTGCTGACCGTGGCCGCGGGCGACCAGACCCTGCGGCTGCTGCCGCCGCTGGTGATCGAGGATGCCGAGATTGACGAGTTCTTCGAGAAGCTGTCGGCCGGTGCCGCGAGCTACACCCCGGAAGACGCGTCATGAGCGGAGACGAAGCGCTCGATCTCGCACCGGTGGTGCGGAACCTGCTCGACCTGTCGGATGCGGGCGGGGATGCCATTGCGGCGATGATCAACGACGCGATAGACCGCAAGGCCGCGCGCAAGGGCTGGCCCAAGGGCAAGCCCGATGCGGACGCGCCGCTCGCTGGCCACGTGCTCGCCATGGTGTTCGAAAAGAGCTCGACGCGCACCCGCGTCAGCTTCGATATTGCCATGCGCCAGCTGGGCGGTTCGGCGATCATTCTCGATTCGGGCACGTCGCAGCTGGGGCGCGGCGAATCGATTGCCGACACTGCGCGCGTGCTCAGCCGCATGGCCGACGCGATCATGGTCCGGACGGACGATCACGCCAAGATCGAGGAGATGGGGAAGTACGCCCATGTGCCGGTTATCAACGGCCTGACGGACCGCTCGCACCCGTGCCAGATCGTGGCTGACCTGCTGACCGTGATCGAGCATCGCAAGGCCCTGCCGGGGCTGGAGGTGGCCTGGTTCGGCGACGGCAACAACGTGCTGCACTCGATCCTCGAGGCGGCATCGCTGATGAAGTTCAACGTCCGCGTGGCCACGCCGGCGGGTTATGAGCCCGAGGCCGAATTTGTCGAGATGGCCCGAAATGCGGGTTGCACCGTCACCTTGACGCAGGATGCGCAGGCCGCGGCGAGCGGGGCTGACGTGATCGTCACGGATACATGGGTCTCGATGGGGCAGGAGCACGTCCACAACAAGCTCGCTGCCATGGAGCCTTACCGGGTCGACGAGGCCTTGATGGCCCATGCCAAGGCGGACGCGATTTTCCTGCACTGCCTGCCAGCGCACGTCGGTGACGAGGTGAGCGAGGCTGTGTTCGAAGGGCCGCAGTCGGTGGTGTTCGACGAAGCCGAGAACCGCATCCATGCGCAGAAGTCCATCTTGCTGTGGTGTTTCGGCAAGCTAGGGTGAGCGCGCTTCACAATTTGCGACAGCCCCCCATATGCCGCGCATGACCGATAACCCGCCTGCCACCTTCTCGGACCAGCTGCTCGGCTTCGCCATTCCCTCGCGCAACTCGCGAGGGCGAGCGGTGCGGCTTGGCCCGGTACTCGACGAGATCCTTGCCGCACACGACTATCCGCCGGCGCTGAAACATTGCCTTGCGGAAGCGCTTGTCGTGACAACGCTGATGGGCGGGTTGCTGAAGGACGAGGGCGACCAGCTCACCATGCAGGCGCAGGGTGAAGGGGGTGCCGTCAGCCTTTTGGTCTGCGACTATCGCGATGGAGAGGTTCGCGGTTATGTCGAGCACGATCCGGAGCAGGCCCCTGCCGACGGGGCAAATGCCGACTTGCAGAGCCTGTTCGGCAAGGCCCACCTCGCGATCACGTTCGACATCGCCAAGACCGGCAAGCGCTACCAGGGAATCGTGCCCCTGGAGGGCGATTCGCTGGGCGTGGCGGTGGAAGCCTATTTCGCGCAAAGCGAGCAGATCCCGACGCTGATCCGCACCGCAATCCGCTCAGGCGCAGGCGGCACCCTGGCCGCTGGCTTCCTCGTGCAACACCTTGCCGAAGGCGAGGAAGGCCGCGAGCGGCTGCACGTCAAGCTCGACGATCCCGAGTGGGAACACGTCGCGGTCATGGGCGAAAGCCTGCGGCACGAGGAACTGGTCGATTGCAATCTGTCGCTCGAAGAACTGGTCTGGCGTCTCTATCACGAAGAGGACAAGGTGCTCATCCTACCCGGTGCGGCCTTGTCCAAGGGATGCCGTTGCACCGTGGCGCATTTTGAAGATGTCCTGGCGCGTTTTCCCAAGGAAGACCGCCGCGAAATGGCTAATGATGACGGGATCATCCTTGTAGATTGCGCGTTCTGTTCGAAGGTCTTTCCGATCCAGGACTAACGATTCGTCGCAGCTGAAGTGCAATTGGTCGTTCATATTCGCTGTGCTATAAGGTCAGCGAATGGAGTGAAATGGAAGTGAAGCATTTGGGCAAATTCGTCGGGTTGAGCAGCGTCGTGGCGGCAGCCACGGTGGCGCTGACGCCTGCCGTTGCGCAAGCGCCCGAGCTTGCTATGCTCGATACGCTGACGCGTGGTGCTTGGGAGTTCCAATCCCGCGATGGCGACGAGACCCTGCGCATCTGCGTGCGGACTGGCCGCGAGCTGATCCAGCTGCGCCATCGCCAGCCGAACTGCGAGCAGTTCATCGTGCAGGACGAAGCCACCGAAGTAACCGTGCAGTACACCTGCCGCGGCAATGGCTACGGCCGCACCTCCATCCGCAAGGAAGGCAGCGAGCTGGTGCAGATCCGCAGCCAGGGCACACAGGGCGGGTCGCCTTTCTCGCTCGTAGGTGAGGCACGCCGTACCGGTAGTTGCTGACCCTTGCCGCGCGGCCCGCATGTGCCTAGCGCGGAAATATGAGTGAATCCGGAAAGATTGCTGTCGTCCTGCTTTCTGGCGGGCTCGATTCCATGGTCACCGCCGCACTTGCGCGTGAGCAAGGCTATCGCCTGCATGCCCTCACCATCAACTATGGCCAGCGCCACCTGCGCGAACTGGAGTCAGCGAGCGCCATTGCTGAAAAGCTCGGCGTGGAGCGCCACGTGCTCTTGCCGCTCGACCTGCGCCAGTTCGGCGCCTCGGCGCTGACGGATGACATTGACGTGCCCAAGGATGGCGTGGGCGACGATATCCCGGTCACCTATGTGCCTGCGCGCAACCTGCTGTTCCTGTCGCTGACAACGGCCTTTGCGGAAAGTTCGGGGTCCAGCGACATCTTCATCGGCGTCAATGCGCTCGACTATTCGGGCTATCCCGATTGTCGTCCGGAATTCATCGCCAGCTTTGCCGAGACCGCGCGGCTTGGCACCAAGCAAGGCGTCGAGGGCGAACCCTTTACCATTCACGCGCCGTTGCAACACAAGACCAAGGCCGACATCGCCAACGAGTGCCACCGGCTGGGACTAGACCCGGCCTGGAGCTGGTCCTGCTACGATCCCACGCCTGAAGGGCTGGCATGCGGCTTGTGTGACAGCTGCCGCTTGCGACTGAAGGGTTTCGCTGAAGCGGGCGTCGAGGATACCACTGCCTATGCTGCTCGTCCCGAAGGTATCGACTAGCGGGGGACTATTATACCACAGGCAATCCGGTTGCCGGCATTGCCTGCCGGGTCGCTGCGATAGTCATCGGGCCCGGCGTGCACGACGACGGCAGTTCCGTCCCGGTCGAAGATCTGCGCCAAGACGGTGTCGCTGCTCCCCCGCAGGATCGTGCTCATCGTACCAATGCCGTCGGCAGACACCGGGACATTGGGCATGTCACCCAGGTGCGCGCCCATGGGGTTGCGCGTGCCGTGCTGGTTTCCCCCGGGATTGAGGTGTCCCCCGGCTGACGTGAAATCACCGGCGCTGCAATCACCCGCCGTGTGCAGGTGCACGGCGTGGCTGCCTTCTGGCAGGCCTTGGACCGATACCGAAATCGTCACTTCGCCCGCCAGCGAGTAGAGCCGCACGCTTCCGACATCCTCGCCGACACTGTTGAAAATGGTGGCGCTACCGACCTCGTCAGCTGCGGATTCGTAGGCGGTTGCACAACCGCTGCTGGCGACAAGGACGAGAGTGGCGAGAACGCTGTTGCGAATGGACATGACGGCTCCGGCTTGGGCGGCTCTGCTGCCTCTCGCGCTGCCCGCCAACCGGGTTCGCTAAGGCGTGGTTAGAATGCCCGAAACCTGCAGCGCTGCAACCAGTTCCGCGATCGCCGCACGCGCCTCGCTGTCTTCGATCGTGCCACCGGTGGGGGCGGTCACTGCTGCGGCCCGCTGCCAACCGCCGTCATAGCGCGCGCTCTGACCAGCGGCCTTGTCGAAGACCACCATGCCGTCAACGGGTTGGGCGAACAGCCAGCTACCGCCTTGCCGGCTGGCGATCATGCCCGCCTGCGCGGACCAGTCACCGGTCGGCGCATTGCCCACCAGCCAGCATTCACCATCTGCCGGACTTGCCGGAGGATCGTTCGCCTCACCCTCGATTACCGCGTGGAGCAAGGCGTCAATCCGGGCGAAGGCCTCGTTGACAGTGATCTCTTTCTGGGCTTGCGCCACGATCGGGCCGGTGTTGCCAGTAGAGCGGCAGCGGCTCGCCGCCCGCCTGTGCCCGTTCGGCCAAGGTGCGAGCGAAGGCGCCGGGTACGATGGTGTCGCGCGCGCCGTCGGCAATGCCGAACAGCGCAGCGTATCCAGCCAGTCTCAACGCAGCAGGTCCGTCACGCCCAGCCGCACGGCGATGCCGATCAGAAGCAGGGCCATCAGGCCGCGCACGCACCATTCGACAACCGCCTTGCTGGCGCTGGCCTTGGCCGCGCGCCAGGCGCTCAGCAGGTCACGCAATTCGTCGAGGTCTTCGTGTGCGCCCTCGTCATCGAGGCCGAGCTTGTCGAGCACGCGTTCGGCGCCCAGCTCGCTCGATTCCTCGACGATGGCGCGCAGGGTGACGAGGTCGGCGCCGGTTTCCAGCGCCTGGGCCATCAGCCCGGCGAGCATGTCTTCGCGGTTCATTGGCTATCTCCATTGGGAGCGAGGCCAAGCATGGCCCGCTTTTCGTCGTCGGTAAGGAAGTCGGCGGCGGTCACATGCGACCACAGCTTCTCGCGGTCTTCGGACAGCGCCGGGACGCGGTCGAGATCGACCTTCAGGGCGAGTTCGGGCCACCACGGCGCAAGTCCCAGCGACATGCCGTCGAGGATCTTGCCTGCCAGCGGCAGCAGCGTCAGCCGCCACAGCGCCCGGTTGGCCTCGCGGTAATTGGCATAGGTGTTGTCGCCCGGCAGGCCGAGCAGCATCGGCGGCACCCCGAAGGCCAGCGCAATGTCGCGCGCGGCAGCCGCCTTCAGCTCGGCAAAGTCCATGTCGGCGGGCGAGAGCGACAGGCTCTGCCACTTGAGTCCGCCTTCCAGCAGCATGGGCCGTCCGGCATTGCCGCCGCCCTGGTAGGCGCTGGCAAGCTCGGCCTTGAGCCGTTCGAACTGGTCCGCAGTCAGCCCGCCCATGTCCGGCCCGTTGTCATAGACCAGCGCGCCGGAGGGCCGTGCAGCATTCTCCAGCAGGGCGAGGTTCCAGCGCGCGGCCTCGTTATGGATCGCCACGGCCTGTTCGGCGGCAGAGAGGCAGCCTGCGCCATAGTGATCGTCGACCGGATGGAAGCTCTTGAGGTGGATCAGGCACGGCCAGCCGTCGGCATCCTCCAGCGGGATCTCGCGCACAGCATCACCGACACGGTAGCGGTATCCGGTGGGCCAGCCGTCCGCGCCCTGCACCACCGAGACACGCTCTGGCCGCAAGGCGAACAGCGATACGGGCTGGCTGCCCGAACCGCGCATCACCTGCACATAGGCATTGCCGTGGAGCAGCAATTGCGCGGCGAGCACTTCCAGCAGCGACTGCCCGCCATGGCTAGCACGCAGCAGGGCAAGCACCTTGGGATCGGTATCGGCGATCGGCGCATCGCCGACCCCCTCGGCCACGATCCGCACCGCGCGCTGGGCGACCGGGTTGTCGAGGAAGGCGTGGCGGACGCTCGACCGGTAGTCGAACGGCGCCCGCGCGCCGGCGGTCTCGTAGGTCCACGACCACGGGGTGTGAAAACCGCGCGCAAGCGGCACGGCGGCCCCGCCGCCGCCCTTGAAGGCAGCGCGGAGGCTGTCGAGAAATGACATTCAATTCTCCGAATTGTTGTTGAGTGAGAGCCAGCCTCGTGGGGTTTATCCCCAAAAAGCGGAACAAAGTGAGATTCGTATGTTGCGACTCACGTGGCTGATGGCCGATACTTCGAATCGGTAGCCAGTCTGCCGTCTTTTGATTCTGGAACACTGCGCCTCTGAAGCGGCGCGGAGGCAAGGTGCCATCCGGAGCGGGGGCTCAACCCCTCATTCGAAAGGCGGGTGCGTGATGCGACGAGTAATCGTTCGAGCATACACGAGGCTGCGTCTGGGCCGGGTGGAGTATGTCCGTACTCACACCCGACGTTGGCCAAGACAGCTAGCATTCTCGTTCTAAGCAAGTGAGCGGCAGGCTGGCTACCACCAACACATTGGACGGATCCAACGTTGGCGTGATGCCATGATGCCAGGATTGCAGCAAACTCAAAATTTCTTTGCCTCTGAATTGTTTGCGAAACTTTCCACAAGAGAGTCAGAAAGCCTGCACACGCGGGCATGCCCGCCGTTCCAGCATCAGTTCCGTCAGCCCCCAGACCAGCGCATCCGCGCGGTCGGGCGACCGGCCCGGTCCTTCGTAGCCGCCGCCCACCATCAGGCCGCAGAGCTCGTCTTCGAGCTGCGCGAACTGGCCGACGTGGTTGACGCGGCCGCTCTCGTAGAGCGCGGCAACGGGTTCGGCGCGGGCGACCTTGCCGCGGCTGGCGTGGACCAGCTTCAAGGGCATCTGGCAGTCGGCGGCGCGCAGGACTGAGGCGACCATATCGCCGCCCTGGTTGGCTTCGGCGACCACGCGGTCGGCCTTCCAGTGCAGCGCCGCCGCCGCCACTGCCCGCGCCCATTGTTCGGGGCTGGTGCCTCGCACCGAGGCGTCTTCCAGCACCTTGCCCTGGCCTTCGGGCGTCACCGCGCAAACCACGATCCCGCAGGCATCGCCGTGTGACGAGGCAGGCGGATCGACCGCCACGACCACGCGCGCCAGCTCTCCGACATAGGCAACCTCGCGGCAGCGCTCGACCAGCGAACGTGTCCACAGCGCGCCCTCGATATCCTCCAGCAGTTCGCCTTCGAGTTCCTGTCGCCCCAGCGATGTTGAACCGTATTGGTTCTCCATCGCCCGGATGAATTCGGTCGGCAGGTGTTCGCGGTTGGCCGAAGTCGAGCCGCGCGTCACCACCACGTCCGGGTCGCTACCGTCGCCGAGGAGCCGTCGCATCAGCGGCACGGCGCGCGGAGTGGTGGTGGCGAGCACCTGCGGGCGCTCGCCCAGCCGCAGGCCCATTTGCAGGTTGTCCCACGCTGTCAGGGCGCGGGAGGAAGAATTATCCCATTTGGCTATCTCGTCGCACCAGGCGTGCGAATGCTGCGGGCCGCGCAGGCTCTCCGGCTCCCCTGCCGAATAGAGCGTGGCCTGCGCCCCACCGGGCCAGGTCAAGCGCCGCAGGCTCGGCTCGAACACCGGTCCTTCATCACCATGATGGCATGCCAGCAGCCCGCTCTCGCCTTCGACCATGACCGCGCGCGCTTCGCCGATCGAGCGTGCAACCAAGGCAATCCGCGCCTCGGGCTCGTCTTCGGCGATATGCCGCACCCATTCCGCGCCCGCCCGCGTCTTGCCAAAGCCGCGCCCGGCCATGATCAGCCATGTGCGCCAGTTGCCGGGCGGCGGCAGCTGCTCGCTGCGCGCCCAGAACGGCCAGTAGGCTTCCAGCAACTCCTGCTCGTCGACTTTCAGGCCATTGAGCAGCTTGTGCCGGTCGCTCGGCTCCTGGTCGATGACATAGCGACCGCGATCAGTCGCTGTCATGGCCTGCCCGTTTGGTGTCCAGCTCCGCCATCAGCTTGTCGGCGGCGGCCTTGCGTTCGCGCATCTTGTCGATCTTGGCATTGAGCCGGGCGAGCACTTCGCCCCGGTCGCGCTTGCCGCGCCTTGCCCGTTCGCGTGCTGCGCTTTCCTTATGCGCGGCGAGCAGGCGCAGGGCATTGGCGACGTCCATCTTGTATCCGGGATCGGGATCGCGGAGGTAGCCGAGCACCTCCATCTCGAGGTTGGTGTAACCTTCGTACAGCGCGGCCTGCCAACTGGCGGCGAACTTCCCGTCGCGGGCACGCAACGAATAGACGGTCGATAGCGGGACATTTTCCCGTTCGGCAGATGTCTTGATATTCGAAGTCTCCGCCAGATGGGCAAGAAAGCCCTTTTGCCAGCCGCTGTTGGCTGCGGGTGCGGGGCCGGCACTGGCTTGGTCCATAGTCGGCAGAATGCCCATTTCCAGCGCTGCATCCCAAGCGTCAGCGAAGGCCTTGTTGCGCCTGCGCTGCGCGTAGATTGCGTTGCTGGTCCGGCCTGATCGTTCGATGGCCGCGCCGACCTTACGGGTGTCAGCCAGTGTTTCGAGGAAAAGGGGAATCCATGCGGGCCCCGGAATCGCTGATTGCGTCACACGGCCTCCATTGTCGTCGTTGCAAACAAAAGGGCGCCCCCGCCGCCGGGACCGCCCTGAAACCGCCTTGCGGCGACTCGCTTTATCGCGATGTTTGGCTTCTCTAACCAAAGAGTGTGACGATGTCAATAATAAAGTGCCAAATAGGTTAGATTGTAGGACTTGCCCCTTGGGGCGGGCTCCCCTAATCGGCGATAAACGGCACAGGATTTCCCATGCTTCGCGGATTGTACGACTGGACGATGGCCAAGGCGGCCCATCCCAAGGCAGAGTGGTGGCTGGCCTTCTTCGCCTTTGTCGAATCGAGTTTCTTCCCCATCCCGCCACACCCGCTGTTGGGCCTGATGTGCCTGGCCGAGCCGAAGAAGGCGATCCGCTTTGCGCTGGTCTGCACCGGCTTTTCAGTGCTGGGCGGGCTGTTCGGCTACCTGATCGGCTACTTCCTCTACGAGGCCGTGGGCGAGGCCATGATCGGGGCGCTGGGGCTGAGCGACAGCTTCCCGCAGGCTGCCTGCTATATCCGCGAACAGGGCGCGGCGGCGGTGTTCCTGGCGGCAGGTACGCCGATCCCGTTCAAGCTGATGACCATCACCGCCGGTTTCGTGGAGATGCACCTCGTCACCTTCCTGCTGGCAGCGATCGCCGGGCGCGGACTGATCTTCATGGTGGTGGGCGTGCTGTTCCGCCTGTTCGGCGCGCCGATCAAGGCCTTTATCGACAAGTACCTGGTCATGGTGACCTCGGCCTTCGTGGTGCTGGTGGTGGGTGGCTTCCTTGCCCTGACACAACTCGGTCATAATGACCGTGCAGAGGCTTCGAGCGGCCCCTGCGCCAGTGTGACTTCCATGGAAGACCTGCAGGGCTGAGGGGCAATGTAACCACATACTCCGGGGCCAGCGAACAAGGGATCGGTGCAGGCAACAGGGACAGGAACCACTTGGCACAGCATGACACCAACCGTCGCCTGGCCGGGGAGGCTGTAGGCAGCTTCTTCCTGTTCGCCGGGGTCATCGGCTCCGGCGTGATGGCTGAGGCGCTTGCGGGAGGCAATGTCGCCGTCGCGCTGTTGGGCAATACCATTGCCACCGGGGCGATCCTCTATGTGCTGATCGCCATGCTGGGGCCGGTATCGGGTGCGCACTTCAATCCGGCGGTGACCTTCGCCTTCGCCCTGCGCCGCGAGATCGGCTGGCGGATCGGCGCGCTTTACGTGCTGGTGCAGCTGACCGCTGGCGCGCTGGGTGCATGGGCCGCACACCTGATGTTCGACCTGCCGATCCTGCAGTTCTCCACCAAGGCGCGCGCCGGGATCGGCCAGTGGACCGGCGAGCTGGTGGCCACGCTCGGGCTGGTGCTGACGATCCTCGCGCTGTTGCGGGTGCGGCCGCAGGCGATCCCGGCCGCAGTGGCGCTCTACATCACCTCCGCCTACTGGTTCACCAGTTCGACCAGCTTTGCCAACCCCGCGATCACCGTGGTGCGCAGCCTGTCGGACACCTTCGCCGGGATTGCCCCCGGTGATGTGCCGATGTTTATCGGGGCGCAATTGATCGGCGCGGTGCTCGCGGTGCTGCTGGCGGGTTGGCTGTTCAGGGCAGACCCGGCAGACTAGGCCGGGTCAACGCGGAACAGCTCGCCGTCGCCATCGAGGATATAGAGCGTTCCGCTATCGTCCGCGGCAATCGCGACTATTGCGTCAAGGCTGCCCGCGTCAGGAGCAAAGTCTTCAGTTCGGCGTTCAAGTTCATCGGTGCGATGCAGGAAGCCGTCGGTCAGCAGGCCTCGCGGGAACGACCAGATCGTGCCCGACTGGTCAGCGAATACAAAGTGATTCTCGATCCCGGCAATGGTCCCCTGGTAATCTATGCCTCCTACCGGTCCGGCCCCCTCGCGCGGCTCGCTGCCTGCAGTGTAAGCGATTGTTGGACCGATGCGATCCGCCGGCGCGCCGGCGGCAATTTCGACCGTGCCTTCGAAGAATGGCCACCCGAAATGGATCGGCTGTTGGTTTGCCAGGAAGCGGTTGATCTCGTGTTCGCGCGTGTCACCTCGATCGAGCAACAGGAATTCGCCATCGATCGTGCTGAGGGCGCCTGGCTGGCGGATACCCTCTCCGACCTGGCCGAAGCACATGGTACGCGTCGAGGCAGAACAGCCAGCGCCGACAAAGCGGCGCAGGGTGCCAATACCTTCGCCAGCCTGGGCCACGTCGCCGGAAGGATTGCCCATAGCGGCATAGAGCCCACCATCCGGGGCGAAGCCGAGGGCAGCATCGACATTACGGCGCCCGTTGAGGATACCGAGGCTGCCGCCGGCAAATACTCCGTTGGCCTCTCCCGCTGGTCGGCGAGCGAAGAGCCGGTCGCCTTCGCGGGAGAGCAACAACAGGTTGCCAGGGAATGCCCCCTGCAATCCGAAGGCAATATCCAGCAGTTCGTAATCGGCCGTTGCCGGTGCCGCCCGGACTTCGCCCTTCAGCGTGCCCAGCGGGCCATCAAAGGCCAATACGCGCCCGCTACGTTCACCCACAAGTATCTCGCCGGCCGTATCGGTTCGGGCAAGTCCGACGGGGTCGGCAAGGCCGGTTGCAATCCGGGTGACACGGATACCTTCGCGCGAGTTGACCAGCGTCACGCGCAGGTTCTTGCTTGCCTGCTGCGAACCGGATGAGGCCACTATCTCCAACTCGAAGATGTTATCGCCGTTGGAATCGGCTTCGAGATCGAAGTTTGCCGGGTGGGTGAAGCGCAGGCTGCCGGCCGAGGTCAGGGTAAAGCGCGCCGCATCCGGAGTGCTGCCGAGAGAGAAGGTCGTCGTTCCGTTCCCGCCCGTGGCACTGGCAGTATAGAATGATGCCGTGGAGTTCTCCTCCACCGATGCCGTTGCCGACGAAGTGATCGACAAAGGTACCGGCGGCGGTGTCGGTGTTGGTGTCGGGGTCGAACTGCCGCCGCCCCCGCATGAAGCGAGCACGGAAGCCAGGGCTAGCGATGCCGCGCCGCGACCAGAGTATTTCCCGAACATGCGCGGCCAACCCTTTTTCTTACAGAGGGTTAGGGCTATCCGAATGCTCCCGGAAGTCAACTCGCTTTAGATAATCCCCACGGCCTTCCCGGCGCGCTCGAACATGCCGAGGATGGTCTCGACCTCTTCCGAAGAGTGCTCGGCGCAGAGCGAGCAGCGCAGCAGCGTCATGTTGGCAGGCGTTGCCGGCGGACGCGCCAGGTTCACGTAGAGACCTTCCTTCAGCAGGGCTTCCCACATGGCGGCCCCGCGTTCGAGGTCTGGCATGATGACCGCAACGATGGCGCTTTCCGGCTCGTCCGTGCCGAGCTGGAAGCCCATCGCGGTCAACCCGCCGTGCAGGCGCTTGGAATTCTCCCACAAGTGCGCGCGCTTGTTGGAGCCGTGCATCAGCTTGCGGATCGAGGTTGCCGCGGTTGCCACCACGCTGGGTGGCAGCGAAGCGGTGAAGACGTAGGGACGGCAGACCAGCCGCATGATCTCGAACTTAGGGTGGTTGGACACGCAGAAACCGCCCACCGTGCCCACGCTCTTGGAGAAAGTGCCGATGATGAAGTCGCAGTCGTCGATCACACCGGCCTGCTCGCAGACACCGCGACCGTTTTCGCCGATGAAGCCCATCGAGTGCGCCTCGTCGACCAGCACCATGGCGCCGTATTTCTTGGCCACGGCGACCATCTCGGCGAGCGGGGCAATGTCGCCCAGCATCGAATAGACGCCTTCCAGCACCACCAGGATGCCCGCCCCTTCCGGGATCCGGCGGAGGCGCTTTTCCATCGCCTCGATATCGTTGTGCTTGAACGGCACGATCTCGGCCTTGCCCATGGCGCAGCCATCCCAGATCGAAGCGTGGCTATCGATGTCGAGGACAATGTAGTCGCCCTTGCCGGCGATGGTGGAGATGATGCCGAGGTTGGCCTGGTAGCCAGTCGAGAACACCATGGCATGATCCATGGCGTAGAATTCCTTGAGCGCTTCCTCGCATTCCTTGTGGCCCTGGTACGTCCCATTCAGCACGCGGCTGCCGGTGGTGCCCGAACCGAAGTTGTCGAGAGCGTCCTTACCGGCCTGGATCACGTCCGGATCAAAGGTCATGCCCATGTAGTTGTAGGTGCCGAGCAGGATGGTATCGCGCCCGTTGCAGATCGCCCGGGTGGGCGAGAGCACCTTCTCCATCACCAGCGAAAACGGGTCTTCCACGCCGCTCGCCAGCAGGTTCTCGCGGATCGCGATGGTCTCGTCGAACTTGGAGAACAGGTCCTTGGAATCGCCAGCCACGGTCTGCGGCTGGTCCGGCTGTGAAATGCCTTCACTCATGGCCGTGTCAGCCCTGGGTCTGGCTGGCGACGGCGTCGACGAGCTGGCCGTAGTTCTCGATCTCGGCCTGCTGGTTCATCGAGATGATGATGTCGAACTCGTCCTCGATGGCGGCGACGAAATCCATCACCGTCAGGCTGTCGAACTCCAGGTCCCCGGCGAAAGTGGTGGCGTCGGTGATCTCCACGCCCTTCTTGTTGAACTCCCCGATGATCGAGCGGATCTTGGTATCGACGGCGTCGCGGTCCATAGTAATTCCTGTTTGTACCTGTGGCGGGCGCAGGCCAGCCATTGCATTGCGTCGGCAAAGCGGCTGACCATGGTGCTTGTCAAGCGGATTGGCGATTGGCAAGCTTGATCAGGGTCTTGCAGATTTGACCGAAACGGCTGGGGGGCAGCATGAACGAACCAAAGGCAGGCGAGCCGCGCAAGTTTGCCACGAACTCGGTGCAGATGCTGCGCACGGTGCAAAGCAATACGCTCGCGCTATCCTCGATGGCGGACCAGAAAGCCTCGATCCTGATGGGCGCAACCTTCGTGGTGTTCTCCATTTCGGTTGGCCGCGCTCTGGAAGGTTCCATGCCCTATTCGCTGGGTGTGCTGGCGATCTTTGCCTTCCTCTCCTCGCTCTCCGCCGCCTGGGCTGTCATGCCGTCAATCATGCAGCCCCCGCAGGTGCCGAACAAGCAGCAGAATCCGCTGTTCTTCGGGCATTTCGCCTTCCGCGACGAAGCGGAATGGGCTGACGAATTCCTCGAACAGATGGAAGACGAGGAAGCCATGTTCCGCATGATGCTGCGCGACCTCTATCAGAACGGGCTGGTGCTGCAGCGGCGCAAGTACCGCTACCTGTCCTATGCCTACCGGTTGTTCGTCTACGGGATGATGCTGACGCTAGTGGCGGTGGCTATCGAATATTCGCTCACCTATGCCTGATCCTTGGCGCCTGATTCCTGGCGCCTAGCGACCCGTCAGGCAGCTTCGCGTTCCACCAGGCCTTTCACGGCGGCCATGAAGGGGCCGATGCTCACCGGCTTCGACAGGTAGCCTTCGGCGCCCGAATCGCGGATGCGCTGTTCGTCGCCCTTGCCGGCATAGGCGGTGACGGCCAGCACTGGTACGCCCGACAGGTCCGCATCGCCTTTCATGGTGGAGATCAGGTCCAGCCCGGATACTTCCTGCAACTGGATATCCATGACCACGAGGTTGGGCGTGAATTCGCGCGCGCGTTCGATAGCCATGTTGCCGTCGGCGCAAGGCTCGACCGCAAAGCCGCCAGCCTGCAGTACGTCGCAGAAAAGTTTCCGGTTCAGATCGTTGTCCTCGACAACGAGGATGCGCTTCGTCATTGAGCCCCCAACGCTTCCACCCCAGTGGAAGCCTGTCCATTACCCTGCTTGTGGATAAGTGACAATTCTAAACGCGAATGAAGATTCGGTTACCTCGGCTTCGGCGCTTGCCTTGCAGGCGCTCGGCTGGGTGCTGGCGGATGACCGGCGGGCGCAACGTTTCCTTGACCTAACAGGCTTGACGCCCGACGGCCTGCGCGAGGCAATTGGCGACACGTCGACGCACCGCGCGGTGCTCGATTTCCTCGCCCAGCACGAGCCCGACCTGCTGGGTGCCGCCGAAGCGCTTGGCATCGAGCCCGACAGACTGGTTGCCGCCCAAAGGAGTCTGCACGCATGAGCCGCCCCCTGGTCGTTACCGATTGCGATGAAGTCCTGCTGCACATGGTGCGGCACTTCCGTGACTGGCTGGATTCCGAACATGACATCGCCTTCGAGCTGGAAGGCAACCCCTTCATCCAGTCGATGCGCCGCCGTGACAGCGAGACCGCCTTGAGCGAGGCAGAGGTGTGGGAGCTGCTGGGCGGTTTCTTCGACACGCAAATGCACGCGCAAGAGCCGATTGCCGGTTCGGTAGAGGCCATCGCTGAATTGCAGCGCGAGGCTGACGTGGTGGTGCTCACCAACCTCAACCACGAACGCAACCAGGCGCGGCGCAAGCAGTTGCAGGCGCTCGGCATCGACCTGCCGGTATTCACCAACCTCGGCCCCAAGGGCGGCGCCTTGCAGAAGATCGTCGAGGAGCACGATGCCAACCGCGCCGTCTTCATCGACGATATCGCCAAGCACCACGAGAGCGCATCCGAACATGTCCCGCACGTCCACCGGCTGCATTTCTGCGGCGAACCGGCAATCGCCCCGCACGTGCCCTGTGCCCACGAGGCCGGCCATGCCCATGCGCGGATAGACAATTGGGCCGAGGCTCTGCCATGGCTGCTGGAAACCCTGCACGGAGACAAGTGATGTCCTACGAAGCACGACTGCAAGAGCTCGGCATCGTCCTGCCCGACGTGTCACCCCCTCTGGCCAGCTATGTTCCGGTCATGGTGCAAGGCGACCTCGCCTTTGTTTCGGGCCAGCTGCCCTTCATCGATGGCGAACTCGTGACCGGTACGCTGGGCAAGGATGTCGAGCTGGACCAGGCGATCGTTGCGGCGCGCGCCTGCGGCCTGATGATCCTGGCCCAGTTGAAAGCGGCCATCGGTTCGCTCGACAAGGTGGAGCGGGTGGTAAAGCTGGGCGGCTTCGTCGCCTCGACGCCGGGCTTTACCGACCAGCACAAGGTGGTGAACGGCGCGTCTGACCTGATGGCCGAAGTGTTCGGCGATGCTGGCCGCCATGCCCGCGCGGCTGTCGGCGTGCCCAGCCTGCCGGTCGGCGCGGCGGTGGAAGTCGACGCGGTGATCGCCCTCACGGCGGGCTGACCCATGTCCAAGGCGGACAAGCTGCAGACGCTGGCAGCCTATGCCTATGCCCACCGCGGGCTGCACGATGCCCAAGTGCCGGAAAACTCGCTGTCTGCCTTTCGCGGTGCCATCGCGAAAGGGCTCGGCATCGAATGCGATGTGCGCAAGAGCAGCGACGGCCGCGCCATGGTGTTCCACGACAAGGATCTGGAGCGGCTGACCGGGCGCAGCGGGGCCATGGGTCAACGCTCGGTGGGAGATCTCACCTCGATCGCCCTGACCGGCAGCGAAGAGACTATCCCGACCCTGCGCGACACGCTCGACCTGGTGGCCGGGCAGGTGCCGCTGCTGCTGGAGATCAAGATCGACGGCACGCGCCCGGTGGAAGCCTTGTGCCGCGCCGTACGCCGCGACCTCGAGGGCTATCGCGGACCCGTAGCGGTGATGAGCTTCGACGTCCGGGTTCCGCAGTGGTTCGCCGCGCGTGAGCCGGACCTGCCCGCAGGCCTGGTGCTGACCGAGCAGAACGCCCGAACGCTGATCGCCTCACTCGCGCTGCGCCATGCGGCCAGCAGGACCAAGGCCGATTTCCTCGCGCTCGATATCCGTGATTTGCCGAGCAAGATCTCGGCCAAGGCGCTGGCGCAGGGCAAGCCGCTGTTTACCTGGACCGTGCGCAATGCCGAGCAAGTCGAGACGGCGCAGCAGGCGGGCGCCATGCCGATCCTCGAAGCGGCAGGGGTGGCGGCGTGGGAGGCTGCCTCCTAGATTGGCCGCGATGGCTGAACCTGCGCTCACCGCTCGCATTGCTCCTTCGGTCGGCAGCGTCGATGCCGCCACCTGGGATCGGCTGGCAGGCCGCGACAATCCCTTCACCGGCCATGCTTTCCTGAGCCTGCTGGAAGATTCGGGCAGTGTCGGCCCGGGCTCCGGCTGGCTGCCCGCACCGCTCCTGCTCGAAAACGAAGAGGGCAGGCTGGTCGGCGCCTTGCCGAGCTATCTCAAGGGCCACAGCCAGGGCGAGTACGTGTTCGATCACGGCTGGGCCGATGCTTTCGAGCGGGCGGGCGGCCAATACTATCCCAAGTTGCAGGTATCCGTGCCGTTCACGCCCGCGACCGGGCCAAGGCTGCTGGTAGAGGATGATCGCTACGCCTTTCCCCTGCTCCGCGCAGCAGAACAGCTGGTGGCGCAGAACGGCTGGTCCGGAGCCCACGCGACCTTCGTGGAGGCGGCGCAGCAGGACCTGTTCACGGCGGCAGGCTGGCTCCGGCGAGAGGATATCCAGTTCCACTGGCTGAACCGCGACTATGCCAGCTTCGACGATTTCCTCGCCGGGCTGACCAGTCGCAAGCGCAAGGACCTGCGCAAGGAACGCCGTGCGGCGTGCGAAGGACTGGAAATCAAGGCGCTGTCGGGCGATGACATCCGCGCCGAACATTGGGACGCTTTCTGGCTGTTCTACCAGGATACCGGCGCGCGCAAGTGGGGCACGCCCTACCTGACCCGCGAGGCGTTCGACCTGATGGGGCAGCGCATGGGCAACAAGCTGTTGTTATTGCTTGCCTATGAGGAGGGCCTGCCGATTGCGGGCGCGCTCAATTTCATCGGGGGTGAAGCGCTTTACGGACGCTATTGGGGGTGTTTGTCGGAACGCCGCTTCCTGCATTTCGAGCTATGCTATTACCGCGCCATCGACGCGGCGATCGAACGGGGACTGAAACGGGTAGAAGCGGGCGCACAAGGCGGACACAAGCTCGCCCGGGGCTATGAACCGGTGGCTACCGTGTCGATGCATTACATCGCCGATCCGGGTTTCCGCGCAGCCGTGGCGGATTTCCTCGAACGCGAGCGGCAAGGGATCGCTATTGACCAGGACTACCTGGCGAACCGTACGCCCTTCCGCAAAGGGTGATCAGGCGGCGCGGACGTTCGACTGGCGCAGCCATTCGCGGGCGCGGCGCTGGGCGTCGGCGATCTCGACAGCCGTCATCTCGTCGGACACATCGGCGCGGCACCAGGCAGCAGCTTCGTGACCCTGCGAGGCGGCGAGGTTGAACCACTTGTGTGCTTCGATCAGGTCGCATTCCACGCCGTGGCTGCCGGTCGAATAGGCAACGCCGAGGTCGTAATAGGCATTGGTGTCACCGTCGGCGGCAGCCGCGAGGCAGCGCGCCACCAGCATATCCATGCCCGAAACGTCGGCGGGCTTTACCTTGGCGAAAGTCTCAATCTTGGCGAGTTCCATTTTCATAGTCCCCCTGGTGTGTTGACCGAGCCCCAACCGCCCGGGTCCAGCATTGTGGACGAGCCGATGTTTTGACGAACGTGGTCAAGAAATGGTTAACGCGGCCGGTAAATTCTTCATGGACGCCAATTGCGTGTGCGCAATCCAGATTGCCGCTTGTGCCTGCAATGCCCTCGCCTTATAGGCCCGCCGATCACGGCTTCGGCAGCCGCGCGAATAGATCCCAGCAAGAGCGGGACGGTCGGCGGGTGTTGCAGGGGAGGCCCTTCATTCGGGATTCGGAGCAATTGAATGGCAACTGCCACGCATGACGACATCGACATCCTCGCCAAGGCCAAGCGGGCCCTGCCGGCGGACTACACGCCGAGCGAAGATGAAGAGTACATGTCGGAAAAGCAGCTGAACTATTTCCGCGTACTGCTGCTGGAATGGAAGAAGTCGATCGTCGCCGCCTCCGAGAATACCCTGCAGAGCCTGCAGGACGGCCCGATCCGCGAACCCGACCTCAACGACCGCGCTTCCAGCGAGACGGACTGGGGCATCGAACTGCGCACGCGCGACCGGCAGCGCAAGCTGATCTCCAAGATCGACGCTGCCATGCGCCGCATCGACCAGGGCGAATACGGCTGGTGCGAAGTGACGGGTGATCCGATCGGCCTCAATCGCCTGACCGCACGCCCCATCGCCACTATGACGGTGGAAGCCCAGCAGGCCCACGAACGCCGCGAGAAAATCTCCCGCGACGACTGACCCGGAATGGGACAGTGCGGTTCACCGGCGCGATCTATTAACGGATGGTTAGCCCTTCGGACGGCATCCCGTTCCTGTTTTTGAAACGCGGGCACGAAGCCCGCTCCAACCGGTGTCGGTAGCAGGAAAATGAACAGTCCGATGAGCAATGTCGAAACTCGCCAGGTTGATCGCGACAGCCTGTTCCTGCTCGCTCAACTGCGTGTTGACGGGCAGGAGCAGATGTACCGCGTCAAGGTGCGTAACCTGTCCGCTGGCGGCATGATGGCCGAAGGTGACGTGCAGGTGCTGCGCGGCGCACTGGTGGAAATCGAGCTGCGCAATATCGGCTGGGTGGATGGCACCGTGGCCTGGAAGCAGGGCAACCGCTTCGGTATCGCCTTCGTCGACGAGATCGATCCGCGTGTGGCGCGTGCGAGCATCACCGGCACAACGGTGTCCTACACTCCGCCCAGCCCCGAACCCGACCGCAAGTTACGCAAGATCTGATCGACCTGCGCAGTTGATGCCGTCGCCGCCTCGCCCTATTCGGGCGAACGATGAAGCTTTCCCTGCTCCCGCTTTGCCTTGTGCTGCTTGCTGGCCTTTCGGCTTGCGGCTCCAGCAATGACGGCGAACTGGATATCGTCCTTATCGGTGACGAGGATGCCGTCCTGACCACCGGCCTGCGGCTTTCCGGCCCGGCCCAGCACGTTCGCGGCGCTACCCAGACCGGGCTGGTCACGCTCAATGCGCAAGGCGAGGTTGTTCCGGCAATCGCCGAGACCTGGCTGCCAACCGACGACGGGCTCAGCTACATTTTCCGCCTGCGTGACACCACGTGGCCCGACGGCGAACCGATGACGGCCGCCAGCGTGCGCGAGGCGCTGGAACAGGCGCTCGACGGACTCGACGGGACCTCGCTGGGTAACGACCTGTCATTGATCGCAGAGGTACGCGCCATGGCCGGGCGCGTTATCGAGATCCGGCTGGCAACGCCCGAACCCTACTTGCTGCAACTGCTCGCCCAGCCCGAGTTGGCCTTGCGCCAACCTGGCGGGGAAACCGGCGCCATGTCGCTGGTTCGGCGGGAGAACGGCGATATCACGCTGGAGATGAAGCCGCCGCTGGCGCGCGGGCTGCCGGATGAAGAGGACTGGCAGGACGATGTGCGCCTGCTGCGCCTGCATATGCGCCCTGCTGCTGACGCCATCGCCATGTTCGACAACGGCGAGGTGCAGCTGGTCATGGGCGGCACGTTGGGGGACCTGCCGCTGGTGGAAACCGGCCCGCTGTCCTCGGGCACCTTGCAGATCGATACGACCTACGGCCTGTTCGGCTTGCAGGTGCGTAGCGAGGACGGCCTGTTGGGCAACGACGGCGTGCGCGAAGGGCTGGCCATGGCAATCGACCGGCAGGCCCTGCTCGAACGCTACAACATCGGCGGGTGGGTGCCGACGACGCGGCCGGTTTCACCCGGGCTGCCGGGAGACCCGGGACTGGTCCGCGAACGCTGGGTGGACGAGCCCATTGCCGACCTGCGAGCCGAAGCCACCGCGCGGATCGCCGCCTGGCGCCAGCAGTTCGACGAAGGAGACCTTTCGCAGCCGGCCGTGCTGACCATCGCCCTCGAAAGCGGGCCCGGCTGGAGCCGCTTCTACGAGGACCTGGCGCGCCAGCTCGCCAGCATAGGCATCCGCCTGCAGCGCGTGGCCGATGCCCGCGAGGCGGACCTGGTGCTGGTCGACCGGGTGGCGCGATATCCCGCCCCGCGCTGGTTCCTCAACCAGTTCAACTGCTCGCTGCGGCAGGGCCTGTGCGACGAGGATGTCGATGCCCAGGTGGAACTTGCCATGGCCGAACGCGACCCCGCCTCGCGCGCGCGCCTGATGGCCCAGGCAGAAGCCAACCTGACTCTGGCAAATGTCTATATTCCAATAGGTTCGCCCTTGCGTTGGTCGCTTATCCGCGGCGGCGTCAATGGCTTCGATGCCAACGTCTATGCCTTCCATCCCTTGCCGGAGATGGCCGAAATACCCAGATAAGGGCCAAGGAGACCTGCTTGCATGACTGAAAACGTCCAGCGTCCACGCCCTATGACCGCCGACCTGCCGCTCGGCACGGATACGGTTTCGATCCGCCGCCGGATCGAGGCGATGGAGCAATTGCTCGAACGCAGTTTCGTGATTCCGGGTATCAACCGGCCAGTCGGCCTCGATGCCATCGTCGGCCTGGTGCCGGTGGTAGGTGACGTCGTAGCGATGGGCCTGGGTGCCTATATCGTCTGGGAAGCGCGCAACCTGGGCATGCCCAAGTGGAAGCTGCTGCGCATGGCGGGCAATGTCGCTTTCGACAGCGCCGTAGGTGCCGTGCCCATGGTGGGCGACCTGTTCGACTTCCTGTTCCGCTCCAACACCCGCAACCTGCGGATCGTGAAGCGGCACCTCGACAAGCATCACCCGGAAAGCCGCGTGATCGAGGGGTAGCGCCCTGCAAATAGTTTCCATCGCGACCAGTCTGGCCTAGGAGCGGGCCATGGCGCGCGATGTAACCTATTCGTCCTACCTCGACCTCGCACGTATCCTGGCGGCCCAGCACCCTGCCTCGGACGCGCACGACGAGTTCCTCTTCATCATCGTCCACCAGGCGAGCGAGCTATGGCTCAAGCTGTGCCTGCACGAGCTGGAAGCCGCGCGCGAGCTGGTGATTGCCGACGATCTCGATCCCGCCTTCAAGATGCTGAGCCGCGTGGCGCAGGCGCAGCGGCAGCTGATTTCCAGTTGGGACGTGCTCGCCACGATGACGCCGCATGACTATTCGCTGATCCGCCCGCACCTCGGCTCCTCCAGCGGGTTCCAGTCGGCGCAGTACCGGATGATGGAATTCATCCTTGGCGGGCGCGATCCGAAGAAGGTGACCATGCACGAGGCCACGCCCGAGGTGGCCGACAAGTTGCGCGCCGAACTGGCGCGGCCCAGCCTCTACGGCGAAGTGCTGCGGTTGCTGCGCAAGCGCGGCTTTGCCATCCCGCAAGGCGTCGTCGAAGGCGAACTCGGCACGCCGCACCAGTCTATTCCCGAAGTGGTCGAGGCCTGGGCACAGGTCTACCGTGATCCCAAGACGCATTGGGATCTCTACGAACTGGCTGAAAAGCTGGTCGACCTCGAATATCATTTCCAGCGCTGGCGCTTCGGTCACCTCAAGACGGTGGAGCGGATCATCGGCTTCAAGACCGGCACCGGCGGCACGGCCGGCGTGCCTTACCTCGAAAGCGTGCTCAAGCTGGGCTTCTTCCCTGAATTGCTGGCGGTGAGGACCGAGCTGTGACGGATTGGGCTGCCGAAGCAGCAAGGCTTGATGCCGCCGACCCGCTCGTCAAGTGGCGCAGGGAATACCTGATCGATGAAGACCTGGCCTATCTCGACGGCAATTCGCTTGGCGCCCTGCCCAAGGCGACGCCGGTGCGGATCGAAGAGGTTGTCCGCCAGGAATGGGGCGAGGGGCTGGTCACCAGCTGGAACGCAGCCGGATGGATCGACTTGCCCGGGCGGATCGGCTCCAAGATCGCGCCGCTGATCGGTGCACGGCCCGAAGAGGTGATCGCTTGCGATTCCGTCTCGGTGAACCTGTTCAAGCTGATCAGCGCAGCCCTGGCCATGCGGCCGGGACGCAAGGTGGTGCTGTCCGAACCGGGCAACTTTCCCACCGATCTCTACATGATCGACGGGCTGGTGCAGCAGGGCCTTGCCGAAGCGCGGCTGGCCGAGCGTGACCAGATCGAAGCCGCGCTGGATGATGACGTGGCGCTGCTGCTGCTCACCCACGTGCATTACAAGACCGGCGAGATCTTCGACATGCAGCGCCTGACGGAGGCTGCACACGAGGCAGGAGCGCTAGTGCTGTGGGACCTGTCGCATTCTACCGGCGCGGTGCATGTCGATCTGGAGGAAGCTGGCGCCGACTTTGCCGTGGGTTGCGGCTACAAGTATCTGAACGGCGGCCCCGGTGCGCCCGCCTTCGCCTATGCTGCTTTCCGCCACCAGGAGGTGTTGCAGCAACCGCTCAGCGGCTGGATGGGCCACAAGTCGCCTTTCACCTTCGTCGACCACTACGAGCCCGCACCGGGCATCGAACAGATGCTAGCGGGCACGCCGCCGATCCTCTCGATGAGCGCGCTGGAAGTGGGCGTCGACCTGATCGCCGCCATCGGCATCGACGCGCTGGTCGCCAAGTCGCGCGCACTATCCGAATTCACCCGCCAGGCCATGGCGGACGTTGTGCCAGAACTGCCCTGCGTCTCGCCCGAAGACCCATCGGCTCGCGGCAGCCAGCTCTCCTACCGGCACGACCACGCCTACGAACTGTGCCAGGCCCTGATCGCCCGCAAGGTCATCGGAGACTTCCGCGCGCCGGACCTGCTGCGTATCGGCTTCGCCCCCGCCTACGTCCGCTTCGCCGACTGCTGGCGCGTGGTGAGCGAACTGCGCGATATTCTCGACAGCGGGGAATGGCAGAAGCCGGAATACGCGGCGCGGGCGGCGGTTACCTGAGAAGCAGCATGATCTTCAATGTGATAGACAATCGCAAACGACGACATCGGTGGAAACGCGTTAATGCCGTTATCGAAGCAACCGCGCATGATAACTCGGTCAATGATGCGGATACCGTTCCCGACAGTCCCGATGACATTACGTACGAGGAGCGAGAAGGAGTTTCGTTGCAAGAAGCGATAGTCTGGGCGGATGCTCAACCTTCGGCTGTGACACTTTTTCTCTACGACGAGGGCGAAGGAATCTAGCCTGCTACCTCACTCCTCCAGCTCGATGTCCCAGTAGAGCCAGTCGCGCCAGGTTTCGTGGAGGTAGTTCGGCGGGAAGGCCTTGCCCTGCTGCTGTAGTTGCCAGCTCGTCGGTCGGATCGGCTCGACATGCAGCCGCATGTTCGCCTGCTGCGGGGTCCGGCCACCCTTCTTCATGTTGCACGGGGCACAGGCCGTGGCGATGTTCTCCCACGTGGTCTTGCCGCCAAGCCGGCGCGGGATCACGTGGTCGTAGGTGAGGTGCTGCTGGCTGCCGCAGTACTGGCAGGAAAACTTATCGCGCAGGAACAGGTTGAAACGGGTGAAGGCGGGGAACTGGCTCGGCTTCACATATTGCCGCAGCGCGATCACGCTGGGCACCTGCATGTCGAGCGATTGCGAGTGCACCGCGCGGTCGTAACTCGCCACGATATCCACCCGTTCGAGGAACACCGCCTTGATCGCGGTCTGCCAGGGCCAGAGGCTGAGCGGGTAGTAGGAGAGCGGGGTATAGTCGGCGTTCAGCACCAGCGCCGGGCAGCTTTCCAGCTTCCGCGTCGGGTCATCGTCAGCGCTGCGAAACTTCGCGGCCCGTTCGATCAGTTCGGCTTTGAACACGTTCCTGTGCCCTCCCTGATTGATCTGGAATGTGCCTTTGCATCGAAAAACGTCAACCCTGTTACAGACAGGCTATCCACAGGGATATTCACATGGGACGCTCTGTGGCATAAGCCAATCTGCCCATGATCGTCACCCGTTTCGCCCCCAGTCCCAACGGCCCGCTGCACCTTGGTCATGCGTGGTCAGCCATCGTGGCGCATGACCTTGCGCGCGAAGCGGAGGGGCGGTTCCTGCTGCGGATCGAGGATATCGACGGTGCCCGTTCACGCCCCGAGCTGGCGGACCACTTCCGCCGCGATCTCGAATGGCTGGGGCTGGAATGGGAGGAGGTGCCCGCCCAGTCCACGCGCCTTGAAAGCTACGAAGCCGCCGCACGGCGCCTGCTGGACGAGGGGCTGCTCTACCGCTGCACCTGCACCCGCGCGGAGATCGCTGCGCTGGAGCCCGAGATCGGGCCCGAAGGTGCGATCTATCCGGGCACCTGCAAGGGCGAGAACTACGACCCCTCACGATCCTTCGCCTTGCGACTGGATTGCGAGGCAGCGCTCGAGCGTACCGGGGAGCTGTTCTGGGAGGATGAGAGCGCCGGCACGATCCTCGCCAATCCGCGCGAGCTGGGCGACGTGGTGCTGGTGCGCAAGGATGCGCCCGCCAGCTATCACCTCGCCGCGACGCTGGACGATGCGGCGGACGGCGTCACGCTGGTAACGCGCGGGGAGGACCTGTTCATCGCCACCCACGTGCACCGATTGTTGCAGGAACTGCTCGGACTGCCCGTTCCGCGCTGGCACCACCATGGCCTGCTGCTGGAGGACGAGGGCAAGAAATTGGCCAAGAGCCGCCAGTCGGGCGAACGCCGCTGGGGTCTGGCCGACATGCGCGAAGCGGGCGAAGACGGACGCGTGCTTGCCGAAAAGCTGCGCATGGGCCAAATGCCGTGTGGCATTACCCTCTCCCGCTTCCCACATGGTGGATCATGAACACATTCCTCACCATCCTGCTCATCTTCTTCGCCATCATGGCGGCAGTCTCACTGGTGCGCGGCATCGTCGCCTTCCTGCAGACGACCAAGATCGACCTCGAAAGCGGCGGTGAAAACTCCAAGGCGCTGATGGAAGCCCAGAACCGCGCCATGTTCTCGCGCATCAAGTACCAGGCCCTGGCAATTGCCGTCGTCGCGGTGCTGCTCTTGATTAATCGGTAGTAGTGAGTGACACGGTCGGCGGTTAGCCGACCGCAAGGGCGACCGCCCGCCCGCAGCGGGCGCAGCTTGCCTGCGCGCATAGCGAGGACGAAAGCGCGGAGGCGCTTTCGGAAGATGAAATGGTAAAATTGAACAAGATCTACACCCGCACTGGGGATGACGGCACCACCGGGCTCGTCGACGGGTCCCGGCTACCCAAGCATGCAGCGCGGATGCAGGCAGTAGGCGACGTCGACGAAGCCAATGCTGCCATCGGCATGGCAGCCGTGGTGGCCGAGGGCGAACTTTGCGCCGACCTTGTCCGTTTGCAGAACGACCTGTTCGACCTCGGCGCCGACCTCGCCACGCCGGGCGAGGACTTCGAACCCGGCGAGATGGTGCTGCGGATCGTTCCGGCACAGGCCCAATGGATCGAGACGCGGATCGACGCGCTCAACGCCGCGCTGGAGCCGCTGACCAGTTTCGTCCTGCCCGGCGGCAGCGAGCTGGCCGCGCGGCTGCACGTGGCGCGCACCGTCGCGCGGCGGGCGGAACGCTCCATGACCGCGCTGGCGCAAGGCGAACCGGTCAACCCGGCGGCGCTGGCCTTCATCAATCGCTTGTCCGACTACCTCTTCACCGCCGCCCGCGTCGCCAATGATGGCGGCAAGGACGACGTGCTCTGGACGCCCGGCGCCAACCGGTAGAATTTGGAACAAGCCTCCTTGCTCGCCCGTTGGTGAGGCAAAGGAGACAATTGATGAGCAATTCCAAGGCTGAAAGCCCCGAAGCGCGTCAGGCGGGCCTTGCCCCCGAGACCCATAACGACGAGCAGGACGAGCACCTGATGCAGGCGCAGGCCGTATCAGCGGAAGCGCGCCGCACGACCGTGACCACGCGCATGCCGACCGAGAGTGAAAAGGCTCATGGCGGCATCACCCTGCTCAACATGTCGAAGCAAGACACCGTCGACCACATGCGCGACATGGAAAGTTCGGGACGCATCGACATGGATGCTTACACTGGCGAACCGAACCACGATGATAACGAGGGCAAGTACGGCAAGGGCCAAGCGGCCAAGGACGATGCGATCGAACAGCCGATCAACAGCTAGCCGCCGCCGATACTGCCATCGTTGAGGATCCAGAGGCCGGCGGTCAGCACTGCTGCGCCGAAAGCAACGCACCATGACAGCAGCCGGAAATTGGGCGGCGACGTGCCTTCCAGTTCGTGTGCGTGGAGCTTGTCCAGCGTATTACAGGCGCGCTTGGATGCCGCCAGCGCCAGCCAGCCTCCGGCAAGGATGAACACGGTGGCGATAGCCCGGGCCAGCCACGGTGGCTCGAAATCGCCGAACACCGCACGAAAACCCAGCCCGATACCGATGGCAGCGAAAGCCGTGCGGATCCACCCGGCGTAAGTGCGTTCCATCGCCATGATGGTGCGATCCTCGGCAAGGTCCGTGCGGAACTCCGCCCAGTGGGTGGACTTGTCTTCGTCGTCGGGCGGATCGTCTTGCGCCATGCCGCCAGGTTAGCGGGCCAGCGCGCTTTGGCAAATCGGCGTGTGCTCAGTCTTCGTCGGCTTGCCGCTTGAGCTGGTAAAGCAGGTCCAGCGCCTCGCGCGGGGTGAGGGCATCGACGTCGAGAGCTTGCAGCTCTTCGCGCAGCAGGTCGCGGTCTTCCTCGACCTCGTGGGCGACAGCCGCGAAGAGCGGCAGTTCGCCAAGGCCAGCGGCCAGCCCGCCGGTTTCGGCGCGTCCCTTTTCCAGCCGATCGAGCACCGACTTGGCGCGCTTGACCACTTGTGGCGGCACACCCGCTAGTTTGGCGACGGCGAGGCCATAGGAGCGGTCCGCCGCGCCCTCGGCCAGCTCGTGCAGCAGGACAAGGTCGCCCTTCCATTCTTTGGCGCGGACGTGGTGCAGGCTCAGCGCCTCGCAGGTCTCCGCCAGTCGCGCCATCTCGTGATAGTGCGTCGCGAAGAGGCAGCGGCTCTTGTTGGTCTCATGGATCGCTTCGGCGACGGCCCATGCCAAGGCGAGGCCGTCGTAGGTGGAAGTGCCGCGTCCGACTTCGTCGAGGATCACGAAACTGCGTTCGCCCGCCTGGCTCAGGATGGCGGCGGTCTCGACCATCTCGACCATGAAGGTGGATCGCCCGCGCGCCAAGTTGTCCGACGCGCCGACGCGGCTGAACAACTGGTCTACCAACCCGATCCGCGCGGCGTGGGCGGGGACATAGCCGCCCGCCTGGGCCAGCAGCACGATCAGCGCATTCTGGCGCAGAAAGGTCGACTTGCCGCCCATGTTGGGCCCGCCGACCAGCCACAGCCGGTCGCGCTGCGAAAGCGCGCAGTCGTTGGCGACGAAGCGTTCGCCCTGCGCGGCGAGAGCCGCTTCGACCACGGGGTGGCGTCCGCCCTCAATGGCGAGCACGGGCTCTTCGGTGACGTCAGGGCGGCACCATTCGCCATCGCTCGCGCGCTCGGCCTGTCCAGCGGCAACGTCGAGCCGGGCCAGTGCTGCGGCAGTGGCGGCAATGGCCTCACGCCGCGCACAGATGCGCTCCACGAACCCTTCGAAATGCGCCTCTTCCGCCGCTAGCGCATGGCCGCCGGCCTCGGCGATGCGGTTGGCTTCCTCGTGCAGATGCAGCGAGTTGAAGCGCGCGGCATTGGCCATGGTCTGGCGGTGGGTGAAGCCGGAATCCTGCGCCATCAGCTTGTCGGCGTGCTTGCTCGGCACTTCGATGAAATAGCCGAGCACGCCGTTGTGCTTGATCTTGAGCGAAGGGGTGTCCGTTTCCTCGCGGTAGCGCGCTTCCAGCGCGGCAATGGCGCGGCGGGCATTGCCCGAGGTGGCCCGCAGGTCATCCAGCGCGGCGTCGTAGCCTTCCGCGATATAGCCGCCGTTCTGCCGCTCGGTGGGCGGCGAGGGCACCAGCGCGCGGCTGAGCAGGTCGGTCAGTTCGCCGTGTCCGCGCAAATGCGGCAGCAGGCTGTCGAGCAGGGTCGGCCGGTCCGGCTGGCCTTGCAGCAGTTCGTGGATGCGTCGCGCTTCGCTCAACCCGTCGCGTACCTGGCCCAGGTCGCGCGGACTGCCGCGACCGGCAACGATCCGGCCCAGCGCGCGGCCAATATCGGGCAGGCTCCGCAACATGCCGCGCAAGTCCGCCCGCAACAGGGGATCGGCGAGCACGAAGCTGACCAGCGCCAGCCGCTCCTCGATCGCTGGCCGGTCTGCTAACGGTGCAGCGAGATCTTCGGCGAGTTGTCGCGCACCCGCGCCGGTAACGCAGCGGTCGATTGCCGCGATCAGGCTGCCGGTGCGGCCACCCTGCTGGCTGGTGAGGATTTCAAGGCTGGCCCGGGTTGCCTCATCCATGGCCATGTGTTCGCCGCTGGCGCGGGCTTGCGGTGGCAGCAGTAGCGGCAGCGAACCGCGTCCGGCATGTTCGAGATAGGCCACCAGCCCGCCCGCTGCCGCAAGCATGGCGCGGCTGAACTGGCCAAACCCGTCGAGCGTCGCCACGCCGTGGACCTTCTTGAGCCGCGCCTCCCCGGCGTCGCTTCCGAAGTCGCTACGGGGGCGCAGGACTGCTTCGAACGGAGCTTCGTCCCAGCCTTCGGGCACGACCACTTCGCTTGCCCCGATCCGCGCCAGCACGGCGGGCAGGCGCTCGGGCGCGCATTCCTCCAGCGTCATGGCCCCGGTCGAGATGTCGCAGGCCGCCACGCCGCAGGTTCCGCGCACATCGCAGACGGCTGCCAGCATGTTGGCGCGGCGCGGCTCCAGCAGGGCCTCTTCGGTGAGCGTGCCCGCCGTTACGAAGCGCACGATGTCGCGCTTCACCAGCGCCTTCGACACCGGCGAGCCTTCGCGCCGGGCGCGTTCCTTGGCCTCGTCCGGCGTTTCCACCTGCTCGGCGATCGCCACCCGGCATCCTGCCTTGATCAGCCTTGCCAGGTAGCCTTCCGCCGCATGCACCGGCACGCCGCACATGGGCACCGGCTCCCCGCTGTGTTCGCCGCGCGTGGTCAGCGCGATATCGAGCACGCCCGCAGCCGTTTTTGCGTCGTCGAAGAACAGCTCGAAGAAGTCGCCCATGCGGTAGAACAACAGGCAATCGCCGGCCTCCGACTTGAGGTCGAAATATTGCGCCATCATGGGAGTTGCAGTTGAGGATTGAGGGCCGGCCATGGAGACAGCGGGACTAGCCCCGTGCGCGCCGATTCGGGAAGGGCGGGCGTGCCGCTTTCCCCTATCGCAGCACGAAAACCCGCTCTATGGTCCGCGTAGCAAAGGGGGATTCACGCGTGGCCGACGAAAAGAAGACCAGTTTCACCGAGCGCGAGGCGCTGTTCTACCACGAGGCTATCCGCCCGGGTAAGATCGAGATCATCGCCTCCAAGCCGATGACCACCCAGCGCGACCTGAGCCTGGCCTATTCGCCCGGCGTCGCCGTGCCCGTGCAGGCCATCGCTGACGATCCCGCCAATGCTGCCAAGTACACTGCCAAGTCGAACCTTGTGGCCGTGATTTCGAACGGCACGGCGATCCTTGGCCTGGGCAATCTCGGTGCGCTGGCCTCGAAGCCTGTCATGGAAGGCAAGGCGGTGCTGTTCAAGCGCTTCGCCGACGTCGATTCCATCGACATCGAGCTCGATACCGAAGACCCCGAGAAGTTCATCGAGGCGGTCGCCCTGATGGAGCCGACCTTTGGCGGCATCAACCTGGAAGACATCGGCGCGCCCGAATGCTTTATCATCGAGCAGGCTTTGCGTGAACGGATGAACATTCCGATCATGCATGACGACCAGCATGGCACGGCGATCATCACCGCTGCTGGCCTGCTCAACGCCTGCCACCTGACCAAGCGCGACGTTGCCGAGGTGAAGGTTGTGGTGAACGGTGCCGGTGCCGCCGCGCTCGCCTGTACCGCGCTGGTGAAGGCCATGGGCGTCAAGCACGAGAACGTCATCGTCTGTGATCGCAAGGGGCCGATCTATCCCGGCCGCGAAGGCGTGGACCAATGGAAGAGTGCCCACGCGGTGGAGACCGAACACCGCACGCTGGAAGAGGCGCTGAAGGGGGCGGACATCTTCCTCGGCCTGTCGGCTGCCGGCGCGCTCAAGCCCGAATGGGTGGCCGAGATGGCGGACCAGCCGATCATCTTCGCCATGGCCAACCCGACGCCGGAAATCATGCCGGACGAAGCCAAGGCCGTGCGTCCCGATGCCATCGTGGCGACCGGGCGCAGCGACTTCCCCAACCAGGTCAACAACGTGCTCGGCTTCCCCTTTATCTTCCGCGGCGCGCTCGATGTGCGGGCCACCGCGATCAACGAGGAAATGAAGGTCGCCGCCGCCCGTGCCATTGCCGAACTGGCCCGCGAACGTGTGCCCGAGGAAGTGGCCGCCGCATACGGCAAGAATCACCAGTTCGGCGTCGAATACATCATCCCGGCGCCCTTCGATCCGCGCCTGATGGAGGTTGTCTCCTCCGCCGTGGCCAAGGCGGCGATGGATTCGGGTGTGGCGCAATCGCCGATCGAGGATTTCGACGAATACCGCCACCAGCTCAAGGCGCGGCTCAACCCGACGACGTCGGTGCTCACCCGCGTTTACGAAGACGCCAAGGCCAATCCCAAGCGGATGGTCTTCGCGGAGGCGGAGGAAGAAGTGGCGCTGCGCGCCGCCATCCAGTTCCGCGATTTCGGCTATGGCACGCCGATCCTTGTCGGCCGGACCGAGAAGGTGCGCGAGAAGCTGGTGGAACTGTCGGTGGAAGATCCCGACAGCTTCGAGATCGCCAACTCGAACACCTACGAGAAGATCGAGCCGATGGTGGAATACCTCTACAAGCGGCTCCAACGGCGCGGTCATACCGAGCGCGACGTGCGCCGCATGGTGAACCAGGAACGCAACGTCTTCGCCGCCCTGCTGGTAGCATTGGGCGAAGGCGATGGCATGATCACCGGCCTGACCCGGACCTTCAGCCAGACCGCGCGCGAGATTGGCCGCGTGCTTGATCACAAGCCGGGCCATACGCCCTTCGGCATGCACATGGTGATCGGCAAGAACCACACCACCTTCCTCGCCGACACGGTGATCAACGAGCGACCCAGTGCCGAACAGCTGGCCCATATCGCCAAGGAAAGCGCTGCCGTCGCCCGCCGCATGGGCCACGAACCGCGCGTCGCCTTCCTGTCCTATTCCACCTTCGGCAACCCGCCGGGACAGTGGCTGGGCAATATCCGCGACGCCGTGGCGATCCTCGATGCCGACGAAACGGTGAACTTCGAATACGAAGGCGAGATGGCGCCCGATGCCGCGCTCAACGACAAGGTCATGGCGCTCTACCCGTTCAGCCGCCTGTCCGGCCCGGCCAACGTGCTGATCATGCCCGGCCTGCAGTCTGCCAACCTTTCGGCCAAGCTGCTGCGCGAACTGTCCGGCGATACCACCATCGGCCCGCTGATGATCGGTTCGGAAAAGCCGGTGCAGATCGCCCCCATGACCTCGCTGGCACCCGACGTGCTGACACTGGCCGTGCTGGCCTCTGCGGGGGTCGTGGGCTAGCCGCCTACCACGGCACTTCGGTGCCGTCGTAAGCAAGGAAAGCGTGGCGCGGCGTGGCCTCGGCCTCGAGCAGGTCGAGCATGCCGTTCACGCTCGTCTCCACGTCGATCAGGCCGTTCGGCCCGCCCATGTCGGTGCGCACCCAGCCGGGGTGCAGCGAGATCACGCCCACGCCGCGTTCCTCTGCGTGCTTGGCGAAGAGCGAGCGCGCCAGCATGTTCTGCGACACCTTGGACAGGCGGTAGAGGTTCGTGCCGCCCGAGGAATCGTCGATCGAACCCATCTTGCTCGACATCATGGCAATCGTGCCGCCCTGCTTCATCAGCGGCAGCAGCGCGAGGGCCGCCTGCGCCGGGGCAACGGCATTGGTCATCACGATATCGGCGACATTGTCACGCGTCAGGTCTTCGATCCCTTGCGCGTCACCGCCGTAGATACCGGGATTCATCACCAGCAGGTTGACTGAACCTTCCGCGCAGGCATGGGCAATCCCGGCCACTGCCTGCTCGTCAGTCACGTCGCACTTCATGACTTCGACCAAGGGTGCATTGGCCTCGGCAACGTCGTGCAGATCGGGGCTGGTGCTGCGTTCGGTGGCGATCACCTTGTACCCGCGCCGCGCCAGTTCCTGCGTCAGTCCCAAGCCGAGGCCGCGCGAGGCGCCGATCACGATGGCTGTCTTGTCACTCATGCAAATGTCCTTTCAATCCTTTCGGACTGAACTGGTGCGCGAGCAGGGAAGTTCCAACCTATTTCCGCCGATAGCGGAAGTACCAAACCTCGTGCCCGTAGGTGTTGCGCGCCTTGTGCTCGTAACGCGTCTCGGGCCAGCCGGAGGGGCGGTTGCGGAAGCTGTTCGGGCCGTCGGTCACCCATTCGAAGGGTCCGCTCTCGGGGTCCATGAACCGCTGCATCACCATCAGCGCGTGGCGGACATAGACCGGATGGTCAGTGCCGAAACGGAACTCGCCACCGGGCTTCAGCTTGTCGGCGAACATCTGCACCGGCCCATCGTTCATCATCCGCCGCTTGGCGTGCTTGGCCTTGGGCCAGGGATCCGGGTGCAGCAGGTAGAGCATGGTCAGCGATCCGTCCGGGATACGCGAGAGCACTTCCAGCGCGTCGCCGTGGTGGATGCGGACGTTGGCCAGCGTGCCATCACGGACATGGGTCAGCGCCTGCGCCACGCCGTTGAGGAAGGGCTCGGCACCTATGAAGCCGTGGTCGGGCAGCAGGTCGGCGCGGTAAGCCATGTGCTCGCCGCCGCCGAAGCCAATCTCGAAATGCAGCGGACGGTCCTCGCCGAACAGGCGCTCTGCCGTCACAGGCCCCTCCGCCGGCACCGCGATGCGCGGCAACAGGGTGTCGACCAGCTCCTGCTGCGCGGCGCGCAGGGGCTTGCCCTGGCTGCGGCCATAGAGCCGGTTGAGCGTTGTCGGATCGCCTTCCTTGTGCGCTGTCATGTCTGCTGCGCATACATTCTTTTTGTTTGGCCTCAAGCGCCGGCGTGGCCGTCCGGCCACTTGGCTGTCCTCGCTTTCGGGCAGGCAAGCTGCCCACGCTGCGGGCGGGCGGTCGCCCTGGCGGCTGCTTTGCAGCCGAAGCGCAGGCCGTGGTGGCTCCCCTCCTTTGTCCAGTTCGCAAATAACCCGCGGGGTTGAGACTTGCGTCCGGCTTCGGCTAGGCGCGCGGCCATGGAACAGGCCATTGCACTTTTCGAAGCCCAGCCCGGATGGGCGCAGACCGTCATCGCGCTCGCCGTGCTGGTGCTGGTCGCGCTGGCGGTCAACTACCTGCTCAAGCGCGTCCTGCTGCGGCTGGCCGCGCCCTTCCTCGACACGCGCAGCCTGACCGCGGACAAGGCTGCCTTCCGGCTGGCGACCGTCGCGCCGTTGCTGATCGTTGCCAATGGTATCCAGCATGTTCCCAACCTTCCCGAAGAACTGACTTTGCTCGTCCGTAACCTTGCCGAGGCCTCGATCGTGCTGAGCGTGGCCATGGCGATGAGCAAGGCTCTCGACTACGTCGACGAGGTCTACCGCCGCCGCCCCGATGCGCACATGCGGCCGATCAAGGGCTATGTGCAGGTCCTCAAGATCGTCATCTACTGCGGCGCGGCAATCCTCGGCATCTCGGCGCTGATCGAACAGTCGCCGCTGCTTTTGCTGTCCGGCCTGGGGGCCATGGCCGCCGTGCTGCTGCTGGTGTTCAAGGACACCATCCTCTCGCTCGTCGCCTCGGTCCAGTTGACCAGCAACGACATGCTGCGGGTTGGCGACTGGATCGAGATGCCCGGCATGAACGCCGATGGCGACGTGATCGACATCGCGCTGCACACGGTGAAGGTGCAGAACTTCGACAAGACCATCACCACCATTCCCACGCACCGGCTGATTTCCGACAGTTACCGCAACTGGCGCGGGATGAGCGATGCCGGCGGTCGCCGCATCAAGCGCGCCCTGCCGCTGGACCAGAACTCCGTCCGCTTCCTGTCTGACGAGGAAGTCGACAACCTGCGCCGTTTCCGCCTGCTTTCCGATTACCTTGCCGACAAGGACAGGGAATTGTCCGAGTGGAACGCGCGCGAGCTGGCGGGCGACAGCAACCCGGTCAACGCGCGGCGGATCACCAACGTGGGCACCTTCCGCGCCTATGTGATCGCCTACCTGCGCGCCCATCCGGAGCTGGAGGACAAGCATTTCACCCTGCTGGTCCGCCAGCTGGAACCGACCCCGCAAGGCCTGCCGCTGGAAATCTATTGCTTCACCGGAACCACCGACTGGGGCGAGTACGAACGCATCCAGGCTGACATTTTCGATCACCTGCTGGCGATCCTGCCCGAGTTCGGCCTGCGCCTGTTCCAGCAGCCGAGCGGGCTCGACCTTCAGGGACTGCGCGCCGCCTAGGCAGAATTATTACTGCCCGGCAGCCTCCTGCCGTTCCCGCAGCAGGCGAATTTGTGTCAGGACTTCCTGCCCGGCGGCAAAGAGCGGGGACAGCGGGTCATGTCCGTTCACAAGCTCTTCGCCATTCGCATTGCCGGAATAGACGCCGCTTTCCGTGATGATGAAGAACCTTACTTCGTCTCGATCAGGAAGAGGATAGTCCGTCGCTTGCGGCAAGGCTGCGACATGTTCGGCTGCGGCCATGACGAACTGCTGCGCGGCCTCCGCCACCTGTGCAGATTCCTGCCCGGAGCCGATAATCCCGCCGCCGGTCGACAAGTAGATGCTGGCATCTCCGCTGGCGAAGGCGACGATGGTCACGGTGCCACCTCGCATGTCCATGTCCATGACAACGCCGTAGGGTTCGGTCCTGTCGCCCGGCTCAAGTCCGATATCGTCCGTCCGCGTGGTCAGCGCCAGCTCGCGCAAGCCGAGGTACATTTGGGTCGCTTCCTCTTGCGACTGGGGTGCCTTGGCGCGCGCCCCTGAAGGCAGGATGCCAAGCACACAAGGCGCGAACAGCAATGCTGCCAGGACAATTCTGAGGGTCACAGGCACTCCAGTCTTCTCGCTGCCGTCATTGCCTGTCGCCTATGCAGGGCGGGGCCTGTAGGCAACAGCAAAACGGCCCGCCACCGTCAGGTAGCAGGCCGTTCGCAACCCCCCATTCGGGTACGTCAGTTTCAGGCGGCTTCTTCCACCGCATCCGGATCGCGCAGCACGTAGCCGCGGCCCCAGACGGTTTCGATGTAGTTCTCGCCGCCGCAGGCGCTCGACAGCTTCTTGCGCAGCTTGCAGATGAACACGTCGATGATCTTCAGTTCCGGCTCGTCCATCCCGCCATAGAGGTGGTTGAGGAACATTTCCTTGGTCAGCGTGGTGCCCTTGCGCAGCGAAAGCAGCTCGAGCATCGCGTATTCCTTGCCGGTGAGGTGGACGCGGGCACCGTCGACTTCGACGGTCTTGGCGTCGAGGTTCACCGCCAGCTTGCCGGTGCGGATGACCGACTGGCTGTGGCCCTTCGAGCGGCGCACCACGGCGTGGATGCGGGCGACCAGCTCGTCACGGTGGAACGGCTTGGTCACGTAGTCGTCGGCACCGAAGCCGAACGAACGGATCTTGGAATCCATTTCGGCAATGCCCGACAGGATCAGCACCGGCGTCTGCACCTTGGCCACGCGCAGCTTCTTGAGCACGTCATAGCCATGCATGTCGGGCAGGTTCAGGTCGAGCAGGATGATGTCGTAATCATACAGCTTGCCCAGATCGAGGCCCTCTTCGCCGAGATCGGTCGAGTAGACGTTGAACCCCTCGGTCGTGAGCATCAGCTCGATCGCCTTGGCGGTTGTCGGTTCGTCTTCGATCAACAGAACGCGCATCGTATTACCCCTTCGTGTCCCCGTAGGATTGCCCCCTTGGGAGCAGTTGCCTGGAATTAACCACGCCACTTCTCACCAAAAAAGGTTAATAAAGAGTTTCCCGCGTTAAGACTTTCCGTGTGAGTCTTTCGAGTCACACTGTTTGGTTTGCGCTCCGGCCTCCGCCGGAGCGTCCTCGGCGCTGTTCTCTCCACTACGGCTGCGCCTCCGTTGCGAGGCACCTGCGGGCGGGCAGTCGCCCGTGCCCTTCGCTGCGCTCGGGTTTGGGTGCTGGCCGTTAAGGTGTGGGGGGGAAGTCGTTAAGGTCGGGCCTCCTTTCTGACGCCAGAAAGCACGTGCTGATCGGGCCGCAGGCTCGCAAGGGCGACCGCCCGCCCGCAGCGGGCGCGTAGCGAAGCGAAGCGCGTCTAGCGAGGACGCACCGACGCAGGTCGGTGCGCAAAACAAACCTGACAAACCTGACATCGTGACGATGCCCGCTTGCCCCCGCAAACCCGCAGCGAGCGGGCGTTTCCGCGCCCAACACGAAGTTGACACCGGGCCGCCAAAATCAATCCTCCTCCCCGTAATCGTCGTCCTCTTCAACTTCCACAGCGCGCTGCGCCGCCAAGGCCCGTCGGTATTCGGCATCGAGGTACTGCTCCTCCTCCCATGTTTCAGGCCCGTCCTCGACCCGGTCCACCAGCGCGCCGAACTCGTCGGGGCGATAGCTGGAAGCAAGATGCCAGGACTCGCGCCTCTGCGGATGGAACCGCTCGCGAATGGCCAGGAGTGCCACTGCCGCGCGTTCGTCGAACCTGCGCGAGGTGCCGACCAGTTCGCCCTGGTAGTAATGCGGGACCTCCACCCCGTTGATCGCCCGCTCGATCACTGCCTCGGCCAGCACGTCGAACCGGCATAGCAAGGCCGCCTGCCACGCGAGGTCGAACGGTTCACCCTTGAGCCGCGCCCGCAAGGCATAGGCCGACTGGCGGCTCATGCCGACGGCGCGCGCGGCGGCAGAGACGCAATGACTGGCCGCAAGCTCACGCAGGAACGCGGCCTGCCGCGCGGGCGTCCAGCCATCGTGACGGGGTGCAGGGATCGGGGCGAGGGCGGTTTCGGTGGACTCGGTCATGCCGCGGAGGGAGGCATGGGGCAAGGGGTGTAGGAAAGGGGATTGCGCGAGCCATACCATCGCCGAGTACTTAATTCGGGCTCAGGCTGGCTGTGAACGCCGTTTCCAATCGAGCGATAGTCCGATCCGCCGTGCGTGCTGACCGTCCCAGTTGGTCGTCAGGCCATGCCTTTCGAGTTCTTGCTGGATTTCGTGGCCAATACCCACTGCCGCGCTTTCGCCTTCTTCCTTGGCTCCATAGTTGAGATAGAGGCCGCGCCCCTCAACTGCGCTTTCGGTGTCCTGCATGTGGAAGAAGGCATAACCTCGCGAAGGCAGGCCAGCCCGGTCTGCGGCGTCCATTTCATCCCATATCTCGGCCGATCCGCAGGTGCCGCAGCACGAGAAATGCTGCCGAGCAACAATCCCCTTTTCCTCAAGTGTGCGAAAGGCCGCATCAAGCCGGTCACAATCGGTGATTTCTGGCCAGCTGGCCTGTTCGGCGCGGTGGCGGGCAATAACATCGTCGATCATGCCCCCTGCGAAAACGGCGATTTCGTCTTCCGGCATCTCGTCCATAAAGACGTCGCAGACGGACTGGATGATTTCTTCGCGCGAAAGATATCCTGCTGTGACATCGCGCTCGATGTGTCTGCGAATCCAGCTCTCGATTTCACCACGAGTAGGCGGCGGTGGCGGAAGACTTGACGGTGGTGGCCACCCCACTTTCGGAATTTCTGAAACATGCGGCAGATCCAATTCAGCGCCCGGCGTTGGCCCCGATTTGCTCCGTCCGAGCAGGCGATTGAAGAAGGCTCTTAGCATGGTGCAGATTTACGCTTGGAAGCACGATGAGTGCAACCGATAGCTTTCCCTCACCCCATGGCCTGCAACTTCTTCGCCCGCCTTCTCTGCACCGACGACCCAATCCCGATAGCCTCGCGGTATTTCGCTACGGTGCGTCTCGCCAAATCAAATCCTTCGGCTTTAAGCAGGTCGACAAGAGCATCGTCGGAGAGGATCTTCTTCGGGTCTTCGGCGTCGCACAGGGCTTTGATGCGGGCCTTTACCGCCTCGGCGCTGGCGCCTTCGCCGTCGGCTGAGCCCACGCCCGAAGTGAAGAAGTACTTCAGTTCGAAGGTGCCGCGTTCGCAGGCGAGGAACTTGTTGCTGGTGACGCGGCTGACCGTGCTTTCGTGCATCTCGATGGCCTCGGCCACGCGGGCCAGGGTCAGCGGGCGCAGTTCGGAAACGCCGCGGCGGAAGAAGCCGTCCTGCTGCTTCACGATCTCGGCGGCGACCTTCAGGATGGTCTTCTGCCGCTGGTCGAGCGCCTTGATCAGCCAGTTGGCGTCGGCCAGCTTCTCGCTTAGCCAGCCCTTGGCCTCCTTGCCGGTGCAGCCGCCGCGCAGCTCGACATAGTAGCTGCGGTTGACCACCAGCCGCGGCAGGGTCGCCTCGTTCAGCTGGATGTCCCAGCCCTCGTTGCCCTCGGCGTCGGTGACGGCGGAGAGCAGCACGTCGGGCACCACCGCCGCGCTGGCGCTGCCGCCGAATTGAAGGCCCGGCTTGGGGTCGTAGCTGCGCAGCTCGGCGAGCATGTCGGCGAGGTCCTCGTCATCGACGCGGCAGATGCGCTTGAGGTGCGCGAAGGCACCCTTGGCGACCAGTTCGAGGTTGTCGATCAGCACTTCCATGCACGGATCGTAGCGGTCGGCCTCTTTCGCCTGCAGCGCGAGGCATTCGGACAGGCTGCGTGCGCCGACGCCTGCGGGGTCGAGCGACTGGACCAGTGCCAGGGCGCGCTCGACCTGCGCCAGTGGGACGTCGAGGTTGATCGCCACCTCGCGCAGGTCCGAGGCAAGATAGCCCGCCTCGTCGAGCAGGCCCACGATATGGCGGGCGATGAAGGCGGTCTGCGGATCGGGTGCGGCAGGGCCGACCTGCGCTTCGAGGTGGTCCGCCAGCGAGAGGTCCTCGTTGCTGCGGTTCTCGAAGTCGAAGCCCTCGCCGTCACCGCCGCCCGCCGAGTGCGCCGACCAGTCACCGGTATCGCGGTCGACGTCCAGCGCGCCGGGATCGATATCGAGCGCCTCGTTGCCGTCGCCGGAGGAGGAATCGCTGATCTGCGGTTCGTCGCTTTCGGGCGGCGCGTCACGGTTCTCGGCGCGCATTTCGCCCGCTTCGAGCAGCGGGTTGCTCTCCAGCGCCTCGCCAATGAAGGTTTCGATCTCGAGGTTCGACAGCGCCAGCAGCTTGATCGCCTGCTGCAGCTGCGGCGTCATTACCAGCGATTGCGATTGCCTGAGGTCCAGGCGAGGACCGAGCGCCATTATGTCTGCTCGCCAAGGCTCGGGCGGCGCCTGCCTCGCGGCTGGCACCGCGCCCCAGCCGCGAGGCCGGGATCACAGGTCACAGCGTGAAATGCTCGCCGAGATAGAGGCGGCGCACGTTCTCGTCTGCGACCAGTTCCTGCGGGCTGCCGGCGAACAGCACCTGGCCGCCGTAGATGATGCAGGCGCGGTCGACGATGTCGAGAGTCTCACGGACGTTGTGATCGGTGATCAGCACGCCGATGCCCCGCGCCTTCAGGTCGCGCACCAGGTCACGGATGTCGCTGATCGACAGCGGGTCGATGCCCGCGAAGGGTTCGTCGAGCAGCATGATCGAAGGCTTGGCGGCCAGCGCGCGGGCGATTTCGCAGCGGCGGCGTTCACCGCCCGACAGCGCCATGGCGGGGCTGGAGCGCAGGCGGGTGATGTGGAATTCCTCCAGCAGCCGCTCCAGTTCGGCTTCGCGGGTGGCCTTGTCCGGCTCCACCATTTCCAGCACGCAGCGGATGTTCTGTTCCACCGTCATGCCGCGAAAGATCGAGGTTTCCTGCGGCAGGTAGCCCAGGCCGAGGATCGCGCGGCGGTACATCGGCAGCTTGGTGACGTCGACGCCGTCCATCATGATGCGGCCGCTGTCGGGCTTCACCAGCCCCATGATCGAATAGAAGCAAGTGGTCTTGCCCGCTCCGTTGGGGCCCAGCAGGCCCAGCACTTCGCCCTTGGCCACGGTCAGCGAGATGTCCGTCAGGACCGCGCGCTTGTCATAGCTCTTGGCGATGGAGACGACCTCCAGCCCGCCCTGCGGCGGCAGTGCAGGCGAGGCGTTGGCAGGCGCGTCGGCCAGGGCATGGAGCATCGCGTCTTCGTCCAGTGGCTCGTCGTCGAGTGCAGTCATGGCCGCTCATCTAGCACGCTGTGCCAGCCTTTGAAGGGTGTTTGGCAAGATTCCTGCATGGTCATGCTGGATATGGGGTCTGGCGCAACAAAATGAACCTATGGTTGACGCCCTTGCAAGAATGCATCGGTTTTGGGATAACCGGAGTCGGGATTGGACAAGGAGAGGCGCAATGAACAGGGCGCTCGAAGGAACGACCAAGGCGGAAAACCGCACGGCCCACAAGCTCGACTGGCGACGCAAGATCAGCGATCACGTCGCCTTTGGCCTGCTGGTTTACACCGGGCTACACATCGTACTGACCATGGGCGCGCTGAAAAGCGGCCACGGTTCCCTGCTGCCCTACTTTGCGCTGGTGGTGCTCGTCGCTGCCGTCATTCCCGCCTGTCGCTGGTTCGAAATGCGCTGGGAGGAGCTGAGCGCCCACGATGCCAGCGATCCCGGCCTTGCTCCGCAGTTCCGCCGCGAGGTGGCCATGCTGTGGCTCGCCGTCGTCGGCCTGCCCGTGGCCCTGACCTTCGGCTTCAAGGGCATCGCGGCCCTGTTCTGAGACTATTGCGGCATCTTGTTGCCGCCCTTGCGCTGGCCCTTTTCGCGGTGCCAGCCGCGGCAGCGGTGCCCGGTGCCGACCTGCCCGCCGATGCGGCTGACACGCCGCCTGCAGCACCTGCCGCCGGATCAATCGAACTGGAACGTGACGGCGACACTGACGAGCGCATTGCCCGACGCCTGTCCGACATCTTCACCAATGTCCCGAGCCTTTCGGCCGTAACCGTCACCGTCAACGAGGGTGTCGTCACGCTGGGCGGCATGGCTCCGGACGATGCCGCAGTCGAGCGGGCCGAGGCAATCGCCGTTGGCGTTGAAGGCGTGGCGACCGTGGAGAACGGCATCGAGCGTGATCTCTCGGTCGACGTTGCTGGCGGGATCGGCGGGCTGGGAGACCGGCTGCAGGAATTTACCCGCATGCTGCCGCTGCTCGGCACCGCCCTGCTGGTGGCGCTGCTGATTGGCGGGTTCGGTTACCTGCTCTCGTCCTTCTCGGGCCTGTGGCGGCGGCTGACACCCAACGTCTTCCTCGCCGAACTGATCGCCAGCGCCCTGCGCTTCGTTTTCGTTGTCTTTGGCCTCGTCGTGGCGCTCGACATGATCGGGGCAGGTGCGCTGATGGGAGCGGTGTTGGGCGGCGCCGGGGTCATCGGCATCGCGCTCGGCTTTGCCATGCGTGACACGGTGGAGAACTACGTCGCTTCGCTGATGCTCAGCCTGCGCCAGCCTTTCCGCGCCAACGACCATGTGCTGATCGACGCGCACGAAGGCCGTGTGATCCGGCTTACCAGCCGCGCCACCGTGCTGATGACCCTCGACGGCAACCACCTGCGCATTCCCAATTCCACCGTCTTCAAGGCGGTGATCCTCAACTACACCCGCAACCCGCAGCGGCGCTTCGACTTCGCGCTGGGCGTCGATGCCGACGACGATGCCGAAGCGGCGGTGGCGCTGGGCCGCGACACGCTGCGCGGACTGCCCTTCGTGCTGGACGATCCCTCCGCCGAGGTGCGCATAGAGGAGGTCGGCGATAGCAACGTGGTGCTGCGCTTCTTCGGCTGGGTCGACCAGCGCGAGGCCGATTGGGGCAAGGCCCGCAGCCGCGCCATTGCTGCCTGCAAGGTCGCGCTGGAAGAGGCAGGCTTTGCCCTGCCCGAGCCGATCTACCGCCTGCGCTTCGACCAGCGCACTGCCAGCCTGCCGTTCGAGAATATCGGTGAAGGCAAGCCGCGCACCCCTGCGCCGCCGTCATCGCCCCCGCCCCCGCGTCCTGCGCCCGCCGAGCCGGGCGACGACGTCGCGCCCGATGACGAGGTGGCGCGCATGGTGGAGGAAGAACGCGCCGCGCCGGAGAAGGGGCAGGAGAACGACCTGCTCGATCCCGCCCGCCCGGTGGAGTGATTGCAGGCGAATTGCCTGCGCGGCTGCCTGTTCCCGTCGCGGTCAGCTGGCGCTGGGCCGCGAGGTCCAGGCGCCAAGCACGCAGCCCGCCAGCAACAGCGACAGCGACAGTGCGAACAAGGGGGTGAAAACGGCCACGCCGCCGGTCGCCAGCCCGATGCCGGCATCGATCAGCACATAGGCTGCCGCCACCGCCAGGGCGAAGGGCAACCAGGGCCTGTCGGGCCGCCGCGTGGTGACCCATTGCAGCACCAGGAATGACAGCAGGAAGCCGCCGATCGGGGCCGTCCAGACGGCAATGGCTTCGGGCGCCAGCGGCTCGTCGCGCGTCACGTTCGAAATCAGGATCGCCACTGTCGCCAGCAGCATGTTCAGCGCCAGGATCAGCAGCGCCCAGCCGGCCGCCTTGGCATAGTCCATTCCGGTCATCGTATTTCCCCTCCCTGCACCGCGTTCCTTACTACGCCAATGCACGGCGGGAAGCCAACTACTTGGCCTCGTAACGCTCGATCGCTTCCACCACGATGCGGCGAGCTTCGGCAGCGTCGCCCCAGGCACCGACGCGCACCCACTTTTCGGCTTCGAGGTCCTTGTAGTGGGTGAAGAAGTGCTCGATCTGCTGGAAGATGATGCTCGGCAGGTCCTTCGTTTCGCCCACGTCCGAGTAATAGGGGAAGGTGGTGTCCACCGGCACGCAGATCAGCTTCTCGTCGCCGCCGTGTTCGTCTTCGAGGTTGAGTACGCCGATGGGGCGCGCACGCACCACGCAGCCGGCGATGAAGGGCGAGCGGGCGATGACCAGCGCATCCAGCGGGTCGCCATCGGGCGACAGTGTGTGCGGCACGAAGCCGTAGTTGGCAGGATAGCGCATCGGGGTGTGCAAGATGCGGTCGACAAACAGCGCGCCGCTGGCCTTGTCGAACTCGTACTTCACCGGTTCGCCGCCGGTGGGCACTTCGATGATGACGTTCAGGCTCTCGGGCGGGTTATCGCCGACCGGGATATGTTCGATACGCATGGATGCTCTATCCTCTAGCGGGTTAAGCGGCATCCCCTCCCAAAATCCGTGGCGCGCCTAGCCCAGACGGGGGCAATTGCCAAGCGCGGGGATTCGGCGCAGACTTCCGGACAAGGTCAACAAGAGTCGCAAGGACTCGGACAGCGGAGAGGAGAACCAACATGCATGTCGGGATGGCGACGGGCTTTGCCTATCAGGGCGGTGACTACGGAACCGATGCGGATTTCATCCGGCAGGAGATTTCCAACCTGCTGCTGGCGGAGAAGCTGGGCTTCGATTCGGTGTGGATCACCGAACATCACTTCTCCACCTATTCGATGTCGAACGACCCGCTGCAGCTGCTCACCTATATCGCCGGGCAGACCAAGCACGTGAAGCTGGGCACCCAGTGCATCATCGTGCCGTGGCACAACCCGGCGCGGCTGGCCGAAAAGATCATCAACCTCGATATCCTGTCGAACGGGCGCTGCATCCTCGGCTTCGGCGGCGGGCTGGCGGCGCATGAATTTGCCGGTCTCGGCATCGACCAGAACCGCAGCCGTGCGCTCTACAACGATATCCTCGACGTGCTGATCCCGGCGCTGGAAACCGGCGTGCTGGAGGGCGAGGGCGAATTCGGCACGATCCCGCGCGTCGAGCTGCGCCCGGGACCGATCAAGAGCTTCGAAGGCCGCAAGTTCTGCGGGTCGCTGTCAGGTAATTCGATGTATTCCGCCGCCAAGCACGGCTTCGGCAACATGATCCTGTCGATCCCGCAGCGCGGCACCAAGCCGAGCGAGAACAAGTACCTCGACGTGTGGCAGGAAGTGAACGGCGCAGGCACCACGCCGCCGCCGCCGATGCTGTCGGGCAATTACTATGTCCACGCCGACGGTGACTATGCCCGCGAACGCGGCAACCATTTCCTGTCGCAGACCATGCGTGCCGCCGTCACCAACTACCACCTCGACAAGCCCGGCACCTATGCCAACGTCAAGGGCTACGAGCACTACGAGAACATGATGCTCAAGACGCCCGAAGAGGTGGAGCAGTACTCCGCCGGCTTCGGCCGCGGCGCCGTGGCGGGCACGCCGCAGGAAGTGCTCGATCACATGTGGGAACTGAAGGAACAATATGGGCCGCAGGGCTTCTTCCCGCACCTCTACTATGGCGGCATGTCGCAGGAGGAATCGCTGGCGAACATCCACCTGTTTGCCGAGAAGGTTATGCCCGAGCTTAAGAGCTGGGAAAGCGACACCTCGATCGACGACCGCTTCCTGGAGGCAGCGGAGTAGTTGCGCGTTCACGGGGCGCGGCCTAATGGCTGCGTCCCATGAGCAAGACCCCTCAAGCTATCCGCGGCACGCAGGATATTTTCGGACCCGACGCCGAGGCATTCGCCTTTGTCGTCGAGACCTTCGAGCGCGTGCGCAAGCTGTACCGTTTCCGCCGGGTGGAAATGCCGGTGTTCGAAAAGACCGAGGTCTTCGCCCGCTCGATCGGCGAGACCACCGATATCGTCTCGAAGGAAATGTATTCGTTCGAGGATCGCGGCGGGGAATCGCTGACGCTGCGCCCGGAATTCACTGCCGGTATTGCCCGCGCTTACCTCACCAACGGCTGGCAGCAGCACGCGCCGCTGAAGGTCGCCACCCACGGCCCGCTGTTCCGCTACGAGCGCCCGCAGAAGGGCCGTTATCGCCAGTTCCACCAGATCGACGCCGAGATCATCGGCGCGGCGGAACCGCAGGCCGATGTCGAACTGCTGGCCATGGCCGACCAGGTAATCCGCGAGCTGGGGATCGAAGGCGTGACCCTGCACCTCAACACGCTGGGCGACGGCGACAGCCGCGAAGCATGGCGCGCGGCGCTGGTCGAATACTTCGGCGCGGTGAAGGGCGAGCTGAGCGAAGATTCGCAGGAACGCCTCGACAAGAACCCGCTGCGCATCCTCGACAGCAAGGATCCGCGCGACCGCAAGTTCGTGGCTGATGCGCCCAAGATCGACCAGTTCCTGTCCGACGATGCACGTGCCTTCTTCGGTGCCGTCACCAGCGGGCTCGATGCGGCAGGCGTGAAATGGACGCGCGCCGAAAGCCTCGTGCGCGGGCTGGACTACTATCGTCACACGGCCTTCGAATTCATTCCCGACGAGGGTTCGGCGGCAGCTGGTGCACTGGGCAGTCAGTCCACCATCCTCGGTGGCGGGCGTTACGATGGCCTGATGGAGTCGCTCGGCGGCCATCCGACGCCTGCCGTTGGCTGGGCCGCGGGGATCGAGCGGCTGGCGATGTTGGTTGGCGACAAGGGTGAAGCGCCTGCCGATGTGATCGTGGTTGTCGAGGACGACAGCCTGATGGCTGCGGGTGTGACCACGCTGGGCAAGCTGCGTGCGGCAGGCCTTACGGCGGAAATGATTGCCAGCGGCAGCCCGCGCAAGCGCTTCGACAAGGCCGTGAAGGTCGGCGCCTTGTCCATCGTTGGCCTGTCGGTTCGCGATGGCGAAACCAACCTGCGTATCAAGGCTGAAGGCGACATGGCTGACCGCGTCGAGGCAATCGTCCGTTGACCATCCCCGCCGAACGTCTCCACCAGATCGCCAACCGCTTCGCGGAGCTCGAAGCGCGCATGGCTTCGGGCCAGCTGGAGGGCGAAGAATTCGTCCAGGCCAGCCGCGACTATGCCGAGCTTGAGCCGGTGGCCAAGGCGGCCGCCGAAGTGCAGGCCATGCGCGACGAGATTGCGGGCCTCAACGAGATGCTCTCGGACCCCGAGATGAAGGCCATGGCCGAAGAAGAGCTGGCCAGCCTCAAGAAGGCGCTGCCCGAAGCCGAGCATGCGCTCGCCATCGCCATGTTGCCCAAGGACGCGGCTGACGCGCGTCCGGCCATGCTGGAAATCCGCGCCGGCACCGGCGGTGACGAGGCGGCTCTGTTCGCGGGCGACCTCTACCGCATGTACGAGAAATATGCCGCCGAGCAGGGATGGAAGGTCGAGCCGGTCTCCATCGCGGCGGCGGATGTGGGCGGCTACAAGGAAATTGTCGCCAACATCAACGGCACCGGCGTTTTCGCCAAGCTGAAGTTCGAATCTGGCGTGCATCGCGTGCAGCGCGTGCCCGTCACCGAGTCTGGCGGTCGTATCCATACCTCCGCGGCGACCGTGGCCGTCCTGCCCGAGCCGACCGAGGTCGACATGACCATCGACGATAACGACCTGCGGATCGACATCTACCGCTCGTCGGGCGCGGGTGGCCAGCACGTCAACACCACCGATTCCGCCGTCCGCATCACCCATATCCCCACCGGGATCGTGGTGGCGATGCAGGACGAGCGCAGCCAGCACAAGAACCGCGACAAGGCGATGAAGGTGCTGCGCGCGCGCCTCTACGAAGCCCGCCGCGCCGAGGCGCACGGGGCCGAAGCCGAAGCGCGCAAGGCCATGGTCGGCTCTGGTGATCGCTCCGAACGCATCCGCACCTACAACTTCCCGCAGGGCCGCGTTACCGATCACCGCATCGGCCTGACGCTGCACAAGCTGCCGGAGATCCTCGAAGGCCACGGTTTGGGGGAAATGATCGACGCGTTGATCGCCGAGGACGAGGCCAAGCGACTGGCCGCGATGGGCGACTAGGCCAGTGGCCACGGTCACCGCCACCCTGCGGGAAGCGGCGCGGCTGCTGACCGGACTTTCCGATACCCCGCGTCTCGACGTCGAACTGCTGATGGCAGAAGCGCTGGGCGTCTCGCGCTCCGACATGCTGCTGTGCCACCATGACAGCGAGGTCCCCGCGCGCTTTGCCGAGCTTCTCAACCGCCGACTGGAGCGTGAGCCGGTGGCCTATATCCTTGGGCGGCAGGAGTTTTACGGGCGTGACTTCGCGGTGACGCGCGACACGCTGATCCCCCGCGCCGATAGCGAGACTGTGGTGCAGGCGGCACTCGATGCAGCAAGACCTGACGCCCGCGTGCTCGACTGCGGCACGGGCACGGGGGCGCTTTTGCTCACCTTCCTTGCCGAATGCCCGCAGGCGACCGGGATCGGCATCGATACCTCGTCCGGCGCTGGCATGGTGGCGGCGGCGAACGTGGAAGCATTGGGGCTGACTGGACGCGCGCAGATCGTCCGCCGCGACTGGAACCAGCCCGGCTGGGCCGACGACCTGGGCCGCTTTGACCTCGTCATCGCCAATCCCCCCTATGTCGAGGAAAACGCCGATCTTCAGCCGGATGTGCGTGATTTTGAGCCTGCCAGCGCCCTGTTCGCCGGTCCCGACGGGCTCGACGATTACCGCGTCCTGGTGCCGCAATTGCCCGCCCTGTTGACAGAAAATGGCGTGGCCGTGTTGGAAATCGGCCATAGGCAGGCGCAATCGGTGTCGGAAGTCGCCCGAAATCAGGGTTTTACTGCCGAAGTGCACCAGGACCTCGGCGGGCGTGACCGGGCGCTCGTCTTGCGATTAACGCTTGGCAAAGGCGAATCGACTAGCTAACTCTATGAACAGGTCCACGGCGCAAGGCGCTGGACCGCAACTCCAACATTTGCCTGGCCTGCGGTGAAACCCCGCTGTGAGCATATGCAGATGAAGGGCAGATAGCATCCCGTACAGGGATGCCTCCAGAAGGGGTCATATGGCGCAGCGGCATCATTCCGCGGCCAGATTGAGGAAGCGAATTTCCCTTGAACAGCAATCGTAACAACAACCGTCGTCGTGGCCGTGGCAATAACCGTGGCGGAAACCAGGGTGGCGGTGGCAACCAGTCCAACCGGATCGATTCCCGCGCGCGCGGCAATGCCCCGCAGCTGCTGGAAAAGTACAAGAAGCTGGCGCACGACGCTTCGCTGAACGACGACCGGGTGCAGACCGAATACTACCTGCAGTTCGCCGATCACTATTTCCGCGTCATCGCCGACAACAAGGCGCAGAAGGAAGAGCAGCAGGCCAAGCGCAATGCCGAGCGCGATTCCAACCGTTCTGACGACGACGATGATGACGATGACGACCAGCAGCAGCAGGATATGTCGCGCGGTCGCCGGAACCCCAAGGGTAACCGTCGTAACGCCAACGAGCCCGAAGAGGGCGTAGAGGGCCCCTCGGCCGACGAGGAAGACGACGACAACCCGTTCACCCGCGACAGCGCGAAGAAGAAGCCGCGCAAGTCGACCCGTAAGCCCCGGGACGAACAGCGCGACGAACAGCGCGACGACGATGACGACAACGATGGCGCGCTCGATCCGGGTATGCTGCCGCCGGCCATCGCCCGTGGTTCGGATGACGACGACGGTGACGAGGACGAAGCTCCGCGCCGCAAGCTCACCCGTTCGCGCCGCAAGAAGGCTGACGACGACGACAATGACGGCGAAGAGGCCCTCGAAGCCGTCAACTGAGCGCTGACAGCAGGAAGACGGTGAGGCGGACGATGGCCAGCGGGCTTTCCTTGACTGATCGTCCGGCCCTGATCGACCGACTTGCCACGTGGCCGCGCTTGTCCGCGCTGGTCCTCGGCCTGCTTTCCGCAACCGGCTTCCAGCCCATCGGCCTGTGGCCCCTGGCCTTGCTGTCTGTAGGTGTCTTTGCCTTGCTGGCGGCCCGGACAAAAAGCTGGCTGCGCGCCTTCGGCCTCGGCTGGGTGTTCGGCGTGGCGCATTTCACGCTCGGCAACGTCTGGATCGCCAACAGCTTCACCTACCAGTCGGAAATGCCGCAGGTGCTGGGCTGGCTGGCCGTGCCGCTCCTGTCGCTCTACCTCGCGGTCTATCCCGGATTGGCAGCGCTGGCGGCGCGGGCCGTGGTGAAAGGCGGGCACGGCTGGTCCTTTGCGCTGGTCTTCGCGGGAGCGTGGATCGTCACCGAATGGATGCGCGGCTGGGTCTTCACCGGCTATGCCTGGAACCCGCTGGCCATGGTGCTGCTGGGCCCGTTCGACCGGCCCGGCCTGGCCGCCATTGCCCCGGTGATGGGCACCTATGCCTTGTCGGGTCTCGCGGTCCTGCTGGGCTGCGCGCTGGTGCTGCTGCTGCGCGAGCGCAACTGGCTGGCCAGTGGCGGCGTCGCCGTACTGCTGGTGGCCGGCATGTACCTGCCGCCGGTTGCCGAACGCGAGGGCGAGCTGCTGGTCACCATCGTCCAGCCCGATATCCCGCAGGAACAGATCAGCGACCCGCTCTACTACGAAGCCAATTTCAACCGCATGGCCCGGCTCTCTCCGCGGCTCGATGAAAGCACCGCGCCGCGCCTCGTCCTCTGGCCCGAGGCGGGCATGGCGGACTACCTGCGCGACGGCTATCCGCAGCGCTATTATGACCGGACCACGGCACTCGCCAGCCCGGACTATGCCCGCCGCCGTCTCGGCGCGACCGTGGGCGAAGGCTCGGTGCTGATGACCGGCGCGGTCGACCTCGAGATCGGCCCGGACGAGAACGGCTGGGTGCGGGCCCTGGGCGCGCGCAATGCGGTGACCGCGGTCAGCGCCGACGGCGAGATCCTGGGCGGCTATGCCAAGGCGCACCTCGTGCCTTACGGCGAATACCTGCCCATGCGCGGCCTGCTCGAGCCGCTCGGCCTGTCGCGGCTGGTGGCCGGATCGATCGATTTCTGGCCTGGGCCTGGACCGCGCACGCTGGACCTTGGTGACCATGGCCGCGTGGGCGTGCAGGTCTGTTACGAGATCGTCTTCTCCGGCGAGGTGGTCGATCCCGAGAACCGTCCGGACTTCATCTTCAACGCGTCCAGCGAAGGCTGGTTCGGCGCTTTCGCCCCGTCGCAGTTCCTCGCCCAGTCGCGCATGCGGGCGATCGAGGAAGGCCTGCCGGTGCTGCGCGCCACCAACAGCGGCATCAGCGCGGTGATCGATCCGCGCGGCGTGGTGCGTGACCACCTTGGCCTGCCCGATGGCGGTCGGATCGATGCCGCCGTGCCGCCCGCCGCTGCGCCTACGCTGTTCGCCCGGATCGGCAACGCGCTGTCGCTTCTTTGGGCACTGGTTTTCCTGCTGGCCGCTCTTGTTGCCATGCGTCGGCAGTCCAGTTAGAGCCTCGCCGCGAACAACTTGAGTATTTTACGAGAAGGCAATCTCCAACATGCGCCAATCCTACCTGTTTACGTCCGAGTCCGTTTCCGAAGGCCATCCGGACAAGGTCTCCGACCAGATCTCCGACGCCATTGTCGACCTGTTCCTGTCGAAGGACCCCGAGGCCCGCGTCGCTTGCGAAACGCTGACCACGACGCAGCTGGTGGTGCTGGCGGGCGAAATCCGCTGCAAGGGCGTTTACGAGAACGGCGCATGGGCCCCCGGCGCGCTGGAAGAGATCGAGCGCACCGTGCGCGGCGTGGTCAAGGACATCGGCTACGAACAGGACGGCTTCCACTGGGAGACGCTGACCTTCGAGAACCACCTGCACGGCCAGTCGGTGCACATTGCGCAGGGCGTGGATGCCGGTGCGGAAGGCTCCAACAAGGACGAAGGCGCAGGCGACCAGGGCATCATGTTCGGCTTTGCCTGCGACGAGACGCCGGACCTGATGCCGGCCCCGATCGACTATAGCCACAAGATCCTCGAGCAGATGGCAGCGGACCGCAAGGACGGCACTGCCCCGTTCCTGGAGCCGGACAGCAAGAGCCAGGTCACCCTGCGTTACGAGAACGGCAAGCCCGTCGCCTGCACCGCCGTGGTGGTCTCCACCCAGCATGCCGAAGGTTATGACCAGGGCGAGAAGGAAGCCGAACTGCACGCCTATGTGAAGGGGGTCGTCGGCAAGATCCTGCCCGAAGGCTTCATCACCGACGAAACCGAGTGGCACATCAACCCCACCGGCAGCTTCGTGATCGGCGGCCCGGACGGCGACGCGGGCCTCACGGGCCGCAAGATCATCGTCGATACCTATGGCGGTGCGGCCCCGCACGGCGGCGGCGCTTTCTCGGGTAAGGACCCGACCAAGGTCGACCGCTCGGCGGCCTATATCACCCGCCACCTCGCCAAGAACGTGGTGGCGGCTGGCCTCGCCACCAAGTGTACGATCCAGATCGCCTATGCCATCGGCGTGTCGAAGCCGCTGTCGCTCTATGTCGACACCCACGGCACCGGCACGGTGGACGACGCCGCGATCGAGGATGCGATCCGTAGCAATGCCAAGCTGGGCGGCCTGACGCCGCGCGCGATCCGCACCTACCTCGGCCTCAACAAGCCGATCTATCGCCAGAGCGCGGCCTATGGCCACTTCGGGCGCACGGCAGAGGGCGACCTGTTCCCGTGGGAACGCACCGACCTTGCCGCTGACCTGAAGGCAGCGCTCGCCTGATCCGGGAGGGGCCCGATAATGTCGGGCTCCGCCCCCTTCTCCGCACCAGCTTCCCGCCAGCGCGTTACCGCGCTCGACGCCCTGCGCGGGGTGGCGGTGATCGGCATTGCGGTGATGAACGTCATCGCCTTTGCCATGCCGGCCAATGCCTATCTCAACCCGGCCGTCTGGGGCGGCACGGGGCCGCTGGAGACCACGCTCTGGGCGGCGACCTACCTGCTTGTGGAAGACAAGTTCCGCGCCCTCTTCGCCATGATGTTCGGCGCGGGCGTGGCGATCCTGCTCGGCAAAGGCGAGCACCCCACGCGCGCGCATTATGCCCGCATGTTCGTGCTGCTGGCGATCGGCCTGACCCATGCGGTGCTGCTGGCGAGCAATGACGTGCTGCGCATCTATGCCGTGGCCGGATTGCTGCTGCCGCTGGCAGCGCGCTGGCCGGTGCGGCGTCTGGTCTGGGCGGCAGTGCTGCTGGTTGCGGGACAGCTGGCCGTGTCGGGCTGGTACGCCTGGGGCTGGCTGGAGTTCTGGCACCAGCGCAACAGCGGCATGCTGGTCGATCCGGCGTGGATCGAGGTCGCGGAACGCACCTACGGAGGCCATCCGGACACGACCGCGGCCGCCTTCGCACGGGGTGAGGAGGGGCTTGCCGAGCGCGTGGTGCGGCGGATCGAGACCCTGCCGACGCAGGTCAATTACATCATCGCCTCCTTGCCCTCCGCACTGGCAGCCATGCTGCTGGGCATGGCTTTCTGGCGCAATGGCCTGCTTGCGGGCCAATGGCCGGCAGACCGCGCCCTGCGGCTGGCGAGGAACTGTGCGCTGGCCAGCCTGCCGGTGCTGGCAGTCCTTGCCGCATGGTCGATCCGCTCAGGCTTCGACGTGATCGTGACGGCGGCCAATGCCATCGTCTGGTCCGCGCCGTTCGATATCGCCCTGGGGGTGGCCTACGCCGCGCTTGCCATGGCGCTGTTCGGCGGCGCGCTGGCGGATAGCAAGCTGACCCACGTGCTGGTCGCCGTGGGACGCCTGGCGCTGACCAACTATCTTGCCACCAGCCTGATCTTCTCTGCCATGTTTGCCAGCTGGGGCCTCGGCCTGTTCGGCGAGGTTTCACGCGGGCAGGCGCTGCTGCTGACGCTGGTGCCGATCGCGGGCATGCTGCTGTGGTCCGCCCCGTGGCTGAAGCGCTTCCGGCAGGGACCGATGGAATGGCTCTGGCGCAGCGCCGCTAGCGGAACTCGGCTGCCGTTCCGGCGGCGGCCTGCTTGATCCGCTCGCTGTCGCGCGGCAGGTGCCGCCCGGCGATGTAGTAGTGTGCGGAGGACCACCAGTAGATCGTGGCGGCAATCGCCATGGCATAGGCCAGTCCGCGCGCGGGACCGTAGTCGACCGCCAGCCAGTCACTCAGCAGGCCGAGCAGCGACGGTCCCAGTGCGCCTGCCACGGCATATACGCCGCTCAGCAGGGCCGAGGCGGTGGCGCGCATGCGTGGGTGCATCAGGTTCTGCAGGGCCGCGTAGGTGACCCCGAGGTAGCCGAAGTTGAGGAAGGTCGCCACGCTCACCAACGTCAGCAGCAGCACCAGGTTTTCGCGGGTAATGGCGAAAATGTAGAGCGGCGCACCCAGCAGCAGGGCGGCGGCAGGCACCATGGCATAGGCGGCAATCGAACGCGTCCCCAGCTTGTCCGCCAGCCAGCCGCTGCCGACCACCGACAGTGCGGCGGGCAAGCTGGCGATCACCCCCGCATAAAGGCCCGCCTCGCCGATGCCGAGTTCGAACTGGCGCATCATCAGGGAGGTGAAGAAGAAGTTGAGCCCGAAACCGAGCATGGCCGCCAGCGCCGATCCGATGACAAGGTTGCGCGCGCTTGGCAGGGCCAGCAGGCGCGAGACCACGGCGGAGATCGGTGGCACCGTGTCGTCGGCTTCCGGATCGTGCTGCCCGCGCTTGGGCTCGGCAACGAAGAACCAGGCGATTGCGCCCAGCAGCAGGCCGGGCACGGCGGCGACGAGGAAGGTGGCGCGCCAGTCCAGCTCCTGTGCGATCCATCCGCCGCCGACGTAGCCGATGAAGGCTCCCAGCGGCGGCGACAGCAGCAGGACGGACATGGCCAGCCCGCGCTTGCTGGCGGGGAAGTAATCAGCGATCACCGACTGGTTGCTGGGAAGCCCGATGGCTTCGCCCAGTCCCACACCCATCCGGGCCACCAGCAGTTGCACCCAGCTACCGGCCGCGCCGCACAGCGCCGTGGCGATGGACCACAGGATCGTGCCCAGCGATATCAGGGTCAGCCGCCGCACGCGTTCGGCAAAACGCGCGATCACCACGCCTGCGCCGATGTTGAGCGCGGCAAAGGCCCAGGCCATCAGCGACACCTGGAAGTCGGTCAGCCCGAACTCGGCTTTCACCGGCTCCACCAGCACGTTCACCACGATGCGGTCGATAAAGCCGACCGTGCCGATCGAGGCGAGCACGAGCAGCGCCAGCCATGGTGAATTGCGTTGTGTTTTCATGCCTTCCCTCTCCGCTGCGCAGGGTTGGCACGATTGCAACGAAACGCAAGCAGTTCGAGGGCTGGAAGCGGCAAGGTGTTACAGGTGTGACAGTGTCCAGGAGCAAGAATCCGGCCACGCGCATGGTGCACGCACAGCGGCAGGAATCAGCGAAAAGCGAACGGCACCGCGACATGGCGAGGGGTGAGCCATGCGCAGTGCCGTGTAGGAAAGCGCTATCCGCTCAGGCGGCGGGACGCGCTCCATGGTTCTCGCGCACCCAGCGGCCCACCTTGCGGCCGTATTGCGCAATCATCTGCATGTTGAAGAAGTGCCAGCAGCCCAGCACCAGCACGGCAAGGCCCACCTTGGTGGCGACGAAACGGATCGCCTCGACCAGCGTCTGCGGCTCGCTGCCCCAGTTCACCATCAGCAGGATGAAGCCGAAGTTGACGAGGCAGAAGCCGACGACGAGCAGGTGGTTGGTGCTCTTTGCCAGCACCGCGTCGTGGCCGAAGCAGTCGATCAGGAACACCTCGCCGTTCTTGCTGAGCGTGCGCGCGACCCACACCGTCATGGCAATGGCGATGGTGATGTAGGCAAGGTAGCTGATTTCGGTCATCAGTCGTCTCCTTCTTAGTGGATCATGTCGTGGAAGGGGTTGGTGGGCGGGTCGCCGTCCGGCGAACGCGCTGCGGCGAGGCTGGCTCGCCAGCTGCCCCAGACATTGCCTGCAACACCACCTGCAAGTACGCCGAACATCCCCAAAGTGATGGCCGCACTGCCCAGCGTCTCGACATGGAAGCCGTCGAGGAACCCGAAGAATATTGTCGGCAACAGCAGCCCGCCAATTGCCCCGACAATGGCATAGGTGCGTTGGAACTCGCGGCTGTATTCGCGGAGGAATATCGTTAGCGGCAGGCCTATCAGCACCATTCCTGCAAGCGTTCCAATGCCGGAGATAATCAGGGGCAGAAGTGCGAAGCTAATCCCGCCACCGATCTCTCCGTCGATCAGTAGGCTAATGCCAATAGGCACAGTCAGAAGAAGGAATACCCCGCCGCCCGCGAAACCTCCCCACAAGGTGGCGCGGAAGAAGGCGCGGAAATGCGGCGCAATTGCGTATTCATCAATTTCTGTAATTTCAGAAACTGGGGCTCGTGGATCGGTCGTCATCGCATGTGATCCTTTCGCGGTGGGAGGCTAGCCCGCCTGGTTGCGGGTGGGGATGAAGCGGGCGACTTTGCTGCCAAGCTTCATCAGCGCGACCAGCGTACCCTTGGGCAGGCGGCGCACGTCGTCGAACCAGCCCGTGAGGTTGCCCATGAAGTCATGCATCCGCCCGATGCGTTCGCGCACGTGGGCGGGCACGTCCTTGCGGCCTTCCAGTTGTGCAGCGAGGTCGTTCAGGACGATCAACGTCGGATCGATCTCGCGCTTCTTGCGCTCGACGGTGATCTTCATCAGCATGTCCCACAGGTCCGTATCGGCGACGAAATGGTCGCGCCGGTCACCTGCCACGTGCTGGCGGCGGACGATGCCGTAACCCTGCAATTCCTTGAGCGCGTTGGAGACGTTGGAGCGCGCGAGGTGCAGCGTTTCGCAGATCTCCTCCGCGTGCAGCGGCCTGTCCGAAAGGTAGAGCAGCGCGTGCACCTGGCTTACCGAGCGATTCACCCCCCAGTGCGAACCCATCTCTCCCCAGTGGAGGATGAACTGTTCTGCCTCGGGGATATCGGTGATTTTCATTTCAGACTTTCTTTTCTGTAAAAACAGAAATAGGAGAATAGGCGAGTCGGGTCAAGCCAGATTGTAACCTTGGGTGCTGAACGGTCCGAATAGCAGGGGAAGTGCGATGACAGACACAGACCGCCAGCTTGCAGCAAAGCGAATCGCTATGGCCCTTGCCGTGGCCGCAGGGTGGGCGATCCTGTGCTATTTCCTCGTCGACGTGGTCCGCCCGGACGAGGGCTTCGTCACGGTCAGCTTCGCGCTCATCCAGCCAGCAGCGATCAACGCCTTCGTTGCCGTTGTGGGTGACCCGCTGCGCCGCCGCACCTTGCGCTACTACCTGCTCGTGCCGCTCGTCACGGCCGGGGGTATGATCGCGGTGTCGATCTTCGTCTTGCAGGAAGGTGCCGTATGCGTGGCCATGCTGTCACCCTTGTGGGTCATGTTCGGCATTGCGGGGACCAGCATTGCCTGGAAGCTCCGCCCGCGCGACACCGAGGTCGACCACGTTGGCGATACCTTCAAGGCGCACGGACTGCTGGTCCTGCCTCTCCTCGCCATGGTGGTGGAGGCGCAGTTGCCCGTGCCGGTCGAAGGCTACACCGTGACCCGCGAAGTGGTGATCGATGCGCCTGCCGACGCGATCTGGCCGATGATGCAGGGCATGGGCGCGGTCGCGCCGGACGAAGGCCAGTGGAATGTCTCGCAAAGCCTGATCGGCCTGCCGCGCCCCGAAGGTGCCTGGCTGCAGGGTGAAGGTCTCGGCGCAACGCGCCATGCCCGCTGGCAGCGCGGCGTCGCCTTCAGCGAAGTGGTCACCGACTGGCAGCCGGAAGTACGTATCGGCTGGCGCTTCGACTTTGCCGGCAGCACCGGCTGGGACATTACCGATCCGCACCTGCGGCCCGATGGCCCCTACATGCGGATCGAGACCGGCGGCTACGAGCTCGAACGCCTGCCGGACGGACGGCACCTGCTGCGCCTCCACACCACCTATGCCGCGCAAACCCACTTCAACGGCTATGCCTCGCTTTGGGGAGAACTCTTCCTCGGCGACATCCAGGCCAACGTGCTGGAGGTGATCCGCCAGCGGGCGGAGGGTCAGGCCTGACGCAGGTCCTCGACCAGCGTGCCGACCGCCCCGATCTCGGCCTCGTGGCTTTCCTCGCGCCAGGTTTCGGCGAGCGCGGCCTGCTCCCATTCCTGCATCGCCGGATGGGCCAGCACGCGGTCGACCCAAGCCATGCCGCGCCCGACATCGAGGCCGAAGGTGCGCACGCGATAGGCGACGGGCGCGAAGAAGGCGTCCAGCGCGGTAAAGTCCGGCCCCGCCAGCCACGGACCGCCAAAGCGGTCCAGCCCTTCTTCGAACAGCTCGCGCACGCGGGCGACGTCCTTGGCCAGTGCAGCATCGTGCGGCGGCATCTGCACCCGCACGCCGACGTTCATCGGGCACTGGCCCCGCAGGGCTGAAAAGCCACCGTGCATCTCTGCCACCCCGCACTGGGCGAAGGCGCGTGCCGCTTCGTCGGCAGGCCAAACGCCCGCATGTCGTTCGGCGAGGTAGAGCACGATGCCGAGCGAATCCCACACGGTCCGCTCGCCGTGCAGCAAGGCAGGCACCTGCCCGGTGGGCGAGAAGGCGCGGAAATCGTCCCAGTTCACCGGCTTGGTGAAGGGTTCGATCCGGTCGGTGAAGCCGATTCCCAGCGCTTTCATCAGCACCCAGGGGCGCAGGCTCCAGCTGGAATAGTTGCGGTTGGCGGTGATCAGGACGTAGCCCATCGCCGCTGGTCCTAGCTCACGTAATGCGCGGTGGTCTTGGCGGCCACTTCGTCAGCACTGACGCCGGGGGCCAGCTCGACCAGCTTGAACGGGCTGTCGTGATCCGGGCGCTGGAACACGGCGAGATCGGTGATGATCATGTCGACCACGTTGGTGCCGGTCAGCGGCAGGGTGCAGGCGGGGATGAACTTGGGATCGCCATGCTTGGAGGTGTGCTCCATCACCACGATGATCTTCTTCACGCCCGCGACGAGGTCCATCGCGCCGCCCATGCCCTTCACCATCTTGCCGGGGATCATCCAGTTGGCGATATCGCCGCCTTCGCTGACTTCCATCGCGCCTAGCACGGTCAGGTCGATATGCCCGCCGCGGATCATCGAAAAGCTGGTGGCGCTGTCGAAATAGGCTGAGTTGGGCAGTTCGCTGATAGTCTGCTTGCCCGCATTGATCAGGTCGGCATCGACCTCGTCCGGATAGGGGAAGGGGCCGATACCGAGCATGCCGTTCTCGCTCTGCAAGGTCACGTGCATGCCTTGCGGGATGTGGTTTGCCACCAGCGTGGGGATACCGATGCCGAGATTGACGTAAAAGCCGTCCTCCAGCTCGCGGGCGGCGCGGGCGGCCATATCGTCACGGGTCCAGGGCATGAGTGTTTCCTTTGCGGGTCTTAGCGGTTTGCGGCCTGGCGGTCAGGCCGGTTGAAGTGGAGGATCAGGAATTCGTATTCGCCATGGTCCATCGAGCCGTCCTCGTCATCGTCGAACCAGGCGACGAGGTAGAGCCGGTCGGACTGCGCGCTGACGGGGTATTCGCGGCGTTCGTCGTTGCCGAGATAGAGCATGCTCGACACATTGAAGGTGTGCCGGTCGCGCTCGGGACCAAGCCGCAGGCCGTTGAGGAAATGATGGCCTTCGTCGTTGATGAACAGGGTGCCAGATCCGGCAGCCGTATCGGCCATGCCGGTCGCTTCGCTGAAGTAGAACGGTACGCCGTTGTCGCGGCCCTGGATCCTGCGGCTGTCGGGCTCGGCCTCGGTGAAAATCGAGGGGTCGGTCCAGGCGGTTACGCGGTAGGTGTCATTATCCGTGCGCACCGGCAGGACCACGGTGAACGGCGTGCGCGTCAGGTATACGTCCGTCATGAGATCATTAAGTCGCGACATCCGGACTTCGCCATCCGCCTGCTCGAACTGCAGGCCCAGCCACGGCGTGTGCACCAGCGGCGCGCCGGCAGGCACGGAGGCGCAGCCGGTTGCAGCCAGTAAAAGCAGGCAGGCTGGCAGGCGGGCGACCATGGGCGTGTGGCTACTCCCCGACCGGGTTGTCGATGATGAACCAGCCGGACCCCAGCATCGGCTCCAGCGCGCGGGCGTCGCTGTAGTCGATCAGGTAGTTGTAGAGGTCGTCAAAGTCGGCGCGTTCGTCACCGGCCACGGCGATGATGCAGCTGGTCTGCCCGATCGATTCGCGGCGCGCCTGCTTGGTCTCACCCGGATAGCGCTCGACATAGATCGAATCGCGCGATTGCGGGTCGAGGCCGGAGGCCACCAGCCGATCGCGTACGGCGCGGGCGTCGAGCGGGGTACGGTCGGTGATCCAGGCAATGTTGACATCGCGGGCGCGCAGTTCGCGCAGGATGCCGGCCAGCGCATTGTTGATGCCCAGCGGGCCCGACAGCGGCACCAGCCCGCCGGCCGGATCGAGGTCGATCACGATGGTGGGCGAATTGCCGGAGCAATCGCGGCGTACCGGCTGCAGGGTGGTGGGGTCGGCAAGCACCGCTGATGGCAGCGGCAAGCCGCCGCCCAGCGTGCGCAAGGCATAGCTGCGCAGCGCGGCATAGCCGACCAGCTGCTGCCCCGGCTCGATGGCTGGAGCCATCTCTGCCGGAGCGACTGGTGGTTCGACTGGCGGCTCGACCGGCGCGAGCTCGGCCTGCTGCGGTGCCGGTGTCGGTGCAGTTGAAGGTGCGGGAGCCGGAACAGGTGCCGGCGTGGGCGCGGGCGGCTGGCCCGGCGGTACGGCCGGCAGTTCGGCAACCGCGAGCTCGACGGGTTCGGGCGCAGGTTCCGGCTGGGGCGCCGGGGTGGGCTCCGGTTCCGGTTCAGGCGCGCTGAAGTCGGCGAACGCGGTCTGTAGCGTTTCCGCAGCCGGTGGGGTCGGGGCGGGTGCTGCTGCGGGTTCCGGCGCGGGATCGCTTGGCGGGACTGCTGGCAGTTCGACAGCTGCAAGGTTCGCGGGCTCCGGCTCTGGCGCAGGAGCGGGCGGTTCGACCGGCGGTTCGGCTGCGGCGAGTGTGACCGGTTCCGGTTCGGGCACCGGGTCCGGTGTCGGCGCGGGAGTCGGGGTCGGCGTTGGCGGCACGTCCGCCAGGGTCATCACGATCACCGGTTCCGACCGGGGACGGCGAGCGGGCTGCTCGGCGGGTGGATCGAAGGTGGTGACTGCGGGCGCGGGCTCCGGCTCTGGTTCGGGCGCAGGTGCCGGTTCGGGAGCAGGTGGCTCAAGCGTCGCGAAAGCCGGTCGCGGTGCTGGTTCAGGCTCTGGCTCAGGCTCAGGCTCAGGTGCCGGAGCCATCGGTTCGGGCGGGGGTGCTGCGGCGAGTGCCGGTGCAGGTTCGGGTGCAGGTGCAGGGGCAGGCGTCGGCGTGGGCACGGGCTGCAGTTCGACGCGGCCATCGGTTGCCGGCTCGGCCGCCTCGTCGGAATTCCCGCTTCCTTCGACCCCGCTGCGGACGATGCCGCCGGCACCCGCCGCAATGGGGATTGCCGCCACTGCGATACAGCCCGAAAGGCTGACCGCCGTGCCTGCCAGCAGTAGGGCCTGCGTCAGCTTTTTCCGCATCACGCCTCCTCGCGCTCACGCGTCGTTACGAATTCGATCTTCTTGTCGTAGGGCGCGCCCACCACCAGGCGGTTGATGAAGACGCCGGGCAGGTGGATGCAATCGGGGTCGAGCGAGCCGACCGGGACGATCTCCTCCACCTCTGCCACGCAAACCTTGCCGCAAGTGGCGGCAGGCTGGTTGAAATTGCGCGCGGTCTTGCGGAACATCAGGTTGCCTGTTTCGTCCGCTTTCCATGCCTTCACGATCGACAGGTCGGCGAAGATACCGCGTTCGAGGATGAAGTCCTCCGGCCCGTCGCCCTTGTCGAACTGCATGACTTCCTTGCCTTCGGCCACCTGGGTGCCGACACCGGTCTTGGTGTAGAAGCCGGGAATGCCCGCGCCGCCGGCACGCATGCGCTCGGCCAGCGTGCCTTGCGGGCAGAACTCCACCTCCAGCTCGCCGGACAGGTACTGTCGTTCGAATTCCTTGTTCTCGCCCACGTAGGACGAGATCATCTTCTTTACCTGCTTGGTGCGCAGCAGCTTGCCGATGCCTTCGTTATCGATTCCGGCATTGTTGCTGGCGAAGGTGAGGTTTTTCACGCCGCTGGCCTGGATGGCATCGAGCAGGCGTTCGGGAATGCCGCACAGGCCGAAGCCGCCGGCAGCGATCAGCATGTCGTCCTTCAGCAGGCCATCAAGCGCAGCTTCGGCTGAAGGAAAAAGTTTCTGCATGATGTTGGTCCCCGGAGTTTGGCTAACTGTCTTGCTTGCCGGTGTTAAAGCCATGCAGCCGTGCTGTCACCTGCCAAACCTATGCATGTTGCGCTGCAATAGTCGTGCTGCACTCGCGTCCGGAAAGTGGTGGCGCCCGGCTAGGTTTACACCACTGTCAGTGGCCAACATATTGCAGAAAAGGCGAAATCAACCCCAATTGCGTTTTGTGCAACATATCATGCTCTTTTCGCACTTGCGGAATCAGGCGCCCCCGCGCATATCTCTCCCTGCCTTTCAGGCATCCTCTCCCAAAACTTTCCAGGCCCGGTCGGCAACGACCGGGCCTTTTTTCTTGCCCCGCTGCGATCCCTCGCGCAGGCCTTCCCGGCACCATTGGCGCGGTCAGTGGTTTGCAATAGGCGGCGCGGCTTCCTAGGTCCGCTCCTGGCCCTGGCAAGAGAGGACAACTACACGCATGGCAGACGCGGACGCAGCGAAGGTCGAGGACGGTACGGTCCGGCTGCAGGTAGCTGCCGCAAGGCAGGAAGAATCGGGTCGCGGCGTCGTGCGCATGCCGCGCTCGGCCTTCCAGGCACTGGGCATTACCGAAGGCGATGCGGTGGAGATCGAAGGCAAACGCGCCACGGTTGCCCTTGCCGCAACCGCCTATCCCGAAGACGAAGCACTGGAAGTGATCCGGCTGGACGGCCTGCAGCGCGCCAATGCCGAAACCGCCTCGGGCGAGCACGTCGTGGTGCGCCGCGCCGAGTCCAAGCCTGCCACCCGCGTCGTCTTTGCCCCCGCGCGCCGCGAGATGCGCCTGCAAGGGCCGACCGAGGCCCTCAAGCGCGTGTTTTTCAAGCATCCGCTGACGGCGGGAGACCTTGTCGCCACCCACGGCCAGCAGCCGGTGCAGAACGTGCCGCCCGAAGTGCGCCGCATGTTCAACGCGCCTGCCTATGCCCTGACGCAGATCCGCCTGCAGGTGGTGTCCACCGTGCCCAAGGGCGTGGTGCATATCGATGAGGATACCGAGGTCGAGCTGCGTGCCGAGTTCGAGGAGCCGCGCGATGCCCGCGGCATGATCAACTACGACGACGTCGGCGGCATGGACGAGACCATCAAGGCCTTGCGCGAGATGGTCGAACTGCCGCTGCGCTATCCCGAGCTGTTCACGCGTCTCGGCGTCGATCCGCCCAAGGGCGTGCTGCTGCACGGCCCGCCCGGTACCGGCAAGACCCGCCTGGCCCAGGCCGTCGCCAATGAAAGCGACGCGACCTTCTTCACCATCAACGGGCCGGAGATCATGGGCAGCGCTTATGGCGAAAGCGAAAAGCGCCTGCGCGAGGTGTTCGAGGAGGCCGAGAAGAGCCAGCCCGCCATCGTTTTCATCGACGAGATCGATTCGATCGCGCCCAAGCGAGAACGCGTCTCGGGCGAAGCGGAAAAGCGGCTGGTCGCCCAGTTGCTGACGCTGATGGACGGCCTGCAGGCACGCACCAACCTGGTGGTGATCGCGGCAACCAACCGTCCGGATGCGATCGACGAGGCGCTGCGCCGTCCGGGCCGGTTCGACCGCGAGATCGTGATCGGCGTGCCCGACGAAAGCGGCCGCCGCGAAATCCTGGCGATCCACACCCGCGGCATGCCGCTGGGCGAAGGGGTCGACCTGATGGAACTGGCGCGGTCGACACACGGTTTTGTCGGTGCCGACCTTGCCGCCCTGACCCGCGAAGCGGCGATCGAGGCCGTTCGTCGGATCATGCCCAAGATCGACCTCGACGCCCGCGAGATCCCGGCCGAGGTGCTGGAAGAGCTGTGCGTCGAGAAGGACGATTTCCGCGAGGCGCTCAAGCGCGTGCAGCCCTCGGCCATGCGCGAAGTCATGGTGCAGGCCCCCAAGGTCGGCTGGGACGACCTCGGCGGTCTCGACGATGCCATTGCCTCGCTCAAGGAAGGCGTCGAACTGCCGCTGAAGAACCCGCAGGCTTTCGAGCGGCTGGGCATCCGTCCGGCCAAGGGCTTCCTGCTCTACGGCCCGCCCGGCACCGGCAAGACCCTGCTGGCCAAGGCCGTAGCCAAGGAAGCCGAAGCCAACTTCATCTCGATCAAGTCGAGCGACCTCCTGTCCAAGTGGTACGGCGAAAGCGAACAGCAGATCGCCCGCATGTTCGCCCGCGCCCGCGCCGTCGCGCCCTGCGTGGTCTTCATCGACGAGATCGATTCGCTCGTCCCCGCGCGCGGCACCAGCGGTAACGAACCGCAGGTGACGGCCCGCGTGGTCAACACCATCCTCGCCGAGATGGACGGGATGGAGGAGCTGTCATCCATCGTGGTGATCGGCGCGACAAACCGCCCGACGCTGGTCGATCCGGCGCTGCTGCGTCCGGGCCGGTTCGACGAGCTGGTCTATGTCGGCGCCCCGGACCTTGCCGGCCGCGAGCACATCCTCAAGATCCACACCAAGGACATGCCGCTGGCGGACGATGTCTCGCTGGCGGACGTGGCCAAGGAGGCTGACCGTTTTACCGGGGCAGACCTGGAAGACGTGGTTCGCCGCGCGGGCCTCAACGCCATTCGCCGGTCTGAAGGTGCGCCCGATACGGTAAGCGCAGCGGACTTCGCCGAAGCACTTAAGGATTCGCGCGCCACGGTGACGGCCAAGATGGAAGCCGAATACCGCAAGATGAAAGGCGAGCTGAAAAAGCGCGCCATGGAAGTGCGGCCCATCGGCTTCATCACCGAAGGCATGGTCGAAAGCACGCGGGACAGTAAGCATTGATTTGCTTTTCGCTCACGCCTCCGCGTGAGCGTCCTCGCTAGACGCGCTCCGCTTCGCTACGCGCCCGCTGCGGGCGGGCAGTCGCCCTTGCGGGCCTGTGGCCCGTTCCAGCGCGACTTAGCTTGGTAGTGCTGTTCTCGTCCGCGACCAGCGGACGACCGAGCGCAAGCGCGCGACCCGCAGGTGCCGCGAAGCGAAGCGGAGCGAACAGCACCGAGGACGAGCCTGCGGAGGCAGGCTCATGAAACAAACTAAGCTTCTCCAGCCTTCTCATGCCCGCCGGGCACTTCCAGCCGGTGGCGGATCAAGGCATCGGGCTGCTCCTTGCGCAGCCATGCCAGCATGTGCTCGCGCACGACACAGCGCAGGTTCCAGACGTCGCCGATGGTACGCGCGCTCACCGACAGGCGCAGCTCCACGCTTTCGGGATAGGCTTCGGTCATCAGCATCTGCGCAGTGCGGCCATCCCACAGCTCGTGTTCGCCCACAAAGCGCTCGAACTCGGCGCGGATCGGGTCGACATCGGCGATCGGATCGAGGTGCAGGTAGACCGGCCCGGTCAGCTGCTCGTTCTTGCGCGACCAGTTCTCGAAGCTGGTTTCCAGCACCTGGCTGGTCGGCACCACCACGGCGCGTTCGTCCCAGGTGCGCACGATGATGAAGGCCATGTGGATCTCCTCCACTCGGCCCGTGTGTCCGTCGATCACCACCAGGTCGCCCAGTCGCAGCGGCTCGGTAATGGCGATCTGCAGACCCGCGATCAGTGACTTGAGCGCGGGCTGCGCGGCAGCACCGATGGCCAGGGCCGCCAGGCCGGCGGATGCCAGCAAGGTTGCGCCGATGTTCTGCACTGTCGGGATGGCGAAGAGCATCAGGCCGACGGTGATGAACACGATGGCAAAGGTCGCGGTGCGCGAGAGGATGGCGATGCGCGTACGTCGGCTGCGCACGGCCACCGGATCGACCGCCTGGTCCAGCCGCAGCTCGAGCACGGCAGTGAATGCCTTGACCAGCGAATAGGCGATCCAGCCCAGCAGCGCCGGGCGCAGGAACTGGCCGACAGGCTCCCAGTATTGCGCCAGCAGCGGGTCGCGCTGGGCGGCAATGGTGACGGCGATGGCGATCAACGACCATTTGATCGGGTGGCGAATGCGCTGCAGGATCAGGTCGTCGACAGGCGAATCCGACTGTCTGGCAAGGCGAACCACCAGCGCGAACAGGATCCGATAGAGCACATAGGCGACGGCCACAGCCAGCACCACGCCGACGGAAGCTACGCCCAACTGCTCCCACTCGATAGTCCAGTTGCGGGGATCATATGGTTCAAACATGATCGACACCTATGGTCGGGGACCCCAGTCTGCAAGGCATCCTAGTGCGCTGCGTCCCAGCTGTCGCCCGTGCCGATCTCGACGCCAAGCGGTACTGAAAGCGTGACGGCAGGCTCGGCAGCCTCGGCCATGACCTTTTCGATTACCGGTGAAGCCGCTGCGACGTCGCCTTCGGGCAGCTCGAACACCAGTTCGTCGTGCACCTGCAGCAGCATGCGCACGTGACCGAGCCCGGCCTCTGCCAGCGCGGGTTTCATCCGCGCCATGGCGCGCTTGATGATATCGGCGCTGGTGCCCTGGATCGGCGCGTTGATGGCGGCGCGTTCGCTGCCCTGGCGTTCGCCCTGGTTGGGCGACTTGATCCGCGGGAACCACGTCTTGCGACCGAACAGCGTTTCCGAATAGCCCTTGGCCCGCACGCTCTCCAGCGTGGCGTGGATGTAGGACTGGATGCCGGGGAAGCGCTTGAAATAGGTGTCGATCAGCTCCTGCGCCTCGTCGGGCTCGATGCCCAGGCGACCGGCGAGGCCCCAACGGCTGATGCCGTAGAGGATGGCGAAGTTGATCGTCTTGGCCTTGGCGCGGGTATCGCGGTCGACCTCGCCATACATTTCCTTCGCCGTGCGCGCGTGGATGTCCTCGCCATTGGCGAAGGCTTCCTTCAACTCGGGCACGTCGGCCATGTGCGCGGCGAGGCGCAGCTCGATCTGGCTGTAGTCGGCCGCGAGCAGGACATTGCCCTCTTCCGGCACGAAGGCCTTGCGGATCTCGCGCCCGATCTCGGTCCGGATCGGGATGTTCTGCAGGTTGGGATCGGTGGAGGAGAGGCGTCCCGTCTGCGCGCCGACCAGCGAATAACTGGTGTGCACGCGGCCCGTGTTCGGGTTGATCGCCTCCTGCAGGGCATCGGTGTAGGTCGACTTGAGCTTCGACAGCTGGCGGTATTCCAGCACCTTCGTGGCAATAGTCGCGCCTTCGCCGGCAAGGCGTTCTAGTACGGACTGGTCGGTGGAATATTGGCCGCTCTTGCCCTTCTTGCCGCCCTTGTAGCCCATCTTGTCGAACAGCACTTCGCCCAGTTGCTTGGGGCTGCCGATGGTGAAGGGTTCGCCAGCTTCCTCGTGGATCTCGCTTTCGATCCGCGCGGTGGTCTCGGCGAATTGCTCTGACAGGCGCGAAAGCGCGGCACGGTCCACCTTGATGCCTTCGCGCTCCATCCCGGCGACAACGGGGATCAGCGGGCGGTCGACCCGTTCATAGACCCGCGTCGCCCCTTCCAGCGGCAGGCGGCGGTGCAGCACCTGGAAAAGCCGCCAGGTTACGTCGGCGTCCTCGGCCGCATATTGCGTCGCCTTGTCTAGCGGCACTTCGCCGAAGGAGATCGCCTTCTTGCCGGTCCCGCAAACATCCTTGAAGGCCATGGGCGTGTGGCCAAGGTGGCGCTGTGACAGCTCGTCCATGCCGTGCCCGCCGCCGATCCCGTCTTCGGAGCGGCCAGCGTCCATGTCGAAGCTGATCACCATGGTATCGTGCACGGGCGCGACTTCGATGCCGTGTCGGGCGAGCACGTTCAGGTCGTACTTGATGTTCTGGCCAACCTTGATGACGGCATCGCTTTCCAGCAGCGGCTTGATCGCGGCCAAGGCCTGGTCGCGGTCCACCTGTTGCGGTTTCTCGGCGAACATGTCGTCGCTGCCACCGGCCCCGGTGAAATGGCCGAGCGGGACATAGCAGGCATCATTCGGGCCGAGGCCGAGGCTGAATCCGACGAGGTCTGCCTGCATGGCATCGAGGCTGCTCGTCTCGGTATCGACGGCCACCAGCCGCGCGGCAAAGGCGCGCGCGATCCAGTGCTCGAGCCGCTCCATGGTCTGGACGCATTCGTAGGCCTCGCGGTCGACGGCGGGCCATTCGGGCAGGTCCTGCACGTTGCCGTCGGGCGAGGCTTCGGCCCCGGCGCGTTCGGCCTTGGCGGGGTTCAGGTTGTTTGCCCTTTCGGGGCTGCCGGCTCCGGTGCCGAGCCGCTTGAGTAGTGAATTGAATCCGTGGGTTTCGAGGAAAGCGGCGAGTGGTTCGGGCGGCACGCCTTCCAGCTTGAAATCCTCCAGCGGCATGGGGAGGTCGCAATCCTCCTTCAGCGTCACCAGTACGCGGCTGAGCTCGGCATCGGCACGGTGTTCCAGCAGCCGCTCCTTGAGTTTGGACGTCTTCATGTTCTCGGCAGAATCGAGTGCGGCCGTCAGATTGCCGTGTTCGGCGATCAACTTGCTCGCGGTCTTCGGGCCGACGCCGAAAATGCCGGGAATGTTGTCGACCGAATCTCCCATCAATGCGAGCACATCGCCCACCAGTTCCGGCGGGACGCCGAATTTCTCTTCGACCTCGGGAATGTAGATGCGGTTGCTCTTCATCGTGTCGAGCATATCGATGCGGGCGCCGTTCACCTCGCCCACCAGCTGCATCAGGTCCTTGTCGGAGGAGACGATGGTGACATCCCAGCCCTCCCTCTGCGCGGCGCGGGCATAGGTGGCGATCATGTCGTCCGCCTCGACGTCGGGTTCCTCGATCAGCGGCAGGCTGAAGGCGCGGGTGGCATCGCGAATCAGCGGGAACTGCGGGACAAGGTCTTCCGGCGCGGGCGGGCGGTTGGCCTTGTATTCCGGGTAGATCTCGTTGCGGAACGACTTGCCCGATTTGTCGAGCACCACGGCGAGGTGCGTGGGGCCGTCTGCCTTGTCGAGGTCGTCCGCCAGCTTCCACAGCATGGTGGTATAGCCATAGACTGCGCCGACCGGCGTGCCTTCCGGGTTCGTTAGCGGCGGAAGCCTATGATATGCGCGGAAAATATAGGCGGAGCCATCGACCAGGTAGAGGTGCTTCTTGTCTGACATTCAGGCGGGTTACCACGCGTTTTGTCCGGCGATAAGCACCAATGCCGGTTAAGTTGGGAGCAATCGCTTCGCCGCAATTGCGCCACAATTTCCTTGCGCATGCCCAATTGTGGCATTATTTGGGCAAACAGAACTGGCGGAAGGGCTGGTTCCGGGACAGGCATCAGCTTTTCCCATTATATCGCAATTCAAGGGGTTTAATCCTATGCGTAAGATCGTTCTCGTTGCTGCCGCTGCCGGCGCTGCTCTCTCGCTCGCCGCTTGCTCGGAAGAAGCTGCTGAAGACGCCACCGAAGAAACCGCTGCCGACATGGAATCGGTTGCTGACGAAACCGTCGCCGAAGGCGAAGCCATGATGGAAGAAGGCGCTGCCATGGCCGAAGAAGGCGCTGACATGGTTGAAGAAGCCGTCGACGGTGCCGAAGAAACCATGGAAGACGCTGCCGAGTAATCGGTTCAGCCTTCAAGGTTTTACAGAATTGGGGCGTGGCCAGCGATGGCCGCGCCCTTTTTCTTTGCCTGCCGCAGGTGCAGGCGGTGCAGGCGGTGCAGGTGTTCCGGCAATGTGGTGGTGCTTAGCGGGCGGCGGAAGCGCCGCTGCCGTATTCGGCATTGGCGAAGCTGCGTTGGGCCTCCTCGGCATAACCATCGTAGATGGCCCGCGCGATGGAGGCGATGCGTGCCTCGCGGTTGGGGCGGCTGCCCTGACCGGTGACGTAGATCGCCACGGCAATCGAGCGGCCATCGGGTGCCGTCAGGATGCCGATATCGCTGGAGGTGTTGTTGAGCGAGCCCGTCTTGTGCGCCACGGTGACGTCTTCCGGCATCAGCGCCGGGATGCGACGGCGACCGGTGCGGCAACGCTCCATGGCGTCAATGATGACTTCACGGCTGGAAGCCGAGAGCCAGCGGCCCTGGTAGAGGCCGGACAGCAATTCCACCATGGTTTCGGGCGTGGCGCTGTCGCGTTCGTCGATGTGGACTGCCGGGTCGAATTCACCGTCATCGCGCACCAGGGTGGCGATGTCGCGGGTCAGGGTGAAGTCATCGAGGCCTGCACGGCGGGCCCAGTCGTTCACCGGGTCGACCCCGCCGATGGCAGCCAGCAGGGCATCGGTGGCCGGGTTGGAGCTGCGCGTGATCATCAGGTCGATCAGGTCGAGCGCGGACATGTATTCGCCCTCGCGCACCGGGGCAGCGGCGCTGGAGAAGCGCTGCGAGCGCACGGCCCACAGCAGCGGGTATTCGCTGGTCAGGCTGCGTTCGCCGCGGTCGACCAGTTCAAGGTAGGTCGCGGCAATGGCGATCTTGCTGGTCGAAGCCATGGGGAAGCGCTGGTCACCCAGCACCGAGACTGTACGGCCCGTGGCCAGGTCCACTGCGTAGACGCCGATGCGCCCGTCGCTGCCTTCGGCAAGCTGGGCAATGTTGAGATCGAACTGGTCGCGATACTCCGGCGTGTAGTCGCGCGGCTCGCGAACCTCGGTGCCGAATGCAGTGTCGAAAGCACTCTCGAATTGCTGCGCCTGCGCAGGCATGGCGACCAGCGCCGTTGCGGCCAGGGCCAGGGGAGCAAGAATTCGTCCGATCACTGATGTATCCATGTCACGACACTGCCTGAAACGTGCTTAGCAAATGCTTAATTGCTCGGGCAATGGCGAACTGAGCGCGACGAGCCGCGCTGGATTATCGGTGATTCGTGCTTTTCGGGCGGCGCGAGGGGTGATTTCCCCCAACCGCAACCGCGTCAGGCGTCGGCCAGGGCCTTCTCAATCCGTTCCAGCGGTTCGCCCGTCAGGGTCTTGTCGATCTCGCCGACCAGCCGGTTCTTCAGCTCGACATGGTAATGCCGCCGCATCTCGCCCAGGGTCTTGGGATCGGCGATGATCACCAGGTCGTCGTAGTCACCGGCAATGGCCTTGGCGTTAAGCCATTCGGCGGCAGCGGCACCGTGCGCCAGCTCGTTCAGGTCAGTGGTGCCGATCCGCTGGCCGACATGGTCCTGGTGCCGGACCCCGGCGCTGAAATTGGTCGCCTCCAGGTCTGGTTCGGCGACCTTCGCCAGCTTGGGATCAAGGATCTGCCCGTCGTTGCGGAGCAAGACGAAGCGTTCCCCGTCAACCAGGGCGACATGAGCCTTGTGCGGTACTTTCACGATTATGATCTCCTCTCGTCAGTGGTCTTCCAACCAACGAGCGGAGATCACAAAAGTGCCGCGAAAGGTCTGCCTATTCGGGCTTGCGCAGGCGCCAGGCGAACTGGTCGGTCTGGCCGCGGATTTCCGGATCGAAGACATTGGCGTCACGCGGGTCGTCAGGCCGCGAATACATGTCGCTCTCTTCCTCCAGCACGAAGCCGGCATCGGTCAGCGCCGCCAGGGCCATCTCGCGGTCCATGCGGTGCAGCTGGTCAGCCGCTTCCATGCCGCCGCCTTCAGCAGCAAGGTGATCCACGACCACCAGCGCGCCGCCGGGCTTGAGCGAATCGTAGAGCATGGCGATGGCCGCATCGGCCGTGCCTTCGGGCATGGCGCCGATGTAAAGGTCGTGGAAGTTCATCACCGTGATGATGACGTCGAGCGGTTCGGGCCAGCCCGGTTCGGCGATCGGTCCACGCAGCGGGAAGACGTTGACCGGGTTGCCTTCCGCATCGGAATAGCGGCGCACGGTCTCGTCCTGCTCTTCGGCATATTCGGGGCGGAAGCCGATGAACTCTTCCGGCTGGAAGGCGTAGACCTTGCCATCGCTGCCCACGGCAATCGCCAGCAGGCGCGTCACGTAACCGCCGCCCATGATGTAGTCGCCCACCACGTCGCCGCGGTCGATCTGGGCGAAGGCCAGCAGTTCGCCCGGCAAGCGGGTGGCGTCGGCTTCGAGATCGTCCGAGCGGGCAATATCGGTAACTGCCGAGGTATAGTCGGCTGCCGAATATTCGTGGACGCGCGGTGCTTCTTCGGCTTCGTCGCCACAGGCCGACAGGCCCAACAGCAGCGCGCTGGCAATCATAATGGTGCGCATGGTTTTCCTCTCCGTTTTCCCTCGGCGTGCAGGCTATATCGCCCCAGTGTCCACGGCAAGCAGCTACTGGCCAAAGGTCCACGCTTGACGAATGGTCGCGGGGCAGGCCCTATGGTTTCGGGATAAACCAAATAAGATTCGGCCAATTTGGTTTTTGGCCAAGCAAGTTACGGGAAGCCTTACCAATGATCCTCCGCCACTCTCGCCGTCGCCTGGCCATGGGCATTTCGATCACCGCCATGCTGATGGCCGGTGCTGCCAGCGTCTCTGCACAGGAAGCTGCCATCGTCCAGCCCGGCGGGGTTGGTGAAGCCCCGCGTACGATCACCGAGGAAGAGGCGCTGGCGCTGGCGCGCAATTCCTATTCGACTGCTGACGTATCCTTCATGCAGGGCATGATCGTGCACCACCAGCAGGCCGTCGACATGGCGGAGCTGGTCGCGGACCGCACCAATACCCCCGAAATCCTTGCGGTCGCGGGGCGTATCCAGGCTTCGCAGGTCGACGAGATGGACTTCATGCGTGGCTGGCTGGCTGATCGCGGTGAGCCGGTGGAAATGGCCGGCATGGGGCACACGGACCATGTCGGCATGCGCGGCATGGCTACAGCAGAACAGATGGCCCAGCTGGAGGCCGCGCGCGGCACTGCTTTCGACCGGCTGTTCCTCGAACTCATGGTCCACCACCACCAGGGCGCAGTCTACATGGTGGACGAGCTGCACAGCCAGCGCGGCACGGCCGCCGACCCGGTGATGTACCAGTTCACCGCTGACGTGGAGAATGACCAGAACGCCGAGATAGAGCGTATGAACGCCGTGCTCGCCAGCCTGTCTGACGATCCCCGCGCCGTGCTGACGGCGGGCGTTTTCGACGCGGGCGAGGCGATCCTCAACCTCCGCCACGTCGCTTTCCTGCGCAAGCCGGCCGGCTTCTTCGACCCGGAGAACCCGGGCGGACTGCGTCCGGAAATCACCGATGACGAGGAAGAGGGCGACGCGGAGGAAACTGCGGTCGACGCCAACCACGCTGCCATGGTCGCGGCTGGCGGCGAGCATGGTGACCACGCAGACCACTCCCAGCACAGCGCCGCCGATCACGCTGCCCACATGGCGCAGATGGCCATGGATGAAGCAGGCGAGACCACCGAAGCGGACCCCGAGGAAGCGCCCGAGCGCCGCTATGGCACCCGCTCCGGCCTGCTCAGCTTCTCCAACACCGACATCGCCTTTGCCGGAGACCTGATGGTGGCGGGCAGCTACCACGGCTTCAACGCCTACCGACTGGGCGAGGATGGCGTGCCGACGCTGGTGAGCTCGGTAGTCTGCCCCGGCGGACAGGGCGACGTCTCGATCGCGGGCAATCTGCTGATCATGAGCGTCGAGGAAACGCGTGGCCGGACCGACTGCGGCCTTGAGGGTGTGACCGAGCGCGTCAGCGAAGACCGCTTCCGCGGCCTGCGTATTTTCGACATCAGCGATATCCGCGCCCCGCGCCAGGTAGGCCAGGTGCAGACCTGCCGTGGCAGCCACACCCATTCGATTGTCGAGCAGACCGACACCAGCCTGATCGTCTACAACTCTGGCACCGGCTCGGTGCGTGAAGAGGAAGAGCTGTCATTCTGCGTGGGTGACGTGCCGGGCGATACCCGCACCTCGCTGTTCTCCATCGACGTAATCGAAATCCCGCTCGCCGATCCCGCTGCGGCGCGCATCGTGTCCTCGCCGCGCGTCTTCGCCGATCCCGAAACCGGCCGCCTCGCGGGCCTATGGGCCGGTGGTGACCATGGCGACCAGACCCAGGACACGCGCCGCACGGACCAGTGCCATGACATTACCGTCTTCCCCAGCCTCAACATCGCTGCGGGCGCCTGCTCGGGCAACGGCATCATCTTCGACATTTCCGACCCGCTGAACCCGACGCGCATGGACGAAGTTGTCGATCCCGGCTTTGCCTATTGGCACTCGGCCACCTTCAACAACACCGGCGATGTCGTGCTTTTTACTGACGAATGGGGCGGCGGCGGTCGTCCGCGTTGCCAGGCCACCGATCCGCGCAACTGGGGTGCCAACGCTTTTTACGCCATCGTCGATGGCCAGCTGGAATATCGCGGCACCTACAAGCTGCCCGCACCGCAGGGCGACAAGGAAAACTGCGTCGCGCACAACGGCTCGATCATTCCGGTGCCGGGACGCAATATCTTCGTCCAGGCATGGTACCAGGGCGGCCTTTCGGTGATCGATTTCACTGACCCGACCAACCCGTTCGAAATCGCCTATTTCGACCGCGGCCCGGTCGATGCCGACCAGCTGGTGACCGGCGGCTACTGGTCCGCCTACTGGTACAACGGCCGCATCTATGCGACCGAGATCACCCGCGGCCTGGACGTCTTCGCGCTCGAGCCGAGCGAGTTCCTGACCGCCGAAGAGATCGCGGCTGCCGAAGCGGCCAGCTACCGCGACAGCGTGTTCAACCCGCAGACGCAGTACCCGGTAACCTGGACCGAAGAAGAAGTCCGGGCTGCTGAAGCCAGCCGGAACGGCGGTTGATCTGAAGCTCTATCGCACAGCGCCTATCCCTTGGCGCCAGCCTTGGGATAGCGCTTGCGGTAGAGCGACCACAGCGGCGAGGTGACGGTGAAGCCGCCCACCGCGCCGCTGAGGTAGATGATGCCGGACTTGCCGCCTTCGTAACCCATCTGGTCGGTGAAGATGTAATAGGCCAGCAGCGCGCCGGCCACGGTGAACACCGTGCTCAGCAGCACCAGCGGCACAAACAGGAACCAGTTGTTGCGGGTCTTGGTGGGCGTGTGGGTCATGCCGCTATTCTAGCGTCGCGTCGCTGGGGACCCAGTGCCAGAAATATGGGAGCCGCCTAGAACCAGGTGCGCAGGCCCAGCAGCAGGGCGACGCGGTCGGGCTCGTCGCCGGTGGCATATTCGACACCGACATAGGGCGCGAACTCGCGGGCGATCTCGTAGCGCAGCCGCGCGCCCGCGGTGACATGGTAGAACCCGCTGGAGATCCCGCGCTCGGGAATGTCCTGCGCGGCGATCTCTGCTTCCGCCCGCGGCTGCAGGATCAGTCGCTGCGACAGGCGCATGTCGTGCTCCGCCTCGATCCGTGCGGTCACATCGCCTTCGTCGGAAACAAAGGCCGCGAGGTCGAAGTGCACGTTGTAGGGGGCAAGGCCCGCGAAGCCGACTACCGCATGGGCAGTCGTGTCCGGCTCGGCATCGACGCGCATGCCCACTTGCAGGTCGACGAAGGGTCCGACCGCGTGGCCCCACAGGAGCTGCGCCTCGGCTTCTTCCACCGAACCGCCGAATTCGCCCTCACCTTCGGACTTGAAGACGATCTTGTCGGTGCCCGTGCCGTACCAGGCGCTGACGTCCCAGACATAGCTGTCGTGCCCGTCCGCCACCTGTGCTTCAAGCCGTTCGACCAGCACAGTGCCGGTCGTCATGCCGCTGTGCGAGGTGCGGCTGTAAGCGCGCGCTTGGGCCATCTCCTGCGGGTCGAAGTAGAGGTCAGCCGCGTGCTCAGGTCCCTCGAATGCGCGGGCAGGCGGCGGGCCGGACGGGATCTCGACCATTATGTCATGGCCCATGGCGGAATGGTCCATCTGGCCATGCTGGCTGTGATCCATCGTGGAATGGTCCATCGCGCCATGCTGCGAATGGTCATCGGTGGACGCGGGCGCGGGCGCAGGCGTAGGAGTGTGCTGCGAATGGTCGGAATGGTCCTGCGCCATGGCAGGGGTCGCGACGAGGGCGGCAGTAGCAAACAGCAGCGCGCGCATCATTCGCCCTCCTCCGGGAAAGGCCGGACGGTGACGGTCTGCATCATCCCTGCGTGCATGTGATAGAGCAGGTGGCAGTGGAAGGCCCAGTCGCCCGGCTCGTTGGCCGTGAGGTCGAAGGTTGCCGTACTGCCCGGCTGGACCACCACGGTGTGTTTCAGCGGCTGCTCCGTCATCCCCGCACCGTTGACCAGTTCGAAGAAATGGCCGTGCAGGTGGATGGGGTGCGCCATCATGGTGTCGTTCACCAGCTTCACCCGCACCCGTTCGTCATAGCCGAAGCGGATCGGATCGTCGGTGACGGCGCTGAACTGCTTGCCGTCGAACGACCACATGTAGCGCTCCATGTTGCCGGTCAGGTGGATCTCAAGCTGCCGCTCCGGCATCCGGTGCGGGTTGGGATTGGCGGCTTTCAGGTCGGTGTAGCGCAGCACGCGGTGGCCCACATTGTCGAGGCCGAGGCCGGGGAAGTCCATCCGGTCCATCGGCATGGCCGAGACCATGTCGACCCCCGCGTTGAGGTCCACCGTGTCGGGCAGCACCGAGGCATCGCGCATGGAATGATCCATGCTTTCCCCATTTCCCATGTCCATGCCGCCATGCGCGCCGTGGTCCATGCCTGACATGTCGCCCATGCCCATGTCGACCATGGTCAAGGTCACCGGCTCGCGCAGCGGCGGCGGCGTGGCGCGGTGGCCGGCGTGCGAAGTGATGCTGGCGATGCCCATGCCCGAACGGTCCATCGCCTCGGCCACGAAGGCGTGGCTGCCGTCGCGCGGGCGGATGATGACGTCGTAGGTTTCCGCCGTGCCGATCTGGAATTCGTCGACCACCACAGGATCGACCTCCTGTCCGTCAGCCGCGATCACCGTCATCCCGACGCCGGGGATGCGCACGTTGAAGAAGGTCATGGCGCTGCCGTTGATCACCCGCAGGCGGATCGCCTCCCCCGGGGTGAAGGCGAATTCGAGGTCATCCGCCGGGCCGTGGCCGTTGACGAGGTAGGTGTAGGTGCTGCCCGTCACGTCCGCGATGTCGCGCGGGTTCATCCGCATGGCGCCCCACATCAGCCGCTCTTCCAGCGTCATCGCGCCGTCGCCGACGGTAGTCATCTGGCGGTTGAAGTAGTGCTCGCCGACGTGGAGCATGCGGGCAATGTCGTGCGGGTGGCGCGGGGTGAACTCGCTCAGCAGCATGACATAGTCCCGGTCGTAACGCGGGTCCGGCATGTGGTGGGCGTGTTCGCTTTCGATCACCAGCGGGCCGTAATGCCCGGCTTGTTCCTGCAGGCCGGAATGCGAGTGCCACCAGTAGGTGCCGGTCTGCCGGATCGGGAAGCGGTAGGAGAAGGTCTCGCCGGGACGGATGCCGGGGAAGCTGACGCCGGGCACGCCGTCGAACTGGAACGGCAGCAGCAGCCCGTGCCAGTGGATCGAGCTGTCTTCGGCAAGGTTGTTGGTGACGTTGAGCGTCACGTCCTGCCCTTCGCGCAGGCGGATCAGCGGGCCGGGCACGGTGCCGTTGACCGCGATGGCATGGCCGCTGCGCCCGCCGGTGGCGAAGTGATGCTCGCCGATGGTCAGGTCGATCACATCGCCCGACAATTCGCCAAAGCCCTTTTGTGCATGGCTGAGCGACTGGCCGCGCGCCCAGGCGGGTATGGCGAGGCCAGCGGCGGCGAGGGACAACGAGCCCTGCATCAGGCCGCGGCGGGAGAGCGCAGGCAATTTCGGCTTGTCGAACTTCATATCGGCGCCATATAGATACCCCCTAGGGGTATGTGAAGAAGGTATTTGGTCCATGGGCGACGAAGCGAAGAAGACCGAGGACAAAGCGACCGTAAACCGGCTCAACCGGATTGCCGGGCAGGTGCAGGGCGTGGCCCGCATGATCGAGAATGATCGCTATTGCATCGACGTGCTGACCCAGTTGCAGGCGATCAAGTCCGCGCTCGCCAAGGTTGAGACGGCCGTGCTCAAGCGCCACGCCGATTCCTGTGTCGCCTCGGCCATCGCCTCGGGCGACGAGGCCGAGCAGCGCGTGAAGTTTGCCGAACTGGTCGACCTGTTCGAGAAGGCCAGGAAGTAGGGACAGTCCGATGAGCACGAAGACCGCCACGCTCTATCGCATGGTCATGCCTGACCACCTGTGCCCCTCCGGCCTGAAGGCGAAATGGCTGCTGGAAAGCAAGGGCTACACGGTCGAGGACCACCCGCTGCGAACGCGAGAGGAGACCGACGCCTTCAAGGCCGAGCACAATGTGAAGACCACGCCGCAAGCCTGGATCGGGGATGATCGCATAGGTGGCTACACCGACCTGCGCGCCCATTTCGGCGAGGCTATCGACAAGGGCGGCACCAGCTACAAGCCGGTGATCGCACTGTTCGCCATGACTGCGCTGATGGCGCTGGGCGCAGCCTTCGTCGCGACCGGCCAGCCGCTATCGGTGCTGTCCGCCGAATGGTTCGTCAGCTTTTCCATGTGTGCGCTCGCCTACCTCAAGCTGCGTGATGTCGAGTCCTTCTCGACCATGTTCCTCAACTACGACCTGCTCGCGCCCCGCTGGGTGCCCTATGCCTATGCCTACCCCTTCGCCGAAGGGCTGGCGGGCGTACTGATGACCGCTCATTTCCTGCCCTGGGTGTCGATCCCGCTCGCCCTGTTCATCGGCGGCATCGGGGCGGTAAGCGTGTTCAAGGCGGTCTATGTCGACAAGCGCGAACTGAAATGCGCCTGCGTCGGCGGCGACAGCAATGTCCCGCTGGGCTTCGTCTCGCTGACCGAGAACCTGTTCATGATCGGCATGGCCCTGTGGATGCTGGCCAAGCCCTTGCTGGCCTAGCCCTCGCTTACGTGGATATCTTCCACGTCCCCGTCGCGTCGCCGTGCCAGCAGGTAGGCTACGCCGCCCGCGACGAGGATCGCCAGTGTTGGCAGGGCTGCGCTGAGCGGGACCTGGGCGAGCATCCAGAACTGGAATGCCGAGGCGATGGCGGCGATCACGCCCCACCGGGCGCCCAGCCCCTTGGCAAAGGCGCCTGATCCTCCCTTCCACATGGCGACGAAAGCCCCCACCATGACCAGCAGCACCAGCGTCTCCGCAGCCACCAGCAGGTTGGCGAGCGACTGGAAGGTGCCGGAGAGGGCGAGGAAAGCGATGATCACGCCGTAAATCGTTATAGCGAACCACGGCGTGTCGAACCGGTCGGAAACGCTGGCAAAGCGGGCCGGCAGCAACCCGCGCCGTCCCATGCCGTAGAGCAGCCGCGGCATGGTGACGAAGTAATTCAGTTGTCCCGTGCCGATGGAGAAGATGGCGGCAACAGCAATCAAGGTGCCTCCCCAGCCACCAAACACTGCTTCGCCCGCAGCAGCCAGCGGCCTGTCCGCATTGGCTCCGTCCGGCGCGATGGCGACATAGGCCAGGAGTACCAGCGCATAGAGCGCCGCCACGATGGCGAGATTGATGTACATCGACAGGAATATCGTGCGGTGCGGGTTCTTCGTCTCCCCGGCCGAGATGGTCGAAACGCCACCACCCGAAAAGGCATAGGCCAACAGCAGCGCGGTCGCTTCGGTTTCGCTGAATTGCGGCGCCACGTAGTCGGTCGGTAGCCCGTTGGCGATCAGGCCGGCCATGCACAGCAGCAGGATTGGCGCGAGCTTCAGCAGCGTGCCGACCCAGAGCGCGCCGATGGAACGGCGCGTTCCGGAAATCGCCAGCATTGTGAACACGACGATCAGGCCGAGAATGGTCGCCATGCGCACCACTGGATCGTCGAAGATCGGGAATATCGCCGCGAGGTAAGAGACGATCACGTGGAAGTTTGCGGCCCGAGCGGCGATGTTGGCACCCAGTATGCACCAGCCTGCCTCGAACCCGGCGAAACGACCGAAGGCCGTCTCAACATAGAGCTGCGGCCCGCCCGACTGGTCGAACAAGGTGCTGAGCTTGCCGGCAATCGCGAGCGTCGACGCAGTCAGCAAGGCAAAGATCAGGATCGCCAGTGGAGCCAGGCTTCCTGCGCCCGCGTAGAGCAAGGCTGGCAGGGCAAAGATGCCGGCGCCGACCACTCCGTTGAGGTTGAGCAGGGTCGCGCCTGCCAGGCCAATGACCCGCGGCGGCTTCTTCCCTTCGTCCATGCAATGTCCCCCTGCCGCCGAGACAAGGCCATGCGCAGGCGCAAGTCAAACGAATAGCACGCAGCTCAAAGCAAAGGGGCCGGAGGATTGCTCCCCCGGCCCCTGCTTGTGCGATGCCTGCTGGCTCAGCTTTCTTGCTGGCTGGCGATCCAGCGGTCGACCCGCGTTTCGAGGATGGGCAGCGGCACGTTGCCGCCGCCCAGCACCACGTCGTGGAAGCCGCGGACGTCGAACTCGTCACCCAGTGCCTCCTCAGCGCGGGCGCGCAGCTGCTGGAGGCGGATCATGCCGATCTTGTAGCTGGTCGCCTGTCCCGGCCAGACGATGTAGCGCCGGATCTCGGACTTTGCGGAAGTTTCCGAGGTGGCGGAATTCTCCATCGCGTAATCGATGGCCTGCTGTTCGGTCCAGCCCTTGGAGTGGATGCCGGTATCGACCACGAGCCGGATCGCGCGCCAGAGCTCGTTCTGCAGGCGGCCGAAGTCCGAATAGGGATCCTCGAACCCGCCCATTTCCTTGGCCAGTGCCTCGGCATAAAGCGCCCAGCCTTCGCCGAAGGCCGAAATGAACGGCCCTTGCGACTGGAACATCGGCACGCCTTCCAGCTCCTGCGCGATCGAGATCTGCATGTGGTGGCCGGGAATCCCCTCGTGATAGGCAATCGTCTCCAGCTCGGGGATGGGCATGGAGGTCATGTCCGACAGGTGGGCGTAGTAGATGCCCGGGCGCGAACCGTCCGGCGTGCCGGGGCGATAGTGCTGGGCGGCGCCGTCCTGTTCGCGGAAGGCTTCCACCCGGCGCACCTCCAGCGGGGCCTGCGGCAGCGTGCCGAACCAGTCGGGAATCCGTTCCTCCATGGCGTCGATCAGCACGGTGGCGCGGTCGATGTACATCTGCGCCCCGGCTTCGTTGTCCGGATAGAAGAACTGCGGATCGGTGCGCACGAATTCGAAGAATTCCTGCAGCGTGCCCTCGAAGCCGACCTGCTCCATGATGGCTTCCATCTCGCCGTGGATGCGTGCGACCTCCGACAGCCCCAGCTCGTGGATTTCGTCTGCGGTCATGTCGGTGGTGGTCATGGTGCTGAGGGCATAGGCGTAATAGGCCTCGCCATTGGGCAGGGCGCTGGCACCCTGCGCAACTTCGTCGCTGTTGGGCATGTCCTCGGTGAACCAGTCGACCAGGTTCTGGTAGCCCGGCCCCATGCCTTCCACCAGCGCCACGCGAGCGTCCTCGCGCAGTTCGTCGGCGCGTTCCTCGGTGATAACACCTTCCTCGACCAGCCGGGCAAGGTGGCCTTCGGTGCCAGCCCACATGGCCGAGGGCGGACCATCATCGAAGGGAGCGCCGGTGATCAGGCCTTGCGATTCCGCGATCACGGCCTCGTAGGCAAAGCGCGGTGGGCGGACGCCGCCTTCGGCATTGGCCTGGGCGCGGGCGAGCAGCTGGTCCATCACCCGGCCCATCTGTCCCATGCGCGAGATGAAGGCGACCATGTCGCTTTCGTCCTCGACTGCATGCTGGCTGAGGAGGAAACTGGGCAGGCCGGTGTGGAAGCCCTGCATCTGGGTAAAGACATATTCCGAACCCCTCCATTCGCCAGCACGTGCGGCGCTTTCGGCGCGGAACTTGAACATGTCATAGGCCAGCTGGTCAGCTTCCGACAGCTCGTCGTAGTCGAAGCTGGCTTCCATCTGTGCCAGGGCATCCTGCCACCAGGCGACCTCTGCCTCGGCGGCTTCGACGCTGAAATCGTCGAGCTGGTCGTAATTGGTCTTCAGGCCAAGGCCGGTCTGGCGGATCGGGCTGAAGGCGAGTTCTTCCTCCCACTTCTCGGCGAAGAAGGCGTTGAGGCATTCGCTCTGCGACTGTTCGCATTCGTAGACGGCGACATTGGAGCCCATGGCGTCGCATGCAGCAAGGGCGAGCGGGGCAGCGGCTGCCAGCAGCAGCGGTGCAAATCTATTCACGGCGGTGGTTTCCCTCGTAACTTTGTCCCTGCGCGGACCTTGGCAGGAATCGCGCAAAAGAAAAGGGCCGGAGGATTGCTCCCCCGGCCCCGTTTCTCGTTCGGATGGCGTCCGGGCTTAGAAGCCCATGCCGCCCATACCGCCCATGCCGCCCATGTCGGGCATGCCGCCACCGGCAGGCTTGTCTTCCGGCACTTCCGAAATCGCGGCTTCGGTGGTGATCAGCAGGCCAGCGACCGAAGCGGCGTCCTGCAGGGCAGTGCGCACGACCTTGGTCGGGTCAACCACGCCGGCTGCCACGAGGTTCTCGTAGGTGTCGGTCGCGGCGTTGAAGCCCTGCGTTTCGTCGCCTTCGCGCAGCAGGTTGCCCGAAACCACGGCACCGTCATGACCGGCATTGGTAGCGATCTGGCGCACCGGAGCCATGATGGCCTGGCGCACGATTTCGACACCGCGGGTCTGGTCGTTGTTGGCACCGGTGACGCCTTCCAGCGCCTTGGTGGCGTAGAGCAGGGCCGTACCACCGCCCGGGACAATGCCTTCTTCGACGGCTGCACGGGTGGCGTGCAGGGCGTCGTCGACGCGGTCCTTGCGTTCCTTCACTTCGACTTCCGAAGCACCGCCGACCTTGATCACGGCAACACCGCCAGCGAGCTTGGCCAGGCGTTCCTGCAGCTTCTCACGGTCGTAGTCCGAGGTGGTCGTTTCGATCTGCGCACGGATCTGTTCGACGCGGGCCTTGATCGCATCCTGGTCGCCAGCACCATCGACGATGGTGGTGTTGTCCTTGTCGATGGTGACCTTCTTGGCCTGGCCGAGCATCGACAGGCCGACGTTCTCGAGCTTGATGCCGAGGTCTTCGGAGATCATCTCGCCATTGGTCAGGATCGAAATGTCCTGCAGCATGGCCTTGCGGCGATCACCGAAGCCCGGAGCCTTCACGGCAGCGATCTTCAGGCCACCGCGCAGCTTGTTGACCACGAGGGTGGCCAGGGCTTCGCCTTCGATGTCTTCGGCGATGATCAGCAGCGGACGACCGGCCTGCACCACGGCTTCGAGCACCGGCAGCATGGACTGCAGGTTGGACAGCTTCTTCTCGTGGATCAGGATATAGGGATCCTCAAGGACGACCTGCATCTTGTCGGCATCGGTGACGAAGTACGGCGAGAGGTAGCCGCGGTCAAACTGCATGCCCTCGACGACGTCGAGCTCGGTGACCATGCTCTTGCCTTCTTCGACCGTGATGACGCCGTCCTTGCCGACCTTCTCCATGGCTTCGGCGATGATGCCGCCCACGGAGCTGTCGTTGTTGGCCGAAATCGAGGCGACTTGCGAAACCGCATTGCCCTCAACCGGCTTGGCGAGCTCGTGGATCTTGTCCACCACGATCGCGACGGCCTTGTCGATGCCGCGCTTGATCGCCATCGGGTTCGAGCCGGCCGCAACCGACTTCACGCCG
>JAUIIG010000063.1 GCA_030431875.1 Alphaproteobacteria bacterium
CCGGCGCGGCCGGCTTCATCGGATCGAACATCGTCGAGGCGCTGCTGCTGCTCGGCCAGCGAGTAACGGGGCTCGACAACTTCGCCACCGGCCACCGGCACAACCTGGCGCACGTGGCGTCCAAGGTGGGCGCGGCATGGGAGAATTTCCGCCTGATCGAAGGGGATATCCGCGATCGCGAGACCTGCGCGCAGGCGATGGACGGCGTCGACATGGTGCTGCACCAGGCCGCGCTGGGCTCGGTCCCGCGCTCGCTCGACGATCCCGAGACCACCCACGACGTGAACGTCTCGGGCTTCCTCAACATGCTCAACGCCGCCCGGCTGAACGGCTGCGAGGCCTTCGTCTACGCCGCTTCCAGCTCGACCTATGGCGACGAGCCGAACCTGCCCAAGATCGAGGAGCGGATCGGCAACCCGCTGTCACCCTATGCAGCGACCAAGTATTTCGACGAGGTCTACGCGCAGATCTTCGCGCGTTCCTACGAATTCGGCTCCACCGGGCTGCGCTATTTCAACGTCTTCGGCCCGCGGCAGGACCCGGAGGGCGCCTATGCTGCCGTCATCCCCAAGTGGACCGACCGGATGATCCGCGGCGAGGACGTGACGATCAACGGCGATGGCGAGACCAGCCGTGATTTCTGCTTCGTGGACAATGCCGTGCAGGCCAACTTGCGCGCCGCCCTGTTCCAGGAGCAGGGCAAGGCAGAGGTCTACAACGTCGCCGTGGGGGACCGCACCTCGCTGAACCAGTTGTTCGGCGCCATCCGCGATGCCCTGCGCGAATACCAGATCCACTACGACCGGGACCCGGTCTACGCCGATTTCCGCAAGGGCGACGTACGCCATTCGCTGGCCAGCATCGACAAGGCGAACGGTGCTCTCGGCTACCAGCCCACCCACCGGATCGGCGAAGGGCTGGAAGCGGCGATGCACTGGTACGTTGAAGAGCGCGAGGCGCTGCTCGGGTCGGCTAGCTGATCAGTTCCCGAACCGGATCGCGGTGATCTCGCCGGACAGGCCGGTGCGACCCGTCCATGCCCGTCCTGCCAGCGCGATCTCGATCCACTGGCACTCGGTCTGCGGCAGCTGCGCGGTGGTGACCGACGGCATGAACTCGGCTTCGGCGAGGACTTCTTCCGTCTCCGCGCAGGTGAGCCGCACGCTCATGTCGGAAAGCTGCGCCAGCGGTTCCATGCTGTGTTCGATCCACAGGTGGGTCGTGCCTTCGGGCCAGGCGACGAGACGTGTGGCAAAGTCCCCGCCCCGGCCGGCGTCGATGCGTATGTCGACCGTTGCGTTGTCGCGGCCCGGCCGCGCGTGGAAATCGCGCTCGTCTGCCAATTGCCATTCGAACGGCGGGAAGGCGTTGGCCCAATCAAGCGCATTCGGATCGCCCCCGCTCGCCGCTCCGGAGCCGCCGAGCAAGGCGTAGAGCGCAGTCGCTTCTTCCCAGTGGTCGGCGGTCACGAGGCTGCGCAGCAACTGCCGGTCGTCCGCCGGGTCGATCGTGACGGCATCGCCAAGCTCGACCCGCAACCGGCCCAGCGCACCGACCGATTCGGGCCCGCCGCCGCGATAGGAGAACAACGATCCCGCCCATTCCGGATCGGTGCGCAAGACCTGTTCGAAGGCAGGCAAGGTGGACTCGTCCTCGAGGTAGGCGGCCATGGCCGGGATCAACTGGCTGCGGACATTCGTGTAAAGCACCATCAGCCGGTCGAGGGCAGCCAGCGCGGCTTCGTTGTCGCCCGCCTCGGCAGCCGACTGCATCAGGCCGAAGTTGAGCAGCCGCCCGCGCAGGGACAGTTCGCTGACCGCATCGAGCGTTGCCGCCCGCTGGTCCGCATCGGCCTGCGCCATTGCGAGGATCGCTGCCGCCTCGGTCGACAGCCCGTCGCGCGCAAAGGCCTGCATGGCCTGGTCCTGCGCCTGCGAGACATCGAGCGTGCCGTCAGCCGCGCCGGTGCCGATTTCCTGCATGGCCAGCTGCAGGTAAGCGTCTGCCGAATAGGCGGACAGCGGTGCAGCCGTTTCCGGGCTCTTGCGGGCGAGCGCATTGGACAAGGCATTGCCAAGGGCGAAGACGCCGATGGCGACCGTGAGAACGAGGGCAATGGCCTTGCGCAGCACGATTCTGCCTCCTCCCGCTTGGATCAGGTCTTGGGCTCGTAGGAGTAGCCGTAGCCATAGCCGTAACCATAGCCATAGGCTGCATTGCGTTCATCGAGCTTGGTCAGGATGCCGCCGATGATATTGGCAGAGGCACCGCGCAGGCGCGACAGGGCCAGCCGGATCGCGCGATTGGTGCCCGAATTGGCTTCCACCACGTAAACCACGCCATCCACCATGCGCGACAGCTCGATCGCGTCGGCAAGGCCGAGGACCGGCGGACCGTCGACCACCACGCGATCGTAGTTCTGCGCCAGGTCGCGCAGCAGCGCGCCCAGCTTGGGCGACGAAAGCAGTGTGACCGGGTTGTTGGCGCTGGAATTGGAGCCGATGAAGTCGAACCCGTATTCCTCCTGGTGACGCAGGGTCGGGGCCTCGGCCGTGCCAGACAGGTAGCGGGCAATGCCGATATCATGGGGGTTCATCGACAGGATCTGGCTGACGCCGCGGCGACGCAGGTCGAGGTCGATCAGGACCGTACGTTCGCCAACCTCGGCAAAGCTCTTTGCCAGCGCCACCGAGCTGACCGATTTGCCCTCGGCAGGACGCGTACTTGTCAGCATCAGCGACTTGGTTTGCGCATCGTCAGGCAGCAACTGCATGGCCACACGCGCGGAGGCGTAGGCTTCCGACAGGGTGGAGTGCGTATCCATCAGCGCGTCCTCGATCGAGGTATCTTTCGATTCGGGGATCAGGCCCAGCAGGCGCAGGCCGAACTGGCGTGCCACGTCGTCGGGATCGCGAACCGTCTGGTCCAGCATGTCGCTGACATAGACGAAGCCGACAACGCCAATCAGGCCAAGCATGAAGGCAATTGCCAGGTTGCGCGGCAGCGAAGGCGTATAGGGCCCGGCAGCGGGACGTGCCTGCTCCACCAGCGCCATGTTGTTGCGGCCCGTGCCGACCAGGCCGAGCTCGTTATAGCGTTGCAGCAGGGCATCGTAGATCTGGCGGTTGGTATCGACCTCGCGCTCGAGGATGCCGTAGCCTACGCCGCGACCCTGCTGGCCAAGGTACTGCGACTTGGCAGCCTCGTAACGCGCGCGCAGCTCCTGTTCCTCGGCGAGGGCCTGCTCGTAGGCTGCCTGGCGTTCCTCGCGGGCGTCGGAACCGGCATTGTCGAGCGACGACTGCAGCGAGCGCAGCTCGGCTTCCTGCGCCAGCACGCTGGGGTGGGCCGGACCAAGCGTGGTGCGCAGGTTCGCCAGCTCGGCTTCGGTTTCCGAAATGCGCTGCAGGATCGTTGCCCGCTGGGCACCGCGATCGGCATTGCGCGATTGCAGGGCTGACTGCGCCGTGATCCGGCGGATCGTGGCATCGGCCAGCGCCGAGCTCATGGTTTCAAGCTGGCTGGCAAGGATCGTGCTGCGCGCCGTGTCACCAGCTTCGGACGTCGTGTCGATGACGATGATCTCGTTATCGCTCGCAAAATTGTTGAGGTTTGCCTCGGATTCTTCCAGCTGCACGCGCATTTCCGCCAGCTGTCCTTCCAGCCGCTCGCGGGCCAGGATGGTGTCGCCGAAGCGCTTCTCGTAATTCATCTCGAGGAACTGCTCGGCCCAGGTATTGGCGATTTCCGCCGACAGGTCCGAATCGGGACTGGAAAAGGCGATATCGACGAGGTTGGAGCTGCTGATCGGCTGGATAGACACGCCCGACAGCAGGATGCTGACGATGCGACCTTCGGAAAGCTCGGTGGCGCCACCGGCATAGGCATCGTTGAAAGCCGGATCGCGTGCCAGGTTCAGTTCGTCGCTCACCCGCTCGGCAACGGCACGGGTCACAAGCAGTTCGTATTGGGTGTTGTAGTACTGGGCGTCGCGTTCCTCGACCACGAACTCGCCATCACCGGCAGACTGGCTGGCGCCGGCGTCGACACGGTTGATCTCGATCTGCGCGGTCGAGCGGTAATAAGGGGTCTGCAGCATGGTGAAGATCACCGCCGCCACGATCACACTGACCAGGAAGGCGGCGATCCAGTAGCGATACTGGATGACGCGCTGCCACAAGCGGGCAAAGTCGATCAGGAAGGGATTGTTGCTCTCTCCGCCTGCGTCGCCGTCCAGGCGGTCGCCCGGATAGATGTTGGGATCAGTTGCCATACTCAGTTCACTACCTTGCCATTCCGTGTCGACAATCCATGCAGGCGCTGCCGCAGGTCGCCTATATACTGCTCAACTTGCAGGGAAACACTTTCCCTGACTTTTCCTGTCCATCCAATCATGGCGAAGCCCGGGTTTTCACCGCCCCTCGCCCTGTTCCTGCATACCTTCCGCACCCTGCCGTGCCGTCGCCGCCATCGCCGACACCGCCACCAGCAACAAGGTGATATTGGCCTGGAACAACGGTGCGCGCAGCGGGTAGTCGGCGGCGCTCGCCATGACAACGATAAGCGTGATCGCCGCGATACAGATGAACAGCGGCCGCGGAGCGGGGTGCAGGCGCAAGAGGGGCATAACAGTGCGCCACACGAGAATTGCGGCAGCCACGATGAAACCCAGCACCACGACCCCGCCCTCGATGAGGACTTGCAGCACGTCATTGTGCGCCATGTTGACGTAGCTGGCTTCCATGTTCGCCCGCGTTTCGAAGCCATAATAGACGTTTTCGAACGAACCGGTGCCCGAACCGAAGGGCGCGAAGGTGCCGATCATGTCCAGCAGGCTGGGCAGGATGGCAAAGCGCATGTCTTCGAAAGTGTCGCTCGCCAGCAGGCGGTCAAGTGCCGGCAGGCGGTCGGAATTGGCGAGCGCCGCCGCCAGCAGCAGCAAGCCGATCACGCCGGCGATCCAGACCAGGGTCGAGGCGCGGACGCGGCCACCAAGCAACTTCTCGGCGGGCAGGTTCTGCACCATGAACAGCCCCAGCGCCATGATAGCAACCACCAGCGTCAGCAAGCCTGCGCGCGACGGGCCGAGCAGCACCGACACCACCAGCAGCAGGGCCAGGATGGCAGCCGCCGGCTGCAGTTTCGGCGCGGCAAACCGTCCGACATAGCCCAGCACCACGATCATCACTGCGGTGCAGACGGCAAAGTGGTTGGAATTGGCGAACAGGCCCACCGGCTTGCCGGTATTGGTGATCGCATAGAGGTAAGGGCTGCCGAGTTGCACCTGCGCCAGCGAGAGCACCGAAGACACCGCCGCAATCGCAACCAGTACGATGACGATCTGCTTGGGCGCGGACCGGCCAAGGTTTATCGCCGCCACCAGCGGTGCGAGCACTGCAACGAAGGCTCCCAGCGCATTGAGGGTGCGATTGGGCGCGAGGGAGAAAGGCCGGGCATGGTGGCTGCCCAGCGCCGTCTCGACGTTCTCCAGCGCTTCGCGTCCGGGCAACATGGTCCACAGGCTGTGCGGCAGCGGGATCACCTGCAGCACCAGCCAGCCGGCATAGACCACGGCCAGCACCAGCAGGCCGCGGGCGAAGGGCACGCTGCGCATGCGCACGATCCCTACTGCCAGCATGGCCCACAGCCCCGCCTGCAGCATGGGTACCTGCATCAGGTCATAGCGCGAGCTGCCGCCAAGCAGCGCGAGGAACGCGCAAACCGCATAGAAAAGCGCCAGATCGAAGGCCGCAGCGGGACGCGGCTGACCTTCCATGGTCGTGGAATTTGGCATTCAGCTTGTGGCCCCAAGGGGTTGTGACGAATTCAAATCTACGGTGGCATCCCCCCTTAGGCTTCGCAAGTCCTGTGTGAATGCCAGACATATGTTCATGACCGCTCCGGCTTCTGTCTTGAGTGCCCCGACACAGCCGCTATCAGGCACTTGCGGGACGGCGGCCGGCTGGCCTTCGGGCCCGCGACCTTGTCCCGCTGCCACCGAAAGCGTCCATGAACCTTCCGCAATCCGACATGGCTGCCACGCGACGCCTGCACATCGTCACCACGGTGAATGCGGCATGGAACATGTGGAACTTCCGCCGGCAGATGCTGGCTGCCCTGCTGGCTGACGGGCACCGGGTCACGGTGCTCGCCCCGCGCGACGACAGCGTGGAAGAGCTCGTCGAGCTCGGCTGCGAGTTCCGCGAGCTGAAAATGGACATGAAGAGCCTCAACCCGTTCGCGCAACTGGGGCTGTTCCTCGCCATTTTCAGGGCCTTCCGGCAGCTCAAGCCCGATGTCGTGCTGGGCTACACGATCAAGAACAATACCTTTGGCAGCATCGCCGCGCGGCTGCTGGGCATTCCCTTTATCCCCAATGTCACCGGGCTGGGCACGGCCTTCCTCTCAGGCAAGTTCCTGCAACGCGTGGCGCACCTGCTCTACCGCGTTGCCTTCGCCGGTTGCCCGGTCGTCTTTTTCCAGAACCGCGACGATTCCTCGATGTTTACCGAGCTCAACCTCGTGCGCGAGGAGCAGGTCGTCGTGGTGCCGGGCTCGGGCATCGATCTCGAACATTTCGCCCAGGCGCCCATGCCGACCCAGGACAGCCCGGTGCAGTTCCTGATGATCGCCCGCCTGCTGCGCGACAAGGGCGTGGTGGAATATGTCGAAGCGGCAAGGATGGTGCGCGAAACCCACCCGGACACCCGCTTCCTGCTGCTGGGCCCGGCTGGATCGGAAAACCGCACGGCCTTTTCCGCCGAGCAGGCCCACGACTGGGAGCGGACCCACGGTATCAAATACCTCGGCCCCAGCGACGACGTGCGGCCGCAAATCGAACAGGCGCATTGCGTGGTCCTCCCCTCTTACCGCGAAGGCGCACCGCGCACGCTGATCGAGGCGGCAGCGATCGGGCGACCGCTGATCGCCAGCGATGTGCCCGGCTGCCGCGATATCGTCGATGACGGGCAGAACGGCTTGCTGTGTACGGTCCGTGACGCCGGGAGCCTGGCTTCGGCCATGCGCAAGTTCCTCGACATGGAACCGCAACAATGGGCGGCCATGGGGCAGGAAGGCCGTGACAAGATGGTCCGCGAATATGACGTGGTGCATGTCGCCACTGCCTATCGCAAGGCCATCGCGGACATCTGCGGAAAGCCCCAGATCGCCGATTAAGCGCTTGGAGGCGTGCCGATCACGCATTAGGGCAGGCGCCGTTTGGAATATCCCATTGGCTCGCAGAGACAAACAAGGCGAAGCAACAGCACAATGACACACGACAACAAGCGGATCGCGATCCTTGGCCTCGGTTATGTCGGCCTGCCGCTGGCAGTCGAATTCGGCAAGCACCGCCCCGTTATCGGTTTCGATATCGATGCCGGCCGCATCGCCGAGCTGGAAAAGGGTTTCGACCGTACTTGCGAAGTAGACGCGGAAGAGCTGGCCTCTGCCAGCCAGTTGCAGTTCACGGCTTCGCCTGACGGACTGCGCGAGGCCTCGATCTTCATCGTCACTGTGCCTACGCCGATCGACGAGCACAAGCGGCCCGACCTGCGCCCGCTGGTGGGTGCCTGCGAACTGGTCGGCCCGGCGCTGAAGCAGGGTGACGTGGTGATCTTCGAAAGCACAGTCTTCCCCGGTGCGACCGAAGAGGAATGTGTGCCAGTGCTGGAGCAGGCCTCAGGCCTGACCTTCAACAAGGATTTCTTCTGCGGCTATTCGCCCGAGCGCATCAATCCGGGCGACAAGGAGCACCGGCTGGTCGATATCCTCAAGGTCACCTCGGGCTCGACCCCCGAAGTCGCCGACATGGTCGACCAGCTCTACGCCTCGATCATCCGGGCCGGCACCTTCAAAGCCGAGAGCATCAAGGTCGCCGAAGCCGCCAAGGTCATCGAGAACACCCAGCGCGACCTCAACATCGCGCTGATCAACGAGCTGGCGCTGATCTTCAACCGGCTGGGCATCGACACGCAGGCCGTGCTGGAAGCAGCGGGCACCAAGTGGAACTTCCTGCCGTTCCGTCCCGGCCTTGTCGGCGGGCACTGTATCGGCGTCGATCCCTATTACCTGACGCACAAGGCGCAGGCGATCGGCTACAACCCCGAAGTGATCCTTGCCGGACGCCGGATCAACGATGCCATGGGCGTCCATGTCGCTGGCGAGCTGGTGAAGGCCATGCTGCGCAAGAACATCAGCGTGAACGGCGCGAAGGTGCTGGTGCTGGGCCTCAGCTTCAAGGAAAATTGCCCCGACCTGCGCAACACGCGCGTGGTCGACGTGATCGACGAGCTGCGTGACTTCAATGTCGAGGTCGACGTGCACGATCCGCGCGCCGATCCCGCCGAGGCCGAAGCCCATTACGGCATCACGCTGACGGCAGAGCCGAAGTCAGGGCACTACGATGCAATCCTGCTGGCCGTGGCGCACAGCGAATACCGCGACATGGGCGTGGACGCGGTCCGTGCCTTCGGCCGCGACGGCCACCTGCTTTACGACCTGAAGCACCTGTTCACGGCTGAAGAGGCCGACCTGCGCCTGTAAGGCCTAGCCGAAGTCGTTTTCGGCGAAGGGCTGCGCCTTCACCGTCTCGTCGAGCACCTTGAGCGTCTGGAGCAGGCCCTCGATCTTGCCCAGCGGCACGGCATTGGGGCCGTCGGACATGGCTTCGGCCGGGTTCGGGTGCGTTTCCATGAACAGGCCCGAGATACCGACCGCGACGGCCGCCCGCGCCAGCACCGGCACGAATTCGCGCTGGCCGCCGGAAGAGGTGCCCTTGCCGCCCGGCAACTGCACCGAATGGGTGGCGTCGAACACCACCGGGCAACCGGTCTCGCGCATGATCGCCAGGCTGCGCATGTCGGAGACGAGGTTCTGGTAGCCGAACGAAGCCCCGCGTTCGCAGACCATGATGTTCTCGCCGGTGCCGCCCGCAGCCTTGGCCGCGTCGCGCGCCTTCTCGACCACGTTGGCCATGTCGCCCGGCGCCATGAACTGGGCCTTCTTGATGTTCACCGGCGTATCGTACTTCGCGACTTCGCTGATGAAATCGGTCTGCCGCGCAAGGAAGGCGGGCGTCTGCATCACGTCCACCACCTGCACTACCGAAGCGACCTGCTCCTTCTCGTGCACGTCGGTGAGCACGGGAACGCCCACTTCGCGCTTCACCTTGGCAAGGATTTCGAGGCCCTCGTCGAGGCCCGGTCCACGGAAGCTCTTGCCCGAGGTGCGGTTCGCCTTGTCGAACGAGCTCTTGTAAATAAACGGGATTCCCAGCCGGTCGGTGATTTCCTTCAGCGCGGAGGAGGTGCGCAGGGCCATGTCCTCGCTCTCGATCACGCAGGGTCCGGCGATCAGGAAGAACGGCTGGTCGAGCCCGATGGAATGTCCGCAAAGTTGCATGATTGTGCCTTAAATCGTGTTCTGGGATTGGTTCAGGAAAGTGCTGCCAGGTCTTCGACCGCAGCGATCAGCAGGGCCTTATCAGCATCGGTGCCGCCTGCGAATAGCTGTCTTGCCCGCGCCAGCCCCGCTTCAGCCCCGTCTTCCACCGCTTCAACCCCGGTCGAGATGAAAGCGAAGGCAAGGCCATAGTCAATAGCGCCCGGCAGATCGGTCTTGGCGTTGTCGCCAATCGCAGCGACTTCTTCTTTCGATACCGCGCGGCCCGCAGCCTGCGAAGCAACTGCCATGGCGCGGTCGTAGATCGGGGCATAGGGCTTGCCGAAATAGGTGACCTTGCCGCCGCGCGCTTCGTATTCCTCGGCGATGGCGCCCGCGCACAGTTCCTTCTTGCCGCCGCGGATCACGAACTGGTCGGGGTTGAGGCAGATCATCTCCGCCCCGCGCGCCGCCCCTGCTTCCAGCAGCGGCATGACGCCGGCCATATCGTTGGGGCGGTCATCGGCAAAGCCGCAGCAGACGATGTCGCCGCTGTCGCCGAACGTCAGGCCTTCTTCCAGCAGCACCTTGCGATCCCGCTCCGGCCCGACGAAGACCATCTCATACGAAGTGTCGCGCTCGCCGAGATAGGCCAGCGCGGCATCGCCCGAACTTACCACACCATCGTAGCACTCCGCAGGGATGTTCAGGCTTTCAAGCTGTTCGACCACGGCGCTTGCCGGGCGCGGGGCATTGGTGAGGAAAATGATCGTGCGGCCTTCCGCCTTCCAGCCCTTCAGCGTGTCGACCGCACCGGGAAAGGGCGCGACACCGTTGTGGACGCAGCCCCACAGGTCACAGAACAGGACGCGGAATTTCGGATCGAGGCTCATTCGACGCCCATGATCTGTAGCGCCTTCTCGATATGCGGGATATCAGACGGGTTGTTGAGCTCCCAGATCTCCCAGTCGGGCGAGGCGACCTCGACGATCTTGATCGGCATGCCGAGGTCGAGGAAACGCAGCTGTTCCAGCCCTTCGAGCTGTTCCAGTTCGCTCGGCTGGGCTGCCGCATAGGCGCGCAGCGCCGCCGGGCGGTAAGCATAGAGGCCGATGTGCAGGAACTGCGGCAGGTCCCCGTCGATCTTGGCGATGTCGAAATGCGGGATCATCCGCTTGGAGAAATAGTGCGCCCGGCCCGCCGCCGTCGCCACGGCGAAGGTTCCGCCGACGATGCCCTTGCGCTCGTCGGCCTCCAGCTTGGCGTGCAGGTCGCGGCTGACCCGGACAACCGGCGTTGCCACGGCAATGTCGGGATCGGCCAGCATGGCTTCGATCAAGCCTTCGACGAACCAGGCGGGGGTCAGCGGCGCGTCGCCTTGCAGGTTGACCACCAAGTCCGGCTCTTCGCTCAGGCCTTCGAGCACTTCGGCGCAGCGTTCGGTACCGTTGCGGCAGGCGGACGAGGTGTCCACCACTTCCGCGCCAAAGGCCGTGGCGGCATCGGCGATCTCGGGACTGTCCGTGGCCACCAGCACGCGCGACACGCCGCTTACACGCTGGGCGGCATCCCAAGAGCGGCGGATCAAGCTCTTCGCCTCGCCGGTGCAGCCGGTCAGTTCCGCCAGCGGCTTTCCCGGATAGCGCTGCGAGGCGAAGCGCGCGGGGATGACGATGGTGACATTTGCAGACATGGGCTGGCCCTACTTGGCGCCTGCGCGCAGGCAATCGTGGATATGCAGCATGCCGACCAGCTTGCCGCTGTCGTCGGTGACAGGGAGTGCGCTGACCTTGAGCTCGCCCATGCGCGCCGTGGCCTCGGTGGCGAGCACGTCGGCGCCGATCGTGGACGGCTGGCGCGTGGCAACATCGCCCGCCGAGTGATCGAGCAGGCCGCTCATGTTGCGGCGCAGGTCACCGTCGGTGATGATCCCGTCGAGCTTGCCCTCGCCATCAACAATCGCGGCGACGCCGAGGCCTTTCGAGGTCATCTCGATCAGCACTTCGCTCATCGGCTGGTCCGCGCGGACCAGTGGCAATTCGTCATCCACGTGCATCAGGTCGCCCACGCGGATGAACTGCGCGCCCAGCTTGCCGCCGGGGTGGAAGACGTGGAAGTCCTCTTTCGCAAAGCCCTTCATCCGCATCACGGCCACCGCCAGCGCATCGCCCAGAGCCAGCGTGCAGGTGGTGGAGGTGGTGGGCGCCATGCCGACGCTGCAGGCTTCAGGCGCATCGGGCAGCAGCAGTGCCACCGCACTTTGCCGCGCGAGGGTGGAATCGGGACTGCGGGTGATCGCGATCATCGGGATGTCGAACCGCGCGACATAGGCCAGCATGGCATGCAGTTCCGAGGTCTCGCCCGAATTCGAGATGACCACGCAGACATCGTCCTGCTTTACCATGCCCAGGTCACCGTGGCTGGCTTCACTGGGGTGGACGAAGAACGACGGCGTGCCGGTGGAAGCCAGCGTGGCGGCGATCTTCTTGCCGATATGGCCGGACTTGCCCATGCCGGAGACGATCACACGCCCACTGGCTTCGGCCATCAACCGGGCGGCTTGCTCAAAATCGGCATCAAGGCTGCTGGCGAGCTGTTCCAACGCGGCGATTTCGGTGCGCAGGACCTCTGCACCAATTTTCGCTGCATCTGCTGCGACCGCTTCATTCATCAGTATTCTCCGCAGCCGCGTTTCCGGCTGCCACTATAGCATCAGCGAGCAGTTTTGCGCCTGCCCAGGAAAGGTGGTCGTCGTCCGTGTAGAGGGCGACATTGCCGCGCGCGGTCGCACAATTGTCGGCGTTACACAATTGCCTAGTGGGATCGACCAGCATTGCATCCTCATCTGCGGCAATGCGGCGTGCAGCTGCGACAAATTCGCCGTTGCGCTCGTCGTACATCGAACGCGGCCGGGTGAAGCTGTCCGGCTCGAGCCCGCGCATGGCGCGCAAGGTCAGTGTACGCGGGACGTCATAGCCGACTTCGGGAACCGGCAGGACGATCACCACCTGCTTCCCCATCTCGCGCAATATCCGCACGGTCGCAGCGAACCGGTCGAGGTAACCCGTCACCAATGGCGCATCCGCCGCGCCCTGCATCGGCAGCAGCGTGACGGGAGGAACCAGCCGGTCGTCCTCCGCAGGGCCGAAGTCGTCGGTTGCCCCCTTGATCGCGGCTGCATGGCGGGCGATGAGCAGGACGACCTCGATTTCGTCGTGGTCACGCAGGTAGTCGAGCACCTCGCCGCTTTGCTCGGCACAATCCACCAGCGCGCCGGGGCGGCGTATACCGGGCATGGGCGGACAGCCGTAGGAGCCAAGGAAGCGCACGCTCTCACCTTCCGGCAGGGCCTCTCCCACTGCCTCGACCAGCGCATATCCGTGGCTGTCGCCCCAAACAGCCCAGGATGCATTCTCGACCTGCGCCGGGAAAGTGCAGCTGTCCGCCGGGGCGACCGGATCGGGATAGCCATTGACGCAATTGTCGCGCGCTGTCGGTGGCATTTCGATCACGACGCGCGCCGCTGCTTCGCTCACGCGGGCGGGGAAACCGTCATTGGCCTTGAGCGCCCAGCCCACTGAAATGACCGGGATGGCAACGGCCAGCGCCAGCAGCGGAGCCGGGATCTTGCGCCACTTGCCGCGACGGAAGGGCTGTTCGATCCAGCGGTAACTCGCTGCGGCCAGCACCAGCGAGAGCAGCAGGATCGCCAAGCCCTCCACCAGTGCGAGGTCGCCGTAATTGCGGTAGCGCCACAAGGCCAGCAGCGGCCAGTGCCACAGGTAGGCGGCGTAGGAGACAAGGCCGATGGCAATGCTTGCGCGATTTTCGAGCACGGGCCGCGCCAGTGCATTCGAACCGCCCGCGATGAGTAGCGCCGCACCGAGACATGCCGGAACCGCGGCAAGGCCGGGGAAGGCATAGGTGCTGTCGAGCCCGAAGAAACTCCACGCGAGCAGTGCGAAACCCAAGCCGGTCAACGCCGTGCGCACCCCTTCGCTGCGAGGCAGCAAGGTCGATCCAGCGGCGATTGCCAGCGATGCACCCAGCATGATCTCCCATGCCCGCGTCGGCAGCAGGTAGAATGTCGCGACCGGCGAGCGCGGTAGCAGCAAAACGCTCAGCGCCAGCGACACCAGCGTGGCCAGCACCGCGCCCGCCAGCAGCAGGCGTCCGCGCGCGAACTTCAGCAGCACGAGGAACAGGATCGGCGCGAAGATGTAGAACTGTTCTTCCACCCCCAACGACCACATGTTCACCAGCGGCTCGGTGTCGGTAGAGGAGGTGAAGTAATCGGTGCCCTGCCAGAAATGCAGGTTGGCGGCGAACAGCATGGTCGCGATGCTGGCCCTGCCCAGCCCGGCATAGTCTTCGGGCAGCATGACAAACCAGCCGATGGCTGCCGTGGCGAACAGCACCGGCAGCAAGGCCGGCAACAGGCGGCGGATGCGGCGGGCGTAGAAATCGCCGAAGCGGAAGGTGCCCGCGCGTGCCTCGCCGATCACCAGGCGCGCGATCACGAAACCGGAGATGGTGAAGAAGACGTCGACGCCGCTAAACCCTCCGGTCACGAAAGGCACGTCAGCGTGATAGAGCATCACCGAAAGGACGGCCAGGGCCCTCAGCCCGTCCACATGCGGCAGGTATCCTTGCGCGGCGGCGGTCCTGTGCGTTGATGGCTCCGGCGCGGCGCTCATCGGCTAGTCGATGATCTTCAGGCCAAGCACCGCCGCATCGGAGCAGGGCTTTCCGGCGAAGCAGCCTGCAAGGCTTGTGTCATTGCTCATAATCCGCCTTCCCGGAACCGGCGTCAGTGTGTCGAGGGTGCTAGCAAGAGCGGTCGGACCTTCGCCCGATAGAGGCCCCGCAGGCCCTTCTGGACCACACGGATGTCCAACCGCGAGACCAGCCAGGAGCACAGCACCATGAAGACGCCGACCATGGTCACCTTGATCGCCCAACCGAACTGAGGTCCAAGCTGGTCCATCAGGGCAGTGCCGATTTTTGAGTGCAGCAGGTATAGCGGGTACGTTATGAGGCCGATATCACGCGCCCCACGCACGGCCTTTTTCGAGAGTGGTCCGAGCGTCAGCAAGCCAAAGACCAGGAACAGGCAACCGAGGATCACCGCTCCTGCAAGGCCGCTGAAACCGAGCGCTTCTGCACGGACATAGGCACCGGCTACGGCGAGTGCCATCATCAGGACCATGCTACCGATAGCCAGAACGACATGCCGTCCCTGGCCCAACACGTAAAACCCGACACCGATCAGGAACAGGGCCAGATAGGATGCCTCTGACAGCATGAAGTATGCGAGCAGCAGAAGGACGGCGCACCCTGCTGAGAGCAGCATCTTTTCGATCTGCCGGACGCGGAACAGGATCAAGCCGAACACGATCCCGTAAAAGAATATCTCGTAGGCGAGCGTCCAGTAGACCCCGTCGTATGGCAAGACC
>JAUIIG010000004.1 GCA_030431875.1 Alphaproteobacteria bacterium
GATTATCAACGGCATCGGCTTCTGGGGCCTGATGATCGTGATCGTGCTGATGATCATGCTGTTCGGCGGGGTGATGACGCAGAAGGTGAAGATGCCCAAGCGGATCGACCTGACGCGCACCACGGATGCGCGGCAGCTGGTCGCCCGCACGGAGCTGTGGCTGGAGCAGCAGCGTCCGGCCCTGCCCGCGCCCGCCGTTTCGCTGGTGGACCAGATCGGTGTGCAGCTCGACGGCCTCGGCCAGCAGCTGGAACATGTCGACCCGGCGCACCCCGCAGCGGGCGAAGTGCGCAAGCTGGTGGGCGAAACCCTGCCCGAACTGGTCGAAAGCTACACCAGGATCCCCGCGCACCTGCGGACCGAGGAACGCGCGGGTTCGACCCCCGACAAGCAGTTGACCGACAGCCTTGCCAAGGTCAGCCGCGAGATCGACAGCGTGACGCGCCAGCTGGCCGAAGGCTCGCTGGACGACCTGGCGATCAAGAACCGCTACCTCGATTACAAGTACGGTGATGCCGAAGGGGAGCCGCTGGCTGATCAAGGCTCGGGCCAGGGTTCAGGCGTGCCGCTGAACTTCGACCGCCAGAAGACGCCGAGCTGAGGATGGCGGGCTGATGGAAGTCGCCATTCCGCACAACCTCGACCGCGAGGAAGTCCGCCGCCGCTTCCGCGACAACAGCCACAAGATCGGCGACTCCATTCCCGGCGGCATGGCCGAGGTGCACACGAGCTGGCCAAGCGAGGACCGCATGGACATGTCGATCGACGCCATGGGCCAGGCACTGACCGGACATATCGCAATCGAGGACCGGCAGGTAGTGTTCCACATGGACCTGCCTGCCGCGCTGGGCTTCCTCACCCCGATAATCGAAGGCGCGATCCGGAAGCAGGGGCAGAGCCTGCTGGAGCCGCCGCGCGACTGAGCCGGATGACTAGAGCTCGCGCTCTTTTTCCAGGTACATTTCCGGAATGCGCAGGGCCTCGGTCGCCTCGCGCGTTTCGCGCAGGAACAGCACCAGCGACCACATGAACAGGCCGATGGCGACGATGAATGTGCCCGCCGCCACTGGGTTCAGGCCGACGTGGGCAAATTCCTCGAGGAACAGCAGCACCACGGTGATCCCGATGGCGAGCGATGCCAGCACCAGCAGCAAGAGCGCGCGGCCGATGATGACGATACGCAGGTCGAGGCTGCGGATTTCGCGCACGACCATGTCGTGCTCGCCGCCGCTGGTCTCACCGTGCAGTTCCTGCAGTTCGCGGCTGCGGTCGACCACCCGGCCCAGTCGCAATGACAGGGTGTTCATGATCCCGCCAATGGCCACCAGCACGAAGACCGGTGCGAGCGCCAGCTGGATGGTCTGCGCAGTCATGACGTCAAGTCCGAGTGTCGCCATTGCCCTGCCCCTATTGCTTCGCCGCGCCGGTCAGCTTGCCGACCAGTTGCGCGCCGTCCATCGTTGTCACCAGCACTTCGTCGCCGCTGACCACCACGGCCACGTCGACGAGGCCGATGGCGGAAATGCGCGGTCCGTCGGTTTCTGCCAGCACGCCGCGGCATTCGAGCAGCTCGACATTGCCGCGCGTCCGGTTGCCATGGGCATCGCCTTGACGCGCGTCGCGCAGGGCCTGCCAGTTGCCGATGTCGGACCAGCCCATGGCGACCGGCACCATGGCCGCGCGGTAGGTTTCCTCCATCACCGCGTAGTCGACGCTTTCACCGGTAATCTCGGCAAAGCTGGCGGCATCAGGGTGGAACCGCGCCCCTGCGCTTGATCCGGCAGCCACTGCCTCCCGCACGGCCGCAGCCATGTCCGGGCGATGCTGTTCCAGCTCGGCGAGGAAAGCACCCGCGCGGAAGGCGAAGATGCCGCCGTTCCAGCTGTAGTCACCCGAACCAAGGAACGCGATGGCGCGGTCAAGATCAGGCTTTTCGACAAACTGTTCGACTGCGAAACCGCCGTCGATCTCCGCACCCCGGCGAATATAGCCATAGCCGGTCTCGGGGTGGCTCGGGGTGATGCCGAAGGCCACCATGTAGTCCTTGCGGGCAAGGCCTGCCGCAGCCTGTGCCGCTGCATGGAAGGCCGGGACGTCGGCGATGTGATGGTCGCTGGGGCAGACCAGCATGACAGCGTTTTTGGGAAGGTGCGCGGCTGCCAGGGCAATGGCGGGCGCGGTGTTCTTGGCTGCCGGCTCAACGATGATCATCGCATCCCGGTCGCCCAATTGGGCTTCGACGTGCGGCAGGTGCGCCTCGCCCGTCACGACCACCGGCGCGGCGAACAGCGCCGGGTCGCCCGTGCGCGCCAGTGTCGCCTCGAACAGGGTCGCTTCTCCCACCAGCGGCAGGAAAGGCTTGGGCATGGCCTTGCGGCTGACCGGCCACAGCCGCGTGCCGCTGCCACCGCACAGGATTACCGGATGGATCAAGCTCATGAGCGCGGCGTTAGCACAGCAATTGCGTCAATATCTATCGCGCGCGAAAATCGACGCGATATCCGTAGCGCGCCTCCACTGGCGTGCCTTCTGCGGTCCTGGCGGGATTGAAGCGGATGCGCTCCACCACCAGCGGGCATACGCGGGCGGTGGTGGCCGCATCGACGCTACTGCTGGCAACGGTGCAATTGCGCGCGCGGCCATCGGTCGTGACCGTGAAATGAACCGTCACCGACTTGCCAAAGCGCGCTTCTCGCCCGCCTTCGGGAATGGGGAAATCGCGCGCCTCGTTGAGTTCGCCCGAGCGGACCGAGGGGCCCACCGCGACTGCGCCGCCCTGCCCGCCGCCACTACGCCCCGCTCCCGGCCCGTCTCCCTCACCACCTGCTCCTGAACCTTCGCCACCCTCGGTCGCGCCAGAACGATTCTGGTCTCCTGTAGAGGAGGCGCGCGGCGCGGGCGATGGACGCGGGATGGGCTGCTCGGGCGCGGCGACTTCGCGGGGTACGGCCTGCTCGCCAGCTTCGCCGGATGCCCCCTCATCGGGAGCCGGTGGAGCCTCGCTCGGCTCAGGCTGCGGGTTGGTACGGACTGTGACGGTAACCAGCGAGGTCGCCTGCTCGATCACCCGCGCGGTCATTTCCGGCGCGAGCAGGTGGGCCAACCCGTAGAGTCCGGCCAGGTGCAGCAGCGCGATCAGCAGGACCAGCTTCCAGCGGATCCTGCGCTTCTTCTGGGTGTAACCGCCTTGTGTCGCCATGGCTTTTCCTGCCTCTTCGGGCGTCTGCATGCCAGTCAGGCATGCCGCACGGCAAGACCTGACGACGTTATGGGCGATACCAGACCGGCGAGGACCAGGCGCGTTCCTGGATCGTCGGCGGGATGTCGATTGTGGCCGGGTCGATCCCCAGCGCCAGAGCATCGAACAGGTGATGGCGTGGCGTCGGGATTTCCAACACGCGGACATAGTAGAAGGCCGCCTGCGCCGGAACGAAATCGGGATCGGTCCAGACCGTCGCCAGCTCCTGCGCACCAATCGTGTTGGTGTAGCGCGCAGTCCGCAGGTCCACCGTGTTTCCTACTGCCGGCAGGGTGCCATTGGCGCGGAGTGAACGGTTGCCTGACCATGCGACTTCATAGATTCGCTCGTGCGTCTCGCCATTGGCGTCGACCCAACCCTTCACCACCTGCACGCGGTCGAGGTTGGCACCGGCCTCGTCAGCCACGGCCTGGATCATGAAGCGCGGGGCGCGGCCATTGCCGGGCAGCAGGGTGCCGCCCATGGGCACGCCGCGGGCATAGCCGCGCGCGGCCCAGTCGCCCGCATCGAGGTCCGCCCGGGCGAAATCGTACCCGGCAAACATGCGCACCCGCATGCGCGGGCCGCTGGTGCCAAAGACCTCGCGGCGGCGGAAGGCATCGAAGATCGACTGGCGATCGTTGTGGTCCGCCCAGACGCCAGCAAGACCGGCAGCCGACATCTGCGCGGCGGGGAAGATGATCGGCACGGCATCGGGGCCAAGCCTGTCAGCCGGCAGGTAATCCTCGCCCAGTTTGCCGAAGAAGTTGTTCTCTTCCTGGCTCGACAGGCCGGTGTGGCTGTCGGAGGCACCGATGATGCCGTACTGGAACGGGTTCACCCCGATGCGGCGCTGTTCGGCAAGGCCCAGCAGCAGCGCGCTGCGCACGTAGGAGCCGCGGCTGACCTCGGTCGGCACCGCCGTCAACAGCATGTTGCGCAGTTCGTAGTCGGCGAACTCGTCGCGCGGGCTGAGTTCGGGATGGGTTTCCGAGCTGCCCTTGTACTGGGTGATTTCGACCACCGTTTCCCAGCGGTTGCGCTGCGCCGCGTAGTCGGCATCGAAGGGATCGCCGTTGACGTCGGTCAGCTCGAACATGCGCCCGTCGGACAGGTTCGAATTGTGCGGGATGGCGACGAAGTCCGCTCCCGTGCGCGCCTGCGTTTCCTCGAAGAAGTCGTAGAGGTCTTCCGGCCCCTCTGCCTGGTAGTTGGCGAAGGGCAGGAACTGCCGTGCCACGTCACCGTCGCGGTTGGTGAAGACCACGCGGTGCATGTTCCGCATGTCCGGCGCGAAGGTCCATTCCCAACCGATCAGCGCAGTGAAGACACCGGGTTCGTTGTAGCGTTCGGCAGCGGCGATCTGCCCTTCCCAGCTGCCGCGCATCACCGCATCGCTGCGTATCTGCGCTTCGAACTGGGCGCGTTCCTCGTCGGTCAACGGGGAATTGCCGCCAAAGCCCATGACGGCATTGGTCAGTGCCCGACCGCCCTGTTCGCGGTAGATCTCGTTCAACCGCTGGGCGATGGGATATTGCATGATCTCCGGATCACCCGCGGCAATGCGGCTGGATACGCCAAGGCCCACGGCATGGTCCGACATGACCATGAAATCTAGCGGGCGGTCGATCTGCACGCGCTGGCCAGTACGCGGAAAGATAACCGGCTGGCCGCGGGCAAAACGGTAGGCGGTGTCGATATCGGCATTGGCCATGCCCGAGCTGAAGGCGTCGATCGAGTTGATCGAGTGGACATGGGTATCGCCCCACAGCAGCACGCGGTCGCCCTCAGGTGCCTCGGCGCGCTCCACCTGCGTTGCCTCGGTCACCTGTGCCGGTGCGGGCTCGACAACAGTCTCCGCGCAAGCTGCGAGCGCCACCAGCATTGCCATTGGTGCCAATTTCCGGATCATGTCCTTGTCCTCTCCCAGTCCTCTCCGGCGATTAGGCCGCGCCCAGGCGGACTTTGTCAACTATCCCAGCCGAAATGGTCCGCCAGTTCGCTCGGCGTGAAGCGGTAGGAGCTGGCATTGGGATCGTGCAGCATGCCGGCGTTCCAGGTGTCGAAGGCAGACTTGAGCTCGGCAAAGATCTCCGGTTCGCGGAACTTCAGGTTGGCGCGTTCCAGCGGGTCGCGCACGACGTTGAACAGGTATTCCTCCCCGCCGATCGACAGGTACTTGAAGTCCCCGCGCCGCGCGGCCTTCTGGTCCTTGGCCCAGAAGCGCCAGAACAGCGTGCGTTCGGGCAGGGTACCGCCCGCCAGCACTGGCCGCAGGTCCATCCCGTCGCTGGGATAGTCCGGATGCGGTGCAGACCCTGCTGCGGCGAGGAAGGTAGGCAGGAAATCCATCGACAGCGCGGGCACGTCGGTCTCGGTGCCCGGCAGGGTTAGGCCCGGCCAGCGCACGATGAGGGGAACACGCATTCCGCCTTCTAGCAGCTCGGTCTTGATCCCGGTGAAGGGCCAGTTGTCGCTGAAGCGTTCGCCGCCGTTGTCGCTGGTGAAGACGACGACGGTGTCCTGCTCCATGCCGTGCTCGGCAAGGCGCGCGAGCACGCGGCCGATATTCATGTCGAGGCTGGTGACCATGCCGGCGTAGGTATCCATGTCGCCGCCGTCGAAGTGCGTGATGTCCAGCGAGCCGGGAATGGTCGGGCCGTGTTCGGCGAGACGCGCACTTTCGGCGCGACCTTCTTCGTTGTTGGCTTCCCACGGCCAGTGTGGCGCGGTGAAATGCAGCGACAGCAGCCACGGCTTGTCCTCCTGCGCGCGCTCGTCGAGGTATTCGATTGCGCGATCGGCCATGAGGTCGGTCATGTAGCCAACCTCCTCGACCTGCACGTCGCCGTCCCACAGGTCTGGGTTGCCGCCCACGTCGTGGGTGAAATAGTCCACCCCGCCGCCGCGAATACCCCAGAATTCGTCGTAGCCACTCAGCCGCGGTCCGAAGTTCGGCAGCCAGCCGAGGTGCCACTTGCCCACCAGGCCGGTGTGGTAGCCGGCATCGCGCAGCAGTGAGGGCATGGTGGGATGCGACGGGTCGAGGCCCAGTTCGCGGTTGCCCAGCGGTTCTTCCAGTCCGACGCGCAAACGGTACTGGTAACGCCCGGTGATCAGCCCGACGCGGGTGGCCGAGCAGACCGCCGAGTTGGCATAGCCATGGGTGAACTTCAGGCCTTGCTGCGCCAGCCCGTCAAGCACTGGCGTTTCGTATTCGCGTCGCCCGTAACAGGACAGGTCGGCGTAGCCGAGGTCGTCGGCCATGATGAACAGGAAGTTGGGCTTGCGTCCCGGCGTATGGGCCAGCCCCGGCACGGTTACCGCCAGGGTCGCAGCGCCAGCCACGCCCATGGCCCCGCGGCGGGTAAACTTGTCCGGGAAACCTGTCTTCGTCACGCTTGCGCCCCCAATATTCACTCAATCAAACCAGAACGGCAGCGGCGATGCTAGCTGCGCATCGCCGCTGCCGCCAGAGCCAGTTAGAACCGCAGCCGGGCGCCGACGGTGTAACGGCGGCCCAGCACGTCATAGACGCTGGCGTTGTACTGCGACGAATAGCCGAGGAAAGCGCTGTAGCTGGGCGTCACCGGCGGATCTTCGTCGAACAGGTTGTTGACGTTGCCGAAGACTTCCAGCTCCGCACCGCTCAGTTCGAAGGTGTAGCCAAGCCGCACGTCGACGTAGGTCACCGCGTCGACCGTGTTGTCGACAATGCCCACACCCTCGGTCAGCTGCACGTCCTGCACACCCTGACCGGTGTGGCGGGCCTGCACGAGCGCGGCAAAGCCGCCGTTGCTGTAGGTGATGCTGCCGGTTGCCTTGAAGTCGGCATAGGGCAGGTAGACGCCCGAGTTTTGCGTCGCACCTGTCTGCCCCGCGAAATCGGTCGTCACCCCAGAGGAGTTGGTTTCGGACCGTTCCAACAGCCAGGAGGCGAAAACCCGGGCGCCAAGCATTTCATCCCCACCGAACAGGTTGACCGGGGCATTGTAACCGGCCTCGAAGTCGATCCCGCGCACAGCCGCCTGGGCCACGTTCACGAAGACGTCACCCACCAGGATGATGTCCCCCACGGCCGAAGGCGTTGCGGCACCGGTCGACAGGGTGATGAGATCGCAGAACTCCTGCGCGCTCTGCAGGAAGCAACGGTCGAGTACCGACTGGTTGCCCACCTGGCTGATCGCCCCTTCGATGGTGATGTCATAGTAGTCGAGCGACATCGAGAAGCCGGGAATGAAGTCCGGCTGGAACACCGCACCGATGGTGAAGGTGTCGGCTTCTTCCGGGTTCACCGCCGGGTTACCACCCGAGAAACGGGTGACGTTGAGCGCCTCGATGGCCGCCGTACGCGGATCGTCGACCGTGGCCACGCCGCCGGTCTTGTCGAAGCGTTCCGATAGATTGCCGGCGCGCACGTCACGCGAATAGGTGCCGCGCAAGCGCAACTGGTCGTCCGCGAAGCCCAGCTCCAGGCCGCCCTTGTAGGCCCAGACCGAACCCGAGCCGGAATAGTCGGCCCAGCGCACCGCGCCGTTGAGGTTGGCGGAGAAGTCATCGGTATCCGCCAGCGGCATCAGGAATTCGCCGAAGACTTCCCACACCTCGGCGTCGCCGCGGATGTTGGAAACCTTGGAGTACTGGATTCCCACCGTGTTGGCGCAGTCCGCCCCGTTCACGCCGCGCAGGCCGGGTGCTTCGCCGTTGCACAGTACGGGGTGGCCACCCACGTGGTCGGAGGACGGGTTGGTGACATCCTGCACCAGCTGCAGGATCTCATCGCGACGATAGGAACCACCCACGGCAATCGCCAACGGTCCGGCCCACAGGTCAACGAGGTCACCCGCGGCCGAAATTTCGGCGAAGTGCTGCTCGAAGGTGGTGATGTTCGTCTTGTTCTCCGGCGAGGTGTAGCTGTAGGTCCGGCCAGAGGCGAAGCCGTCCTCGGCGAAGGCGATCGGCGTCGTGATCTGCTGGCCCGCGTCGAAGGTGGTTACGTAGTCGATCGCCCCTTGCGAGGCATTGCCGCGGCCGAACAGGTTGAGCGGCTGGCAGCCCGGGAAGGCATTGCCGAACAGGCTGACACGGCAGACCGGGTTGCCGGTGCCGTCGTCCACCGCGTCAACGGCAGCAAAGATGCGGTCCACCCGCAGGCCGCGCTGTTCCCAGACACGCTGGGAGTGGCCGTACTGGTAGAAGGCATCGATGGACCAGCCGTTGTCGAGTTCGTAGGTCAGCCCGCCGACACCGATATGCTGCGTGGTCTCGTCATCCAGGAAGCCGAGGCCGATATCTTCGAGGCTGCCCATGCGGCGCAGGGTGAAGCTCTCGATGCCCTGGTCGATCATGGTCTGCCGCAGGCTGTCGGGCAGGTAGAAGTTGTCCTGAAAGATCGTCAGCGCAGTCGGCGTTCCGCCGAAGCTGGAGCGCGGCGTGTTGTACTGCCAGATAGAGGTCTTGCCGTGCAGGTACTGGGCGAAGACCGACAGGTTGTCGCTTACGTCGTAGTCGGCATAGGCAAAGACCGAGTAGCGCTGCAGGTCGGGATAGAGGCTGGGAGCTTCGGCGCCCAGGTCATCATTCGAACTGCCTGCCGTGCGAGCTGGCGGAATGCCGTAAGGGAACTGGCTTTCGGTCCCCGGCTGGTAGGCCGAAACGTTACCGTTGCGATCGAACACCAGCTGGTGGATTGCCGTGCCCGGAGCAGAGATCCGGCCGTCAAAGCTGGCATTGGCCGACACGGTATTGGGAACGAAGCGATAGGGATCGGCCTGCGTGCCGCTGCCGAAAGTGCCCCAAGCCTGGTACCAGTCACGATCGTCGTAGGTGAAGATGCCTTCTTGGTCGTAGTATTCGCCAGCGACGATGAAATGACCGCGGCCACCGGCGAAGCTGGTGCCGTAGATGCCCGACAGCTCGTAATTCTCGCCATCGTCGCGGCTGGTGATACCGGCCTGGGCCGACAGCTCGATCCCTTCGAAATTGGTATCGAGCACGAAGTTGACGACACCTGCGACGGCATCGGAGCCATATGCGGCCGAGGCACCGCCAGTGGTCGTTTCGACCGACTGGATCATGGCTTCAGGGAACAGGTTGATGTCGACCCCGCCGAAGGCGCTGGTCGAGGGGACGCGGCGGCCATTGAGCAGCGTCAGGGTGCGGTTGACCCCGAGGCCGCGCAGGTTGAGCGAGCCATAGCCCGAGCGGGTGAAGAAGTTGCCGCTGTTGGGCGTCTGGCTGCCGTAGAACTGCGGCAGCTGGGTGACGGCCGTGATCAGCGCGCCCGGCGACAGGTTTTCGAGCTCCTGCGCGCCGACAACGGTCACCGGAACCGGGGCCTGCATGCCATCGGTGGCAATGCGGGAGCCGGTCACGACGATGCGATCCTGGTTAGCCGGCGGCGGAGCGTCCTCTTCGGCACTTGCCTCGCTATTGGCCTGGGCCTGGGCGGCGGAACTGATGGCAGCAAGCGCGATCGCGCTGGCTCCGGTAACGAGTAGGCGGGTGAACCGCAGGCGCGCGAAATCGGCAGTCATATTCATGGTGTTCGTATTCCTCCCCAATATTTTGCGCGCAGTTGTCCTGTCAGGGGCGGGGAAAGCAACGCATGGCAAAGTGATAACTAGACTTAACTTTGTGATTATGCTTTGTTTCAGAATCTATAATGCCAGCACTACCTTTCACCCTGCGCCAGCTCGAAGTCTTCTCCAGCCTGGCAGAAACCCGCAGCTTCCGGCTGAGCGCGGACCAGCTGGGCATTTCGCAGGCTTCGGTCAGCAACCAGCTGAAGGTGCTGGAAGAACAGCTCGGCACCCGCCTGTTCGACCGCAAGCCCGGCCTGCGCCCGATCCTGACAGCCAACGGCCAGGCCTTCCTAGAAGACCTGCGCGCTTTCGACGCGGCGGCTGCCACCCTTGCCTCGCACCGGCGCAGCATGGCGGACAGCAGCGACCAGCCGCTGCGGCTGCGGTTGCTGGTCGGCCAGGGGATGTTCGATGGCTATGTTCGCTCCAAGCTCGACGGGTTCTTCGCCCGCAATCCGCGGATCGAGCTGGATTTCGAGACCGTGCCGCCGTCGACCTCGATCCTCAGGTCCATTGAAACCGGCCGCTACGACTTCGCCCTGTTCAACCTGCGCGCGGACCAGCCGATTGCGCCGGAGCTCCGACGCCTGGCGCGCGTGCGCGGCGGCATCTTCGGGCACCGCAAGTTCGCCAAGGGCCACCGCCTCCCGCTCTCGCCCGAGCAGGTGAACCTCCTGCCCTTCGTGCTCCCCTCGGCCGGCAGCCGGCAGGAACGTGAACTGCTGCAATCGATCGACAGCTACGGCATAAGGCCGCGCAAGGTGGTAGGACATTCGCAGTATTACGATGTCATGGCTGCCATGCTCGAACGCGGGGTTGCCGTGGCCTCATTCTCGGACGCAATCCTGCCACGCTCGATGCGCGAGGAGGTGATCCGGCTGATGCCGGTGGAGGACTGGAACCTGCTGCTTTACAGCAAACCCGGCCCCGACGATCCGCAGCGCCAATTGGTGGAACGTTTCCTTGTCGGGAGCATCCTCGATGATCCCGATTTCCCCGCCTTGCAAAGCTACGACGTAGCCAGCGAGCAGGCCGCTTCCTAGCCTCTAGGGCCGGTACCAGACCGGTGACGACCAGGCTCGTTCCTGCAGCCATGCCGGGGTCGCGTCAGACAGCGGAATGCCGCTCGCCACCGACAGGTAAGTCGCCCAGCGCGGGGTGGGGATTTCCAGCACGCGGGCGTAATAGATCGCCCGCTGCGAAGGGTCGAAGTCGGGGTCGGTCCAGGTGGTGAACAGCTCTGCCGCGCCAATGGTGTTGCTGTAGGTCGCCGTGGCCGCGTCCACCGTATTGCCGACCGGTTCCAGCCGCCCGTCCGCGCCAATGCTGCGCCCGTCGGACCATGCCACGTCGTAGATGCGCTCCATCGACCGGCCACCCTCGCGCCACAGCTTGACGATCTGGATGCGGTCGAGGTTGCCCGAGGCCGGGTCCTTCACCGCCTGCACGATCAACGAGGGCGAGGCCCCGCCCGGCCTTGCCGTAAGGTTTCCGCCCATCGGCACGCCCCAGCGGTAGGCTGCGGCTGCCCAGTCGCCGCGCTCCACCCAGTCACCCACGCCGCCCCAGCCCGCGAACAGGCGCACCTGCATGCGCGGGCCCGAGGTGGCGAAAGTCTCGCGCCGCTGCATGGCAGCGAAGATCGCCTCGCGGGTGTTCTCCTCCGCCCAGACACCGGTCAGGCCAGAGGCGCTGAGGTTGGCCAGCGGCCGCCCCAGGATCGGCGACAGTTCCTGCAGGATCTGCGCGGTGTCGCGGTGGGCATCGGACAGGCCCAGCCCGCCGGGGAAGTTGTCTTCCTCGCTCGAGCTCGCGCCCGAGTGGAAGTCCGATGCACCGACAAAGCCGAATTCGAACGGGTTGATACCCACGTCCTCGTCCAGCTGCATGCCGCGCTGCAGGCCGCTGCGGACGTAGGAGCCTGCCGGTTCGTTGTCGTCGGGCGAATAGAGCAGCTCGAAATCAGCGAACTCGTCGTCGGGCGACAGCAGCGGCAGGGTTTCGCTGGTGCCCTTGTTCTGGGTGATCTCCACCAGCGGCTCGTTGCGCGCGCGGCGGCGGGCATATTCGGGTCCGATGGGCTCGCCGTAGGTATCGGCAAAGGCGAAGGCCCCGCCGCTGGAGAGGTTGGAATTATGCGGGATCATCAGGCTCTCGATGCCGCGCAGCCGGTTGTTCTCGGCATAGGCCCACAGCGCCTCAGGGTGCGTACTGTCAGTCGCGGCAAAGGGCATGGCCGGATAGTGTGGCCCGCGGAAGATCACGTTGCGGTGCAGGTGGCCGCCGTCGGACTGGCTGGTGGGCGAATATTCGAAGGCCACGAAGCTGGTGAACCGGCCGGGGCGGTAATGCCGCTCGGCAGCCGCTATGGTGTCCATCCAGGTGTCGTGACTGCGACCCGGGTCCTGCAGGCCGGGCAGCGTCTCGCCGCGCAAGCCTGCCGCGACATAGCGGAAGAACTCGAACATGGCCGGACCGCCGTCGCTCTCGAACTGGCGCTGCCAGTCCGCCTGGTCACCCGGCAGCACGATCTCACCCGCCATGGCCGCGCGGACATTGCCGAGGAATTCCGCGTGATCGGTCACGGCCAGGAAATCGAGCGGCGCATGGCGCTGGATGCGCTGGCCGAGGTAGTCGATCTCCTCACCCTGGGCATAGCGATAGGCATCGTCGGGCGTGGTATTGGTGTGTGAGGCCGCGGCGTCGAGCGAATAGCTGGTGTGCAGGTGCAGGTCGCCGAACAGCGCGCGCCGCTCGGCCGGGTTGGCCTCGAAGGCGATGGCCGCGCTTTCCTGTACCGCCGCGCGCTCGCGGGAGACGTCCGCCGCTTCCTGCTGGGTGCAGGCCGCCAGCATGGCGCAGGCCGACAGCGCGGCCACGTACACTTGTTGCATTGATCCTCCTCACGCTCGCGCGCCAGAAAGGCATTCTGCGCGCGGACTTGTCAACCTCGACAAGCTGCCCGCGCGCGCCCTAGAGGGTGCAGAATGACCGGCACCTATCGCTTTGCAATCGACCGCGGCGGCACCTTTACCGACGTGGTGGCGCAAGTGCCTTCGGGCGAACTGGTGACCACCAAGCTGCTCTCCAGCGATCCGGCGCAATATGCCGATGCCGCGAGCGAGGCCGTACGGCGGATCGTGTCGGAACATGGCGAGGCACCGGTGGCGGAACTGCGGATCGGCACGACCATCGCCACCAATGCCCTGCTCGAACGGCAAGGCGCGCGGGTGGCGCTGGCGATCACGGCCGGCCATGCCGACGCTCTGAAGATCGGCAACCAGGCGCGGCCCGAGATCTTCGCCCGCCATATCGTCAAGCCCGAGCGGCTGGAGCAGCGCGTCATCGAGATCACCGAACGCGTGAGCGCCGATGGCGAGGTGCTGGTCCCGCTCGAAGAGGAAGCCGCGCGGCGCGACCTTGCTGCCCTGCGTGACGAAGGCTTCGAAGGCCTCGCCATTGTCCTGCTGCACGGCTGGACCTTCACCGCCCACGAGGCGCGGCTGGCCGAGATCGCGCGTGAGCTTGGCTTCACCCAGGTCAGCGCCAGCCACGAAGTCTCGCCGCTGATCCGGCTGGTGCCGCGCGGCGATACCAGCGTCGCTGACGCCTACCTTTCGCCCGTGATCCGCCAGTACGTCGAGCAGCTCGACGCGCGCCTGCCCAATCATGGCTCGCTGCGCTTCATGCAGTCGAACGGCGGCCTCGCCGATGCCCGCGCCTTTCGCGGCAAGGATGCCGTGCTGTCCGGCCCCGCCGGCGGTGTGGTGGGAATGGTCGAGACCGCGCAGGCCCTCGGCTTCTCCAAGCTGATCGGTTTCGACATGGGCGGCACCAGCACCGATGTCTGCCACTTCGCCGGCGAGTACGAACGGACGGGCGACAGCGTGGTGGCCGGCGTACGCATCGCTGCGCCGATGATGCAGATCCACACCGTGGCGGCAGGTGGCGGGTCGATCTGCCGCTTTGACGGACAACGCCTGCGCGTCGGGCCGGAAAGCGCTGGAGCCGACCCCGGCCCGGCCTGCTACCGCAAAGGCGGACCGCTGACGGTGACCGACTGCAACGTGGTGCTGGGGCGCATCGACCCGGCGGAGTTTCCCAAGGTCTTCGGCCCTTCTGGCGATCAGCCGCTCGATCCCGCCGCCTCGCGCGCGCGACTGGAAGAAGTGGGCGCCAGCCTGCCCGAACCGATGGAACCGCATGCGCTTGCCGAGGGCTTCCTCGCGCTGGCAGTGGACGAGATGGCGAATGCCATTCGCCGCATCAGCACGGCGCGCGGGCACGACATAACCAACCATGCACTCGCCTGCTTCGGCGGGGCGGGCGGACAGTTCGCCTGCCGCGTGGCGGACGAGCTGGGCATTTCGACCGTGCTGGTCCACCCGCTGGCAGGAATGCTCAGCGCCTATGGCATCGGCCTTGCACCCGTGGTGGCGATCCGCGAGGCGGGCGTGGTGCGACCGCTGGCAGAGGACTACTCCGACGCCTTGGCTGCGCTCGATGCACAGGTCACCGAAGACCTCACTGCGCAAGGCATAGCCGCTGACCGCATAGAACTTGTCCGCCGCCTGCGCCTGCGGTTCGAAGTCAGCGACACCACGCTTGACCTGCCACTGGGCGACGACGCCGAAGCGCATTTCCGCAGCGAGCACCGCCGCCGCTTCGGCTGGTCCGACGAGCAAGCGCCCGTCATTCTTGAGGCGCTGAGCGTCGAAGGACGCGGCCAGAGCGGCGGACTCGCGACGCTCGCCGAGGTCTCGCAGCGCGGAACGCTGCAGGCCGGTGACACACTCGACGGCCCGGCGATGATCGCCGACCCCGGCTCCACCACCATCGTCGAAGCAGGCTGGCAGGCACGGCTGGCGGAAGACGGCTCGCTCGTCCTCCACCGCACGGCGCCGCGCGACCATGTGCCCGCGCGTGGCACCGCTGTCGATCCGCTCCGCCTCGCCATCTTCAACAACCGCTTCATGGCCATTGCCGAGGAGATGGGCGTGGTGCTGGAAAGCACGGCCAGCTCGGTGAACATCAAGGAACGGCTGGATTTCTCCTGCGCGCTGTTCGACGCTGGCGGTGCGCTGATCGCCAATGCGCCGCACATCCCGGTGCACCTCGGCTCCATGTCCGCCAGCATCGCCCGCGTAATCGACAACCGGGCAGGCTCGGCACGCGGTATCCGGCGCGGCGATGCCTATTGCCTCAACGACCCCTACGCGGGCGGCACGCACTTGCCCGACGTGACCGTGATCGTGCCGGTGTTCGGCGATGATGGCGACAGGCCCAGCGCATGGGTCGCCGCGCGCGGGCACCATGCCGACATCGGCGGGATTGCACCGGGCTCCATGCCGCCCGACAGCACCTCCATAGCGCAAGAGGGCGTGCGGCTGGACGACGTGCTGCTGGTGGACGAAGGGCGCTTCTGCGAGGCAGAACTGCGCGCCATCCTGAGTGCAGGCGACTATCCGGCGCGCAATCCCGACCGCAACATTTCCGACCTCAAGGCCCAGCTCGCCGCCTGCGCGCGCGGGGCAGACCTGCTCGCCGCTGCTGCCGAGGAGCACGGGGCAGACGTGCTCGCCGCCTATATGGGCCACGCGCTCGACCACGGGGAGGCCGCCGTGCGTGCCTTGGTGGAGCGGCTGACACCGGGTAGTTTCGCCTATGCCATGGACAACGGCGCGACGGTGGAGGTGGAGGTTTCGATCGACCCCGATGCGCGCACCGCCCGCTTCGACTTCACCGGCACCAGCGCGCAACGGCCCGACAACTTCAACGCGCCGGAGGCGATCACCCGCGCTGCCGTGCTCTATTGCCTGCGCTGCCTGATCGACGATGCCATCCCGCTCAACGACGGCTGCCTGCGCCCGGTCGAGATCGTGGTGCCCGAAGGCTCCATGCTCTCGCCGCAGCCGCCTGCCGCCGTCGTGGCAGGCAATGTCGAGACCAGCCAGGTCATCACCGATACCGTCTTCGCCGCACTGGGAGCCTTGGCGCCTTCGCAAGGCACCATGAACAACTTCACCTTCGGCGATGCCTCGCGGCAATACTACGAAACCATCTGCGGCGGCTCCGGCGCAGGACCCGATTTCGACGGCACCGATGCCGTGCAAACCCACATGACCAATTCGCGCCTTACCGACCCAGAGGTGCTGGAAACGCGCCTGCCGGTGCGGGTCGAACGGTTCGCCGTGCGCAAGCACTCGGGCGGGAATGGCGCTCACAAGGGTGGAGACGGTGTTGAACGCGTGATCCGGTTCCTCGAACCTATGCGCGCACAGATCCTCGCCAATCGCCGCAAGTGTCCGCCACGCGGAATCGCAGGCGGCGCAGATGCGGCTGCAGGCGAGACCTTTGTCACGCGCGGCGACGGATCGGTGCTCGACCTTGGGGCGACCGGCGCGGCGGATATGTCGCCGGGAGAGACGATCACCATTCGCACCCCCGGCGGCGGGGGCTATGGCAAGCCATGACCAAGCTCTCGCCTGACATCGCCAGCCGCTTTGCCCGCACCGCGCTGGGGCATGTCGGGCAGGAATACCCCAACAAGCTCGACCACGTGATGGCAGGGGCGGAGGACGCCCGCACCCCGCGCGAGCTGCATCCCGTCTTCTTCGGCAGCTTCGACTGGCATTCCTGCGTGCATTCGTGGTGGACCTTGCTCGCCTTGCGGCGGCTCCATCCGGAGCTGCCCGAAGCTGCGGAGATCGCGGCACTGGCGGAGCAGACCTTTACCGATGAGAAGCTGGCCGCAGAACTGGCCTATGCGCAGCGGCCCGAAGCGCGCGGGTTCGAGCGACCCTACGGCTGGGCATGGCTGCTCTACCTGCACCTCGAAGCTTCGCGGCACCAGGACCAGGCTTGGGCAACGCGACTGGAGCCACTGGCCCGGCATTTCGCCGCCGGGTTCACCAGCTATCTGGAAGTCCTGACCTATCCGATCACCGTTGGCACCCATTTCAATTCCGCCTTCGCCCTGACGCTTGCGGAGGAATGGGCGCGGACGTTCGATCCGGCGTTGCACACGGCCATCGCGGAATATGCCTCCGCAAAGTTTGGTCACTTCAAGGACTATCGCGGGTGGGAGCCGGGCGGTGACGAGTTCCTCTCGCCCGTCCTCTCCGTCGCCCTGTTGCAGAGCCGGATCATGGCGACCGGAGGCTTTGCGGACTGGTTTGCCGCGCTCCTGCCCGAGGGTGGGTGGCTGGAAACAAGCTGCTCTCCCGTAGCGGTGAGCGATGCCAGCGACGGCAAGATGGCGCACCTCGACGGGTTGAACTTCAGCCGAGGATGGGCGCTACGCGCAATAGCGACCAAGCTGCCCGACCCGGCGCGTGCTGATGCAATGGAGCATCTGGCGGGCCAGCACATGGCCGCCTCGATGCATGCGATAGACGGGGATTACATGGGCTCGCACTGGCTGGCGAGCTTCGCCTTGCTGGCGCTGCTGGAGCGCTAGGACCCGAAGGTCAGGCCGCCGACTGGCCCTGCGCGGCGGCAACCGCGACTTCGTCGAAATTGGCCAGCAGGGTTTCTTCCAGTTCGTCCGCCGGCATGGCCTTGTAGTAGAGCCAGCCCTGGATCTGGTCGCACCCCGCCGTGCGGACAAGCGCGGCCTGGGCTTCGGTTTCGACGCCCTCCGCCGTCACGTCCATGTCCAGCGAGCGGGCCACGGCGATGGAGGCCAGCATCATGGCGTGAATGCCGTTGTCGCTAGCAGCTTCGACCACCAGCGAGCGGTCGAGCTTGAGCTTTTCGAAGCGGAACTGCCGCAGGAAGCCGATCGAGGCATAGCCGGTGCCGAAATCGTCGAGCACGATGCGCACGCCGAAATCGCGGATGACGTCCATCGAATTGCCGGCGATCACCGAATCCAGCACCAAGTGCGTCTCGGTCACTTCCAGCTCCAGCCGTTCGGGCGGGAAGCCGGTCTCTTCGAGCAGGTAGCCCAGTTCGACAGGGAATTCGGGGTTACGCAGTTGCGCCGCCGAAACATTGATCGACAGCTTGATATTGCCCCAGTCGAGCGCGTCCTCGAACCCGCGACGCAGCACCCACATGCCGATCTGGTTGATCAGGCCCGATTCCTCGGCGACGGGGATGAACACGTTGGGGCCGATCTTCTTGCCATCGGGGCGTTCCCAGCGGATCAGCGCCTCGACTGCCACCACCTGTTGCGACCCGGCATCGACCAGTGGCTGGTAATGCAGCCGGAATTCTTCGTTTTCGAGCGCGGCGCGCATGTCGGCATCGAGCTCGCTCAGTTCCTCGCGCAAGGAATCGAATTCCTCGCTGAACCAGGTGCAGCGCATCTTGCCGGCGCGCTTCGAGGCATACATGGCAACGTCGGTACGGCGCAGCAGCTCTGACGAGGACACGCCGTCGCCCGGCTCGCAGCGCGCGAGGCCGATGCTGGCACCGATCACGATCACGCGGTCATCGATGGTCAGCGAACGTGTCAGCCGCACCAGCAGACCGCGGCAGATGCCTTCGAGGATGTTCGAGGAGATCGGGCCGACCGCCAGCATGGCGAATTCGTCGCCGCCGAGGCGGTAGACGGTGGCTTCGGTGCCAGCAGCCTCGCTGAAGATCTCGGCACATTCCTTGATCAGGCGGTCGCCGACGAAGTGGCCATAGCTGTCGTTGACGAGCTTGAAGCCGTCGAGGTCGATCATGGCCAGCGCCGCGTGCTGGTTGTCGCCATCCAGCGTCTTGAAATCCTGGTGCAGCGCGCGCCGGTTGGGCAGTCCGCTGAGCCCGTCGGTCAGGCCGACCTTCTCCAGCGCGCCGATATTGGCAAAGCCGATGCGCACCAGCAGCAGGACAGCCGCGAGGTAGGCAAACAGGCTGCCAAGGATGACAACGGGGGAAAGCACGCCAGTGCCGCCCGATACCTGGACAACGGCATAAAGGATGCCGCCGAACACAGCGCTCAGCACCACCAACGGTACGAATACCGTCAGCCGGGGCGAAGTCTGTTCAATCTGGCGGAGATCCAGCAATCTGTTTGTCCTGATGGGTCGTGGGTTCGGGGCAAGAGCAATAGGTGATTGTGCTTAAGATATGATAAACCTTTTAAATCAGCCTCTTGCAGGGACTTCTGCGGTGCGTGGCCGGGCCTCCGGCATGTCCGGGGTGCCCAGGCAGTAGAATCCGGTCAGGTCCTTTACCGGCGCAAAGCGCGCGGTCTGGCCTACCGGCGTCTCGCCTGCGCCGAGCAGCAGCATACCGTCATCGGCCAGGCTCGCGGCGATCTGCGAAAACACCTGCTGGCGGGTCGGCTTGTCGAAATAGAGCAGGACATTGCGGCACAGCACGAGATCGAACGGACTGCCCATTGGTGGCGCGTGCAAGGCGTTGTGCTGCTGGTAACGGATCGGCTTGAGCAGGCGCGGCGAGACCTTCCAGCGGCCATCGACTTCCTCGAACCAGCGGATCATCCGCTCGATGCCAAGGCCGCGCTGGGCCTCGAAGGGGGTATAGACGCCGCGGCGGGCAACATCGATCGCCCGGTGCGAAACGTCAGTGGCGACGATATTGATCTGCCAGTCATCCAGCATGGCGGCGCGCTCGGCCAGCAGCATGGAAAGCGACAACGGTTCCTGGCCGGTCGAGCAGCCGACGCACCAGATCGACAGGCGGCGCTTGTCCTGACGCTGAGCAATCAGCTTGGGCAGCGCGGACTTCGCCAGCACGTCGAACACCTGCTGGTCGCGGAAGAAGTAGGTTTCGTTGTTGAGCAGGGCATCAGCCACGCGCGACGACAGCGGGCAGCCGAAGGGCGAGGTCAGCTTGGCTACCAGTTCGTCGATGGTGGTGGCATCGCTTTCGCGCAGCAGCGCCGAAAGCGCGGTTTCCACACGCCAGCGGCGACTGGGCGAGAGGTCTTGCCCGGTCCGTTCGGCCAGCAGCTGTGCCAGCACTTCGTGCGTCATGTCGCGCTCGGTTGCGCTGCCCATGCTCACGCCGCCACTCCCAACTGCTTGGCAAGGCGCTCGCTGATCGCTTCGGGCGGCAGGACAGCAGAGGCGAAGCCCGCTTCGGCAACGGCGCGCGGCATGCCCCAGACGGCGGAGGTGGCGGCGTCCTGCACGAAGACGCAGCCACCGGCGGCAACCAGTTCGCCCGCACCGATCGTACCGTCACGGCCCATGCCTGACAGGACCACACCCATGACACGGCCTTTCAGCTCGCGGGCGAGCGAGACGAGCATGGGATCCAGCGAGGGTGTGCAGCCGCTGGCCGCCGGTGCGTGATTGAGGCGCACGACCACGCGGTCACGCTCCTGCTTCACCGCCAGGTGCGCGTGGCCCGGGGCGATGTAGACCCAGTCCGCCTGCAGGGTCATGCCTTCCTCGGCAATCACGGCGGGGCGGCCTGCAGCCTTGCTGACCTGCTTGGCGAACACCGTCATGAACGATGCCGGCAGGTGCTGGGCGATAAGGATTGGCACGCCAAGGCGCGGCGGGAGCGACTGGAGCAGCGCCTGCAGCGCGGCAATTCCGCCTGTCGAAGCGCCGATGGCTATGGCGCGCGGCGCACCGGTGACCGGCGCCCGCCGGTTGCACAGCTTTACCGGGGCGGAAACGACCCTGGGAGCAGGCGGCCGCGGCTTGGTCAGCCCACGGACCCGGCCGACCAGCCGAGCCCGGTAGGCTTCGTCGAAACCGCCGGAGTCGGGCTTGGGGAAGGTATCTGCCGCGCCCAGCGACAGCGCTTCGACGGCCTTTTCAGCGCCATGCGGAGTGTACTGCGAGACGACGATGATCTGCGCCCCGCGCGATTTCTCGATCAGCAGCGGGATGGCGGCGATGCCGCCCATGCCGGGCATTTCCAGGTCCAGCAGGATGACGTCGACTGCGACGCTCGCCAGCCGTTCCAGCGCGCGTTCGGCGTTGCTTTCGCTGGCCACTACCTGGATGTCGCCAGCCTCGCTCACCGTGCGCTCCAGAACGGTGCGCACGACGATCGAATCGTCGACGATCATTACCCTGGTCTTGTTGCCCGACCCATGGCCCGCTTGTTCGGGCAGGACAGGACTGGCGCTCTGTCCCGACATTCGCCGCCGCCCCTCAGACCATTCCGACCAGTTGCAGTTTCACGTGCAGCGTCTCGCGATCGAAGGGCTTCATCACATATTCGTCGGCACCGGCATCGATGGCAGCGCGGATATGTTCGATATCGTTTTCGGTGGTGCAGAAGACCACGCGCGGCTTGTCCCCGCCTTCCTGCTCGCGCAGGTGGCCGAGGAATTCCATTCCGCTCATCACCGGCATGTTCCAGTCCAGCAGGATGACATCGGGCATCTGCGCGGTGCACTGCGCCAGGGCATCCTTGCCGTCGGCAGCTTCGGTCACGGCAAAACCCATGCCTTCCAGCAGGTGCCGGGAGACCTTACGGATGACGCGCGAGTCGTCGACAATCAGGCAATTCTTCACAACCCACTCCTCAATTCCAATCCCGCAGGATTGGCAGCAATTGCGTAATTATTGGTTTACGCAGCTTTTGTTGCTCCAGCGATGGCTCCGCGGACGATCTTCGCGGGGTCGACAACGACCAGCGCCCCGACCGACGTTTCCGCCACCCCGACAACGAAATTCGACCACCCGGCGCCAAGGTCGGCCTTGGCATCGGCCAGCTTGTCGTGCGGTTCGGTGACGTCCTCGACGTCCTCCACCAGCAGGGCATAGCCATAGTCGTCGATGTCGATGACCACGGCATAGGGATCTCCAGCGCGGCCATCGCCATCGGAAAAGTTCGCTGGATCAATGATCTGTGCACAGTCGATGACGGTCAGCACGCGGCTGCGCAGGGCCGTGAGCCCGGCCACGCCCGGCGGCGAGCGCGGTACGCGTTCGACCTTGTCGAGCTCGATCACCGACAGGATCTGGCCCGAAGGGATCGCCACGCGGCGACCGCCCATGCTGGCGACAAGCAGCTGTTCCTGCATCATGCTTTCCTCGCGCGGGCGGCTTCGAGCGCGGCGACCAGGCCGTCGCGATCGTAGCGGTAGATGGACTTGTCAGACTTGGTCCGGCTGGCTTCTTCCTTGCGCAGCACGATGTGCTGGCCGGCCGGCAGGATCTTGCTTTCCTTGGGATCGCTGCAGATGGCGACATCAGCTTCGGCCTTGTCGTCCTCGTCAACCACGCGGTAGCCCGCGCTCTCGATCACCGGTCGCAGGAAGTTTTGCGCCCAGCTGTTCTGCGCCGAGAGGCGGCAGACGGGGCGATCATCCTGGTTGCGGGCTTCGCCGAAGTTGGAAAACAGCCAGTGGCTGTCCAGCAGTTCGACAGGGCGGTCCTCGATCAGGGCAATGGCCTCGATCTCGTTGTCGCCCGGCATGGGGGTAAGGTCTTCGGGCAGGTCAGTCACGTCGGTGTCGTCGCCGCAGGCATAGGTCAGCACCGAATTGCCATCGCCGAGGCGCAGGACGCGAATGGCCTCGCCGTCTGCCGGCATCTTGTCGAGACCGGCCAGCGGCACGATCAGATCGCCCAGGATAACCCGCCAGCGGCCACCCGACCTGGTCAGCTGGTGTGCTTCGACCATCTCGATGCGCGAGACGACCGACATGCGCAGCGCCTTGCGGGTGCCGTCGAGGCCGGTGAACAGCACAGCGGGAACGCGGCTTTCCTGTTCCTCCCATTCGCGCTGCAACTTGTCATCGGCGCGCGTGCGGCCTTCGATGCCGGTGTCGATCCCGGCCGCTTCGGCAATGCCGGTAACGTCCAGAAGCAGCACCGGGCGACCATCGTCGGTCAGCGAGGTGCCGGCGTAGAGCCCGGTGGCCAGCAGCGCAGGTGAAACCGCCTTGATGACCAGTTCCTGGTGCGCCAGCACCTTGTCCACGGTCAGCACGAACTCCGCGCCACCTGCCAGCCGCAGCACCACCAGTGCGCGGCGCTTGGTATCAGCATCCTCGACGCCCAGCAGGGTGTTCAGCCCGACGCAGGGCATGCGGCGGTCGCGTACCTTGGCGAACCAGGCATCGCCCATCTGTTCGAAGCTGACGTCCTTGTTGGCGGAATCGATGATCTCTTCGATGAAGCTGTGCGGCACGCCCATGGTGTGCTGGCCCACGACGATGGTCATCGCCGGGGTGATCGACAGCGTCAGCGGCAATTGCAGCAGCACGCGCAGCCCGCGACCGACGACGGAATCGATCTTCAACGATCCGCCGATGCGTTCGACGTTGTCGCGCACCACGTCCATGCCCACGCCGCGGCCGGAAATTTCCGTCACGCGGTCCGCTGTCGAAAGCCCGGCTTCGCACATCAGCATGTGCCGTTCTTCCATGGTCAGCTGGGAGGCCTGTTCCTCGTCGAGCACGCCGGCGGAAATGGCCTTGGCCACCAGCTTGTCAGTGTTCACGCCGCGCCCGTCGTCGTTGATCTCGATGATGATCTTGTCGCCCGACTGGCGCGCGGCAAGCTTGATCAGGCCGGTGCCGGGCTTGCCTGCATCCTTGCGCTCTTCCGGGGACTCGATGCCGTGATCGATGGCATTGCGCAGCAGGTGCATGATCGGGTCGCGCACGACTTCGATCATCTCGCGGTCGAGTTCGACGTCGCCGCCATCGGTTTCGATCACCACCCGCTTGTCCAGCTGTCCGGCGAGGTCGCGCACCATGCGCGGCAGCGAGGTGAACAGCGTTTCCAGCGGCAGCATGCGCGTGCGGGTCATGCCGTCGCGCACCTCGTTGATGACGGCGGAAAGCCGGTCGAACGGGCCGCGCAGCAGGTTGTCGCGATCCAGCTCGCCCATGAAGCGGGCCAGTTCGTTGCGTGCCAGCACCACGTCGGACACGCCGCTCATCACCCGGTCGAGCAGTTCGACGGGCAGGCGCACGGTGCGGCTGGTAGTGGCGCGGGGAATCAGCTGGTCATTGTCGCCGATTTCCTGCTCTTCCTCGACCGCCTCGCCGTGCAGCGCGGCGATCAGGGCGGAATCGTCGCCTTCGGGACAGGAGCCGTTGGAGGCAATGTCAGCGGTAATGTCGGAAATGCGGTCGATGATCGCCAGCACGGCGTTCACCACCTGGCGATCAGGTTCGCGGCGCCCCGCGCGCATTTCGGACAGCACGTCCTCCGCCGCGTGGCTCAGCGCTTCGAGGCGCGGGAATTCGAAGAAACCGCAGTTGCCCTTCACCGTGTGGACGAAACGGAAGATGGCATCGAGGCGCGAGCGGTCGGCCGGGTCTGCTTCCCAGGCGACAATCTCGCTGCTGAGGGCCTCGACCATTTCCTGGGTCTCGGCGACAAATTCGGCTTTCAGGTCGTCCATGTTCCGCCCCGGTTGTTCGAACCGGAGCTATGAACAAGAATAGTTAACAATAGCCTTAGGATAGGGCCGCAGTCGGGCGTGAGGTCAATCGAGGGTTTCGATATAGGCCGAGAAGTCGCGCGGACCGTTCCCGGCGGCGTCGAAAGCCTCGTAAAGCTCGCGCGCGCGCTGGCCCATGTTCGGCGTGACACCAGCCGTTTCGGCGGCTTCCATCGCGAGCTTCAGGTCCTTCAGCATCAGCGCCGTGGCGAAGCCGCCCCGGTAAGCGTTATCGGCCGGCGTGGTCGGGCCGACGCCGGGGACGGGGCAATAGCTTGTCATCGACCAGCACTGGCCACTGCTGACACTCGAAATGTCGTAGAAGGTCTGCGGATCGAGGCCCAGCTTCTGCGCCATGGCAAAGGCTTCGCAAGTGCCGATCATGTGGATGCCCAGCAGCATGTTGTTGCAGATCTTGGCGGCCTGGCCGTTGCCAGCCTGGCCCGCGTGGATCACCGCCTTGCCCATGGCCTGCAGCACCGGCTCGGCCTTCTTGAAGGCTTCCTCGATGCCGCCGACCATGAAGGTGAGCGTGCCGGCGTCCGCTGCGGCGATGCCGCCCGACACGGGAGCGTCGACCATCGGATAGCCCGCTGCCGCAGCCGCTTCGGACACCTCGCGCGCCGTGGCAACGTCGATGGTCGAGCAATCGAGCAGCACCGCGCCTGCCGGGGCACGGCCGAACACGTTGTTGGTATAGACCGTCTTCACGATGGCCCCGTTGGGCAGCATCGAGACGACCGCATCGACACCCTCGCAGGCTTCGTTGGCCGTGGCGAAGGTGGTGCAACCCTTGTCCTTCGCTGCCGCCAGCGCCTCCTCGCTGAGATCGAAGGCACGCACCTCGTGCCCCGCCTTGACGAGGTTCGCGGCCATCCCGCCGCCCATGTTGCCGAGGCCGATAAAGGCGATTTTCATATCAGCGCCCCTTCCAATTGGCGTCGCGCTTTTCGACGAAGGCACTCATGCCTTCGGCCTTGTCCTCGCTGGCGCAGAGGATCTGGAACAGGCGGCGTTCGTGCGTCAGGCCCTGCTCCAGCATGGTCTCGAAAGCGGCGTTGACCATTTCCTTGTTGGCCACGGCCGCCATGGGTGCCTTCGAGGCGATGGTGGCCGCCGTCTTCAGCGCGTCGTCAAGCAATTCGTCATGCGGCACCACGCGGGCGACGAGGCCGGCACGTTCGGCTTCGGCGGCATCCATCATGCGACCCGTCAGGCACAGTTCCATGGCCTTGGCCTTGCCCACCGCGCGGGTGAGCCGCTGGCTACCGCCCATGCCGGGAGCGACGCCAAGGTTGATCTCGGGCTGGCCGAAGCGTGCCTTGTCGCTGGCGAGGATGAAGTCGGCCATCATGGCCAGTTCGCACCCGCCGCCCAGCGCAAAACCGTTCACGGCAGCGATCCACGGCTTGCGGGTGCCCTTCACCACGTCGGACTGCCAGCCGGAGAAGAAGTCTTCGAGATAGAAGTCTGCCGCTTCCTTCTCGACCATTTCCTTGATGTCCGCGCCTGCGGCAAAGGCCTTGTCGCCCGCACCGGTGAGCACGAGGCAGCGCTGCGAGGCGTCGGCTTCGTAGGCAGCAAAGGCCTCGCCCAGTTCGCGCAAGACCTCGCTGTTGAGCGCATTGAGCGCTTGCGGACGGTTGAGCGTGACGAGCGTCACGGCGTCATGCTGTTCGACGATCAGGTTGGCATAGCTCATGGGTTCGTGTCCTTGTTACTGGCGCAGCAGGTCGCGGCCGACGATCATGCGCATCACCTGGTTGGTGCCTTCGAGGATCGAATGGACCCGCAGGTCGCGCCAGAAGCGTTCGATCGGGTAATCCTGCAAGTAGCCATAGCCGCCGAACAGCTGCAGCGCATCGTTGACCACGGCCGAACATTCATCGGTCGCGAAGCGCTTGGCCATGGCGGCGAAGCGGGTCTTGTCGGGGGCGTTGGCGGTGACCTTGGCGGCGGCGGTGTAGAGCAGCGCGCGCGAAGCTTCGAGGCGGGTGGCCATGTCGGCCAGGGTGAACTGAGTGTTCTGGAAGTCCGCCACCGGCTGGCCGAACTGCTGGCGATCCTTGGTATAGGCAATCGCTTCGTCGAGGCACCGCTGCGCCCCGCCCAGCGAGCAGGCGCCGATGTTGAGCCGCCCGCCATCGAGCCCGGCCATGGCGAAGCCGAAGCCCTCGCCCTCGCCGCCGATACGGTTGGCCACGGGCACGCGGCAATCCTCGAAGATCAGCTGCGCGGTGGGGCTGGCGTTCCAGCCCAGCTTCTTCTCGGGCGCGCCGTGGCTGAGGCCGGGCGTGCCTTTCTCCACCGCGAGGCAGGTGATGCCGCGCGTCTTGTGCTCACCCGTACGTACCATGACGAGGTAGACGTCGTTGACGCCGCTGCCCGAAATGAACTGCTTGGTGCCGTTGACCACGTAATGGTCGCCATCGAGCACCGCACTGGTCTTGAGCGCCGCGGCGTCCGACCCGCTGCCGGGTTCGGTCAGGGCATAGCTGGCGAGCTTCTCCATGGTGACGAGCTCAGGCAGAAGGCGACCTTTGAGGTCTTCGCTGCCGAACCGGTCGATCATCCATGCCGCCATGTTGTGGATCGAGATAAAGGCGCTGGTGGCGGGGCAGCCGTAGGCCATGGCCTCCATGATCAGCGCGGCTTCAAGCCGTCCGAGGCCGATCCCGCCGGACTCCTCCGAAACGTAGATCGCACCGAAGCCGAGCTCGCCCGTCGCCTGGATCACGTCGCGCGGGAAGTGGTGTTCCTCGTCCCACTTGGCGGCGTTGGGGGTGATCATGTCGGCAGTGAACCGCTGCGCCATCTCCTGGATGGCCAGCTGATCGTCAGTAAGGCTGAATTGGTCGGTCATTCTAGTTCACTCGCGTCAATCGGTTCGTTGCCAAGGATGACACCCCAACCGAAATTGTATGCTTGATCACAGCGGTCGGAACCCTCCCAAGCGAAGGAGAGCCGGTCGAAGTAGCGATTGTCAGCCCTGTTGCCGCCAAGGCCCTCGCCCGAGATCAATACCAAAGGTCTCCACTCTGGCTCCTCGCCCGGACGTATGGCAAAGACCATGTAGTTGACGAAACGACCGTTCTCGAAGCGATAGATGCGTCGTTCCGTGTTGCGGATCACCGGCCCTTGGTCCGGTCGCCGATGGTCAGCGAATATCTCTCCCAATGTGTAACGAATGACACGGCCATCCGCAGTCCGAATGGCAATGCCGCCATTGTGGATGCCACTGTAGTCAAGATAAGCGACCTCGCCCTCCTGCGGCGAGATAACCATCTGGCGAATGCAGACCCTTGCCGGACCAGGTGTGGAGAACTCTTCAGCCGGCCCGATTTCGAGGCCGTTCACCGTTGTCGGCGGCTCAACCTGAACGACTGCCAGCAGGGGCAAGAGGATCGCGGGCGTCATGCTCACCCCATCGTCGGAATGACAAAGGCGTTCGAGCCGTCACCGCCGCCATCGGGCCAGCGCTGGGTGACCTTCTTGGACTTGGTCCAGAAGCGCAGGCCTTCCATGCCGTACTGGTCGATATCGCCGAAGCCCGAACGCTTCCAGCCGCCGAACGAGTGGTAGCTCACCGGCACCGGGATCGGCACGTTGATGCCGACCATGCCGACATTCACCCGCGCCGCGAATTCGCGCGCGGCGTGGCCGTTGCGGGTGAAGATCGCCACGCCGTTGCCGTACTGGTGCTCACTCGGCAGGCGCAGGGCCTCCTCGAAGTCCTTGGCGCGCACGATCTGCAGCACCGGACCGAAGATTTCCTCCTGGTAGGAGGACATGTCGGGCGTGACGTGGTCGATCAGTGTCGGGCCGACGAAGAAGCCGTTCTCGTGGCCCTGCAGGCTGAAGCCGCGACCGTCGATGACGATCTCCGCGCCTTCCTTCTCGGCACTGTCGATCCAGCTTTCGATGCGCGCCTTGTGTTCGGGCGTCACCACCGGGCCGTAGTGGGCTTCGGGGTCCGTCGACACGCCGACGCGCAGCGCATTGATCGCGGGGATCAGCTTTTCCTTCAGTCGCTCGGCAGTATCTTCGCCCACCGGCACCACCACGGGCAGCGCCATGCAGCGTTCACCAGCCGAACCGAAAGCGGCACCGGCAAGGTCGTTCACCACCTGGTCGAGGTCGGCATCGGGCATGACCACGCCGTGGTTCTTCGCCCCGCCGAAAGCCTGTACGCGCTTGTGGTTCGCGGCGCCGCGGGAGTAGATGTACTGCGCGATGTCGCTCGAACCGACGAAGCTGACGGCAGCGATATCGGGGTGGTCGAGGATGGCGTCGACCATTTCCTTGTCGCCGTGCAGCACTTGCAGCAGGCCTTCCGGAGCGCCCGCTTCGAGGAACAGCTCGGCCAGCCGCACCGGTACCGAAGGATCGCGCTCGGAGGGCTTGAGGATGAAGGCGTTGCCCGCCGCAATCGCCATGCCGAACATCCACATCGGGATCATGGCGGGGAAGTTGAACGGAGTGATGCCCGCACCTATGCCAAGCGGCTGGCGCATCGAATATACGTCGATGCCCGGCCCCGCGCTGGTGGTGTACTCGCCCTTGCCCGCCTGCGGGATGCCGCAAGCGAACTCGATCACTTCGAGCCCGCGCTGCACGTCGCCCTTGGCGTCGTCGATGACCTTGCCGTGTTCGCTCGAAAGCAGCTCGGCCAGTTCCTGCATGTTGTCTTCGATCAGCTGCTTGAACTTGAACATCACCCGCGCGCGGCGCTGCGGATTGGTGGCGGCCCAGCCGGGCTGGACCTGCTTGGCGGTCTCGACAGCGCGCGCCAGCAGCGCGGCATCGCCGAGCGCGACTTCGGCCTGGACCTCTCCGGTCGAGGGGTTCCACACCTGGTGCTTGCGGGCGTTTCCAGTCGTCCTGCTGCCGCCTGTGATGAAATGATCGATCTGTCGCATCTGCGCCGCGCCTCTCTCTCCGTCTTACGGATAATACGATGGCCCATGGCCATGTGTTCCTGCAAGCGGCTCACTTGCGCGGAGATGGTTTCAAATGCAACCGGAAACCGCTGCACGGCGCTGTGCGGGCGGCAAGAGGTGGTGAGCCCTGCTGGGTTCGAACCAGCGACCTACTGATTAAAAGTCAGTTGCTCTACCGACTGAGCTAAGGGCCCCCAAGGGAGTGGCAGCGCGTGGCTGCGGGCGCTCACCTAGGCACGGGGCTGCCATGGGTCAAGCGCGCATGAAGCTGGCGCAGCGTCAGTCCGGTAAGCGGATCGCGCCAGCCGGGCGCAATCGCCGCTGCCGGGCCGAGCACGAAGTCGCGATCGCGGAACAGCGGGTGCGGGACGAGCAATTCGGGCGAGGCGAAAATGCCGCCGTCCCAGAGGACGATATCGAGATCGAGCGGGCGGGCGCGCCAGCGCTGGCCGCGCCGCTTGCGACCGAAGGCTTCCTCGGCCTCCTGCAGGCAATGCAGCAGTGCTGGTGGGGCAAGCTTGCTCTTCAGAAGGATCGCCGCATTGGCATAGCGCCGCTGCGACGGACCCACGGGCGCGGAATCGATGATCGACGAGCGCGCTTTCACCTTGCCGAGCGTCTCGTCGAGAATGTCCATCGCCGCTGCGACGACGGCGCGTGGGCTGCCGAAATGCGGGTGCCGCTGGTTGCTGCCCAAGGCAATCAGGTAGCGGTGCTTGCTCAAATGTCCTCGGCCATGCGGCCGTAGAGCTGCGGGCGGCGATCGCGGAAGAAGCCCCAGCTGGCGCGGTGCTTGCGCGCGGCCTCGAGGTCCAGCGTCTCGACCAGTACACCGGTTTCAGTCGCGCCGAATTGCTGCACAAGGTCGCCCCATTCGTTGCTGATGAAGCTGTGGCCGTAGAAGCCGATGCCGCTCTGGTCGTCACCTTCCAGCCCGATGCGATTGGCGGCGACCACCGGGATACAGTTGGAGACGGCATGGCCGATCATGGCGCGGCGCCACATGCGGCTGGTGTCCATTTCTGCATCCTTGGGCTCGCTGCCGATGGCGGTGGGGTAGAACAGCACCTGCGCACCTTTCAGCGCCAGCACACGCGCGGTTTCGGGATACCACTGGTCCCAGCACACGCCGATGCCGATCCGCGCGCCGAAGACATCCCACACCTTGAACCCGTCGTTGCCGGGGCGGAAATAGAACTTTTCCTCGTAGCCGGGGCCGTCGGGGATGTGGCTCTTGCGGTATGTGCCCATGATCTCGCCGTCGGGGCCGATCATGGCGAGCGTGTTGTAATAGTGGTGTCCGTCGCGCTCGAAGAAGCTGGTCGGGATCGCCACGCCCAGTTTCTTCGCCAGCGGCTGCATGGCCACGACCGAGGGATGCTCCAGCGTCGGCCTTGCGAGGGCGAAGAACTCGTCCTTCTCCTCGCGGCAGAAATAGGGACCGGAGAACAGTTCGGGCGGCAGGATCACCTGTGCACCCTGCCCCGCAGCCTGTTCCACCAGCGCGGCGACGGCAGCGATATTCTCGGCCTCGTCGGGCGAACCGAGCGGCAATTGCAGGGCGGCAACGGAAAGCTTGGTCATGGCTGTCTAGCTCGAATGGTCGGCAATGATGCGCCAGCTACCGTCTTCGCGCGCAAAGACAAGACTCGTCAGGCCGCTCGCCGGTTCGCGGTCGTCGGGATTGGTGAGCACATAGCGCCCGATATAGAGCACATGGCCTTCCCCAAGCGGGCGGACGTCCTGCGTCTCGAAGGTCAGCACGCCGCGCTGCGAGGGGTCGGGATCGGACCAGTCGTAGGCTGCGCGGTAACGCTCCTCCATGGCTGCTCGCCCGCGCACCAGACCGCCGGAGCCGACGAAGCTGGTCTCGGGCGCTTCAGAGTAGATGCCGAGGAAGGCGTCCATGTCGCCGGTGTTCCAGCCTTCGGCACTGGCGAGCATTTCGGCCTCGATCTCGCCCTGCACCTGCGCTGCGTCGACTACCTGCTCGGGCAGCGCCGCATCGCGCGCGCTGAAGTAGTCGCAGCCTGCCAGCGCCAGCAGCGCGGCCAGGGCGATTGCCGGGCGAGCGATCACGGACGCTTGCGGAACAGCAGGGTCATGCGGTCGCTCTCGCCGATCTCGGCGCGGCGGGCGCGTTCCTGGCTTCCTTCGGGGGCACCGCGATAGCTGGGCGGCAGGCTCCACACGCCGCCTTCCCAGTTCGCCGGATCACGCGGGTTGGCATTGATCTCGCTCGCGGCCACCAGTTCGAAGCCGTAGGCATTGAACAGGGCGATCACGTCTTCCTGCTGCTGGTAGCCGTTGTCGCCCAGCGTATAGGCGGCGGGCGCGTCGCGGCGCGCGCGGTGCTGCACCACGCCGACCAGGCCGTCATCCTTCAGCATGGTGCGCATGGCCACCATGGCATCGTGGAACCAGCCGTACCGGCGCATGTTGTGGATCTCGCGGAAGATCAGCACGCGGTCTGCCGTCCCGGCAAAGCTGTCCAGTTCGTCGTCGGTGTTGAGCCCGAATACGCGGGCGCCTTCAAAGCCGACCCAGTCGCGCGCGTCCGAGGGGATGCGCGAGGAGGCATTGCGGTAGAGATCCCAGTAACCGCCTTCGGCAAAACGGTCGTCCAGCCGGGGGTTGAGGCCGATGTAATTGCCGTCACGACCGAGGTAGGGGATCAGCACGCGCGAATACCAGCCGCCAGCGGGCATGTAGTCGACCACGGTCATGCCCGGTTCGACACGGAAGAAATCGAGCGTTGCAGCCGGATGGCGGTACACATCACGGGCGCGGTCCTCATCCCGGCGCGGGTGGGCAAGCGCCGCCTGCAGCGCCTGCGCTGCCGTCACGGGCGTAGGCTGCGTTTCCTGCGGCTGTTGCTGGGGCTGCTGCTGATTGCGACCCGTCAGCACGTCCAGCACGCCGCGCAGCAGCTGTTCGCCGGAGGACGGCTCCTCTTGCTGTTGCTGCGCCAGGGAAGGCGCGGACAGGACCGGGGTAAGGGCCAGGACGGTGGCGGCAAGGATCTTGGCAAGGTGCATCAGTCAGCCTTTCGGAACAGCAAGGTCATACGGTCGCTTTCACCGATAGCTAGCATAGCCTCGCGGTTGCTGTCGCCTCCCGCCAGCACGGGCGGCAGGGTCCATACGCCGCCTTCCCAATTGGCGGGATCGTCCGGGTTGGCATTGATCTCGCTCGCGGCGACCAGTTCGAAGCCGTTGATCGTGAACAGGGCAATGACATCCTCCTGCCGCAGGTAACCCCTGCCGCCATTGGCATAGGAATAGGAGGCATCTGCCGGCGCGCGGTGCTGCACCACGCCAACCATGCCATCGTCCGCCAGCAGGCGGCGCATGGTGCGCAGCTGGGTATCCGCGATCTCGTTGTTGAGCATGCCGTGCAGCGAACGGAAGACCAGGATGCGGTCGACCGACCCTTCCACCCCGTCGGGAATTTCGTCGCTCTCGAATGCCGTGACACTGTCGCCGCCGGTCATGCCGCTGGCCTCGATCGAAGCGTGGAACCGCTCCGCCCAGCTGGCCTGGCCTTCCTCGCGCGGGCCGGTGTCGGGCTGCATCGCCAGGTAGTGGCCTTGCGGGGCGATCCACGGCAGCAGCACGCGGGTGTACCAGCCGCCACCGGGGCCATATTCCAGCACCCGCATGGTCGGCTCGACCTCGAAAAAGGCCAGCGTCTCCGCCGGGCGGCGATACTGGTCACGAGGGGCATCGTCGGCGCGGTGCTCGCTGGACAGGACCTGTTCCAGCGAGGGCGCTTCGGCGTGATGGTCTGCCAGGGCCGGACTGGAAACCGCCAGCGCGGCAGCAGCGAAAAGGGGGGCAAGGCGCATGGTATTCTCCAAAACTTTCGATTGGAGACTAACTAGCTGGCGCAGGGGAGATGACAAGCGGGCCAAAGGTCCCCATGTCCCATGCCAAAGGAGAATTCGATGAGCGAACAGGCCATCATTGCAGGCGGTTGTTTCTGGTGCACCGAAGCGGTGTTCAACGACGTGGTCGGGGTGACCGGCGTCGAAAGCGGCTATATCGGCGGCACGACCGAGAACCCGACCTACAAGGAAGTCTGCTCGGGCAGCACCGGCCATGCCGAGGCGATCAAGGTCACCTACGATCCCGACACGGTGACCCTGGCCGAAATCTACGACATGTTCATGGGCACGCACGATCCGACCCAGCTTAACCGACAGGGCAACGACGTGGGCACGCAGTACCGCAGCGCCATCTTCCCGCTCGACGATGCCCAGCGCGTGGAAGCCGAAGCCGCAATCGCGCGGTGGAACGAAGGCCATGCCGGACAGACCGCCGTCACCACCATCGAAGGCCCCGCCACATGGTATCCGGCGGAAGACTACCACCAGGAATACTGGGAAGGCGAAGGCCAGCGGAATCCCTATTGCTTGGCGGTGATTCCGCCCAAGCTGATGAAGCTGCGCAAGAGCTTCGCCGACAAGGTGAAGAGTTGATCCTGGTTTGCGAAGCCGCCTCCGCGGCTTCGTCCTCGCTAGACGCGCTCCGCTATGCTACGCGCCCGCTGCGGGCGGGCGGTCGCCCTTGCAGACGGCTGACGCCGGCCGTCCTTTGTCAATTTTCGGGAAACTGCTCAGGCTAACCTGAGTTAACCTCGGCCGGCGGCAGGTTTCCGCCATCGGGCGATGAAAAAGCCGTCCATTCCGCCGGCCTCGTTAAGACATCCCGGATCGGTGCGGACCCAGCCTTCGGGCGTGGGTTGGATGCCGTCCGGCAAGTCTGCACTGGTAATTGGAAAGGGCTCGAGGGCCAGTTCGGCATCAATCCGGCGCGCCTGTTCTTCGCCCTCTTCGGTTTCGAGCGAGCAGACCGCGTAGACGAACACACCGCCCGGCTCGAGCCAGCCGGCGGCGCGGGCGATCATGGCGCGTTGCAGGTCAACCGCTTCGGCGATCTGGCGCTGACCGATACGGTGGATCACTTCCGGGTGGCGGCGGCAGGTGCCGGTGGCGGTGCACGGCGCGTCGAGCAGGATCGCGGCAAACTGTTCTTCTGGCTGCCACTCCAGCACATTCTCGATCACAGTGCTTGCGTCGAGGCGCGTACGGGCGAGGTTTTCGCGCAGGCGCAACATGCGTCGCGCGTTGTTGTCGAGCGCGGTGACCTGCCAGCCCGCCGCAGCCAGCGCCATGGTCTTGCCGCCCGGTGCGGCGCAAAGATCGAGCGCGCGGCCGGCACCTTCTCCAAGCAGGTTCGGCGCGATCGAGGCAGCAATGTCCTGCACCCACCATGCACCCTGTTCGTAGCCCTGCAGGTCTTCAACGGCTGAACCACGCGGCAGGCGCACATGGCCTGCGGCAAGGCTGGTGCCGCCCAGCTTCTCCGTCCATTCGTCAGTTTCCGCGGGCACCTTCAACGCGAGGTCGAGCGGCGGCGGCACGGCAATCCCGGCAGCGATGGCCCCGGCACGCTCGCCCCAGCGTTCCGCCACGGCGGGCGGCAGCGTGGGCACTCCGGGCAAGCTCACCTCTTGCCGTGTCAGCGTGGCGAAGACGCCGTGCGCCAGCTTGCGCGGTCCGCCGTCGAGCAGTGGCAGCGCGGTCGCCACCACGGCGTGCGGCGGGGTTTCCAGCCGCAGCCACTGCGCCAGCATCATGCGCAGCACCATGCGCGCCTTTGCATCGTCGGGCAGCACCTGTTTCGTCGCGCTGTCGATCAGCGCATCGAGATCGACCAGCCAGCGCAGCACTTCTACGGCAATGGCGCGGGCCAAGGCGCGGTCGCTCGGCTGACCGAGGCTGTTCGCCGCCCCGCCCGCCTGCTCCAGCGTCTCGCCCCGGCGCAGCACGGCATCAAGCATCTTCAGCGCAGCGCGGCGCGGTTGCAGTCCGGGGGTCTTGGCCATGGGGTGCCCCTAGGGCCAGTTGCGCTCCCGCACCAGAGGCAGCATATTGCGCCCATCATGAAACGCGCGACCAAACGTCCCGAAGGCTTCGTGAAGCCTGCCCACTGGAGCAACGACCCCGTCCCTGTGCCCAAGGCGCCGAAGGAGGACGAGGAGCTCAGCCCCACCCGCTATGGCGACTGGGTGCACAAGGGTATCGCTGTCGACTTCTGATTACTCGGTCGCGGTATCCCGGGCGAAGACCAGCGACACCGATACAGGCACCTGCGTGGTGATCGAATCGAGATTGGCAAGCGATTGCAGCTCGGCCAGGCCTTCGTCCAGTCCGAAGCTGCTCGCCGATACGACCAGCGGCTGCGCCGTTTCGACCTTCACCAGGTCATCACCGATGCGCGTCACCAGCAGGTCTGCCGGCATGGTGACGCTGCCGCCATGCAGGTTCACCGTCAGGTCAACCGTGGTTTCCAGCGCATCGCCGACGGACAGGCCCGCGAAGTCGGCAGGATCGACCACGGCGAGCGCCGTTGCAGTCGGGAACTCGGCCACCTGGAACAGGATGTCGCGCATGCGCTCGTTGCGGATATCGACATTGGTCTCGACCGAAGCGAGGCCGATATCGACCATGGCCCCGCCATCAGCAGCAATGCTGCCCGACAGTTCCCCGAAGTGATGCACCTCCGCGACCTGGCTTGCCTTCACGGTGACGAAGGACACCTGCGAGCGATCCCCGTCGAGCACCCAAGCCCCGTCGAGAGGCGCTTCGGCAGGTTCCTGCGCGCATCCGGCCAGCAGGGCAGTGGCGGCGAGGGTCGTGGCAAAGAGGGCTTTCATCGTGTGGTCTCCTCGGGATTGCATTTCGCGCGATTCATCGGTGATCGCGGCGGTTAGCACAAGGGGCCAAAGGGCCAGTGCTCAGCGATCGTCCTGATCTTCCCCGTCATCGGCATGTTCTGGCGCGGGGCCGAAGAACCGCGTCCAGTCGATCTTCACCATGGCCACCAGGCCCGCCAGCAGCACCAGCTGGATGGCGATGCCCCACGGACTGGTCAGCGATTCGCGGAAGATATCGCCCAGCGAAGTGTACTGGTCAGCGATCTTCGCGGTGATTGCGTAGAAGCTGTAGGACACCAGCCGCCCGGCGAAGAAGGCCAGCATGAAGGGCAGGATGCGCACGCCAGCCAGCCCGACGGCTGCGAACTGCTGCGCCGAGGGCAGTGGCGAAACGGCGAAGAACACCAGCGCCATCAGGCCATGGTGCCGCTGCCGCTCGAAGGCGGCACGCGCGGCGGCGAGACTGCGCTTGGTCTTGTCAGACACCCGTCCCGCCAGCAGCCGGAAACCGTGGGCAAGGAGAAAGCGACCGGACGATGAGGCCACGGCAGCCGTCACCACCAGAACTGGCAGCGGCAGGTTACTGGTCAGGCCGAAGAAAACGATCACCGACCAGGTCGGCGGCCCGAACGCCGGCAGCAGGTTGATTAGGAAGACCGCCGCAAAGAGGATGAGCATTTCGGTGGCCATGGCTTAGCGGATCACGCGACCTCCCTCGACAAATTCGAGCCAAGCCAGGTCCATCACGTGGCGCACCAGCGGCAACAGGCGTTCAGGCTGGTTGCAGCCGATGTTGACCGAGGAAAAGCTGTAATCGTCTCCTTCGGCACGCTCCATCTCCAGCAGCTGGCAATGCATGTAGAGTTCGCCCCCGTCCCAGGTGCCTACCGAATGGTCGAAGGTGCCGCTCTCCTCGGCCAGCGCATTGAGCTGCGCCAAATCCGCTGCTGACAGATCGCGGCGGCGTGTCTCCCGTTCTTCCCACCCGCTTTCCAGCCTGTCTCCTCCGCCGAACTCGATCCAGGCGCGGCCGTCGTCGCGTTCGCTGATCACGGCGTAGCGGAAAAACACCGAATGGCCGTGGGTAAAGGTGAAACGCGTGATCCGGGCGATCCCTTCAGGCGTGCCGTGCCACAGCGGCCCCTGTCCCGCGCCGCACAGCTGGCTTTGCGACCATCCGGCATAGGCCGTGCTTGACCAGACTTCCGACGGCAGCAGGTTGCACTGCGGTCCGGCCTGCCGGTGCGTCGCGGATTCACCGATGGCAGCAGGTGTGGTGCAGGCGCAGACCAAACCCGCCAGCAATCCGCTGGCGAACCTCAGATCCATCCGCCCAGCTCGCGGCGGATGATCGTCTCCAGCATGGCCATGCCCGGCGCGCTGGTGTTGAGGCAGGAGAGCGTGGCGAACTTCTCGCCGCCGGCTTCGAGGAACTGTTCCTTGCCGCGGATCGCCAGCTCTTCCAGCGTTTCGAGGCAGTCGGCGGAGAAGCCCGGCGCGGCGATGGCGAGGCGCTTCGTGCCCATGGCCGCTTCTTCCTCCAGCGTGGTGTCGGTCGCCGGTTCCAGCCACTTGGCGCGGCCGAAGCGGCTCTGGAACGTCGTCACCATGCGCAAATCCGGACGGCCAAGCGCTTCCTCGAGCAGTCGCGCAGTCTTGCGGCAGTGGCAATGGTAGGGATCGCCAAGGTCAAGCGTGCGCTGCGGCATGCCGTGGAAGCTCAGCAGCAAGACCTCGGGCACGAAATCGAGCGCGTCGAGCTGGCTGCCGAGGTCCTTGGCGAGCGCGTCGATATAGGCGGGGTCGTCGTGATAGGGCGGCAGGGTGCGCAGACTCGCCTGCCAGCGCCGCTTGCGCAACCAGTCCGCCGCCTTGTCGACCACGGTCGCGGTCGTGGCGGCGCAATATTGCGGATAAAGCGGGGCGAGGAGCACGCGTTCGCAGCCACCGTCCATCAGCGATTCGAGCGCTTCTGGGATCGACGGCTTGCCATAGCGCATGGCCCATTCGACCGTGACGGAATCGCCCAGCCGTTCCTGCAGGCCGACCGCCTGGTCCGCCGTGATCGCGGCCAGCGGAGAGCCCTTGTCAGTCCAGACTTCCTTGTAGGCCGCCGCGCTCTTGGCCGGACGGGTGTTGAGGATAATGCCGCGCAGGATCGGCTGCCAGACAGCGGCGGGAATCTCGATCACGCGCTTGTCCGACAGGAATTCGCCAAGGTAGCGGCGCACCGCGCCGGTCTCGGGCGCCTCGGGGGTGCCAAGGTTCACCACCAGCACGCCCACTTTTCCCGATTTCACCGGCGGATGGTCCGCCGACAGCTGTTGCTGTGTCCAGGTCATACCAGGGCCGATAGCAGCGGCAGGCGGCGCAAGCGAAGCCCTGTTGCGCTGAAAAATGCATTGGCTACTGCCGGGGCGACCGGCGGCACGCCGATCTCACCGGGATCGAAAGGGGCCTCATCGCTGTCGACCAGCTCCACTTCGATCTCCGGACAGTCTGCCAGCGCCGGAAGGTCCAGCGCTGCCAGCCGCTGCTGCGCGGGCAGGCCTTGCGCGTAGTCGACACCACATCCCAGCGCCATGGCGAGGCCGAAGACCAGCCCGCCCTCGACCTGCTGCAATGCAATGTCGCGGTTGACCACGCGGCCCAGGTTGGCGCTGGCGAACAGTCGCCGCACGCGCACGCCGCCTTCACCGGCACTGGCTTCGGCGACCACGGCAATCCGTCCGACTGCGTCTCCCAGTTGCATGCGGTGACAGGCGATCCCCTGCCCGCTACCCGCCACGCCGCCGTCCCATTCGGCCAGCCGCGCGGCGCGTTGCAGCACGTCGGCCAGTAGCGCGTCCTGCCCCAGCATGGCCACGCGGTAGCTCATCGGCTCGCGTTCGAGGCGGTGGGCGAGTTCGTCAATGAAGCTCTCCCGCATGAAGCAGGTCACGCCATCGGCCTGCCCACGCATGGGCGCCGTCGGCAGCAGCAGGCTGACCGGCACATGTTCCACCGAGAGGTCGGGGATATTGTAGGGCGGCGACAGGCCCGCGACCGCCATCGGATCAGCCTCGCCTTCCAGCGCGTCGATGGCAGCCCAGGTCACTTCGTTGTCGAACAGACGCCGGCCGAATTCGCGCATGGTGGGCGGGCTGGCGACCCGTGCGCGCAGGCGGCGGATATTGCCCGAATCGTCGGTCTCGGCGGCCATGACCCCGGCCATGGGTGCGCGCGGATAGCTGGCGACCATTTCCTGCCAGCGCGACCAGGTCAGCTGCACCGGCTGGCCTGCCTCGCGCGCCAGCAGGGCGACTTCGATCGCCACCTGGTTGTCCAGCCGCCGGTCAAAGCTGCCACCAGCTGCCACCGGGTAGAGCACGACACGGGACGCGCTCATGTCCAGCGCCTTGGCCGCCGCCTCGCGGGCAGCCTCGGGTGCCTGCGTGGGCAGCCACAGTTCCAGCGTGCCATCCTGCAAACGCGCCGTGGCCGTAGTGGTCTCGATCGTCGCATGCGCGCCCGGTGCCGCATCGTACCTCAGCGCGAGATCGAAATCGTAGCCCTCGATGCCGTTGCCGCGTTTTTCGATGATGGAACCGCCCGGCGCACTCAGGGCATCGGCGAGCAGGTCTTCCATGCTGGTCGTATTGACCGGGCGTTCGACCGCAAAGCGCGGGGCGATCTTCTGCAGCGCCTGTTCGGCAGCCCACCAGTTATCGGCAATGGCGGCCAGCCAGCGCTTCGATTCGACCAGCTTGATCAGCCCGCGTTGCCCCGCCGCCAGCGAGGCATCGTATTCCAGCAGCTCGCACTTGTCCTGCGGGCCGTGACGGATGGCGGCATAGACCATGCCCGGCAAGCGCACGTCACCGGCGAAGACATAGGTGCCATCGACCTTGGACGGCAGGTCCAGCCGGGGAAAGGCGAGCGGCAGTTCGCGTTCGGCAACGCCGTCCACCGGCGCACTTTCGGCAGGAGCCTCGGACCGCAAGGGCGGCGGATCGGGCGGATCGTGGCGCCCGGCCTCCAGCGCCAGGTCTGCGAAGCTGGCGGCATTGGCATCGTGGTAGATCACCCCGTTTTCGGCGCGACACTGTTCCCATGGCACGTCCCAGCGCTCAGCCGCAGCCATGGCAAGCATGGCCCGCGCGGCAGCACCCGCCTCGCGGCAGGCCTGCTCGTAAGCGGCCAGGGTGGTGCCGCCAGCGGTTACGGTGAAGCGGTTGTCCTGCGCCCAGTTGCGCAGCAAGAGGTCGTCCGGCTCGTTCGCCAGCGCGGGGATGGTCGGCCGCCACAGCGGCGACCATGCAGCGGCCAGCGGGACATTGGCATAGGCCCCGCTGACAGGAGCGGGCTCGACCGCCACCTGCCGCCAGTCCGCGCCCAGTTCCATGGCGACGATCTGCGGCAAGAGGGTGGTGACGCCCTGCCCCATTTCCAGCTGCGGCACGGCAACGGTAACGACGCCATCTTCGGCGATCTTCAACCAGGCATCGACGGCGATCTCGCCGTCACCCGGTTGCAGGGGATTGTCGAACGAGCGCGGCACCAGGCTCCAGGCCACCAGCAGGCCGCCGCCGACGGCGGCCCCTGCCAGCAATCCGCGCCGCGTGACCTTCATGGCCTAGCCCTGGCCACCTGACAGGTAATTGGCGACTTGCGCCGCGATCCCGGCAAAGTGCGGGCCGTGCTGGGTCTCGTTGGCGGCCGGCGGCTGGCCGCTGTCGCTCGCCACGCGGATTTCCATCGCCAGCGGCACCCGGCCCAGGAAGGGCACGCCCAGCGCCTGCGCGGCAGCCTCGGTCCCGCCCTGCCCGAAAGGTGCGCTCACCGCGCCGCATTCGGGACAGAGATAGCCCGCCATGTTCTCCACCAGCCCGATGATCGGCACCTTGGCCTGTTTGAACAGGTCGATGGCGCGGGTGGCGTCGATAAGTGCAAGGTCCTGCGGGGTGGAGACCACAACGGCACCGGCCGGCTTGAAGTTCTGCAGCATCGACAGCTGCACGTCGCCCGTGCCCGGCGGCAGGTCGACCAGCAGCGTGTCAGCCTCGCCCCAGTCGGCTTCCATCAGCTGTTCCAGCGCCTTGCCCACCATCGGCCCGCGCCAGGCAATCGCCCGGCCCGGCTCGATCAGCTGGCCCATGGACAGCATGGTAACGCCGAATTCGGTTTCGACCGGGATCAGCGTCTGCCCCTCGGCCCGCACTTTCTCGTTGGCGGTGCCCAGCAACAACGGCTGCGACGGGCCGTAGATGTCGGCATCGACCACGCCCACCTTCATGCCGCTGTTGGCTAGCGCCACGGCAAGGTTGGCGGTGAGGGTCGACTTGCCGACGCCGCCCTTGCCCGAGCCAACCACCACGATCTTGCGTTCGCGCTTGTCGGCCATCAGCGCCACGCGCACTTCGTTGACCTCGGGCAAGGCGCCCACGGCCTGCTCCAGCTCGCGCTGCAATTGCGCCATGGCGCTGCGGCCAAGGCCGCTGGCGTCAGCAACGATGGTGGCCACACCCTCGGCAAATTTGGCCGAGCGGACCATGCCGGACAGTTCTGCAGGGATGGCGGATTTGATGACGTCTTCGCTACTCATGGAGCGGTGGACTAGCGCGTCCCCGCGCCAAGGTCAGCATTATTGCTCACCAGACCCCCTGTTTTTTGGAGAAAGCGTTCCTATAGAGGAAGGCATGACAATTTTGGGCGGGTTTTTCGAAAGGTTTGGCCTGGCAATGGCTGGCAAGCGCAATCCCTGGGGCCAGCCCCCGGGCGGTGGTGACGGTGGTAGCAACGATGGCGGCTCCGGCGGCGGCGATGACGGGACTGGCGACACTCCCGAAGCTGGCGCCGGTAGTAGCGGCGGCGATGCACCGCCCCCGCGCGGTCCGCGCAATCCCTGGCTGCCGGGTGGCGGCAACGATCGCGGCCGGCGGTCGGCAAATATCGAGGATATCTTCAAGGGCCGGGGCGGCCCGCGCCGTGGTGGCGGCTCCGGCGGTGGCGGCGGCGGACCGAGCTTCCGCATTCCGCAGCGCCCCGACGGCAAGAGCTGGTTCCCCATCGGCATGGCCGCGATTGTCGCGGTCTGGATCCTGGTCACCTCGATCCACTTCATCCAGCCACGCGAGCAGGGCGTGGTAACCTGGATGGGCGGCCAGTATTCGCGCACGCTCAGCCCTGGCACCCAGTACACGCTGCCCTGGCCGATCCAGATGGTGGAGGTGGAAAACGTCTCCATCATCCGCCGCAACACCATCGGCGAAGGCGAGGAAAACCTGATCCTGACGGGCGACCAGAACCTGGTCGACCTCAGCTATCTCGTGCGCTGGAACATCAAGGACCTCGTCCAGTACAAGTTCCAGCTGGCGGACCCGACGGAGACGCTGCAGGAAGCCGCCGAATCGGCCATGCGCGCCGCCGTTGCGGAAACCGATCTCGACACAGTGCTATCGGGTGAAGGCCGCGAACAAGTGGAAACGCGCGTCCGTTCCAAGATGCAGACAATTCTCGATTCCTACGGTGCCGGCATCCAGGTGCAGGGCGTGGAAATAGCCCGGACCGAGGCTCCGCAGCAGGTGATCGAGGCCTTCAACGATGTGCTCGCCGCAAGGCAGGACGCCGAGCGCAATCTCAACGATGCGCGCCGTTACGAACAGCAGGTGCTGGCCCGCGCTGAAGGTAGCGCGGCGGAGTTCAACGAGATCTACGAGCAGTATCGCCTTGCTCCCGAAGTGACGCGCAGGCGCCTCTATTACGAAACCATGGAAGCCGTGCTGCGCGACACCGACAAGACGATTGTCGAAGCCGATGGCGTGACGCCTTACCTGCCGCTGCCCGAAGTGCAGCGCCGCCGTAACGCCTCGCAGGGACCGACGCTGACGGTGACCCCGTCCGAAGGCCAGCAAGCCGCACAGGGAGGCCAGTAACATGTGGCAGCGCTACAAGAGCCTTTTCATCTTCGCCATCGTGGCCGTGGTCGTGGCGATGAGCTCGACCGTGATCGTGCCGGAAACGCACCAGGCTGTGGTGATCCGCACCGGTGAACCGGTGCGTGTGATCAACCGTTTCGACCCCGACCAGGCCTATGGCGAAGGCGCGGGCATCGCCTGGCGTATTCCTCTCCTCGAGCGGGTACAGATGGTCGACCGGCGGATCCTTGCCCTCGACATGGAAGACGAGACCGTGCTGTCGGAAGACCAGCAGCGGCTCGAGGTCAACGCCTATGCCCGTTACCGCATCTACGATCCGGTACTGTTTGTGGAGACTACTGCGAGCGAGGAACAGCTGGTCAACCAGCTCGAACCCATCCTTACCTCGGTGCTGCGGCAGGAGCTGGGTCGCAACGAATTTGCCGACCTGCTGACGCCAGAACGTGGCCGCGCCATGACGGCGATCCGCAACGCGCTGGACCGGCAGGCCCGCCAGTACGGTGCCCAAGTGATCGACGTGCGCATCAAACAGGCTGACTTGCCCGTGGGCACGCCGCTGGATGCCGCCTTCAACCGCATGCGGTCGGACCGGCAGGAAGAGGCGGAGACGATCCGCGCCGGCGGCCGCCGCGATGCGCAGATCATCGAGGCCGAGGCCGACGCCCGCGCCGCGCAGATCTACGCCGAGGCCTACAACCAGGACCCGGGCTTCTATGATTTCTACCGCGCCATGCAGTCTTACCGCATGACCTTCATGTCGGGCGACGGCGAGAGTGCGATCATCATGAGCCCGGATAACGAGTACCTGCGGCAGTTCCGCAGCCCCGGTCGCTAGGCCCTTGCAGGCTGTCGATTACATCTGTCGTTAAACGCGTGTTCAGCCTCACTGGAGTGTGTGGCGACCCTCGGGACGACAGAACTTGAAACCAATCCGGCCGCCGGGCGCTATTTCCGGCGAGACCGCTTGAGACGAAGGACATAAAAGGACGTGAAGCCTGTGCGATACTCCTACGCTATCACTTCGGCCCTGCTTGCAGGTGGCGCTACCGTAACCATGCTGACCGGCTTCCCTGCCGGGGCGCAGGTGGCCCAGAACGACCGCATCCACATGGAAAATGCCGTGCCCGTGGCAGGCGCTCCGGCCAGCTTCGCTGACCTTACCGAGGTGCTGCAGCCGGCAGTGGTGAACATTTCCACCCGCCAGTCGATCCAGGTCCCGCAGCAGCAAAGTCCGTTCGACCAGTTCTTCAACCGCCGTCGCGGCGGCGGCGGCAACAATGGTCCAACCACGCGCGAGGCAACCTCGCTGGGTTCGGGCTTCATCGTCTCGGCAGACGGCTATGTCGTCACCAACAACCACGTCGTCGCGCCCGATGCGCGCGCCACGCTGGAAGAGGTGACCGTGACCCTTCCCGACGGGCAGGAATACGAAGCCGAACTGGTCGGCACCGATCCCTCGTCCGACCTCGCCGTGCTGAAGATTTCGCGCGCCGAGCCCTTCCCCTTCGTGCGCTTCGGCGACTCGGCCCAGGCCCGCGTGGGTGACTGGGTGATCGCCATCGGCAACCCCTTCGGCCTTGGCGGAACGGTCACCAGCGGCATCGTCTCGGCGGTGCAGCGCAACACCGGCCAGGGCGGCGCCTACGACCGCTACATCCAGACCGACGCGGCCATCAACCGCGGCAATTCCGGCGGCCCACTGTTCGACATGCAAGGAAATGTCATCGGCATCAACAATGCCATCCTCTCGCCTTCGGGCGGCAGTGTCGGCATCGGCCTTGCCATCCCGGCAGAAGACGCCTCGCCGATCGTGCAGGCGCTGATCAACGGCGAGGAAATCCTGCGCGGCTATATCGGCGTGCGCATCCAGCCGGTCGACGATGACATCGCCGAGGCGCTGGGCATCGAGGAAGACCGCGGCGAGCTGGTGCAGAGCGTCCAGCCCGGCGAAGCCGCCGAAGCGGCTGGCCTGCGCGCTGGCGACGTGGTGGTATCGGTCAACAACGAGGACGTGACGCCCGAGAACACCCTGTCGCGCATCGTCGCCAACATCGCTCCCGGCACCCGCGTACCGCTGACCTATATCCGCAACGGCGAACGCAACCGCGTGACCCTGACCGTCGGTCGCCGCCCGAGCGACGAGGAACTGATGCAGCAGCAGATGTTCCAGAACGAAGACGAAGCGGCACCGCAGGACAACACGCCCGACAAGGGTGCCGGCCTGATGCAGGAACTGCTAGGAATCGACGCGGTCGAGATTACCCCGCAGATCGCGCGCCAGCTGGGCGTGGCGGACGACACCACCGGTATCGCCATCACCGCAGTTGATCCGAACTCGGATGCAGCACGGCGCGGGCTGGCCCGCCGGGTGATGATCCTGGGCGCCAACGGCCAGTCGATCGCCAATGTCGAGGAGCTGGAAGCCATCCTCTCCGACGCGCGCGACGCAGGCCGCGAAGCCGTGCTGCTGCGCCTGCAGGCACCGGGCGGACTGACCCAGTCGGTGCCCGTGCGATTTATGGATCAGTAAGAGCAACTGAACGTTTCAAAGGGCCGCTCCTGCCTTGGCGGGGGCGGCCTTTTTTGGTTTTTCGCTCACGCCTCCGCGTGAGCGTCCTCGCTATGCGCGCAGCAAAGCTGCGCCCGCTGCGGGCGGGCAGTCGCCCTAGCGGGCCTGCGGCCCGTTGCCGGAGCCCGTGGGCTACAAAGCGCTGGCTTCGTCCGCGACCAGCGGACGACCGAGCGCGACTGCGCGACCCGCAGGTGCCGCGTAGCGTAGCGGAGCGAACAGCGCCGAGGACGAGCCTGCGGAGGCAGGCTCATGAGACAAAAGATCTAGCGAGGACCCACCGACGGAGGCGGCCTCGACAAACGAACTAATCCCTCCGCTCCAGGATCAGTGCATCGACGCCCCGCTTCCGGTCGGGCTTGTCGTCGGGCATCTGTCGCCCCGTGGCCCGTTCAAGGAAGTCGTCGCTGGCCGCTGGCGGGGCCTCGCGCGAGCTGGAGCCTGAACCGGACTGGGCCGGGCGCTCGGTATTGCGGCGCGGGTCAATATTCTCGCGCACCACGTTCTCGCCCTCGCCTTCGACGCCGAAGGCTTCGTCGAACCGTTCTTCGGTGCTGCGCGGCTCGACCAGGTTCCCCTGGTCGTCGATGTAGAAATAATAGTCGTCGTTCTCGCCGTAGTAGAACTCGTCATCCGGCTCGAGCTGCCAGGCCGGCAGCTGCAGGTCGGTGTCGAATTCCTCCACCGGCCGGTCGCGCACGGCATAGCGCATATAGGCGGCGAAGGCGCGCGCGGGCGCAGTGCCGCCCTGCAGGCCGGGCACGCGGCCATTGTCGTCGCGGCCCATCCAAACGCCGGTCGTGATGCCGCTGGAGAAACCCACGAAATAGCCGTCGCGGCTGGAATTGGTGGTGCCGGTCTTGCCCGCCACGGGGCGTCCGATCTGCGCCGCGCGCCCGGTGCCCGTGGCCACCGCCGTCTGCAGCAAGTCGGTGATCCCGGCGGCAACATAGTCGGGAACCAGCGTGTAAGGCCGCGTCTCGCGGTGGCGGTAGATTTCCTCGCCGTCTGCCGTGGTGACCCGAATGATGCCGTAAGGCTCCACCGACTGCCCGCGCGCCGACACCGCAGCATAGGCGCGGGTCATGTCGATCAGCCGCACCTCGCTGCTGCCCAGCACCATGGCCGGATAGGTAGAGATCGGCGAGGTAATGCCGAACCGCCGCGCCATCGACGCGACGTTGGAGAAGCCCACCTCGTTACCCAGCTGTGCCGCGACCGAGTTCTTGGAATAGGCAAAGGCCGTGCGCACGTCGATTTCGCCGGCGTAGTTGCCGCCCGAATTGCGCGGCGACCAGCCGTCGATCGTCACCGGCACGTCCTGCACGTGGTCATCGGGCCGGTAGCCCGCTTCGAGTGCGGCAAGGTAGACGAACAGCTTCCACGACGATCCCGGCTGGCGCATGGCATCGGTGGCGCGGTTGTAGTTGGAGGTGACGTAGTCCGTCCCGCCGACCATGGCGAGGATCGCCCCATCGCGGTCAAGGCTGACCAGCGCGCCCTGCGCGCCATCGGGGGCATTGGTCTGGATTGCCGTCGTCGCGGCGGCCTGCATGCCCACGTCGAGCGTGGTCCAGACCTCGATCGGTTCGAAATTGTCATCCGGCAGCAGCAGGTCGAGCTGCGGCAGCGCCCAGTCGGTAAAGTAGCGCATCGAATTCTGCCCGACATCCTCGCGCAGGTTCACCGTGTCGAGGTTCACTTCGCGCGCCTCAGCCGGATCGAGATCGCCGTAGTTGACCATCTGCTGCACCACCACGTTGGCGCGGTCGATCGCGCGCTGCGGATCGGCGGTGGGGGAATAGCGGCTGGGCGCCTTGACCATCCCGGCGATGATGGCCGCTTCCTCCAGCGTCAGTTCGCGAGCGGAATGGCTGAAGAACCGGCGACTGGCGGAATCGATGCCATAGGCCCCGCCGCCGAAATAGACACGGTTGAGGTAAAGCTCGAGGATCTGCTCCTTGGAGAAGCGCCATTCCAGCGCCATGGCCAGAACCGCCTCGCGGATCTTGCGATCCAGCGAGCGGTTGGAATTGAGGAAGACGTTGCGCGCCAGCTGCTGGGTAATGGTGGAGGTGGCGCTGACCTGCCGGTCTTCGGCCACGGCATTGTAGACCGCGCGGGCCAGGCCCATCGGATCGACGCCGAAGTGCGAATAGAAGCGGTGGTCTTCCACCGAGACCATGGCGTGCTTCATCACGTCGGGGATTTCGTCCGCCGTCAGCCACTGGCCGTAGCTTGGCCCCATTTCAACGATTTGCGACCCGTCGCGCGCACGCACGACGATGGTCTGCCCGTGCTGGCTCTCGCGCAGCGCGGCGTAGCTGGGCAGGTTGCGGGAAGCGAAATAGACCGCGGTGGTCAGGGCAATCACGCCGAGCAGGGCCGCAAAGGTGCCGATCAGGAAGAGGCGCTTGGTCCACTTCCACAGGCGCGACTTCCAGCCGCCCGCGCGTGCCTCGCGCTGACGCGCCTCCGAAGCCGCCTTTTGCGACCGGTACCCTCGCTTGTTGGAGCTCGTGCCCCGACGCCTGGCCATAAGCCGTCTTATCCTGTCAGCAGGCGCCAAGCGCCCGGCAATGTCCCGTTTTGCGGGATGTCATGCATAGGGCAATGCTAATCCAGCGTGAACGGCTTACGCGTTCAATCGCCTTGGTTTTCCTCCGGTTCGAACTCCAGAGCGGCGGAATTGATGCAATATCGCAGGCCTTCGGGGCCCGGACCGTCCGGGAAAACGTGGCCAAGGTGGCCTTCGCAATTGGCACAGACGACCTCGGTGCGCACCATGCCGTGCGACATGTCCTGGTTCACTTCGACCGCTTCAGCCGCCGCCGGGGAGGTAAAGCTGGGCCAGCCCGAGCCGCTGTCGTACTTCGCATCGCTCATGAACAGCGGCTGCCCGCACCCGGCGCACTTGTATTCGCCTGCGGCCTTGTTCTTCTCGTACTTGCCGGTGAAGGCCCGCTCGGTCCCCGCCTCGCGCAGGATACGATACTGCTCGGGCGTCAGCTTCTCGCGCCATTCGGCTTCGGTGAGGGTGATCTTCGAGGTCATGAGGGAGTTCCTTGTTTTACGCACCCGCCTCCGCGGGTGCATCCTCGGTGCTGTTCGCTCCGCCCTTCGGGCTGCGCGGCACCTGTGGTCGCGCAGTCGCGCTCGGTCGGTCGCTCGTCGCGCCCGAGGCCAGCGCAAACATTTCCTGAAGCGCAATATCGGATCGCCGCAGGCGAACCGCAAGGCCGACCGGCCGTCCGCAACGGGCGCGCAGCGAAGCGAAGCGCATCTTGCGAGGACGAAGGCGCGGAGGCGCCTTCGCAAACAAGTCACGCATTCACGTCCGCGTAGTGGCGTGGCGGGGGCAGGCCTTCCATCTTCTGCGTCAACAGCGGGGCAAAGCTGGGGCGGCTCTTCATCACGCGGTACCAGTTGCGGGCGCTGGAATGGTCGGACCATTCGAGGCAGTCGAGGTAATCGATCACCGACAGTTGCGCGGCCGCGGCAAAGTCCGCCAGGCTCAGCTGCGCCCCGCCCAGCCAGCGGTTATGGTCGACGAGGAAGTCGATGTAATCGAGGTGGTCGTGCAACACCCGCGTCGCCTGCCGCAGCACGCGGCTGTCGGGCGACTGGCGCAGGAACAGGCGCTTCTTCATCTTTTCGTGCAGCAGCGGCGCGGTGACATCGTAGTAAAGCGCATCGTCGAACAGGGCGACCAGCCGGCGGATTTCCGCTCGCGCCTGCGCCGAACCGGGCAGCAGCGGGCTCTTGCTTTCGACCTCTTCGAAATACTCGCAGATCGCCTGGCTGTCAGCCAGCGTCAGGCGGCGTTCCTCGTGGTAGAGGACCGGCGTCTTGCCTGCCGGGTTGCGACGGTGGAAGTCGTCGTCGTCTTCCCACGGATAGGCCAGCCGGAGCGCAAAGGGCACCTTCTTCTCGCTCAAGGCGAGCTGCACCTTGCGGCTGAACGGACAGAGCGGGAAATGGTAAAGCTGCCACATGTTTATGCGCTGCCTAATGCCGCATGGACCGCGCGCGGTCCAGCGGCCAAGTGCCAGTTATGCGACGCTCTGCGCTATTCTTCGGGAAGCAGGCCAAGGCAGACCGGCACGACCTGGTCCAGCGTGTCGTTGTCGATCATGTCCTGCGCCTCGGCAGACAGGGCGGCCTGGATCTGCTCCCGGTCCAGCCCTGCCTCGTCCATGACCCGCGCGCTCGCCTGCACGAAGAACTCGCGCCCGCGCTCGCCCAGGGCGGGATAGCGCATAGCCTCGGCATTGCCGTTGTCCTGCCCGTAGGCAACCAGCGCGAAAGCGGCAGAGCAGCGCACGAGCATGCGATGCTCCACCCCCAGCTGCGGCGGGGCAGACTGGGCCATGGCGAACGTGGGCGTTGCAGCAAGGGCGATGGCGAGAAGGGCGCGGATCATGCGGCCTGCCTTAGATCGGCGAAAATGAACGCGAGCCTTCTGCTGCGCGGTCAAGCTCGCGCACCGGGTTTTCCGGGCGGCTGGCGCGGCCATGCAGGAACTCGTTGCGGATGTTGCGGTACTTGAACTTCCACTCGCCATCGACGCGGACCAGCTCGTCCTCGTAGGTGCCGAAACTACCCATCGTCGGCGAAAGGCGCATGCCGTCGGGACTGCCGTGCGAAGGAACCTTGGGGCCGTCGTTGGCCGATTCGAACCAGAACCCGGTGTGCCAGGCCTTGTCGCCTTCGACGCGGATTACCGAGTGGCACAGGATGTGGCGCAGGATCGCGGGATTGCCGTCGATGTCCTTGAAGATAGTGCCGACCCGTTCCTTGAACTCCTTGGCTTCGGCCCGGATATTCTCGCGCCCCTTGGTCTGCCCGCCGGCATAGTCGAGCGTGCCGTCCTCGGCGAAGGTCTCGGCGTACATGTCGAAATCGTTCCAATCCATCGCCAGCAGGTAGCGCGCCATCAGGTCTTCGATCTCGGCGCGGTCCTGGGCGTAGGTGGCAGGGTACTTGGGCATGGGGCGAATCCTCTCCGTCTTGATAATAGTTGACTTTGTTTGACCTGCGTCATGGTATCCCCGGCGTTGCCTGACAAGGATTGCTGCAACAGTCCAAGCAGGTTGGGAGAGATTTATGGCAGGACCCCTGGTGGCCGATGTGCCCGCTTCCGCCCCGGAAACGGGTGAGGCACCGGCGGCAGAACGGCAATGGCCGAGCGAGGCAGCGGGCTGGTACGCGCTGTTTGTCATCGTCCTGACCATGTTCCTGACCTTCTTCGACCAGACGGTGTTCGCCATGCTGGCGGAAAAGATGCGCGCCAGCTTCAACCTGAGCGATTCCGCGCTGGGCTTCCTGCTCGGCCCGGCCAGCGTGATCGCCTTCGTCTTCGTCGGCATCCCGCTGTCGCGCCTCGTCGACATCTTCCCGCGCAAGAAGGTGCTGGCGGCAGGTATCGCCGTGCTTGGCGCGATCACCGCGCTGGGTGGCCTCGCGCAGAACTTTGCCCAACTGGTGGGCACCCGGCTGTTCGTCGGCGCGGGCGGGTCTGCGCACGGGCCGGGCTCCTACTCGCTGCTGGCCGACGCCTTTCGCCCGGTCCGCATCCCGATCGTCTTCGCGCTGGTGCAGTTCGGTTTCGTGCTCGGCCAGTCGGGCGGCACCTGGGGCGGCGGCCAGCTGATCGCCTGGACCGAGCAATTCCCCGACCGGATCGCGTTCCTCGGCCTGTCGATCTTCAACTGGCAGCTGGTACTCATTATCATCGGCCTGCCCGGGCTGCTGGCGGCGATCCTGTTCCTGCTGGTGCGCGAACCGCCGCGGCGTTCGCCGCCCGAGTCCGCGCGGCTGGTGCCACCCGATGCGCCCGTGAGCCGCAAGGTGCTCGCCTTCACCGGCTTCGACGCCATCCGCGCGATCAACCTGCGCGGCGCGACCTACTGGCCGCTGTTCGCCGCACTGGCGCTGTCCGCCATCGAGAGCCAGGGCCTGCCAGCTTGGCGGGTGCCCTTCATCAGCCGCACCTATGGCTGGACCGAGGCCGATATCGGCAACCTTCTCGGCCCGCTGTTGTTCGTCGCCTCGATCACCGGCATCATCGTTGGCGGCATTTTCGTCAGCTGGATGAACCGCAAGTACAAGGACGGCAATATCCGCGCCTGTGCGATCGTCTTCACCTGCACCACCACCTTCGCCATCCTGACCCCGCTGATGCCCTATGCCGAACTGGCGCTGGGCTGCATGGCGGCCACGGCCATGTTCGGGCTCGCAGGCGCACCAGCGCAGAATGCCGCCATCCAGCGCATCGCGCCCAACGAAATGCGCGGGCAGGTGACGGCGCTCTACCTGTTCATGTTCACCTTCTTCGGCGCGATGGGCAGCTTCGTGATCGGCTCGGTCAGCGACCTCGTCGTGGGCGATCCGGCCAAGCTGTGGCAGGCGCTGCTGATTGTCGCCGCCGTGTTCATGCCGATCGCCACCCTGTTCATGTGGCGGGCCATCCGGCCCTACCGTGAAGAGGTCGAAAGGCTCGAAGCACTGGGCATTTGATCAATCAACGTTGACTCCGTCCCGCCCCTCTCACATTTGTAAGCACAACATACAAATTGGGAGAGAATCGGTATGTCGGAACCTGGCCCTGAAGACAGGATAGCCGCGCTCGAGGCCAAGCTGGCCGAGATGGACAAGCGCCTCACCCAGCGCGAGGACGAGCTCGACGTCAAGAAGCTGCAGTACCTCTATGGCTACCTGATCGACAAGTGCATGTACGACCAGGTCATCGACCTGTTCAGCGACGATTGCGAAGTGCGCTTTTTCGGCGGCGTGTTCAAAGGCAAGGCCGGTGTGCGGCGGCTCTATGTCGACCGTTTCCGCAAGCGTTTCACCTACGACAACAACGGTCCGATCGACGGCTTCCTGCTGGATCACCCGCAGCTGCAGACGATCGTGGACATCGATCCCGACGGCAAGACCGCGCGGCTGCGTGGCCGCAGCACGATGCAGGCTGGCCGCCACAAGGATTACGAAGGCGATGCACCGCACCTCAAGACGCGCCAGTGGTGGGAAGGCGGTCTCTACGAGAACGTCTACACCAAGGGCGACGACGGCAAGTGGCGAATCAAGCTGCTCAACTATTTCCCGCACTGGCACGCCGACTTCGACAAGGGCTGGGCCAATACCGAGGCGGAATATGTGCCCTTCCTGTCGACCCTCTACCCGGAAGACCCGGCCGGACCGGACGAACTCTACGACGACTTCTGGCTGTGGCCGACGCACAAGCTGCTGCCCTTCCACATGAAGCACCCGATCACGGGTGAGGAAATGACGGCGGATCGCTGGGAAGGCGATGTGGCGCGCGAGCAGGCGAAGGGCTAAGGCCTGTCCGCCAGCCTCGCACCAGCGGGGTCCCAGAACAGCATTTCAGGCACGCGGGACCGCGTCCCGCAGCCACCGGTATGACGAGGTAGAAAGCAGATGACCCAGTACCCCAGCCTCCACATGATCATCGACGGCGAGCAGGTTTCCGGCGGTGGCCGCCGCACCTTCGATGTCGTCAATCCCGTGACCGGGGAAACGCTGGCCGAACTGCCGCTGGCAGACCCGGCTGACCTCGATCGGGCACTGGAAGTGGCGCAGAAGGGCTTTGCCATCTGGCGCAAGTCCACGCCGCAACAGCGCGCCGCCGTGCTGCAGGGCGCTGCCCGGCTGATTACCGAGCGCGGGGACGACCTCGCCCGCATCGCCACCATGGAAGAGGGCAAGCCTATCGCCGAGGCGAAAATGGAACTGATGATGGTGACCGGATGGTTCAACTTCGCCGCTGGCGAAACCAGCCGTCTCTATGGCCGCGAACTTGTGCGCCCGGTGGGCCAGCGCTCCACCGTGCGGTGGGAGCCGGTCGGCCCCGTCGCCGCTTTCGCTCCGTGGAACTTCCCGCTCGGCAACCCCGGACGCAAGCTGGGCGCGGCCATCGCGGCGGGCTGCTCGATCATCCTCAAGAGCGCGGAGGAAACCCCGGCGTCAGCGCTGGGCATCCTGCAGGCGCTACTCGATGCGGGCCTGCCCAAGGAAGTGGCGCAGGCCGTGTTCGGCGTTCCCGATGAAGTCAGCCGCCACCTGCTGGGGTCGCCCATTATCCGGAAACTGTCGTTCACCGGCTCGACCGTGATCGGCAAGCACCTGGCCAAACTGTGCGCGGACAACATGATCCGCACCACCATGGAGCTGGGCGGCCATGGCCCGGTGCTGGTGTTCGACGATGTCGATGTTGACCGCGTGCTCGCCACTGCGGCACCGGGCAAGACCCGCAACTGCGGCCAGGTCTGTGTCAGCCCGACGCGCTTCATTGTGCAGGAAAATGTCTTCGAGCGTTTCCGCGACGGCATGGCCGAACGTCTCGCTGCGACCAAGGTCGGCAACGGCCTTGAAGACGGGGTGCAGATGGGCCCGATGGCCAATCCGCGCCGCCCCGATGCGATGGAGAAATTCGTCGCCAATGCCCGCGACAAGGGTGCCAGGGTGAATACCGGTGGTGAACGCATCGGCAACCAGGGCTATTTCTTCCAGCCGACCGTGCTGAGCGAGATTCCGCTGGACGCCGATATCATGAATGAGGAGCCGTTCGGCCCCATCGCGCTGGTCAATCCCTATGCCGATGAAGAGGCGATGATCGCCGAGGCCAACCGCCTGCCCTATGGCCTGGCCGCCTATGCCTGGACCGACAACGTCCAGCGCCAGCGCCGCCTGGCAGCCGAGATCGAGGCCGGCATGGTCGGCATCAATAGCCACATGATCGGCGGCGCCGACGCCCCGTTCGGCGGGGTGCAGTGGTCCGGCCACGGCAGCGAGGACGGCCCTGAGGGCGTGAAGGCCTGCATGGTCTTGAAGGCGGTCCACGAGGGCTAGCAATTTCAACGCGCTGATTGGGAGAGCAAAGCGCATGACAAGTGAACTGAAGACGGGCGGCCAGCACGGCTACCTGCGCATCGCCACAGAAGAAGCCTTCGGCACTGCCGAGCAGATGGACGCCATCCTGCGGCTGGTGAAGGAAGGCCGCGCCGACAAGGGCACGGTTTCGCTGTGGGGTTTCTACGGCACCAGCCCCAGCGAGCGCACCACCTTCATCCGCGAGCGCCTGCTCGACCTCGGCCCGCTGCGCATCGCGGCGATGGACGAGAGCGGCATCGACAAGGCCGTGCTCGCGCTGACCAGCCCGGGCGTGCAGTCGTTGTTCGACCTCGACGAGGCAAAGGGCATCGTCACGCGCGCCAACGACCAGTTGAAGGACGCCTGCGAGCGCTATCCGGACCGCTTCTACGGCATGACGGCAATCTGTCCGCAGGATCCGGAATGGTCCGCGCAGGAATTGAAGCGCGGCAAGGAAGAGCTGGGTTTCCACGGTGTACAGGTGAACTCGCACACCCACGGCCACTATCTCGATGAAGAGCAGTTCGACCCGATCCTGCGCACCTGCGCGGACATGGACATCCCGCTCTACATCCACCCGCAGGGCCCACCCGACAACATGATCGGCGGCATGGTGGATGCCGGCCTGGAGGGCGCAATCTTCGGCTTCGCAATGGAGACGAGCTACCACGCGCTGCGCATGCTCACGACCGGCGTGTTCGACCGCTATCCCTCGCTCAAGCTGGTACTGGGCCACGGCTGCGAGGGCCTGCCGTTCTGGATCGATCGCTTCGATTACATGTTCAACGCGGGCGTCCGCTCCAAGCGCTACGAACGGCTCAAGCCGTTGCAGCACAACCTGCACCATTACCTGCGCACCAATGTCTGGGGCACCAATTCGGGCCTGCCCAGCCCGACCTCGATCAAGCTGATGATGGAAGTCATGGGCGAAGACCGCGTCTGCTACGCCATGGACTATCCGTATCAATTTGTACCGGACGAGGTCCGGCGTCTTGACGCCATGGACATTTCGCAGGAGCAGAAGGTGAAGTTCTTCCAGAAAAACGCGGAAGCGCTGTTCGGGATATGAGGGGAGCCCTGTGAGCGACACACCCAACTCTGCACCTGAGGCTGCAGGCGCGGCACCGGGTGTGCCGATCGCTCCGGCATCCACTGAGGCGCCCGACAACAATCGGATCAGCCGCTATGGCTGGCATGCCATTATCCTGATGTCGTCGGCGCAGATGATGAGCCTGCTCGACCGGCAGATCCTCTCCATCCTCGCCAACGACATCCGCGAAGACCTGGGCATCGGCGATGCCGAGATGGGCCTGCTTTACGGCACCGTCTTCGCGCTGTTCTACGCGCTGTTCTCGCTGCCGCTGGGACGGCTGGTGGACGGCTGGATCCGCACCAAGCTTCTAGCGATCTGCCTTGCGGGTTGGTCGTTCTTCGCCGGTCTTTCCGCCTTCGCGCAGGGCTTCACCCTGCTGGCGATCTCGCGTCTTGGCGTGGGCATTGGCGAAGCCGCAACCCAACCGGCGGCCAACTCCGTGCTGTTCGACAGCCTGCCCAAGGGCCGCCGCGGCCTAGCCATGGGCGGCCTCGGCGTCGGCCTGGCGCTGGGCCTGGGCCTGTCGATGGCGCTGGGCGGCGTGGCGGCCGAATGGTGGGACAACCGCGTTGCCGCTGGCGGCGCGAGCTTCGGCTTTGCCGGGTGGCAGTTCGCCTTCCTCGTCGCGGCCCTGCCCGGCTTCCCGCTAGCCTGGCTGATCTACCGCCTGCGCGAGCCCGAGCGCGGCGCGATGGACGGTATCAAGACCAAGCCCGACCCGGCCCCGTTCAAGGCCAGCGCAGGCGTGCTCGGCGCTGTTACGCCTGGCACCAACTGGCTGAACCTGTACCGGCACGATGCCGGGGCCAAGCAGTGGACCATCAACCTTGTCGGCCTGGCCGTAATCATCGGCTTCTGTGCGCTGATGGTGAAGATCACTGGCGACTTCTCGCCGCGTCCCGCACTCGACTTCCACGCCTTCACGCTCAACCCGCACGTGCTGCAATGGAGCGTCTTCGGCTTCGGCGCCTTCGTCGTGCTCAACTTGTTCCAGAACTTCCGCCTGACCGACAAGCCGACCTTCAAGGTCGCACTCAACCCGTCACTGCTGCTGCTGATGGTGATGGGCGGCTTGCAGACCGCGATCAACTACGGCGTGATGTTCGCCAGCCCGCAGATCCTGATCCGCCAGTTCGACATGTCGATGGCCGACGTGGGCCTGCAGTTCGGCCTGCTCTCTGCCGTGCTCGCCACCATCGGCGCGCTCGTGGCCGGGCCGCTGGCCGACTGGCTGGGCAACAAGATGGGCACGCGCGGAATGATCTACCTCGTGCTGCTCTCGCTGGGTATCTCACCCTTCTTCGGCATCTGGACCTACAGCGCCGAAGTGCTGAGCGACTTCTATATCCGCTACACCATCTTCTCGCTGATCCTCACGCTGTGGCTGCCGCCAACCTATGCCTTGCTGCTGGGCCTGGCCTTGCCGCGCATGCGCGGGATCATTTTCTCGACCTACCTCGTCATCATGACGCTGCTCGGCCAGGGCCTCGGTCCCTATGTGGTCGGCATCATTTCCGACCAGAACGGCAATGACCTGGCGGCCGCGCTGATCTCGCTGATGTGGGTCTGCCCGGTAATCGTGGGGCTGCTGCTGGTGGTGCTGACGCGCTACGGCAAGGACGAGGCCAGCATGCTCGACCGCGCACGCGCGGGTGGTGAAGAGGTCTGATACAATGCCCAATGTCCGTGATGCCGCCTTCGCCGTGTTCGAACATTTCGGTGTAGACCGGCTGTTCGGCAATCCCGGCTCTACCGAGCTGCCCATGCTCAAGGGTATGCCCTTCCCCTATATAATGGGTCTCAACGAGGCCGTGGTGGTGGGCATGGCGGACGGCTTTGCGCGCGCGTCAGGCAAGCCAGCGCTGGTCAACCTGCACTCCGCCGCCGGCACCGGCCATTCGCTGGGCAACCTGTTCACCGCGTGGAAGAACAACGCGCCCGTGGTGGTGACGGCGGGCCAGCAGGCACGCTCGATCCTGCCCTACGATCCATTCCTCTATGCCGAGCGGCCGAGCGAATTCCCACGGCCTTACGTCAAGTATTCGGTCGAACCCGCGCGCGCCGAAGACGTGCCGCTGGCCCTCGCACGCGCCTTTGCCATTGCCCTTACACCGCCGATGGGACCCGTCTTCGTCTCGATCCCGGTCGACGACTGGGAACGCGAGTGCGAGATGCCGGGGTTGCCCGATCTCGACACGATCACCCTGCCTTCGGACAATGGCATAGACCGGCTCGCCGCGCTGCTGGATGGGGCCAGTAATCCGGCGCTGGTTGTGGGCACCGGAGTTGCCAATGCCGGCGGCTGGCAGGCTGCCATTGCGCTGGCCGAAAAGACCGGCTGTGCGGTCTTCGCCGCGCCCTATGCGGCGCGTGAGACCTTTCCGGAAAACCACCCGCAGTTCGCGGGCTTCCTCAACGCCTGGCGCGATCAGATCCGCGACGCGCTCGATCCCTTCGACGCCATCCTCGTCGCCGGAGCACCGGTGTTCACCTACCATGTCGAAGGCAGCGGCCCTCACTGGCCCGCCCACGCCAGGCTGATGGCGCTGAGCGACGATCCGCAGCACCTCGCCAACCTGCCCGGCGGCGGCGGTGTGCTGGGCAATCCGGCTGCCGGTCTCGCCAGGCTGGCCGAACGCGCCAAGGCGCGCGACTACGCCGGCCCCCGCCACCAGTTCATCACCCCTGAGCCGCAGATGACGGCTGCCTACGTGCTCAGCCGCATCGCCGCGCAGCGCCCGGAAAATGCCGTCATTGTGGAGGAGGCGCCGACCGCGCGGGGACCGGAGCACCAGACCCTGCCAATCGTGCGCGAGGGCGGTTTCTACTCCTGCGCCAGTGGCGGGCTTGGTTATTCGCTGCCCGGCGCGCTGGGCGTCTGCATGGGACAAGGCGACAAGGTGATCGCCATCCTCGGCGACGGCGCGGCCATGTACACGATCCAGGGGCTGTTCACCGCGCACCAGCAGGGCCTGCCGGTCAGCGTCATCATCATGAACAACGCCGCGTATGCCGCACTTATGGGATTTTCCGGCGAGTTCGGCATGAATAGCGTGCCCGGTTGTGACCTGACAGGTCTCGACTTCGTCCAGTTGGCAAAGGGTCAAGCAATTGCAGGTCGCAGAGTCGACTCGGTCGACAGCCTTGATGATGCCTTGCGCTGGAGCTTCGAGTCGCCAGAGCCGACTCTGTTGGATTTGCGCATCGCCTAGGCCCGTTAAGTCCGTCTTAACGAACCTTGCCCGGGCATTTACCGCGCAATTTATCCACTCAAACCGGCTCAATCAGGCACAATTCGTCGATTTTTTGCATTTTGGACGTGCGAAATCTAAAAATATCCCTAGCGTGTGCAGAGTCCGGAATCGGGCTTTTGCCGCAATCGGGGGATTGCGACACACATCAGGGGGGCATCCATGACTACCAGGGTCAGTCTCTCCTTTTTTGTCGATCCCCGCGGCTTCCGCACGGTTCGGTAAACAGGAGGAATCTCTACAATGCCCAGTTCGAAAACAGCGCCGAAGTCTTTCGGCAAGATGACCACGATGGCGCTCGGCGCTTCGGGTCTCGCAATTGCAACGGTTGCCATGGTCGGCGCCAGCGCTGGCACTGCACAGGCGCAGAACTCTGACGAGTGCATCGTCGAGCGCAACGACGGCCCCGTCGTCGTCTCCGGCAGCGCCACAGGCCCGGACTCGCTCGCTTGCGGCGACGGTGCCGTAGCCAATGGCGCCAACACGACCGCGATCGGGGCAGATGCGCAGTCGACCGGCGGCAACAGCACTGCCGTTGGTGATGGAGCCTCGGCAACGGGTGCCAACTCCACCGCAACCGGCTTCGGCAGCGAAGCCAGCGGCGTCACCTCCACCGCCACTGGCTATCTGGCCCAGGCCACCGGCAACGGTTCGGTAGCGACAGGTTCGGTCGCAATTGCATCAGGCAGCGCATCGACGGCAACCGGTCGACTGACCGAAGCAACCGGCGCACGCAGCACCGCTACGGGTAACTCCGCCCGTGCCAACGGCAACCGCGCGACTGCCACCGGTGCAGACGCCATCGCATCCGGCGTTGAATCGACCGCCACCGGCACCGACGCCATCGCATCGGGCACCGGCTCGGTCGGCATGGGTTTCCAGTCACGCGCAGCCGGCGACGGCTCGGTCTCCATCGGCCAGAGCAGCCAGGCCTTCCAGGACGGCTCGACCTCGGTCGGTAACGACACGATTTCCAACGGCCTCGGCGCGACGGCAATCGGTAACCTTGCGGCATCTACGGGTGACCGCTCGACCGCTGTTGGTGATAATGCCGACGCAACCGGCGACGATGCGTCGGCGCTCGGCTCGGACGCCAGCGCCAACGCCGCCGCCTCGATCGCCATCGGCCTCTCTTCTGCTGCCACTTCCACCAACAGCACGGCCATCGGCACGGACGCGCGTACGACGGGTACCAACGGTATCGCGATCGGTACCGACACCCTGGTGCAGGGTGCTTCCTCGATCGCCATGGGCGATGGCTCGCGAGCAGTGGGCGACAATGCGATTGCCCTGGGCGTTGGCGTAACGGCTGACACCAACGAAGTCGTGATCGGCAATGCCGCCAACACCTACGCCCTGACGGGCCTCGGCACCGGCGGTGCAGACGAAACCGTCCGCGTCGGCGCGGATGGCGAACTGTCCTCGGTTACCGACGACGTCTTCGACGACCTGATCGACGATGGCACGGGCGCAGACAGCGCCGAATATGGCGACAATGCCGTGGCATCCGGTGCTGGTTCGACCGCACTTGGTGACAACGCAGCGGCCACCGGAGCCAACTCCAGCGCGACTGGCTTCAACTCGTCCGCAAGTGCAGACGGTGCGACAGCGAATGGTGCTGGAGCTTCCGCTTCGGGCACGAACTCGCTTGCCACGGGCAGCGGTGCGAACGCATTTGCCGAAAATGCCGCAGCCTTAGGTGCAGGCTCGTCCGCAGACAATAACGGTACGGCAGTCGGCACCTTTGCCGCTGCAGCCCAGAACGGAACCGCAACCGGTTCGTTCTCCAATGCCGCAGTCGGCGCTGTCGCCAATGGCTTTGGCGCCAACGCTTCGGGCACCGATGGCGTGGCCATTGGCCAGTTCGCTGGTGCGACCGATACCGATACCTTCGCGGGTGGCCGCAATGCGCAGGCCAGCGCCGACGGCGCAATCGCCATCGGTGCGGACTCGGTAGCCAACCAGGGTGGTGCCGTTGCCGTGGGTGACAATGCCCAGGCGACCAACACCCAGGCAGTTGCCATCGGCCAGAACGCAGTCGCCAGCGGTTCGACCGCTGTCGGTGGCGGCTCCGCTGCCACGGGTGCCAACTCGGCAGCCTTCGGCATCAACGCCACGGCTTCGGGCGACGACAGCACCTCGCTGGGCGAAAACTCCGATGCCACCGGCGCGGATTCCACCGCAGTCGGCCAGAACGCCCAGGCGACTGCCGATGACGCCAGCGCATTCGGTGACGATGCTACCGCCAGCGGTGCCAATTCGACCGCAGCCGGTGCCAGCGCCGTCGCTGCAAGTGTCGGTGACTCGGCCTTCGGTGCCGGTGCATCGGCTACCGGCGGCAGCGCTACTGCGATCGGTATCAGCACTTCGGCTTCGGGCGCAGGCAGCACGGCTGTCGGCGTCGGTTCGACCGCGACTGACACTGCTGCATCCGCCTTCGGCTTCTTCTCGACTGCTTCGGGCGTGGGCAGCGCCGCGTTCGGTCCGGTGGCGACTGCCACCGGTTTCGAGTCGGTTGCAGTAGGCGGCACGTCTTCATCGACCGCAGACGGCGCAGTTGCCGTCGGCGGCCAGTCGACTGCTTCGGGTGTTCAGTCGATCGCTGTCGGCCAGTTTTCGAGCGCTTCCGGCCTGCTTGCCACGGCCAGCGGTTCGGGCAGCAGCGCCAGCGGCGAATCGTCGGCGGCCTTTGGTGAGAACAGCGCGGCTTCTGCGCTGGGTGCTTCCGCCCTGGGCGCACAGTCGGTGGCATCGGCCGAAGGCTCCACCGCAGTAGGCGCAGTCTCGACCGCCAGCGGCGACGCTTCGACGGCTGTTGGTGTCAACGCCACGGCTTCCGGCGAAAGCTCGGTCGCTCTTGGTGATGACGCTGCTGCCTCGGCCGCCTCGTCCATCGCCATCGGTGAACAGGCAGCAGCATCGGGCGATAACTCGTTTGCTGCCGGTGCCAACTCCGCCGCAAGCGGCCTTGACGCGGTTGCCCTGGGCAACGGTGCGACCGCATCTGACGAAGACGCTCTGGCCCTTGGCCAGGGTGCCCAGTCGACCGGCTTCCACTCGACTTCGGTCGGTGCGGAATCGCAGGCAACCGGTGCAGGTGACACCGCGGTCGGCTGGCAGGCTTCCGCCACCGGCGGCCAGTCGACCGCAACCGGTCGCCAGGCTTCGGCCAGCGGCTTCCAGTCGAGCGCCTACGGCCAGTCGGCCAACGCAGCCGGCGCACAGTCGGTCGCCAACGGCTTTGGCTCGCAGGCTACGGCAGACGGCAGCGTTGCCATCGGTAACGCAGCCAACGGTGCAGGCGTAGATTCCTTCGCAGGCGGCACCAACGCCAATGCGGCGGAAGAAGGCACTGTAGCCATCGGCCGCAACTCCAACGCACTGTCGACCGGTGCAGTCGCCATCGGTGACGGTGCCACGGCTGACGGCTCGACCGCAGTGGGTGCCGGCGCAACGGCCGTCGGTGCCGACACGGCAGCCTACGGTGCCAATGCACAGGCAGTTGCTACCCATGCGACTGCCCTGGGTGAGAACTCGCTCGCCAATGGCGTTGGTTCGACCGCAGTCGGCCAGCTGGCATCGGCCACGGCAAGTGCTGCATCGGCACTTGGTGAAGCTTCGGTCGCAAGTGCTGGCGGCTCGACGGCCGTCGGCTCGGTCGCGACCGCAACCGGCAATGCCTCGACGGCGGTTGGTCGCCTGTCGGTCGCTTCCGGCGGCCTCGCCAGTGCACTGGGCGCCGAAGCGGTAGCCAGCGGAGACCGCAGCGTCGCTGTCGGTAACCAGGCCGTATCCAGCGGTACGCAGAGCACCACCACCGGTGTGTTCTCGCTCGCTTCCGGTACGGGCTCGACCGCCAACGGTTACCAGGCCAGTGCAACGGGCACCGACTCGGTGGCCGTGGGTATCGACTCGGTAGCCAGCGACGAAGATGCAGTGGCCATTGGCCAGACGGCAATCGCCAGCGGCTTCCACTCCACTTCGGTAGGTGCGGAATCGCAGGCAACCGGTGCTGGTGACACGGCCCTGGGCTGGCAGGCTTCGGCCACGGGTGGTCAGGCGACCGCTACGGGTCGCCAGGCTTCGGCCAGCGGCTTCCAGTCGAGCGCCTATGGCCAGTCGGCCAACGCCTCTGGCGCCCAGTCGACCGCTTCCGGCTTCGGCGCGGCGGCTTCGGGCATCAGCGCGACGGCAACGGGTACCGGGGCCAACGCCTCGGCTGACCGTGCCACGGCGAGCGGCAGCAATGCCTCGGCATCGGGTGTGGCCAGCGCCGCATACGGTAACGAAGCCAACGCCTCGGGCACTGACAGCGTCGCTGTCGGCCAGCAGTCGGTAGCTTCGGCAACCGATGCCACGTCGGTGGGTGCACGCGCCAATGCCACTGGCGAAAATGCCACGGCACTGGGTACCGACACTGATGCAACCGGGCTCGACTCGGTCGCCATCGGCAACGGCGCACAGGCAACCGACGAAGACGCAGTGGCCCTGGGCCAGACGGCGATCGCCAGCGGCTTCCACTCCACCTCGGTGGGTGCGGAATCGCAGGCCACCGGCGCTGGTGACACGGCCCTGGGTTGGCAGGCTGCAGCCACGGGTGGTCAGTCGACCGCCACGGGTCGCCAGTCGTCGGCTTCGGGCCTCCAGTCGAGCGCCTACGGCCAGAGCAGCTTTGCCAGCGGCGACGGCTCGGTTGCTGTCGGCTTCGCAGCCAACTCGACCGCGGGCGATGCCATCGCCATCGGTTCGGCCGCCAGCGCAACCGGCGGTGCCGGCATTGCCATGGGCCTGAACTCGGCAGCGACCGGTGCGACCAGCGTTTCCATCGGTGCCGCTTCGGCGGCTTCCGGCCTCGACGCAGTTGCCATGGGTAACGGTGCTGTGGCCAGCGACGAAGACGCACTGGCTCTCGGCCAGGGTGCCCAGTCGACCGGCTTCCACTCGACCGCGGTCGGTGCGGAATCGGTTGCTTCGGCAGCCGGTGACACGGCCCTCGGCTGGCAGGCTTCGGCCACCGGCGGACAGGCCACGGCCACGGGTCGCCAGGCTTCGGCCAGCGGCTTCCAGTCGAGCGCCTACGGCCAGGGTTCCAGCGCTGCTGGTGCCCAGTCGCTGGCTGGTGGCTTCGGCTCCAGCGCAGCCGGCGGCCAGTCGATCGCTCTGGGTAACGCTGCAGTAGCAAGCGCCGAAGACGCGGTTGCCATCGGTGACCTCGCCCAGGCCGGGTTCCACTCGACGGCAGTCGGTGGCGAAGCACTGGCCAACGGCACGGGGGCCACGGCCTTCGGCTGGCAGGCCAATGCCTCGGGCAACCAGTCGACCGCTGTGGGTCGCCAGGCAGCTGCCTCGGCCCTGCAGTCGACCGCCATCGGCCAGAGCGCCACGGCAGCCTTCGACGGTTCGACCGCCATCGGCTTCGGTGCCACCAGCACCGCTGCCAACCAGGTCGCCCTTGGCGGCACGGGTAGTGCGGTCCGCATCGGCGACATCGCTGCCAGCACTGCTGCGCAGATCGATGCCGGCGAAGTGATGACCGTCGACGCCAACGGTGTCGTGGGTGTCGATCCGAGCGTCCGCGCCGACATCGCCGCCAACACGGCAGCGATTGCGGTCAACTCGGGCCTCATCGCCACCAACGCCGGCAACATCGCCGCCAACGCGGCTGCGATCGGTGTCCTGCAGGGTCAGACGGCTACCCTCTTCGATCTCACCGCACAGAACGCCCGCGGCGTTCGTGAGGCGAACGAAGGTGTGGCAATGGCCCTGTCGATGGAATCGCCGGTCCTGATGCCGACCGACAGCTTCGGCATCTCCGGTGGCTTCGGCTATTACAACGACCGTGTCGCCGGTTCGGCCAGCTTCGCCGCCCGGATCAGCGACAACGCGCAGTTCACCGGTGGCTTCGGCATCGGCTTTAGCGAAGGCGAAGTTGGCGCCCGCGCCGGCTTCCAGGTCACCTGGTAAGACCTTAGGGTCACAACGAACCTCCTCCGAACTGGGGAGCTTGGGGGCGGCCGAAAGGTCGCCCCCATTCATTTGTGCTAAGGCGTTCGGCGCGCTGCCTCGCGCTGACCGGCCACAACAAGAAAGGCGCGGCAGGAGCTAACCTGCCGCGCCTTTCTTGTGCACCGCGCTGCTGCCGGTCAGGCGATCAGGTCACCCGCCACACCCACAGCTTGATCGAATTGGCATAGCGCGCACCGCTGCAGATGAAGATCGACTTGTTGAGCCACTCGTAAGGGCCATCAGGCGCGATGAATTCGGGCACGGTGCGGAAATAGTATTCGGACGGATCGACGTCCTCGCCGGCCACCAGCCGCCGCATCACCTCCACCGGGCCATGGCGCAGCCCCTTGTTGCGAATCTGGATCAGCGCGCCGTCGTCGGTTTCGATGGCGTAGATGGCATCGGCAACAGTCACCCCGTCGTGCCGGGTCAGCTGCCAGTCGGCCGAATTGCCCATCAGCTTGCCCGAGATTCTCGGCCCCTTCACATGGCCGCCGGCGATGATCGGGATGATCCGCCGCGTGCCGTCATGGGTTTCACCGATCTGGCGTGGCTCTTCGAGCTCGCCGCTCGCCTCGTAGACGAATTCCAGTCCTGGTTGGATCAATATACCTCTCCTCTCACGGCACGACTGTTCGGCGCAAAGCAGGCCGCGCGTCAAGCCGTGGCGGGATCAGTCGAACGGGGTATTGGCAACGCGGGCAAAGTACTCGGCCACCTGCTCTTCCAGCTCCGCACCCGGCGGAAAGTGGCTGAGCTTGACGATGACCGTCCGGCTGGCCGGGTGGACATAGATGAACTGTCCGGCCAGGCCGACAGCCGAATAGGCGCCCGGTTCGTGGCCCAGTTGCCAGGTCTGGTAGCCATAGCCCGGCATGGGGCTGGCCGGATCGAGCGGCAGCATGGTGGTCATTTCGCGCACCCAGCCTTCGGGCAGCACGCGGCGATTGCCGACAGCGCCCTCGTCGAGCATCAGCTGCCCCAGCCGCGCGAAATCGCGCAGCGTGGCGTTGAAGCCCATGCCCGCCAGCGCGCGTCCCGCACCAGACGGTCCGTCGGCCAGCCAGAAGGCATTGCGCTCCGCCCCCAGCGGTTGCCACAGGCGCTCGGTCGTCAGCCGCGCCAGCGGCGTGCCGGTGGCGTTCTCCAGCACGCGACCCAGGACGGCGGTATCGAGCGTGGCGTAGTTGAAACTGGTCCCCGGCGCCTCGCGACGCCCGATGCCGATGCCGAAATCGGCAAAGCGCGCGCGGTTGAGCACGATGGCGGTTTCATGGATGCAGGCCGCGAGGCTGGGGTTCTCGCCGAAGTCATAGCGTTCGACGATATCCGCGCCGCTGCGCATCTGCAGCAACTGGCGGATCGTCACACCGTCGTATCCGCCGCCGCGTAGCGCGGGCCAGTAGATTACCGCCGCCTCGTCGAGCGAGCGGATCTCGCCGCGTGCCAGCGCCTGTCCCACCAACATGGCGATGATCGTCTTCGACATCGAAAAGCCGATGTGCCGTTCGTCAGCACTGAAGCGGTTGCGGTAATCCTCGAACACGATCTGCCCGTCGCGCAGCACCAGCATGGCGTCGGTATAGGTCGACTGGGCAAATTGCTCGTAGCCCTCGGGCATCATGAAGCCCTCTGCCACTTGCCACGGGCGCGCGTTTGCGGACCGTTCGACCCGGCGATTTGCCCAGACCTCGCTCGCCTCGCGGAAGGTGAAGGAATTCACTTCCGGATCGAGCAGGTGCCGCCGCATCGAAATGGTCGCGGGCGAGGGATCACGGAAGACTATGTCCGGGCCGGAAGGCGCCGGGTCGAGCGGCGCAAGGTCGCGGCAGGCAGGTGCCACGTCCCATTGCCGCCACGAGTCGTCCGCAGATTGTGCCTGTGCCGGCGCAGTGACCAACATTGCTGCGACTGCTGCGCCGACAAACAGGCGCATCAGGCCGGCTCCGCCACTTTCAGCCCGATGTCCTCGCTACGGGCGAAGTTGCCGTGCAGGCCGAAGCGCAGGCGGATCGGCACGTGGACCGTCGCCACCGGACCCTTCTCGATATCGAGCGCGTCGAAGATCAGCAGGTCGGTGTTGCGGTTCTCCAGCCGGTTGCAGAGCATGACGATCCAGCCGTCGCCTTCGGGGGCGTCAGGCGTGCGCGGGATGAAGCAGGGCTCCTGCAGGGACGAGACCGGGCCGCACCACCAGTGCTGCTCGCTGCCGTCTTCCAGGTTCTTGAGGAACAGGCAGTTCATCAGGAAGCCGCCAGCGCTGCCGCCCTTCATCTCGCAGGGGCGCGACATGTCCATCTCCAGGCCCCAGGTGTACTGGTTCTTCAGCCCGGTGAAGCGGTCGTCGATGCGCGGGAATTCGCTGGCGGTCTCGGTCAGCTGGGTGATCTCGTCGAATTCGTCGGTGTTGCTCGACAGGTCGACGGTCCAGCGGGTCAGCTTGCTCATCGCTTCGGCGCCGTTGAATTCGGCGCCATGCACGTCGGGGAAGAAGGGGAACATGTTGTTCTTCGCTTCGGGCACCACGAAATGGATCTTGGTGCCTTCCTGCCAGGCGTTGACAACGTGGCTGGCAAAGCAGTTGTCACGCTTGAACCAGCGGATGTCCTCTTCCTTCAAGTCGTCACGGCGCGGGATGATGCCGAGGTAGACCGGCATGGTGGTATCAAAGCCGAAGTGGGGCATGCCCTTTTCAAGCCGTTCCCAGCTGCCGATCGAGGGCACGACGTGCAGCACCAGGTAATCGTCGGTGATCGCGAAGTCGTGCATCATGCAATAGTAGGGGGTCTTGAACCACACCTCGCGCACGAGCTCGTTGTCGGGGCTGATTTCCACCAGCGCGCAATCGTCGCTGCAGATGCCCGATGCGGCATAGCACAGCGACACCATGTTGCCGGTCTTGGGATCGATCTTGGGGTGGGCCGTGAAGGTCTCGCTCTTCATCGCGCCGTCCCAGGTCTGCACCTGCTCGCGCTCCATGGTGACAGGGTCCATCATCAGCGCCGGGCTGTCTTCCTTCATCGCCCACAGCTTGCCGGCGAAGACCCAGGCATTGGTGTTGCCGGTGGCACGGTAGGTGCCCTTGGTCACCGGGTCGTCGGTCAGCGGGTTGCGATAGTGGCCCCACAGCGCCTTGCCCGCGTCGTGTTCCATCTGCCAGCGGTCGGTCTTGGCCCAGCGCTGCCGGAAGTCCACCTGCCCGTCATGGATGTGGAAGCGGGTGATCATGCCGTCGCCGTCGAAGGCAATCGAATCGCCCAGCATCGGCGGGAATTGCGGATCGGGCTGGACGCGGAAGAAGGCGCCGTCGATCTCCTTGGGAATCTCTCCCTCGTAGGAGAGGTCTTCGATATCCGCCTCTACCCGGCTGGGGGTGTTGAATCCGGTAAAAGTCGGCGTGTCGGGGAATTTTGCCATCGTAAGTCCTCTCCTTGCGGATAATTGTATGCTCTACTAACAATCTCGGCAAGGCAGAGGAAAAAAGCACATTGGCGGATGCCGCATTGATTCAGGACAAGACTTTGGCAGCGGGCTCGGAAACGGGAGCGCCGGAGTTTGGCGAACTTGACGGGATCGTCGGTTTCCACCTGCGCCTGGCCCATGGCGCGGTGTATCGCCACTTTACGGAGACCTTTGTCGAACTGGACCTGACGCAAAAGCAGGTCAGCGTGCTGTGGCTGGTGGGAGAGATTCCGGGGCTGGCGCAGATCGAGGTGGGCACGCGACTGCGCATGGACCGGGCCACCACCATGACCATCGTCAACCGCCTGCAATCGCGCGGCTACCTGCGGCGCGAACGGTCTGACAGCGATGGCCGCAAGCAGGCGCTGCACCTCACTGAGGCAGGCGAAGCCGCCCTGGTGAAGGCCAAGGCCAGCATTGCCGAACACGAGAAGTGGTTGAAAAGCCGGTTCACACCCGAAGAATCGGAAAAACTGGTGGAAATGCTCACGCGAATCCACGAATAGGGGCGTTCCAGGGAAGAGGACAAAGTCAAAATGGCCGCACCGGCAGGCGGGGGCAGCAACCCCATCAACGTTATCAACGAAACGCCCATGGGGGTCCGCCAGTGGATGGTGGTAATCCTGATGGTGCTGCTTAACGCCCTCGACGGGTTCGACGTGCTCTCCAGCGCCTTTGCCGCGCCCGGCATTACCGCCGACTGGGGCATCCCGCGCAGCGAGCTGGGCATCGTCCTCTCCGCAGAGCTGGTGGGCATGGGCTTCGGCTCGGTGCTGCTGGGCGGCGCAGCTGACAAGTTCGGCCGCAAGAACACCATGATCGCCTGCCTGATCTTCATGGCCGCGGGCATGTGGATGGCAGGTCACGCCAATGGCGTGGGCGACATGTTCATCTACCGCTTCATCACCGGCATCGGCATCGGCGGCATGCTTGCCGCGACCAATGCCGTGACGGCAGAATGCACCAACAACAAGTGGCGCAAGGCTGCCATCGCGGTCTACGTGGCGGGCTACCCGCTGGGCGCGATCCTGGGCGGCATTGCCGCTTCGGAATGGCTGCTCGAAGCCTATGGCTGGCGCGGCGTGTTCGACTTCGGCGCCATCGTCACCGCGGCCCTGATCCCGGTGGTCTTCCTGATCGTGCCGGAAACCGCTCCCTACCACGCCAGCAAGGGCAACCTCGCAGGTGTGAACAAGACCCTGGCCGCCTACGGCAAGCCGGCGATCGAAGCCCTGCCCGCCGCCGCCGCCAATGCGACCAAGCCCAAGGTGACCGATATCCTGTCGAACCGCCAGCTGCGTCCGGTGACGCTGTTGCTGGCCTTCGGCTATGCCTTCCACACGATCACCTTCTACTACATCCTGAAATTCGCCGTGCAGATCGTGGCCGACTACCCGCCGGGCTATCCCCCGTCGGACGCCGCAACCGTGCTGACCTGGGCCAATGTCGGCGGCTTTGCCGGTTCGGCCCTGTTCGGCTTCGTCATGGCGCGTCTTGGCATCAAGTGGCCGACCGCGCTGATGCTGCTGCTCGGCTCGGTGGCCGTGGCCGCCTTCGGCCTCGGGCGCGAGACGCTGTCGGGCTGGCAATGGGCGACCATTATCACCGGCTTCTTCACCAATGCAGCGATCAGCGGCTACTACGCCGCCTTCGCGCGCGGTTTCCCGGCCTATGCCCGCGCTACCGGTACCGGCTTCGTGCTGGGCATCGGCCGTCTCGGTGCGGCCGGCAGTCCGCTGATTGCCGGTGCCCTGTTCGCCTGGCTGGGCAACGACGAACTGCTGGTGGTGTCCTGCATCATGGCCATGGGCTCGGTGATCTCGCTGATCCTGTTCCTGATGCTGCCCGAACGCGAGGGCGACGAGCTGGTGGGAGCCGCAGAGTCGACCACCGAAAAGACCTTCGGCTGACCCGAACGGGCAAGCCGGAAAGCAAAAGGAAGAGACGAGACCATGAAGACCCGCGCCGCCGTAGCCTTCGAAGCCAAGAAACCACTCGAAATCGTCGAACTGGACCTCGAGGGCCCGAAGGAGGGCGAGGTGCTGGTGCAGATCATGGCCACCGGCATCTGCCACACCGACGCCTATACCCTTGATGGCTTCGACAGCGAGGGGATCTTCCCCTCGGTGCTCGGCCATGAAGGTGCAGGCGTGGTGCGCGAAGTCGGCGCGGGCGTTACCTCGGTGAAGCCGGGTGACCACGTGATCCCGCTCTACACGCCGGAATGCGGCAAGTGCAAAACCTGCCTAAGCGGCAAGTCCAACCTGTGCACTGCGATCCGTGCCACGCAGGGCAAGGGCCTGATGCCGGACGGCACCAGCCGCTTCTCCTACAAGGGCCAGACGATCTACCACTACATGGGCTGTTCGACCTTTTCGAACTTCACCGTCCTGCCCGAAATCGCGGTCGCCAAGATCCGCGAGGACGCCCCGTTCAACACCTCGTGCTACATCGGTTGCGGGGTGACGACGGGTGTCGGTGCCGTGACCAAGACCGCGCAGGTCCAGCCGGGCGACAATGTGGTGGTGTTCGGCCTCGGCGGCATCGGGCTCAATGTGATCCAGGGCGCCAAGATGGCGGGTGCCAATGTCATCCTCGGCATCGACATCAATCCCGAGCGCGAGGAATGGGGCAAGCAGTTCGGCATGACCCACTTCCTCAACACCAAGGGAATGAGCCGCGAAGACACGATCGCCAAGATCGTCGAACTGACCGACGGCGGGGCGGACTTCAGCTTCGATGCTACCGGCAACACCGAAGTGATGCGTACCGCGCTGGAATGCTGCCACCGCGGCTGGGGCACCTCGATCATCATCGGCGTGGCCGAGGCGGGCAAGGAAATCTCCACCCGCCCGTTCCAGCTGGTCACCGGCCGCAACTGGCGCGGCACGGCCTTCGGCGGGGCCAAGGGTCGCACTGACGTGCCGGTGATCGTCGACATGTACATGGACGGCAAGATCAAGATCGACCCGATGATCACCCACACGCTGACGCTGGACGAGATCAACAAGGGCTTCGACCTCATGCATGCGGGTGAATCGATCCGCAGCGTGGTGGTCTACTGATCCTGTTTCCGGCCGACGGGGGCATTTTTCTGCCCTCCCCGGCCAATCAGTCTTTCACAAGACCGAAAATTTCGGCTATGTGATGAAATGAATCGCGACGAGCGAGCGATGCTGCGCGCGTAGAGGAGAGAGAACCATGCTGAACCACGTCTTCCTCGGCACCAACGATGTCGAGAAATCCCGCAAGTTCTACAATGCCACCATGAGCGCCATCGGTGTCTCGGCTGCCGGCGAATATCCGCACCTGACGGTCTACGCCAACGAAGGCGGCGCGGTTGCTGTCGGCAAGCCCGCCAACGGTGAAGCCGCTTCGGTTTCGAACGGCGCGACGCTGGGCCTCAAGGCTGCCAACTACGACGAAGTGAACGCCTGGCACGCTGCCGGCCTTGCCAATGGCGGCACCGACGAAGGCGCCCCCGGCGTGCGTCCGAACAGCCCCGGCCAGATGTACGGCGCTTACCTGCGCGATCCGGACGGCAACAAGATCTGCGTCTTCTGCCCCAACGCCGAAGGCTGATCGCAAACTGGCGGGCAACTGCGGAAAAGACGCTGTTGCCCGCGAACAGGAGGATTGCCCCATGTACAGCCACATGATGGTCGGCTCGAACGACCTCGAAAAAGCCAAGACCTTCTATGATGCCGTGTTCACCGCCATCGGCGGCAAGCCCGGCATTACCGATCCCAAGGGTCGGCTGGTCTACCTCCACAACGGCGGGATCTTCCTCGTCACCAAGCCGATCAATGGTGAGCCGGCCTGCGTTTCCAACGGCAGCACCATCGGCTTTGCCATGGATAGCCCGGAACAGGCCGACGCCTGGCATGCTGCCGGTGCGGCCGCAGGCGGTACCGAGATCGAAGACCCGCCCGGCATGCGCGAGATGAACGGGACGAAGCTCTACCTCGCTTACCTGCGCGATCCCGACGGCCACAAGCTGTGTGCCCTGCACCGGCCGGAGTAAGGGAAGCGCAATGACCCTCGAAACCGTCAGCCAAGCACGCTGTTTTACCGGCACCCAGGGCGTCTATCGTCACGATAGCAGCTCGACCGGCACGCCCATGACCTTCGCGGTCTACGTGCCGGACCATGCCGAGGGCGAGAAGCTGCCGGTTCTGTGGTGGCTGTCGGGCCTGACCTGCACCCACGAAAACGCCATGATCAAGTGCGCCTATCACAAGGCCTGCGCCGATCATGGCGTGATCCTGGTCGGCCCCGACACCTCCCCACGCGGTCCGGACCTGAACGGCGACGAAGTGCCTGACGACGAGGCCTACGATTTCGGCCAGGGCGCGGGCTTCTATGTCAACGCGACCGAAGAACCCTGGGCCAAGCACTTTCACATGCGCGACTACGTCGAGCAGGAACTGCCCGCGTTGGTGGCTGACAACTTCCCCATCGACATGGACCGGCAGGGCATCTCGGGCCACTCGATGGGCGGCCACGGCGCGCTCACCGTATCGCTGCGCAATCCCGGTCGCTTCCGTTCGACCAGCGCCTTTGCCCCGATCGTATCACCGCTCAATTGCCCGTGGGGCGAGAAGGCGCTGACCGGCTATATCGGCGCGGACAAGGCCGCATGGCGCGAATACGATGCCTGCGCCCTGATCGAAGACGGCGCGCGCCTGCCCAACCTGCTGGTGGACCAGGGCGCAGCAGACAATTTCCTCGAAGAACAGCTGAAGACGCACCTGCTCGAAGCAGCAGTGGCCGAGGCTGGAATGGACGCCACCATCCGGATGCAGCCGGGCTACGACCATTCCTATTTCTTCGTATCCACTTTCATTGCGGACCACATCGCATGGCACGCAGAGAGGCTGAAAGCATGAGCGACAAGAGCCACATCATCGGCGAGATCATCGCCCGCCACCACGAACGTGAAGGGCCGCTGCTGCCCATCCTCAACGACGTGCAGGCCGAGTTCGGCTGCGTCGATAGCGAGGCGGAAGCCATGATCGCGCACGGGCTGAACCTCAGCCGCGCCGACGTGCACGGCGTGGTCAGCTTCTACCACGACTACAAGAGCGAAGCCGACCCGCGCCCCGTGGTGCAGGTCTGCCGCGCCGAAGCCTGCAAGGCCCGCGGGGTCGAACAAATCATCGATGCAGCCAAGAATGCGGCTGGCGAGCGGGTTAAGGTGGTGCCGGTCTATTGCCTCGGCCTGTGCAGCGCCGGTCCCGCCGCACGCACGGGCGACGACCTGCACGTGCGCCTCGACGCTGACAGCATCGCCAAGCTGGTTGAAAACGCATGACTATCGTGAAGATTTCCGACGACGCGCTGGCCCGGGCGGCTGGCGCAGACAAGCTCGCTACCGCCTTCGAGGCCAAGGGCTGTGAAGTGCAACGCACCTCCAGCTGGGGCATGCACTGGCTCGAGCCGCTGGTCGAAGTGGACGGCAAAGGCTTCGGCCCGGCTACGCTGGCTGATGTCGACACTATCCTCGATGGTTCCAGCGACAAGGGCATTGGCGAGATCGCCGCGCATCCCTTTATCGCTGGCCAGACGCGCTACACCTTCGCCCGTGCGGGCAAGACCCGCCCGCTGAGCCTCGACGACTACAAGGCGACCGGCGGCTGGGCAGGCCTTGAACGCGCCCGCAAGATCGGCAGCGAAGCGATTGTCGAAGAGGTAAAGACCTCCGGCCTGCGCGGTCGTGGCGGTGCGGGCTTCCCTACCGGCATCAAGTGGGACACGGTCCGCAAGGCCGAAGCCAGCCAGAAGTACATCGTCTGCAACGCAGACGAAGGCGACAGTGGCACCTTTGCCGACCGCGCCGTGATGGAAGGCGATCCCTTCGCCCTGATCGAAGGCATGGCCATCGCCGGTGAAGCCGTCGGCGCAACGCGCGGCTATGTCTACCTGCGCAGCGAATATCCCGACGCGATCCGCAAGATGAACGCCGCGGTGGACCTGTGCGCCGAAATCATCGCACCTTTCGTGGTCGAGATTCGCGTCGGCGCCGGTGCCTATGTCTGCGGCGAGGAAACCAGCCTGCTCAACAGCCTCGAAGGCAAGCGCGGCGAAGTTCGTGCCAAGCCGCCGCTGCCCGCGCTCGAAGGCTTCCTTGGCAAGCCGACGGTGGTCAACAACGTGCTCAGCCTTGCCGCTGTCCCGCACATCCTCACCGAGGGGGGAGCAGAGGCCTACAAGGACGTGGGCTTTGGCCGTTCGCGCGGCACCATGCCGATCCAGCTGGCCGGCAATATCAAGCACGGCGGCCTCTACGAGATCGGTTTCGGCGTCACGCTGGGCGAGCTGGTGAACGATATCGGCGGCGGCACGGCTTCAGGTCGTCCGGTCAAGGCCGTGCAGGTCGGCGGACCGCTGGGCGCCTATATCCACCCTGACCAGTTCGACATCGTCTTCGACTACGAGACCTTCACCGCCGCTGATGCCCTGATTGGCCATGCGGGCGTCACCGTGTTCGACGATACGGCGGACATGCTCGGCATGGCGCGCTTCGCGATGGAATTCTGCGCCGAGGAGAGCTGCGGCAAGTGCACCCCCTGCCGTATCGGTGCGGTGCGCGGGGTCGAGATCATCGACCGCATCGCCGCCGGTGGCCGCGAGCGCGACGTGATCGAGCTGGCCCCGCAGATGCACAACACGGTCAAGGATCGCGGTCGGACCGTTGCAGAGGAAGTCGAGCTGCTGACCGACCTGTGCGAGACGATGAAGTTCGGCTCGCTCTGCGCACTGGGCGGCTTCACGCCGTACCCGGTGATGAGCGCGCTCAAGCACTGGCCGGAAGAGTTCGGCCAGAAATGATCTTGGGGGCAGTCCTTGCGGGCGGCAGGTCCTCGCGGTTCGGCAGCGACAAGGCGCTCGCCGAATTGCAGGGCCATACGCTGATCGCGCGCGCGGTTGATGCCCTTTCCGGCCATGCCGACCACGTGATCGTCGTCGGGCGCGAACAGGCGCCTGCACCGACCATCCCCGACTGGCCCCAGGCCGACATGGGCCCGCTGGGCGGCATTGCCGCTGCCCTGCGCTATGCCGAGGACGAGGACTACGACAGCGTGCTGACCTGCGGGGTCGACTCGGTCGACCTGCCCGACAGCCTGCTGGACGACCTGTCTCCGCCTTCGGCTTACCTTGAATCGCAGCCCGTGATCGGGCATTGGAAAAGCAACAGCGCAGACATCGTTTCCGGCATCCTCCAGAGTGAAGGACGCCACTCGATGCTGGCTTTCGCAAAGGCCGCCAACGCGCGCGGCGTGAAAGCCACTTACGCGCCAGCAAATATCAATACGCCCGCAGACCTTGCGGCGATGGAGCAAGACCATGGGATATGAACCACCCAAGGATTTCGGCACCCCGGAATCGCAGTCGACGGAAAAGGTCACCCTGACGATCGACGGTCGCGAAGTGACCGTGCCCGCGGGTACCAGCGTCATGCGCGCTGCCAGCGAGAGCGGCGGCAAGATCCCCAAGCTGTGCGCCACGGACAACGTGAAGGCCTTCGGCTCTTGCCGCCTGTGCCTGGTCGAGATCGAAGGTGCGCGCGGCACGCCCGCCTCCTGCACCACGCCGGTCGCCGATGGCATGGTGGTGAAGACCCAGACCCCGCGCCTCGAAAAGCTGCGCAAGGGCGTGATGGAGCTGTACATCTCCGATCACCCGCTCGACTGCCTCACCTGTTCGGCCAACAACGACTGCGAACTGCAGGACGAAGCCGCTGCCGTGGGCCTGCGCGACGTGCGCTACGGCTATGAAGGTGCCAACCACCTCGGCACCGACAAGGACGTTTCGAACCCCTATTTCAGCTTCGCGCCCGACAAGTGCATCGTCTGCAGCCGCTGCGTGCGTGCCTGCGGCGAGGTGCAGGGCACCTTCGCGCTGACCGTGGACGGACGCGGCTTCGCCAGCGTCATTTCCGCCGGGCAGGACGAGGACAACTTCCTCTCCAGCGAATGCGTTAGCTGCGGTGCCTGCGTGCAGGCCTGCCCCACCAGCGCGCTTATGGAGAAGAGCGTTACCGAGATCGGCAAGCCCGAACGCTCGGTGGTCACCACCTGCGCCTATTGCGGCGTCGGCTGCACCTTCCGCGCCGAAATGCGCGGCGAACAGCTGGTGCGCATGGTTCCCTACAAGGACGGCAAGGCCAACCGCGGCCATAGCTGCGTGAAGGGCCGCTTCGCCTATGGCTATGCCAACCACCAGGACCGCATCACCTCGCCGATGATCCGCGATTCCATCCAGGATCCGTGGCGCGAAGTCAGCTGGGAAGAGGCTCTCGCCTTCACCTCGGGCAAGCTCAAGTCGATCAAGGCAGAGCACGGCGCCACCGCGCTGGGCGGCATCACCTCCAGCCGCTGCACCAACGAGGAAACCTTCCTCGTGCAGAAGCTGATCCGCGCCGTCTTCGGCTCCAACAACACCGATACCTGCGCCCGCGTGTGCCACTCGCCGACCGGTTACGGCCTGAAGACGACCTTCGGTACTTCTGCCGGTACGCAGGACTTCGATTCCGTCGAACACACCGATGTCGCCCTGGTGATCGGCGCCAACCCGACCGACGGCCACCCGGTCTTTGCCAGCCGCCTGAAGAAGCGCCTGCGCGCAGGGGCCAAGCTGATCGTGATCGATCCGCGCCGCATCGACCTGGTGCGCACCCCGCATGTCGAGGCCGCGCATCACCTGCCGCTGCAGCCCGGCACCAATGTCGCTGTGCTGACCGCCATGGCTCACGTCATCGTCACCGAAGGCCTCGCCAACACCAAGTTCATCGAGGAACGCTGCGACACCGACGCCTATGCCGAATGGGCCGCCTTCGTTTCCGAAGAGCGCCATTCGCCCGAGACGCTCGAAGCCGTCACCCGCGTTCCTGCCGAAGACCTGCGCGAAGCTGCACGGCTCTATGCCACCGGCGGCAACGGTGCGATCTACTACGGCCTGGGTGTAACCGAGCACTCGCAGGGTAGCTCGACGGTCATGGCCATCGCCAACCTCGCCATGTGCACCGGCAATATCGGTCGCAAGGGCGTGGGCGTGAACCCGCTGCGCGGCCAGAACAACGTGCAGGGCGCCTGCGACATGGGCTCCTTCCCGCACGAGTTGCCGGGCTACCGCCACCTGTCGGACGGTGCCACCCGCGAACTGTTCGAAAAGGACTGGGGTGTGTCGCTCGACCCGAACCCGGGCCTGCGCATCAACAACATGCTCGATGCCGCCGTCGATGGCAGCTTCAAGGCGATCTACATCCAGGGCGAGGACATCCTGCAGTCCGATCCCAACACCCAGCACGTGGCCGATGGCCTCTCGGCGATGGAATGCGTGATCGTCCACGATCTCTTCCTCAACGAGACCGCCAACTACGCCCATGTCTTCCTGCCGGGCTCCACCTTCCTCGAGAAGAACGGCACCTTCACCAATGCCGAACGCCGCATCCAGCCGGTGCGCAAGGTGATGGAAGCGGCCAATGGCGGCTACGAGGACTGGCAGGTTACCCAGATGCTCGCCAACGCCCTTGGCGCCGACTGGAATTACAGCCACCCGAAGGAAATCCTTGCCGAGATCGCCCGCCTGACGCCCAGCTTTGCCGGCGTGTCGTGGGAGATGCTGGAACAGCGCGGCTCCATCCAGTGGCCCGTCAACGAGAAGCACCCGGATGGCTCGCCCGTCATGCACATCGAGGGCTTCGTCCGCGGCAAGGGCCTGTTCGTGGTCACCGACTACGTGCCCACCGACGAAAAGACCGGTCCGCGCTTCCCGCTGCTGCTGACCACCGGCCGCATCCTCAGCCAGTACAACGTCGGCGCGCAGACGCGGCGCACGGCCAACACCGTCTGGCACCCGGAAGACCTGCTGGAAATGCACCCCGTCGATGCCGAGAACCGCGGCCTCAAAGACGGCGACTGGACCAAGCTGGCCAGCCGCACCGGCGAGACGACCTTGCGCGTGAAGGTTACCGATCGCGTGGCCCCGGGCGTGGTCTACACCACGTTCCACCACCCGGCGACGCAGGCCAACGTGGTCACCACCGACTTCTCCGACTGGGCCACCAACTGCCCCGAGTACAAGGTAACGGCGGTGCAGGTGACGGCCTCCAACGGTCCGACCGACTGGCAGGAAAGCTATGAAAGCTGGTCCGAGAAGTCGCGCCGCATCCAGGACAGCGAAATGGAGCCTGCGGAATGAGCAAGAACCAGCTGGAAACGGTCACCCGCTTCGCCAACCAGATCGCCAAGAATTTCATGGCGCTGGGCCGCGAAAAGGCGGTGCTGGCAACGGCCGATCACATCGAAAGCTTCTGGGACCCGCGCATGAAGGAGACCATCTTCGATGGCGACCGCAGCGGGCTGGACGATGTCGCGGCGGAGGCGATCGCGCACCTCTACGAGAAGGGCCACCCCGGCTCGCAGACGCGCGCGACGGAGTTCTCCAACACCCACGGCCTCGTCAGCTCGGATGCCGGATAACCCAATCGAAGTCCGCAAGGACGGCAGCTCTGCCCCGGCAGAGCGCTCATGGGTGCCCGAAATCCCGGTGGCGCTGGAGTTCAACGGCCTCAGTTATGCGGTGATGATGGCAACGCCATCGGACCTCAAGGATTTCGCACGCGGCTTTGCCCTGACCGAGGGACTCGCCAGGACACCTGCCGACATCACCGACATCGGCGTGGCCGAAGTCGACAAGGGCTGGATTGTCCGCGCACAGTTGTCGGGCCTCGGGATCGAGAAGCTGACCGAGCGCGTGCGCACCCGTGTTGCCGAATCGAGCTGCGGCCTGTGCGGGATCGAGAACCTCGAAGCGGTCAGCACGCCGCTGCCGCCTGTAGCGGCCCACGAGGCATTGGACCCGCAAGCGATATTCGCCGCGCTTTCGAAGCTGCGCGACCACCAGCCACTGTCAAAGGCAACCGGTGCCGCCCACGCCGCAGCGTTCTGCGCGCCTGACGGCACCATCCTCCACGCCCGCGAGGACGTGGGCCGCCACAATGCCATGGACAAGCTGGTGGGCGCCCTCGCCGCTGCCGGACAGGACCCGGCCGAAGGCTTCATCCTCTCCAGCGCTCGCTGTTCCTACGAGATCGTCGAGAAGGCCGTTCGTGCGGGTGCCACGCGGCTGGTCACCATTTCGTTGCCGACTTCGATGGCTGTGGAGCGCGCCAAGGCGGCAGGCCTCAGCCTGTGGTGCCTTGCGCGGGACGACAGCGTGATCCGTGTGAACGAAGGCGCGGCCTAGTCGAATCCTCGATAGATGCCGCCAGCATCGCTTGCGGTAACGAACTCTTCGAAGTCCATATTGGCTAGCGAGAGATTGTTCTCCGGGCTCCAAAGATGATCAGGCGGGCAGCGGAAACTCTGCGAGGGAGACTTCGGGTTCACGCAAAGCAGGGTGCCGTCCCCTACCTGCGCGCGTTCATCGGCAAATATCACCAGTCTGAAACCGCATTCCTGCGCGAGCTGCGCCCAGTCCTCTACGGAATTTCCGCCAAGATCCGGCCGCTCGACCACTTGAACCCATGCGCGGAAACCGTCGTCATTCTCGCGTTCAATCTCGCCGAGCAGACGCAGCCAAGCCGCGTCTTCAGAGAAACAAAGGCGCACCAGCGGTGTATCTTCGCCAGTAAAGACGCTCATGCCATCACCTGCTCAACCGGAACACCGCATGCTCGGCGCGCCAGTTGGCATTGCTGCCGCCAATCTCCCGGCCCGCAGCGAAGAACCAGCAGCCCTTCACCTGCACCCCGCGAGCATCCACGAAATCGCGAAAGTCGGCGACGGTCAGGTGGTGGATATTGTCGGTCTCGTACCAGCTCACCGGCAGGTGGCGCGTCACCGGCATCTTGCCGTTGGCGAGCAGCGACAGGCGCATGCGCCAATAGGCAAAGTTGGGGAAGCTGACGAAGGCCTCACGCCCCACGCGCAGCAGCTGGTCGAGCAGCCAGTCAGGCCGCGCTGCCGTCTGCAGCGTCTGGCTGAGGATGGCGACGTCGAAGGCGCCGTCGGGATAGTCGGCAAGGTCGCGGTTGGCATCGCCCTGCACCACGGAAAGGCCGCGCGCGACGGCCTTGGCCACTTCCTCGGCGTCGATCTCCATCCCGCGCGCGTCGCAAAGCTTCTGCGCCTGCAGCTCAGCCATCAGTGCGCCGTCACCGCAGCCCACGTCGAGCACCCGTGCGCCCTGCGGCACGAGGCTGGCGATCTTGGCAAGGTCAGGACGCAGGCTCATGCGGACACCTGGTACACGTCGGGGAACAGGCGTTCCATGCCGCGTTCGGGGTGGCCGAGCGCGGTCCAGCCGAGCTTGTTGTACAGGCCATGCGCATCCACCGTAAACAAGACCCAGCGGCGTAGTCCCTGCAGTTCGGGATGGTCATGCAAGGCGATCACCATGGCCTTCGACAGGCCAAGGCCGCGATGGTCCTCCAGCACGTAGACGTCCGCGAGATAGGCGAAGGTGGCGCGGTCAGTAACGACCCGCGCGAAACCGACTTGCTGGCCGTCCCTGAACACCGCCACGCACAGGCTGTTGGCAATTGCGCGCTGCACGGTCGCCAGCGGGATGCCGGGTGACCAGTAGCTGCGCGACAGGTAGGCATGCGCGGCGACCGGGTCGATCCGCGACTGGTCATCCGTCAGCTCGTATCCGGCGGGAAGCGCGCTCATCCGATGAACCCTGTTACCACCTGATCGAGCGCGGGCACGTCGAGCAGGAAGGAATCGTGGCCATAAGGCGCTGACAATTCGACGAAACTTACCGGCGCGGCGACGGCGTTGAGCGCGTGGACCACCTCGCGCATGTCAGCCGTGGTGTAGAGCCAGTCGGTATCGAAGCTGACGAGGCAGAAGCGCGTGTCCTTCGCCCCCGCGAAAGCATCGGCCAGCAGGCCGCCCGCCTCTTCCGCAAGGTCGAAATAGTCCATCGCGCGAGTGATGTAGAGGTAGCTGTTGGCGTCGAACCGGTCGGTGAAGGACAGGCCCTGGTAGCGCAGGTAGCTTTCCACCTGGAAGTCCGCGTCGAAGCCGAAGCTCTTGGCCTCGCGGTCCTGCAGCTGTCGCCCGAACTTCTCGGTCAGCCCCTGTTCGGACAGGTAGGTGATATGCGCCGCCATGCGCGCTACGGCGAGACCCTTGTCCGGGCTGTTACCGTCGTAATAGTCGCCCCCGCGCCAGTTGGGATCGGCCATGATCGCCTGCCGGCCCATCTCGTGGAAGGCAATGTTCTGCGCCGAGTGGCGCGCCGTGGTGGCAATCGCCAGCACCCGCCCGGTCCGCCCGGGGAAATTCGCCGCGCAGGATAGTGCCTGCATCCCGCCCATCGATCCGCCGACCACTGCGTGCAAGGTCTCGATCCCCAGCGCGTCGAGCAGCATCATCTGCGCGCGCACCATGTCGCGGATGGTGATGACCGGAAATTCCATGCCATAGGGCTTGCCGTCGGGGCCAAGGCTGGCCGGGCCAGTCGATCCCATGCACGAGCCGATCACGTTGGCGCAGATCACGTGGTAGCGATCGGTATCGATTGGCTTGCCGGGGCCGACCATGCGTTCCCACCAGCCGGGCTTGCCCGTCACCGGGTGCTGGCCAACCACGAACTGGTCCCCCGTCAGGGCGTGGAAGATGAGGATCGCGTTGGATTTGTCCGCCGCCAGCTCGCCCGCCGTTTCATAGGCCACCTGCACACCCGCCAGCTCGCGTCCGCTGTCGAGCGGAAGCGGCGCATCGAGCGTCACGCTGCGGAAGGAGGTGGTGGAAGTCGTCGCCATGATCTGTGCGCCACCGATTGGGGGAGGCGAAGCAGGCTGTCAATCGCCGTAAATGGCCGCTATGCGCCCTTTCCGTGACTGACGATACGCGCCCCACTCGCCCGAGCATGAAGCCCTATGTGGCAGCGATCCATGCCTATGTGCCCGGCAAGAGCGCGGGCGCGGACGGCAAGCCGCTGGTCAAGCTGTCGGCGAACGAAAACCCGCTAGGCACCTCGCCTGCGGCACTGTCGGCGCTGGCAAGCATCGGCAAGCCTGCGGGCTACCCCGATCCGGACTCGAAAGAACTGCGCGCGGCTATCGGCGAATTGCACGGGATCGACCCGGCGCAGATTGTCTGCGGCACGGGCTCCGACGAACTGCTCAACCTGGCGGTGCAAGCCTTTGCCGGGCCGGGCGACGAGGTGCTGTTCAGCCGCAACAGCTTTGCTGTCTATCCTATCGCCACCCGCCGCTGCGGCGCGACCCCCGTGGAAGTGGACGACCGCGATTTCCGCGCCGATGTCGATGCCATGCTGGCTGCTGTCACGCCGAACACGCGGGTGGTTTTTCTCGCCAACCCGAACAATCCCACCGGCACCTACCTGTCGCGCGATGACGTGGCCAAGTTGCATGCCGGGTTGCCCGATGACGTGCTCTTCGTGCTCGACCAGGCCTATGCCGAATATGTCGCGCCCGAAGCAGCCGATGGCGGCCTGGAACTGGCCGAGCGCCATGAGAACGTGCTGGTCACCCGCACCTTCTCCAAGATCTACGGCCTCGCTGCCGAACGCGTCGGCTGGGCCACCGGCGCGCCGCACCTGGTCGACGCCCTCAACCGCATCCGCGGGCCCTTCAATGTCACCGGCAGCGCGCAGCGCGCCGCCTTAGCCGCGCTGGGCGACCAGGACTTTGTCGAGGCCAGCCGCGCCCACAACGCCGAGGTGCGCGAACGCTTTGCCGAGCGCATGCGGATGCTGGGCAATCGCGGAGTTTCCGTCGTGCCGAGCGAGGCCAATTTCGTGCTCGTCGGGTTCGAAGGCGAGGTAACGGCCAAGGCTGCCCAGGATGCCATCGCCGGCGCAGGCTTTGCCGTGCGCCACCTGCCCGAACTCGATAGCTGCCTGCGCATTACCGTGGGCACAGCCACGCAGATGGACGAGATCGCGGACTTGCTGGCCCAACTGACAGGCGGCTCGAATGCGCTTTGAGAAGGTCGCCATTATCGGCCTCGGCCTGCTGGGCGGCTCCATCGGCCTTGCCGTGCAAGAGCACCTGCCCGGCCTCGCCACCAGCGGCTTCGATGCCGATCCAGCCGTGCGCGAACGGGCACGCGAACTTGGCCTGTGCCAGACAATCGCCGACGACCCGGCCGAAGCCGTACACGATGCAGACCTCGTCATCCTTTGCGTACCGGTGGGCGCCATGGGCGCTGCTGCAGAAGCGCTTGCCCCCGGTCTCCGCCCCGATGCGGTGATCAGCGATGTTGGCTCTTCCAAGCAGTCGATCGCAGCGGCGCTCTCTGCCGTCCTGCCGGATCACTTGGTGATCCCCGCGCACCCCGTCGCCGGTACCGAGCAGAGCGGTCCTGATGCAGGCTTTGCCAGCCTGTTCCACCAGCGCTGGTGCATCATCACCCCGCCCGATGGCGCGCCGCAGGACAAGGTCGACGACCTCGCAGAGTTCTGGAAGGCGCTCGGCTCGACAGTCGAGATCATGGATGCGGAGCACCACGACATGGTGCTGGCCGTTACCAGCCACATCCCCCACCTCATCGCCTACACCATCGTCGGCACCGCCAGCGACCTCGAGGAAGTGACGCGCGGCGAGGTGATCAAGTACTCGGCGGGCGGTTTCCGCGATTTCACCCGCATTGCCGCTAGCGACCCCACCATGTGGCGCGACGTCTTCCTCAACAACAAGGACGCCGTGCTGGAGATGATGGACCGCTTCCTGACCGACCTTGCGATGATGCGCGAGGCAATCAAGGCGGGCGATGGCGACCTGATGTTCGACCAGTTCAGCAAGACCCGCGCAATCCGCCGCCGGATCATCGAACTGGGCCAGGACGACGCGCGACCGGACTTTGGGCGCAGTCACGACGAAGTAGGCAAGGAGGACTAGGGCATGAGCGAGCACGTCATCATCCATCAGGCGGCCGGCGTGCTGACGCTGACGCTGAACCGGCCCGACAAGAAGAACGCCCTCACCGATGCCATGTACGGCGCGCTGTCCGACGCCATGGAAGCAGCGCAGGGCGACGCCGCCGTGCGCGTGGTGGTGATCCGCGGCAATGGCGATATGTTCTGCGCGGGCAACGACCTTGGCGATTTCCTCGCGGCGGCGGGCCGTGGCGGCAGCACCGAAGCCAACGTCCACCGCTTCATCCGGCTGCTGGGCAGCTATCACAAGCCGCTGGTGGCTGGCGTGCAGGGCCGCGCGGTGGGCATCGGCACCACCATGCTGCTGCACTGCGACCAGGTCGTGCTGGCCGAGGATGCGCTGCTGACAACACCCTTCGTCGGGCTGGGCCTGGTACCCGAAGCCGCATCCAGCGTGCTACTACCCAAGCTGGTGGGCCACCAGCAGGCTTTTGCGATGCTGGCGCTGGGTCAGGCAATGGACGCGCAGGCCGCACAGGCAGCTGGCCTCGCCAGCATGGTCGTGCCCAATGCCGGCCTCGACGAGGCGGTGGCCAAGGTTGCCGCAGGTATCGCCGCTTTGCCGCCGGGCGCGGTGCAGGCGACCAAGGCACTGATGCGCGATTCCGAGGCCATCGACGCGGTGATCCTGCGCGAATCCAAGGTCTTCGGCGAACGCCTGCAAAGCGCCGAGGCGCGCGAAGCCTTCACCGCCTTCATGGAAAAGCGCGCGCCGGATTTCAGCCAGTTCTAGGGCGGTTCCTTACGATGTTGGACACCACTCTACACGCCGCGCCCGTCTGCGAGTATGCGTGCCTTCGAATGTGGCGGATGACCATTGCAGATATCTGAGACCAGACCTTTTTGGCGGCGGTTGCTGTCCTGGAGAGCGCTTGGTCGGGCTGCGGCGGTCGGAGCATCACTAGCACTCCTTGGCGCGCTGGTCATCGCCCAGTTCTTTCCGGACATTTGGGCAGGCCTCGGCCGGGTGGCTTCGCGACAGTATCTCGCGTGGGAGGACTGGTATTACGATCGCCAGGTATCAGAGGCCGAATTCGCTCTCGAAGATGCCCAAGCCAGAGCCAACCTCCCGCGTTACCGGGTAATTGCTGCCATCTCGCCGACGGATCGCACCCCGTTTTCCGGGCTTATGCTGGAACCGGCCGACAGGTGGAGCCGCAGCCTCGGCAACAGCGCATCCCAACGCTTTTCGGCAGCGACACAGATTTCGCCGGACAATGTCCAATCGCTGCAGGTGGCCTGGACCTTCGAAGCCGAGCAGGTCGGCAATGTGCAGGCGACACCCGTATTCGACGGAGAGCGCCTCATTGCGCTCCTGCCCGGTGACCAGATCGTTGCACTCGATCCAGCATCCGGCAGGCAGCTCTGGTCACACAGGGCCGGAAATGAGGCCGCGCGGCGCGGGTTCGTGCTCGATGCGCACTCGGGCGATGACTCGGCGACACTCTTCTTTGCCGACGGGCGAGACCTTGTCGCCCTCGATGCCGCAACAGGCGAACCCTATCGCCCCTTCGGCAATGGTTCGGTTCGCCTGTCTGGTCCTTCCAAAGTGGCACCGGCGATATGCGGGGACCTGGTCGTCAGCGCCAATACCGGCGCGCGCACTACTGTCGAAGCCTTCGACAAGCATACCGGTGAACGGGCTTGGAGCGTGCATCTTACCCCTGACGAACTGCCCGAAGGTACAGGCGGCAGGCCTTCGCGCCAGGAGGGCGGCAACCCATGGGGCGGCTTTGCCGTCGATCAGGAGCGCTGCATTGCCTTTGTCAGTACCGGCAATCCGGGCCCCGTCCTGGTTGGCGTGGAGCGCCCCGGACCGAACCCAGGCACCAACAGCGTCATCGCGGTCGACCTCACCGAGGGGCGCGTGCTCTGGCGCTTCCAGGAAACGGCGCACGACCTCTGGGACCTGGACCTGCCTGCTTCGCCGGTGCTTGCCTCGGTAACGATTGACGGCCGCCGCTCGGACGTCGTGGCCACGCCGACCAAGGCTGGCAATACCCTCCTGCTGGACCGGATCACCGGGCAGCCGATCTTCGACTGGCGGCTGGAGCGGGCTCCCGTGTCGCGCGTGCCCGGCGAGCGGACGGCTGAATACCAGCCTGCCCCGGTCCTGCCCGAACCGTTTGCACGCCAGCGCTTTGGCCTGGCCGAGCTCGAAGGTGAACCCGCCGAACGGCGCAACTTCCTCCTGGCCGCGCTGGAGAACGCACGTTTCGGATTTTATGTCCCGCCCGACCCCGGATACCCGCTGGTGTTCTATGGCTTGCATGGCGGGGCAGAGTGGCCGGGAGCGGCCGTTGACCCGGTCAGCGAATCCTTCTTCGTTGCAGCCAACAACGTTCCGTCGATCCTGCGCCTGATCCCCGAGCAAGTGGTGTCGCTCGACGACAACCATCCCGGCAGGGCCGTCTACCTCGAAAACTGCGCCGCCTGCCACGGCAGCGAGTTGGAGGGCGGAATCGGGCCAAATATCCTGGATGCCGGCCGACGTTTCTCCCGCGAAGCCCTCACCTCGATCATCCTGAACGGGCAGCAGGCCATGCCCGCTGTCAGCTTGTCGGACAACGAGCGCAACGCAGTGGCGGAATACCTGGGATCAGGCACTTCATCGGCGACCTTGCTGCCCCGCTACCGTCGGGCCGAATACGAGAGGTTTTATGACGCTGAAAGACTACCCGGCACGCGCCCGCCCTGGGGAACGCTGACCCGGATAGACCTCTCTACCGGGCGTATCGCATGGCAAGTACCTCTCGGCATTGATCGCCAACAGGAAGCCCTCGGACGCAGCGGGACAGGTACGGAGAATTTCGGCGGATTGCTCGCAACGGCCAGCGGCCTCCTCTTTGCAACGGGCACGAAGGACAGGATGTTGCATGCCTTCTCGACTGCGTCGGGCGAACGGCTGGCTTCCTTCGACCTGCCCTTCAATGGCTCCGCGCCTCCGATGACCTTCGTCTTTCGCGGCGAACAATATGTGGTCGTTCCCGCAACCGGTGGCGGCACGCTCAGGAACTACGATCCGGACGTTGCCGTGGGCAATACGCTGGTGGCCTTCAAGCTTCGACCCGAAGCGCCGAGACGCCCTCAAGCGACGCGGTAGACTGCCAGCCGTACCGTGGAACCGACTTTCCCCCCTTGCGCGAGGAACAGCGACTTGCCGACCCAGGCATAGTCCGGGTGTCCGCTGTCGAGGCGGATTGCCGTGCGCATGTAGTATTCGGAAGCTGGCACCTCTTCACCAGCAGCGATGCGCGCGTGGATCTCTGGCGAAGCGTGGCGAATGCCGCGGCTGACCACTTCGATCATCGCGCCATCGTGGGTTTCAATGCCGTAGCGCGCGTCAAGCTCGGCCACGCCGTGGTGCGTAACGGTCTGCCAGTCCGCGCCGACATCCAGGATCCGGCCCTGGATCAGCGGTCCGCTGACGGTGCCGCCGACAATCGGGATGATCCGCCGCACACCGGTGGCACAGCTGCCCAGTTCGTGGGGCGGAGACAGTTCCACCGTGAAATCGCAGGCATGTTCGAGCGCGATCGTCACGCGGGAACCTGCTCCACCCGGGCACCTGCTGGAATGGTGCGCGGCGCGGCGTTCAGCGCTTCGCGGGCGAAGCCGGCGGCGCGCTGGTAGGCCAGCATGAATTCCGCGCGTTCGGCGGCGGGGATGACATCATCGATGTTCTCGAAGGTGCCGCCGCAGCGATCTTCCACCATGTTCAGCAAGCCGAAGGGCCCGGCCCCGCGATTGCGCAAGGCCAAGCCGCCCACCGGGCCGCACAGCTTTTCGTCATAGGCGCGCAGCATGGCGGGGTTGACGCCATGTTCGAGCATCAGCTGCCCGATCACCCGGGCATCGATGATCGCCTGCGAGGCGCCGTTGGAGCCCGTAGGATACATCGGATGCGCGGCATCGCCCAGCAGCGCTACCGGCCCGTCGACCCAGGTCGGCAGCGGATCGCGATCGATCATCGGGTTCTCGTAGACCACTTCCGACTGCTGCAACAGCGCAGGCAAGTCGAACCAGTCGTAGACGAAGTCCGCGAAATCATGCGCGAAATCAGCAAGGTGGACTTCGCGGAACCAGCCCGACTTGGTCCAGTCGTGGGTGTCGTCGAAGGTCTTTTCGGCGATCCAGTTGATGTCTGCCATGCCTTTCTCGTCCGGGTGCGAGATGGGATAGAACACCACCCGGTGGCGGCTGGTGCCGAGCCCGACGAAGGATGATCCCGAACGGATCGGCACGCTGCGGGCGGTACCGCGCCACATGATCGTGCCGCCCCAGTGGATGTCCGGCTGGTTCGGGTGCATCTGCGCGCGCACTTCGGAATGGATGCCTTCTGCGCCAAACAGCAGCGCGCCGGTGAAATCCGCAGTCGAGCCGTCTGCCTTGTGCACGAGGGCGGTGACCGAACCATCGGCTTCCTTGCGGTAGCCGGTGACCTTGTGCCCCAGCTTGACCGCATCCGGGCCCAGCCGCTCGACCACCTTGCGATAGAGCATCAGGTGGAACTTGCCGCGATGGACCGCGTACTGGTGCCAGTTGTAACCCGCCAGCTTGCCGCGGGCTTCGGAATAGATGTCACGCCCGTTGAGGCCCACCAGCGCCCACTCGCGCGCGGGAATGCCCACCTCGTCCATATCGGCTGCACCGATGCCGAGGTCTTCGAGCTCGCGCACTGCGTTGGGCTGGATGTTGATGCCAACACCCAGCGGGCGCAGTTCGCGTACGCTTTCGAACAGAATACAGGGTATGCCGACCTCGTGCAGGGTCAGCGCGAGGGTGAGCCCGGCGATACCTGCCCCTGCTATCAGCACACGATCTTCAGGCATTTACGCACAACTCCTGCTGCCACCGGGCGGCAGGACTCAGCCCGTCGCCACAAGGGCGCGTGCGTATCGCCGCCACCTGGGCGGCACAACGGCTTTTAAAATTACCTTTGAAACCGCTTTTGTCGCAAGAAGGCGGGTAGCAACGGCTACTCGGCCGCTTCCAGCGCCGCGTGTTCCTTCGCCGCGAGGAAGCGTTCGGCGTCGAGCGCGGCCATGCAGCCGGTGCCTGCTGCCGTCACGGCCTGGCGATAGGTGTGGTCCATCACGTCGCCGCATGCAAAGACGCCGGGGATCTCGGTCTTGGGCGTGCCCGGATCGACAATCAGGTACCCGCCGCCGTCCATCGGCAGCTTGCCCTTGAACAGTTCGGTCGCGGGCGCATGGCCGATGGCAACGAAGGCGCCGTCACATTCCAGCGTGGACTTCTCGCCCGTCACCGTATCGACCAGTTCGAGGTGGTGCAGCTTGCCGTCCTCGCCTTCCACGAAACGCTCGACGGTCTTGTTCCACAGGGTCGAGATCTTGGGATTGGCGAAAAGGCGATCCTGCAAGATCTTCTCGCTGCGCAGTTCGTCGCGGCGGTGGATCAGGGTCACGTCGTCGGAGTGGTTGGTGAGGTAGAGCGCCTCTTCCACGGCGGTATTGCCACCGCCGATCACCGCCACCTTCTTACCGCGGTAGAAGAACCCGTCGCAGGTGGCGCAGGCCGATACGCCCTTGCCGCCCAGTTCCTGCTCGCCCGGAACGCCCAGCCACTTGGCCTGGGCGCCGGTGGAGATCACCAGCACGTCGCCCACGTATTCATCGCCGCTGTCGCCAGTGGCGCGGAACGGCGAACCGCCCGCCAGGTCCACGTCGACAATCGTGTCCCACATCATGCGCGTACCCACGGCCTCGGCCTGCTTGGTCATCTGCTCCATCAGCCACGGGCCCTGGATGACGTCGGCAAAGCCGGGATAGTTCTCGACATCGGTGGTGATGGTCAGCTGGCCGCCCGGTTGCAGGCCCTGCACCACGATCGGCTGCATCCCCGCGCGCGCACCGTAGATGGCGGCAGACAGGCCGGCCGGGCCGGAACCGATGATGAGCATGCGGGTGGTGTGGGTGGTCATGACAGTGCGAATCCTTTGGTGCGGCCATTGGAGTTAGGGAGCCGCCCGATTCGGTTCAAGCGAGTGCAGGTTCCCCTCAACAGCCAATCGCGCCCTTGCGGCAATGACCGATTGAACCCGCCCAAGGTGCGCTCTACGGAGCAGCCATGTCCATCACACCGCAAAACTGGTTCACGCTGGAAAGCCAGCAGCTCTTGAAGGCCCGGATCGAAGGCAAGCAGCGCCAGTTCGACGTGCGTCGCTTCCTCTTCCAAGGTGGCGACACCGACCTGATTCCCGACGGTACGGGCAACATCATCAACGACTCCACGATCGGTGGGTCGCCCGAGGACAACGCGTTCTACCTGCA
>JAUIIG010000064.1 GCA_030431875.1 Alphaproteobacteria bacterium
GGCGGCACATAGGTATTGCCTGGCAGGCCGCCGAAACTGTCTGGGATGCCGCCGCCAGCAAGATATGCGAGGTAGGCGAGGTAGAAGTCGAGCTGGTCGCCGCTATAGGTGCCCGTGAGCAGGCCCGCTGCCGATAGTGCGGCGAGGTAGGCCTGAATCTGTTCCTGCGTCAGGACGGTATAGCCGGAAGGCACGCCTCCGCCGAGAAGGTAGGCGTAGTAGGCTTCGATCGCGGCAAGGTAGTCGGCAAACACCGGCAGGTCGGCAAATTCCTGCGGATTGCCGCCGCCCTGGATGAAGGCGAGGTAATTGGCAAAGAACGTTGCCGCATTGCCGCCGATCTGCAGGTCCAGACCGCCCGCTGCTGCCAGTGCCGCGAGGTAGGCCTCGATCTGCTGCTGGGTGAGCACGGTATAGTCGTTCGGAAGACCGCCATTTGCGAGGAAGGCGAAATAGGCATTCAGCGCCGCAACGTAGTCGGCATAGATCGGCAGTCCGGAGAAGTTCACCGGGTCGCCGCCTGCCGAAATGAAAGCGAAGTACTGGGTGTAGAAACCAGCCAGGTTGCCCAGTTGCAGGTTCAGTCCGCCAGCCGCTGCCAAGGCCGCGAGATAGTCCTGCACCTGCTGCGGCGTAAGCGCAGTGTAATCCGCCGGCAGTCCGCCCGCATCGAGGAATGCGAAATAGGCATTCAGTGCCGAAACATAGTCGGCGTAGATCGGCAGGCCGGAGAACAGGTCTGCATTGGCACCCGTGGCAAGGTAGGCGAAGTAAGCGTCGACCAGCGCCGCGTTGTTGCCGAGCAGCGCCTGCAACTGTCCGGCATTGCGCAGGGCCTGCACATAGGTGGCCAGCAGGTCGAGTTCGGTGGCTGTAAAATCACTGGGCAAGCCGCCCGATGCGAGGAAGGCCGCATAGGCATTCAAGGCGTCGGCAAAGATTGGCAGGTTGGATGCCGGGAGGCCGATGAACGCATCGGGATTGCCGCCGCCCTGTACGAAGGCAAGGTAGTCGGCATAGAACTGCGCGTTATCGCCCAGCAGGCTTAGCAGGCCAGCCGATTGCAGCGCGGCGATGTAGGCTTGCAGGGTTGCCTGATCGAGCGTGGCATAGCCGCTCGGCAGGCCGCCTTGTTCGAGGAAGTCGTAATAGGCTTCCAGCGCTGCACGGTAATCGCCGACAAAGCCGATGCCGCCGTTGGCGATATAGGCGGCCAGCAAGGCCCGGTTCTGCTCGTCCAGCTGCGCCAGCAGGCCGCTGTCGTTGAGGAAAGCGACATATTCGTCGATCAGCGCCGCCGACCCGCCGGTGAAGTCCGCCGGATCACCGCCGGCCCGCACGAAGGCGAAATAGCTTTCGAGCAGGTCGGTGAACTGCGCACTGAACAGGTCGACATTGCCGCCACCCGCCAGGAAGGCGAGGTAAGCTTCTGCCAGGACGCGGTCCTGCGCTGCCAGTCCGCCAAGTGCGCCGCGACGCGACTGGAAAGCGAGGAAGGCGTTGATGTCCGCCACTCCGGCAGCATTGAAGCTGGAGGCCAGGGCTCCCGAGCGCACCAGCGCAAGGTACTGGTTCAGGAACCCGGCATAGGCCGTCAGGAACTGCGCGTCCGAACCGCCGTCGGCAAGGAAACCGAGGTAGGTCGCGATAATGTCTGCCTGCGCCTGCGGGAAAGGCGTTCCCCCATTCAGGCCTTCAAGCCGGGCAGCAGCTGCCACCAGCAAGGCAAGGTCGCCGCTGGGGAAGGTGTCGATGTCCGGATTGCCGGCGGCCAGTTCCACCCTGCGCGCGGCAGCGACGATGTCGCTGGCGGCACCGGCAGCGGCCAGTGCATCGCCGAGCGAAACAGGCAGGCCGTTGGCAGCGGCTGCGACGGGTCCGCCATCCTCGAGCGGTTCAACCTGCGGATCGTTGGCGGCAACGGTGGCCGGAGGGGTCGACTGTGGAGCGTTGCCGATGGTCTGCTGGATGCCCTGACGGCCAGCGCTGGCCCAGTGTTCTCCGGCATCGAAGTTGCGGTTCGACCGGCCGCGGGTGATCAGTACCCGCCCGGTCAAAGTGTGGCCGGTGCTCTGGCCTTCGGGGGTGACGGTGAAAACCCCGGAGTTGGCCGCGCCTTCGACATGGGCAACTGTGCGGTCGGCCATGTTGATCTTGACCTCGCTGCCATCTGCCCCGGCAACTGTCACCGAGCCTGCGGCAAGGTCGACGCTGCCATCGGCGTTGATGGTGTACTGGGCACTGCCACTGAACGACAGCATGGCCCCGTTGGGCATGCGCACCTGGGTAAGGCCGGAGGTCTGCACCACCGGGACGCCTGGCGTGATGGTGCCGGTGCCGTTGTCGGAGAAAACAACCTCCTGCGCGGCGGCTGGCGCGCTGGCGAGCGCGAGGCCCGACGCGGTCAGCAACAAGGCAGTGCCCATGCGGTGCAGGTTGCGGTGCGAAAGGGTGCTGTTGCGGGTCATCTCAGGTCTCCCGAGGGCTGTCAGAATTCGAAGCGCAGACCGGCAGAGGCGGTCCAGCGGTCGTAGTCGTAGAGGGCGATGTTGCTCCAGTTGCGGGTGTAGGTGACCCGCGGCTGGAGGAAGATCTGGTCGGTCAGCGAAACCTTCAGGCCCGCCTGTGCATCGAACCGCTCGTCGCTGCGTTCGACCAGGAACAGCGGGTCTGCCGCGTCATAGCGGCGCAGGTCGAAAGCCGCCCCAGCAACCAGTGCGAAGCCGTCTCCCAGCGGCAATTCCGCGCCAAGGCTCGCGGTCATGAACCAGTTCGAGTAGTGATCGCCCGCAACGCGGCGGGTTTCTTCCTTGCCGCCCTGCAGGCTGGCGGAGAGATCCTGCGTCACGAAGCCGATGGCCGCCGCAAAGCGGTCTGCATCGAGGAGCGGCTGGCCGGGATAGTTGAGGCGGTTGTACTGGCCTGACAGCGTCAGCGCCTGCCCGCGGCCGGTGAGGTGGGTGTACTGCACCACTGCGCCGACTGAATCCCGGTATCCGTCCCAGTCGAGTGCGAAGACCTGCGCCTGCGCGCTTACCGAGATGACATCGCGGTTAGCGAAGGTGTGGGCATAGCCGGCTGTGGCGGTCAGGCTTTCCTGGCTGAAGGCGGAAACGTCGAAATTCTCGCGGGCGGAGCCGAGCAGCGAGCCGAAGACCCGGTCCTGCCGCCCGACGGCTTCGACGGCGGAGATGCCTGCCGTAACCTCGGCAAACTGGTCTTCCTGTTCGCGGGCGCCGGCGCCCAGGGTGCCGGGGCCGAGAAAGGCGAACAGCGGGATGGTCAGGGTGGTGAGGTCCGTCGCCGAGTTGACATTACTGTCGTGGCCCAGCCGCGCATCGACAAAGCCCGAAACCGAGCTGCCGCCACCACGGATCTGCTCGTCGAACTGGCGGACGAAGCCGGTGAAGCGCTGGCGCACCGGGTCGGGCAGCGTCGGATTGTCGACCACTGTCGCAAATTCATTGCGGGCAGTGTCGATATCGCCGGCCAGCGCGAAGGCACGCGCCAGTTCGGCCCGGGCGGCGGCATTGTCCGGCTGCACTGCCAGGACGCGTTGCAAGGCAATGATGGCCTCACCGTAGCGACCGGTGTCTAGCGCGGCGATGCCAAGCTGGTAGTCGAACTCGGGATCTCCGAGCCGTTCGTCAGCCTGCGCTGCGAGTTGGTCATAGCGAGCCTGTGCATCGGCTTCCGTTACAACTTGCGCTGCCACGGGGCTTGCAAGTGCCATGCAGGATGCTGTCGCGAGCGCCGCTGCAAGGCGCTTCGTCTTGGTGTGAGTTCGCATTGTGCCCTTCCACGGGTTACCAGATGGTCTGTCGCCAACTGGACCGCCGGGGCGGATGCAGGATGCCGGTAGCATTCGGCATCCGGGAGAGGGTCGCGTTTACCCCGTCGGCTCAGATGGCGAGGGCAAGTTCGGCGAAACGGGCGAGGCGCGCATCATCCATATGGATGACGCGGCACGGAAAATGCGACTTTTTCAGTGCTTTTTTCGAGCCGGTCAGGTGCTCGCAGAAGGGTCAGTCGCGGCAATACGCGACAGCAGGGCAGCGACATCGGCTTGGCGTGAGCATCCCGTCTTTTCCAGCACGCGCCGCAACTGTGAGCGGACCGTGGTCATGGCCACGCCGCCTTCATCGGCCAAGTCCTCCAGCGAGCGGCCGCTGGCGATCCCGCCGGCGATACGCGCCTCGCCCGGGGTCAGGTCGAACAGGGCGTTGAGCATCGGAAGCGATGGACGACGCTCGCTCGCAACCGGGATGAACACCAGCAGGGCGAAGCTGTCGGCAAATACGTCATGGGCCGAGCGTCGGATGGGAATGACATGGAGGATCAATACCGGGACCGCGTGTTCGTCACGGACAGCGATCGAGCGGACGTCAGGCTCGTCGTCGCGGGTCAGCCCGGCAATGGCCTTGGCCAGCAGGTCGTTCGCGGCGCGATCGACAAGTGCCAGCTTTCCGAAGGCGCCGGGCACGATCAGGTCTGTCAGGGCGTCTGCCAGCGGATTGGTCTGCACGACCTTGCCTTGCGCATCGACCAGCAGGGAAGGCAATTGCAGGGCGTTAAGCGCCTCTCCTGCACCGCTGGCACGCTGCAACTGCAGGCGCGCGCTGATCATGGCGCTGCGTGCGAGATGCGGGCGCATGGTGTTGAGCCGCTCCACCTTGTCGCGCTCGACCGGTCCCTGCTCATAGCGGCGCTCGACGCTGAAGACGATGTTATCGTCTGTAGGCAGGGCAATGCCGGTACTGGCAGACCAGCCTAGGCCATGCGGACGGAAGAAGTCACGGTAGATCGGATTTTCGTCGATTTCGTCTTCCGACCAGAAATCCTGCTCGGTGAAGAATGAGGGTTCCTCTTTCGTCATCACGCACACCCGGCGCGGGCATTTCTGGAACCATCCTTGCTCCACGTACTGCTCGAAAACCGGGCGAACCGAATCCGATGCGGTCCAGTTGAGCTGCTTGTTGGCGGAGAAAAGCAGGCCGCCATGGGAGTCCACCGACTGCGCAAGGTCGTCAAGCACTCCTGCCCAAAGCTCTGGAACGACGGAGCATTCGTAGATGCGGTCTGTGAGATCCTGATTCATGCGCTTGCCCCGGATAGTCGCTCTCTGCGGATTCTGCCAGACAGTCTGAGGACTTAACCGTCACTGACTTGGCGCCAGACCCACAGGTTGTTCGCCATCTCGTCATTGCAATGACACAGGCAGCGGCTAGACCTGCCGCATGAAAAAGACTGCTGCAATCGCGCTTGCCTCCATCGCACTGTGCCTCGCCACACCATCGCACGCCTGGGGCCCCATCGGCCACCGCGTCACGGCGGAGATCGCCGAGCACAATATCAGCGGTCGGACCCGCGCGGAGATCGCCGAGATCATCGGCCACGAAGGCCTGCCGGAAGCCAGCACCTGGCCGGACGAGGAACGATCCAACCCCGATCCGTTCTGGCAGGAGACGGCCTCGCCCTTCCACTACGTCACCTTGCCGCACGGCATGACGGCGGAAGACCTGCAGCACCCGCCCGAAGGTGACGCGGCCACGGCGCTGGAACAGTTCACCGCTGTCCTGCGCGATGACAATGCCAGCCGCGTGGACAAGGCGCTGGCCCTGCGCTTCATCGTGCACCTCGTGGCGGACCTTCACCAGCCGCTGCATGCAGGCAACGGCACTGACCGCGGCGGCAACGACGTAATCGTCGACTGGTTCGACATGCAGACCAACCTGCACTGGGTGTGGGACGAGGGCATGATCCTGCGCCAGCAGCTGTCCTATTCCGAATATGCTGCCCGGATCGAGCCGCGCATTTCGCCCGAAGATGTCATCGCTTGGTGGGATGCAGACCCGGCGACCTGGATCACCGAAAGCGCCGAGCTGCGCGACCGCATCTATCCCGCCACCGGGCCAGAAGCGGGCATGGGCACGCAGGAATCACCGGTCTTCCTTCGCTATCGCTATCACTGGGACTGGATCCCGACAGTCGAGGACCGCATGGCGCAGTCCGGCATCCGCCTGGCGGCCTATCTCGACTGGGTCTTCGCTGACGAGACGGCTGGCGAGGACTGAAGGCCACAGTTTCCGATTTTTGACTTCGCGCCTCTCCCCGTAACCGCAAATTTCGGCTAGGGGCGGGCATGAAAAACAACAAGAACGGAGCATACATGGCGACAGGCGCAGGCGAAATTGATGGCATCCTCGACCAGCTGGAGGCCATTGCGGAGAAATCCCGGAACAACCTGATCGCTGCCCTGAAAACCTTCGCCGATAGCCGCACCCCACCTGACCTTGAGGCACGCAAGGCCGGCCTGTTCGCCTATCCCGAACTGATCGTCAGTTATTCGAGCGAGACGCCGAGCGAACACCCCGCGCGCGCCTATGCGCGGCTGAACCAGCCGGGCGTCTACCGCAGCTCAATTGCCGATCCGGCACTCTTCCGACCCTACTTGCGCGAGCAGTTGCAGCACCTGGTGGAGGACTACCCGGTGGAGATTACGGTGGGCATTTCTGCGGACGAGATTCCCTACCAGTACGTGCTTGACGGATCCCTGCAGGGGATTGGCAGCGCCGAACTGACGCGGCATTTTCCCTCGACCGACCTGGTCAACATCGGTGACGAGGTAGCGGATGGTACCTGGGAAGGGGCCGCGGACGGTAGCCGTCCTTTGGCCCTGTTCGATGCCCGCCGTACCGACTTCAGCCTGGCACGCCTGCGCCACTATTCCGGCACGCCGTCGGGCCATTTCCAGCGCTATGTGCTGTTCACCAATTATATCCGCTACGTCGAGGAATTCATCGACGTCTCGCTGGAAGCCGTGGCCGATCCGGACAGCGGGTACACCGGCTTTTCGGCGCCGGGCGTGGTGATCGAACCGGGTGACCTTGAGGGCGCGCGAGATCGCATCGTCAGCGGCACCTGGCGCAAGCACCAGATGCCCGCCTACCACCTCATGGCAGGTGAGAACTGCGGCATCACGCTGGTGAATATCGGCGTCGGCCCGTCCAACGCCAAGACGATCTGCGATCACATTGCCGTCCTTCGCCCCGAGGTGTGGCTGATGATCGGTCACTGCGGCGGCCTGCGCCCCAGCCAGACCATCGGCGACTACGTGCTGGCGCATGCCTACCTGCGCGACGACAACGTGCTCGACTCGGTCCTGCCGCCGGAAATCCCGATCCCGGCAATTGCCGAAGTGCAGGCGGCCATGTTCGATGCCGCGCGCAATGTCTCGGGCGAGAGCGCAGCCATGCTCAAGCGCCGCCTGCGCACTGGTACCGTGGTTACCACCGACGACCGCAACTGGGAGCTGCGCTTCACCCACTCGGCCTTGCGCTTCAACCAGAGTCGGGCGGTGGGGATCGATATGGAATCGGCAACGGTTGCCGCGCAGGGTTATCGCTTCCGCGTTCCCTACGGCACGCTGCTGTGCGTGTCCGACAAGCCGTTGCACGGTGAGATCAAGCTGCCGGGACAGGCCAATGCCTTCTACGAACGTTCGATCAGCCAGCACCTGCGCATCGGCATCGAGACCATCGACTTGCTGCGCGAGCAGGGTGACAGCCTGCACAGTCGCAAGCTGCGCAGCTTCGACGAACCGCCGTTGCGCTAGCGCCTAGTCCTGCGGCGGGAGGTTCAGTACTCGGCCGCAGACCGGCACGGGACGGTCGATCAGGGCGACATAGGCTTCCAGTGCATCGATATCGAAGCCGACATTGGCGACAACGGGCATTTCGGGCAGCAGGCTGAAGCCGTCGCCACCGCCAGCAAGGAAGCTGTTGGTCACGACGCGGTAGGTTCGCTGCGGGTCCAGCGGCATGCCATCGAGCGTCAGGCTGGTGATCCGTTGCTGCGGCGGGCGTTGCATGTCGCCGGAGTAGATTACGCCATCGGACGGGATCAGCAGGGAATCGCAGATCGTGGTCTGGCCCTCGTCGCAGAACTGCTGTTCCAGCAAGGCGGCGATCTCGGTGCCGGTCATTTCCAATACGAGCACGCCGTTGCCGAAGGGGGCCATGGCGTAGAGCTCGCCATAGGTGAGCACGCCATCGTCGGCACCGGACAGGTCGGTGCGGACGCCGCCGGAGTTGACGAAGGCGAGGTCGGCCCCGCTTTCGAGAGCGATGTCTGCAGCGTAGAGATAGGCATCAGCCACAAGTTGCTGTGCCGGGCGGTCGCCGCAGTTCTCGCCTTCCTCACCGGTGTCGTACATCGGCCCGACCATACGGTTCGCGACCGGCCCGACGGCTTCGGCATAGGTCGCCACTACGGCGGCTATTTCGATGTCGCTGCCCATGCTGCCGTCAACTGCAACGTTGTCGCCGCTGAGGGAGAGCACCGTTTCAGTCCCCGGGTCGATCACCATGGTGATGTCCGTGACAAAGCCGCCATAGCGTCCGGCGGACGTCAGCAGCACCTCGGTGCCGGAGGTGGTCTCCACCCCGCAGACGTAGGCCTGGTGCGTGTGGCCCGATACGACCACCGAAATTGCCGGGTCAAGCTGGTCAATAATCTGCACGATGGGACCGGACAGGTTGGGGCAGCCCGCCAGGCTGTAGAGCGGATCGACATCGGCACCTTCGTGGATCAGCAACACGACCGTGTCGGCGCCTTCTTGCATCAGGTTCCGCGCAATTCGATTGGCTGTCTCCGCCTCGTCCAGGAAGCGGTAGCCCTCGGTTGCCTGGGCAGCGACGAGGTTCTCCGTGCCTTGCAGCGTCATGCCGATAAAGCCGATGCGCGCGCCGCCGATCTCGCGAATTTCGCTGCCGGGAAAGAATGTGTGCCCCGCTTCGTCCACCACGTTCGCGGCGAGGTAGGTGAAGGCGGCGCCTTCGAAATGTTCGACGCCGCAGGGCTCTCGGCGGGTGAACTGTTCGCAACCGCCCTCCTGCATGCGGCGCAGTTCGCCGGTGCCGCGGTCGAATTCGTGGTTGCCGACCGAGGCGAGGTCGAGGCCCATCTGCGACAGCACCTTGATCGTCGGCTCGTCGAGGAAGAGCGAGGAGATCAGCGGACTGGCACCGATCAGGTCACCGGCGGCGACAGTGATGCTATTGTCTTCCCGCAGGCCCGCCAAAGTCGCCGCCAATTGCGCCGCGCCGCCCAGTCGCTCGCTCTGGCTCTGTTCGCCAGCGTAGTAGGTCGTCGGTCGGGCGTGCTGTTCCAGGTTGCCGTGAAAATCGTTGAGCGCGAGGATTTGCACCGTCACCGGCTCGCTTCGCGTTGCGGTGGTTTCGACCTGCGGCGTGGCGCAGGCGGACAGGGCGATCCCGGTGAGCAGGACGGGGAGGTAGCTGGCTTTCATGCGCCTATCCTTACGCGGCGAGGTGACAAAAGAAAGGCGGCGGCGCTCTTTCGAACGCCGCCGCCCATTTGTTCGGTATCCCGAAGGATTAGAACTCGTAACGAGCACCGATCTGGATGCGCCAGATCGACGAAGTGGTGCCGACGAAGTTCTGGTCGTCCGGGTTGAAGCCCGAGATGATGTAGCGACCATCGGAGTCCACACCGCCGTCAACCACGTCGACGAAGTCGCCGCGAGCGCGGAAAACGTTCCAGCTGTCGTCGAAGAAGTTCAGGAAGTTGTCGAAGTCCATGAACAGTTCGATACGGTCATCGGCGAGGCCGGCGAAGTGTGCCGGGCCCGGGATTTCCTGGCTGAGACGCAGGTCGAGGTCGAAGAACCAGTCATTGCGGCAGGTGTTGCGCGCGATCGAGGTGCCCGGCGTGTAGTCGCAGTTGGTGCCTGCGACGTAGTTGACCAGGCTCTGCACTGCGGCGTCGTCCGACAGCGGCGAGACGTTCGGGTCGCCAACACCGGTCGGAATGTACAGCAGGGCGTTGTCGGTGCCCGACGAGCTGTCGTTGAACACGCTGCCACCGTCGAAGGTCAGCGAGTACGGACGGCCCGAGCGAGCAACGAAGATGAAGCCGATCTGGGTGTCGTAGTCTTCGATGAACTGTTCGCGCAGGTTCACAGCCAGCGTGATGTTGTGCTGCGTTTCGTAGTTCGAGGTCGACACGGCCGGGTTCTGGCGATCGAATGCAGCCGTAACGTCGTAGCTGGACGTTGCCGTCGAGCTGCCGTTGTTGCGGTTGTTGTTCGACTCGGTGAACGCGTAACCCATGTTGACGTTGACGCTGCCACCCGAGGTGAACAGGCCACCGTCGAACTGCTTCGACAGCAGCAGCGAGATCACGTGGCTGTCATAGTTCGGGCCATTGGTCAGCTGGATTTCGTCGTCACGACCGATGCGGTTGAAGCATTCGGGCGACAGGTTCGTCCAGGTCGGCGGCGTGCCGCCGGTACCATTCAGCGAGGCGATACAGCCAGCGGCGTCAGGGTCGGTGGGGTCGATGGCGTCGAAGATCGGACGACCGTCGACGGTGTAGCCGCCGATGCCGACAAACGGGTTCACCGTCTGCGCCAGGTCGACGAAGTTCAGCGTGTCGACGAAGCGGCTGTAGATGTAGTCGACGTTCAGCGACCAGTCGCTGAAGAAGCCGCCCTGGGTGCCGAACTGGGTCGCGATGCCGAGGTTGCCGCGCCATACGCTCGGCAGCTTGAAGTTCGGATCGGTCGACTGCGTGTCAGCCAGGCCAGCAGCGGCACGGTTCTGGCCAGCCTGCAGCGCACAAGCCGGGATGCCCGTGAAGGAACCGCCCGACAGCACGTTGAAGTTGCCGTTGGCGTCCAGCAGGCCTGCGCACAGGCTGTTGAAGGTATCGCCGTCAGCATAGCTGAAGCCGTTGTTCGAGAACGCGTTCGAGAAGTAGACGACCGGGTCGCCGCCCGAGAAGCGGCCAACACCGCCGGTGAAGCGAGTGTTGTAGAAGAAGCCGTCGTTGTCGAACTCGTAGGTGAAGCCAAAGCGGGGCAGCCACAGCGGATCGAGATCGCTGAAGGATACCGCGTTGCTGAAGCCATAGCGGCTGGCGAACTGCGGGTTCTCGCGCGGAGCGTCACCGCTGTACCACTGGACGCGCAGGCCGCCGGTCAGCGACAGGTTGTCGTTGGCCTGCCAGGTGTCCTGGGCATAGAGCGAGAAGATGCGGCGGTTGAAGGTTGCCGCGGTCTCGTTGATGTCGCCGCTCGGGGTCTGGGCGATGGTTGCACCGCCGAGGCCACCGCCCACGAGGTCGTCAGCCGAACCGAAGACGCTGGAGAAGCCGCCGCTGGCGACCACACCGTTCTCGAAATCGTCGAGGTTGCGGAAGAAGATCGTGCCCGTCGCGTTGATGGCGAACAGGTTGTAGACTTCCAGGTCGTTGACTTCGACGCCGATCTTGAATTCGTGATCGTTCGGGGTCCAGTTCAGCTGGAATTTTGCCTGGTCGGTGTTGGTTTCCAGCGCGTTGGCCGAACGGAAGATGCCCGGGCCGGTCGACAGGATGCCGTTCTGACCGCCGGGGATCAGGCCGTTGGTCTCGTTATCGACACCAACAGCGAGGCGGATGGTCGGCGCGCCTGACTGTGCTTCACCAAAGCCAACCGGGCCCTGGACGTCGGACACGTCAGCACGGCTAAGGCGCAGTTCGGTCGAGATTTCATCGCTCCACTGCGAGTAGAGACGGACCGAGTAGTAGTCCGAAACCGTGCCTTCGTCTTCGAAGCTGTTGTAGCCGGTCAGGTTCGCGTCACCGGTGTCGCTCTCGACATTGGTTTCCTCGAGACGCTGGTAGGTTGCTTCCAGGCGGTGGTCTTCGGTGATGATCGCATCAAGGCGACCGAAGTAGCGCACCGAAGCTTCGGGCAGGGTGGTCGGGTAGCCGCCGACGTCCTGGCCGTAAACGCGCTGGGCGATGTCGGCAAAGCGATCGAACTGGGCCTGGGTGACGAAGTTGGCTTCGTTGGCAAAGCCAGAGCCGAAGGGACCGAAGTCATTGGCCGAGCCAAGGTCGGTTTCTTCGTAGGCAGCCGAGAAGAACAGGCGATCGGGGATGATCGGGCCCGACAGCGTGGCGCCCCAACGCTTTTCCTCGAAATCGTCGACGATGTTCGGGGTGCCGTCGATCGAGTCGCCGCGCAGGTCAGCGTTACGGAAGGCGTAGAAGGCGCTGCCGTGGAACTGGTTCTGGCCCGACTTGGTGACAACGTTCACCAGACAGCCGGTGAATTCCGAGTATTCAACGTCGAACGGAGCGAATTCAACCGAGGTCTCGCCGATGGCGTCGAACGGGATCGGCAGCGAGTTACGCGCAGCGAACGGGGTGCCGTTCAGGCCGAAGACGTCAGCCTGCACGATACCGTCGACGGTGAAGGTGTTCGAACGGTCATTGCCGCCGAGGCAGGAGATGCGGTCCACTTCGTTGGCGCGATCAAGGCTGACGCGCGGGTCGATGCGGATGATGTCGCGGATGTCGCGGGTGATCGACGGGAAGCCTTCCAGCGTGTCGATGCCCAGGGCGAGGCCCGGGCCAACCGCCAGCTGCTGCGCACCGGCGCGCGCGGCGGTAACCACGATGGTGTTGGCCGAGGCGCCCGAGGTCAGGGCGAAGGTGTAGGCGGTGTTACCCGAAATGTTCAGGTACTGCTCTTCCACCGACTGGCCTTCGTAGCCGCTTGCCGTAACGGTAACGGTGTAGGGACCGCCCGAGGTCAGCGAACCGAAGCGGAAGTCGCCGCCTTCGCCAGTCACCTGCGAACGGGTCGCACCGGTACGGGTGTCGGTTACGGTAACGGTCGCGCCGTCCAGCGGCATGCCGTCGGCATCGGTTACGGTACCCTGGATGCCCGAGGTAATTTGCTGGGCATATGCCGCCTGCGGCACAGCGGTGGCAGCGGCAACACTGACAAGGCTGGCCGCAACGAGATATTTGATTTTCATGATTCTGATGTCCTCTTGGAAGGCGCACTTCCCGCCCCTTGGGAAAGCGATCACTGCGATAGGTCTCTAGCAGGACAATCGCATTTCAGCTTTATGACAGAGGGCTAAATCAGGGACATATTGTGGACTTCTAAGGGCACAGATGTTGGTTTCCGGCGCAACCGTTGCTGCAGTGCAACACAGTTTGGTCGCAAATACGGCTGAAGAATTGCTCGCGTCACTACTTTGCCACGACTGCTGCGAATCAGGCGAGGCCGATTTCCCGGAGTCGCTGCAGCAGGAATTCGTGCGCCGTGATCGGCTCCTCACCGCTGCCGGGACAGCTATCGAGCGGGTCGATCAGGAAGTCCGGGCGGAAGTGCAGGAAGAAGGGCATGGAATAACGCGACCGCTTGGCCGCCTCGCCGCTGGGGTTGACCACGCGGTGGGTGGTCGAGCGCAGGTGGCCCTTGGTCAGCCGGTGCAGCATGTCCCCGATGTTCACTGCCAGTGCGCCCTTGGGCGGGGAGACGGGTACCCATACGCCCTGCTTGTTGAGCAGCTCGAGGCCGGCTTCCTCCGCGCCCAGCAATAGGGTGATGGTGTTGATATCGCCGTGGGCAGCGGCGCGGATGGCACCTTCCGGGGCAGTTTCCGGCAAGGGCGGGTAATGCAGCAGGCGCATCACCGAATTGCCGTCCTTTACGGTGTCTTCGAAATAGTCAGGTGCAAGGCCGAGGTCGATGGCGATGGCGCGCAGGATGCGATCGCCGGCCTTCTCGAACTCGCTGAACAGGGTGGAGAAAGTATCGCGGAATTCGGGCAGCTCGGCCGGCCAGATGTTGGGTGCCATCAACTCTTCGTAGGGATGGCCCTCGGGCAGGCTGCGGCCGATGTGCCAGAATTCCTTAAGGTCGTGGACTGCGGCATCCTTGGCGATCTCGGTGCCGAACGGCGTATAGCCGCGTGCGCCGCCGCCACCGGGGATATGGTAGCCGCGCTTCACGTCCTCGGGCAGGGCGAAGAAAGCCTTGGCCAGTTCTTCGGCCTTATCGATCAGTTCCAGCGGGATGCCGTGATCGCAGACAATGGCAAAACCGAATTCGGAGAAGCTCTTGCCCAGGTCCGCGGCGATATCTTCCAGCGGGCGAGCGAGCGATACAGTAGTGACGCTATTCATGGTGTGGCCCTTACAGCGGCAAGAACAGGCCCGCCAGAGCGGCGCTCATCAGGTTGCTGAGCGACCCGGCGGCCAGTGCCTTCAATCCCAGCTTGGCGATTACCGGTCTTTGATTCGGCGCAAGTCCGCCTGTCACCGCCATCTGGATTGCGATCGAACTGAAGTTGGCGAAGCCGCACAGCGAGAAGGTGAC
>JAUIIG010000065.1 GCA_030431875.1 Alphaproteobacteria bacterium
AAGGAGTGGTGCCCGGGGGCGGAGTCGAACCACCGACACGACGATTTTCAATCGTCTGCTCTACCACTGAGCTACCCAGGCATCGCATCGGCGAGAGGCATCATCGAAGTGCCCTGCGAGCGAATGAGAGCGCGCCTATGGCGAAGGCTGGCGAGCTTGGCAAGCCCCCAAAGCGCGCGAAGGTTAATCTTCCCGCGCGATATCGTCAGGTGAGGCGGGCGGACCCGGTACGGCATAGCCATCGTTGAACCATTGGGCGAGGTCACGGTCGCGGCAGCGGCTGGAGCAGAAGGGCGAAAACTCCTTGCTGCGCGGCTTCTTGCAGATGGGGCAGGGCTTGGTGATCATGACGATACAAGTTGGGCGTGCGGGCTTTCCAACACAAGTTTGATGTCCGGCCTGATCAACACTTCCTTGCCCGTTCGGCGAGAAAGTTCGGCAATCCAGTCGGTGTGCAAATGCTTGATGACATCGGGGTGGGCCATCAATTCGATCTTGCCCGCTCCCTCCAGACGTTCAGCCTTCCACAGCAGGAGACGTGCTGCCGCACGCTCCGTATCAATCTGCACGATCTGCAGGAGAGAGGGGCGTTCATAGCGCATCACGATCTGCACAAATCCGAAGCCGTTCATCGCGGTTCGCTCGTGATCGATGCCGTCGAGTGCTTCGCCAAGTGCATCGTCCACAGCCTTGCGATCGGCCTTGCGCTCCAAGGTCGGGAAGTCGACGCCGACAGAGCCACCGATACCCATCAGCGCAATCGCTTCGGCAACAGGTGCCACCGCAGCCAAGGCCAGATCGCGAGGAGGGAGGTGTCCGTCGACATCGATCAGGGTCATTGCTGATGCAGGAGTCATTTCGAGATTGCCGCCGGTAAAGCAGTACAGCCCGGAGAGTGCATCCTCCCACAGGCCGAACCATGAATTGTCGGGAAACCGATGGACCACGCGGGCGCCATGCAGGCTAGCGGCCAGACTAGGGGCTGCGCACAGCGGTTCATCAGTCGGCCGCACGACGGCAGGCTTCAGGCGGACACGCTCCATTTGGGGGCCGCGGATGACGCGAAAGCGCATGGTGTCGCCTTCGCATGCGTCTTTCGGCAAGCGATCTGCCGATGCCTGCAAGCCCGGTGCAAAATCCACGATCCCGCGCCGCCAACCCGCAGGCTTTGTGCTGATCTTGCCTTCCAGCACTTGCCCCGGTTCAAGCCTGCCGGGCCAGCGTAGGCGCGCGGCAATTGCATGACCGTTGTCGTAAAGGATCGCGCGTTCCTCACCGATCCCCTCCTCGACGAGCCACTCAGCCAAGGTCGAACCGCGCCGCCTTCAGCAGCGTCCGCGTTTCGTATAGCGGTAGGCCTACCACACCGGAGTGGCTGCCCTGGATCCACGGGATCAGCGCTTCGGCCATGCCCTGGATCGCGTATCCGCCCGCCTTGCCGTGCCATTCGCCACCTGCGATGTAGGCGTCGATCTCTTCTGGCGAGAGGCGCTTGAACTTCAGTTGGGTCTCGCTCAGTCGCTCGCGAACCGAACCGTCCGGTGACTTCAGCGCGATGGCGGACAGCACGCGGTGGCGGCGGCCGGACAGCAGTTCCAGGCACTGGCGCGCGGTCGCCTCGTCCTCGGCCTTGGGCAGGATACGGCGTCCGGCGGCGACAACGGTATCGCCTGCCAGCACGTGATGCCCACCGCCATCGACTGCAGCCGCCTTCTCGCGAGCCATGCGCAGGGCATAGTCGCGCGGCAGCTCGGCCTTGTGCGGCGTTTCATCGATATCGGCAGGGGCAACGCCAGCAGGCTCCATGCCCAGACGCGCGAGGAGTTCCCGCCGACGCGGGCTGGCCGAAGCTAGGAGGAGAGTGGGAGGATCACCAGCCACGAGTGCGTGGCAGGTTAGCCGTTGTGTCCCGGCGGACCGCCGCGACCCGGCATGAAGCGATAGGTGATGCGCGCCTTGGTCAGGTCGTAAGGCGTCAGTTCGCACAGCACTTCGTCGCCTACCAGCACGCGGATGCGGTTCTTGCGCATGCGACCGGCAGTGTGACCCAGGACCTCGTGGCCATTCTCGAGCTCGACGCGGAACATTGCGTTCGGCAGCAGTTCCACCACCTTGCCGCGCATTTCGAGAAGTTCTTCTTTAGCCATTCAGTATCTTGGTCCTTGTAAGTCGTTGGTCCGCGGAAAATGCGGGATATTGGCGGCGCGCTTTAGCGGCACACCGCGTAAAAGGGAAGCCACCCTATAAATTCGACCCATGCACCTGTCCTGAAACGGTGCGACAGCCGCGATACATCTGCGACAAATTAAGACAGAGGTCCGTATTGCCGAATGGTGCAGCGCAATACATATGCGCGCTGACCCCCAGCCGATTGATTTTGTCCGGAGCTCCCTCACTTGAAATTCTCCCTGTCTTGCAGCGCCTTGGCCGTGACGACCATGCTGGCATCCGCACCGCTTTCGGCGGCAAAGGCGCAGGACGGACAGCCGCCCTCAAGCGAGGCTTTCGCGCAAGACGAAGGCGGGCCGGAAACCGGTCCGGAACCCGACCCGATTGAAGACGACATCAACACGATTATCGTGCTGGGTGCGCGACTGGCGGGGCAAGTTGATGCACCCGAACCGCCCATCCTCGAACTGACGTCGGAAGACATCGCCGCTTATGGCGCGGGCTCGATCCAGGAGCTGCTGGAGGCGCTGGCCCCGCAGGTGAATTCCAGCCGTGGACGCGGCGGTGGCGGCGGGCCGGTGATCCTCGTCAACGGCGTGCGTATTTCCTCGTTCCGCGAACTGCGCAGCTATCCGCCCGAAGCGATCGAGCGGACCGAGGTGTTCAGCGAGGAAGTGGCCCAGCGGTATGGCTATTCGCCGGACCAGCGGGTGGTGAACTTCATCCTCAAGGACAACTATTCCAGCCGCGAGATCGAGGTGGAATACGGCCAGCCTTTTGCGGGAGGGTTCTCCACCCAGCAGGTGGAAGGCACCTACCTGCGGATCGACGGGCCAAGCCGCCTCAACGTCAACCTCGAGTGGGACAATTCCAGCCTGTTGACCGAGGCCGAGCGCAATATTGTGCAGGCCGAAGGCAGCGTGCCGACCGTGGCAGGCGATCCCGACCCGGCGGAATATCGTAGCCTGGTGGCCGATTCCTCCGGCGTCGAGGCAACGCTCAACTGGTCCACCCGACTTGGTGACAGCGGCAATTCGCTGAGCCTCAACGGCACCTACGAGCGCGATGACAGCCTGCGCCTGCAAGGTCTGGACAGTGTATTCCTCGTCGATGACCTGGGGGCGACCGCCCTGCGCACCTTCAACGCCGAAGACCCGCTGACGGTGGACCGTCGCAGCGAGAACTATTCCATCGGCAGCACCTTGGACCTCGCCCTTGGCGATTGGCAGGTGACAGGCACGATTGACGGTACTTATGTCGATTCCATCAGCCGCACCGGCAAGCGGATCGATACCTCCGCCTTGGTGGCAGATGCAGCGGCTGGCCTGCTGCCGATCGATGCCGACCTTGGCACCTTCGCCGACGCCGGTTTCGACGAAGCCCTGACCGATACCTACACCTTCAACGCCTTGACCACGGCGCGCGGCAACCCGCTGTACCTGCCGGGCGGCGATGTCTCGGTGGCAATCAATACGGGTTATCGCTGGAACCGCATCGAAAGCACCGACACGCGCAACCTCGGCGGCGATATCCAGCTGACCCGTGGCCGCGTATTCGCCGGGGCCAACGTCTCCGTTCCGCTCACCAGTCGCGACGAGGACTTTCTCGGCGCCGTCGGTGATTTCACTCTCAACTTCAACGGCGGGTTCGAACACCTGTCGGACTTCGGCACGCTGTTCGACTGGACACTGGGCCTGACCTGGGGCGTGACCGAGAACCTGACCCTGTCGGTCAGCCACATCAACAACGAGGAAGCCCCTTCGCTCACGCAGCTGGGTAGCGCCGTGATTGCCACGCCCAACGTGCCGGTGTTCGACATCGCCAACAACGAGACGGTGCTGGCCACGGTCATCAGCGGCGGCAACCCGAACCTGCCCGCCCAGCAGCAGAGCGACTGGTCGTTCGGGCTGATCTGGGAACTGCCCTTCATCGACAACGGCACTTTCACGGCCAACTACTTCGACAACCACTCAGACGACGTGACGGCGAGCCTGCCGGTGCTGACGCCCGAGATCGAGGCCGCCTTCCCGGGACGCGTGGTGCGCGATGCCACGGGAACGCTGGTGCAGCTGGACGACAGCTTCGTGACTTTCGCTGCGCGCGACGAACGTCGCCTGCAATTCGGCCTGAACTTCTCCGGCCGGATCGGCGGCGAGCAGGATAGCGGCAACCGCGGTGGCGGCGGCGGCAATCGCGGCGGACCTGCAGGCGGACCGGTCGGTGGCCAGGGTGGTCCGCAAGGTGGTGGCTTCGGTGCGGGCGGTCCGCCCAATCCCGAGGCCTTCGCACAGATGCGCGCGACCTTCTGTGAAACCGAGGCGGCGGACCTGCTCGACCTTTTCAACCGCGCCATTGCTGCCCAGGCGGCTGGCGAGGAACCCCCGCTTGGTCCAGACGGACAGCCGATTGCCGTACCGCCGCAGATGCTGGAGCGGCTGACGGGCGAGGACGGCCGCATTGATCCCGAACGTTTCAACGCCATCCGCGAGCGGATTTGCAGCGCCGACGGCCCGCCGCAGTTTGCAGGCCGTGGAGGACCTCCCGGCGCGGGTGGACCGCCTTCGGGGGCACAGCGCGGAGGCGGCGGCCGTGGCCCGGGTGGTGGCGGCTTCCGCGGCTTCGGTCGCTTCGGCGGCGGCGGTGGTGGTGGTGACGGACCTCCCAGCGGACGCTGGTTCTTCGGCCTCAACTACACGCTGGAACTGGAAAACACCGTGCTGATCGCGGATGGCCTTCCGCCGCTTGACCTGCTCGACGGCGATGCGCTGAGCGGTGGCGGCCAGCCCCGCCACTCCGCCAGCGCGCGGGCCGGAGTGTTCTACGATGGTTTCGGCCTGATCACCTTCGCCAACTACACCGGCTCGTCCAGCCTGCAGGGCAGCGGCCTGCCGGGCAGCACCGATCTGGAATTCGGCGACTATGTCCGCTTCAACCTGCGTGCCTTTGCAGACCTTGGCCAGCGCGATGGACTGGTGGAAGCGGTTCCCTTCCTCGACAACACCCGCATCGGCATTGGCGTCGACAACATTTTCAACGCCCGCCAGCGGGTGACCGACAGCGATGGTGTGGTGCCGCAACGTTACCAGCCGCTGCTGGTCGATCCGGTCGGTCGCAGGTTCGAGATCGAATTCCGGAAGTTGTTCTAGTTTGATTGCGAAGCCGCCTCCGCGGCTTCCTCCTCGCTAGGTGCGCAGGCAAGCTGCGCCCGCTGCGGGCGGGCGGTCGCCCTTGCGGTCCATGAAGGACCGATCAGAATTGTCTTAGATTGCCTGCGCGGCAGCGTGGGCGGAGGCCCAGGCCCACTGGAAGTTGTAGCCGCCCAGCCAGCCGGTGACGTCCACCGCCTCGCCGATGGCGTAGAGGCCGGGCATGTTGCGCGCTTCCATTGTTTGCGACGAGAGTTCAGCGGTTGCAATTCCGCCCACGGTGACTTCGGCCTTGGCGAAGCCTTCGGTGCCGTTGGGGGTGAATTGCCAGCGCAAAAGCCGTTCCTGCGCTGCGCGCAAGGCCTTGTCCTGCGCATTGCCCAGGTCGCCTTCGACACCGAGTTTCTCGGCCAGCCTGTCCGCCAGTCGCTGCGGCAGCCGGTCGCGCAGCAGGGCTCGTAGGGTTGTCGAAGGCGTGTTCCGCTTGGCTTCCAGCAGCCAGTCCCGCGGCTCATCGGGCACGAAGTTGATCGCCACGGCCTCGCCCGGTTGCCAGTAGCTGGAGACCTGCAGGATCGCTGGACCAGACAGCCCGCGATGCGTGAACAGCGCCGCCTCCCGGAACATGGTCTTGCCCGCTGTCGCTTCCACCTCTGCCGCCACGCCAGAAAGCTCGCGGAACAGTGCGTCCTCACCGCCCAGCGTCAGCGGGACGAGGGCAGGGCGGGGCTCGACCACCTTCAGCCCGAACTGTCGTGCCAGCCGGTAAGCAAAATCGCTCGCGCCCATCTTGGGGATCGAAGGCCCGCCCGTGGCGATCACCAGCGCAGGAGCGGTGAAGGCGCCGTATTGCGTGGTGACAGTGTAGGTGTTGCCATCGTGCCCGACGTTGGCAATTTCCTCGTTACAGCGGATCGTCACCTTGCCGGGGCCGGCTGCGCATTCGTCCAGCAGCATGTCGACAATCTGGCGGGCGGAACCGTCGCAGAACAACTGCCCCAGCGTCTTCTCGTGCCAGGCGATGCCATGCCGATCGACCAGCGCGATGAAATCGGCAGGCGTGTAACGACTGAGCGCCGACTTGGCGAAGTGCCGATTGGCGCTGAGGTAATTGCCCGGGCCCGCGCCGATGTTGGTGAAATTGCACCGTCCACCGCCAGATATCAGGATCTTCTTGCCCACCTTCTCCGCGCGTTCGAGCACCAGCACGTTGCGCCCGCGCTGGCCCGCCTGCGCGGCGCAGAACAGTCCGGCAGCCCCTCCGCCAAGGACGATAGCGTCGAACCTGTCAGACAATCAGGCCTCGGTAGCTGGTTGCTGGCGCGCGGCGAAGAAGAACAGGCCGGTGCCGACGACGAAGATCAGGCCGAGCATCTGGTAGGCCTCCGCGCTGGCGTGGGTCGAAACCCACAGGGTTGCCACAACTGCCAGGGCGGCGGCTGGCAGGTGCCACCACGGGGCCTTGTCGCCATCGCGTCGCTCCAGCACGGGCAGGGCGAGTGATGACAGCAGGTACATCACCAGCCGCGAGAGCGTGCTCGCCACGGCCAGCGCGGCAAATCCGCCCCAGAGGCTGAAGAGGATTGCCGCCCCGCCGTAGAACAGCACCGAGACGTCGGGCGTCTTGAAGCGCGAGGATACGTGGGCGAAGATCGAGGGCAGGGTGCCCTGTTCGGCCATGCCATAGGTCATCCGCGGCACCACGATACCACCATTGAGCGTGTTGGCCGCTACCGAGAATGCCGCCGCCACGGAAATGGCGATGACGCCGGTCTGCCCGGCAATCTCGCCAGCTGCCGCCGCCAGCGCGCTCTCGCCGCCGCCCGCGTCAGGTGCGATGGCGAGGTAAGCCCAGATCACCAGCATGTAAAACAGGGCCACGGCTGCCAGCGTCGTCATCAGCGCCAGCGGGATGGTGCGGCGCGGGTTCTTGAGTTCGCCCGCGGGGAAATTGGCGTTCTCGAAGGCCGTGTAGGCGTAGAAGGTGAGCAGGACGACGCTTTCGAACCCGCTGAATTCTGGCAGGCTGAAGCCTACCGCCGGATCGCGCGTCGCCAGCCCCCAGATGACGAGGATCACCAGCGGCGTCAGCTTGATAACGGTCATCACACCGAGCGTCCCCACCGAGGCGCGCATGCCGATAAGACTTACCAGCGTGACGAAGGCGATGAAGGCCATGACTGCGGCGGAAGCGAGCGTCGGGTCCTCAAGGGCAGGGAACAGCACCGCGAGATAGGCGATGGCAACATGGGCGTTCGCGGCGACGGCCACGACGGCAGAGGCATAGCGCATCCAGCCAGACTGGAACCCGGCGAACTTGCCGAAGGCGGCATTGGCATAGAGTACCGGCCCGCCATGCCCGTCAAAGCGCATGGCGAGGGCAGCAAAGACCCAGGCCAGTGGCAGGATCAGCAGCGCGCCCAGCAGCATCATCCACGGCGCGAAATTGCCGACGGCGGCGACGAGGATAGCGGGCATGGCGAAGATGCCGGAGCCGATCATGCCGTTCACGGGGAACAGGGCTGTGCCCCAGAACCCGACCGTGCGCGGGAGTTTTTCCGGTGCTGCCATGATGTCTTCCCCTGCGCCTTTTTGGGCACGCTGCCCTGCACGGCACTTCAGCGCAAGTGCGCGGTCGTTTCAGAACCGGGTATCGGGGGGATAATCCTCGAAAAAGCCGTTGTCGGCAGCGAAGTTGGTGAAGCTCATCGAGATCGAGTGGTCGAGCGCCTCGACATGGTGCCACCAGCCGATGGGCAGGAACAGCGCATCGCCCGGACCGATGGTGCATTCGAGCATGGGCGGCAGCGACGGATCGTCGTTGTCCCAGTCAGCGGGCGAGCGGTCGCTGAAGCAATGCTTCGAATTCTTCATCCGGCCCACTTCCCACGAAGGGACCAGGTGGCACTTCTTGCGGCCCATCACCTGCACCAGCAGGTTGTTGGTCAGGTCGTGGTGGAAGGGGGTGAGGGTGCCCTTGGGACCCATCCAGAAGAACCCGTCGCGCCCGCTGCTTGCACGCAGGATCGAGACGGGGCCAAGGTCGTCCCACAACTTGGCGAGGGCGATCTTGTTGTTCGTGTCGTTATAGGCCGTGATGTAGAACTGGTTGGAGCTTTCCACCTTGCGCATGGCGCTGGTGACCGTGCGGAACTGCGCACCGCGCTTGTGGCGATCCTTCGCCTGTTCGTAGTCTGCAGCCGAACCGCGGTCGGCCTGTAATTCGACCAACGCGTCCCCCACCTTGCTGTCGAGGTAGTCGAGCGTCCACCTTTCCAGCGCGGGCCAATGGTCGACCAGCCCGGTCAGCACGACTGGGCGGTTGGCGGCGTAGAACTCCTCGAAGAAGCGCTGCGGTTCGATATTGGCGACAGTGGGAATCGTCAGGCCGTCAGCGCGCGTGCCGGCCAGTCGTCCCTGCAATTGCAGCGTCCAGTCGCGCTTGGCGAGCTGGCGGCGCAGGCGCTGGGCAGCCATCACCACCGGGTCAGCTTCGGCGCGCTTGATCTCGTATTCGACCGAGGCGGGCGTCATGCCGCTGGCCAGCAGCCGTTCGCGGATGTCCGCGCCGTCCATCACCGCCTCTGCCACGATCTGTCGCTTGTCGCTCATGCGGCAGGCTTACCAAGCAGGGTATTATTCTGCCAAGCTAATTGGGCCAAGACATTTGGCAGTCGGGACGCGAAGTCCTATCTCACCGCCATGTCTCGCAGCGAAGCCGGATCCCCCAATGACCCGCGTGGTGCAGAGCGCTTCAACGAGGAGCGCGCCTCCTACACGCTGAAGGGCGATGCCAAGGGAGCCGGCCAGCCTGACCTCGATGCAGGCATCACTGCGATCCGCGAGGTGGTGAAGACGCTGAAGCCCAAACCCGGCGTCTATCGCATGCTCGATGCGCGCGGGGACGTGCTCTACGTCGGCAAGGCGCGCAGCCTGAAGGCGCGGGTCACGAATTACACCCAGCCCAAAGGGCTGACGAACCGGCTGGTGCGGATGATCAGCCAGACGCGCGCGATGGAGATTGTCACCACCAACAGCGAGGCCGAGGCGCTGCTGCTGGAAGCGCAGTTCATCAAGCGCTTTCGCCCGCCTTACAATGTCTTGTTGCGCGATGATAAGAGCTTTCCTTTCATCCTGTTGCGCGAAGGGCACGACTTCCCGCGCATCATGAAGCACCGCGGCGCGCGCAAGCACAAAGGGCAGTACTACGGCCCCTTCGCCAGCGCCGGATCGGTCAACACGACTATTAATGCGCTGCAGAAACTGTTCCTCCTAAGGTCCTGCACAGACAGCTTTTTCGAGCGGCGTGACCGGCCCTGCCTGCTCTACCAGATCAAGCGCTGTTCGGCCCCCTGCGTCGGGCGGATCGACGAGGCTGGCTATGCCGAACTGCTGAAGCAGGCGAAGGACTTCCTCGGCGGCAAGTCCGGCGCCGTGCAGCAGCAGATCGAGGCGCAGATGCAGGAAGCTGCCGATGCGCTCGACTTCGAGACCGCTGCCTTGCTGCGCGACCGTTTGCGCGCGGCGACCTTTATCCAGGGATCGCAAGCCGTGAATGCCGATGGTGTGGGCGATGCCGATGTCTTCGCGCTTGCCAGCAAGGGTGGGCAGATCGCGGTGCAGGGTTTCTTCGTGCGTGGCGGACAGAACTGGGGGCACCGCGCCTTCTTCCCGCGCAACACTGGCGATGTCGACGAGGCCAAGGTGCTCGCTGACGTGCTGTTGCAATTCTACGAAGAGGTGCCGCCGCCCCGGCATATCCTCGTCGACCGCGACCTGCCCGAAAGCGAACTTCTGGAAGAGGCGTTCTCCGGCCTCGCCGAGCGCAAGGTTGCCATCAGCGTTCCCCAGCGCGGGGAGCGGCGCAGGCTGATGCAGCAGGCCAGCCGCAACGCGGTGGAGGCGCTAGACCGGCGACTGGCGGAAACCGGCACCCAGGCGAAGATCATGCGCGAAATGGCCGAATTCCTCGAGCTGCCGGACGTGCCGCAGCGAATCGAGGTTTACGATAACAGCCATATCCAGGGCGCCAAGGCGGTGGGGGCCATGGTGGTGGCTGGGCCCGAAGGCTACCTCAAGAACCAGTATCGCAAGTTCAACATCAAGTCGGCGCAATCGAACGACGACTACGGCATGATGCGCGAGGTCATGCAGCGGCGTTTCACCCGCGCCATGCAGGACGATCCCGACCGCGAGCAGGCGGGTGTCTGGCCGGACCTGGTGCTGATCGACGGCGGCAAGGGGCAGATGTCCGCCGTGCGCGACACGCTGGAGGAACTGGGCATCGAAGACGTGCCGCTGATCGCCATCGCCAAGGGGCCGCATCACGGCCGCGAGGGGCGCGAGGTGTTCCACTTCCCCGACGGGCGCGAGAAGATGCTGCCCACCAATTCGCCGGTGCTGTTTTACCTGCAACGGCTGCGTGACGAGGTGCACCGCTACGTCATCGGCGCGCACCGGGCTAAGCGCAGCCGCGCCATCTCTGCCTCGCCGCTGGACGAGATTCCGGGCATCGGTCCGGCCCGCAAACGCGCGTTGCTGCTGCACTTCGGTACGGCCAGCAAGGTGCGTGCCGCCGCGCTGGAGGACCTGAAGCGCGTGCCGGGCGTAAGCGAGAGCGTGGCCCAGACGATTTACGATTTCTACCACGCCGGCGGTTGATTGGCGTCAATGCGCCGACCGGCGTCCGTGCTATCCTCCCTGCAGGAAGAGGAGGAAGCCATGCGATCTCTACTCGTACACGCCGCAGAAGACGGCACTTTCGAAGCCCGCCTGCAAGCGGGACTGGATCTGGCGCGCCGGTTCGATGCGCACCTGACGTTCCTGCAGACCATAGCCTTCGACGTGGTCATCCCGACGGACCCCTTCATCGCCGTGGGCGGGGAACTGTCGACCATTACCAAGCAGCGAGCGGCGGAGTTCCGCACCGAAATCACCGATCGGCTCGCGAAGGAGGACGTGCGCTGGGACTGGCAGGAGGAATCCGGTTACGACGGCAGCTCCATGCTCAAGCACGCCTCGCTGAACGACCTTGCGCTGGTCGGGGCGCGGATCGGCGAAGGCAAGGGCAGTTCGACCTCTCCGCTGGCGGGTATGCTGGCGATTCATTGCCGCGCGCCCGTCTTCGTCGTTCCCGGCGAATGGCATGGGTTCGACCCCGATCTTCCGGCCATGGTGTGCTGGAACGGTTCGATCCAGGCCGCCCGGGCCATGCGGGCTGCGGTTCCGCTGCTGCGCTGCGCGGAGAAGGTCCACCTCGTTTCGGTCGGCGACAAGCTCACCTTCGAGGCGCACGAATTGCCTGCGAGCGCGGCTGTGGCCTACCTCGATCGCCACGGCGTCGATTGCGACGCCGTGGAACTGCCGCGCGGTTCGGATACGGTCGAGAACGTCCTGCGGTCCGCCGCAAGGGCGCGCGAGGCGGGGCTGATGGTGATGGGCGCTTACGGCCAGCCGCGCTTCTACGAGACGCTGTTCGGCGGGACGACGCGCACCATCCTGTCGCAACCGTCACTGCCGGTGCTGATGGCGCACTGACCTGCGCGGTCAGACGTGCCGGATCATGCCTTCCTGCGCCACGCTGGCGACCAGCGTGCCGTCGCGGGTAAAGATCTGGCCGCGACCATAGCCGCGGGCGTGGCCAGCCCAGGGGCTGTCCGTGGCGTAAAGCAGCCAGTCGTCGAGCGCGAAATCCTCGTGAAACCACATGGCGTGGTCGAGGCTGGCGACACGCATGTTGCCGGTCGGCGCACCCACCGGTTGCATGGCGGTACCGAGCAGCTGGAAATCGGAGATATAGGCAAGGAACGTGCGCTGCATTTCCACGTCAGCGGGTAGCGGTGCGACCGTCTTGAACCAGACGTGGGCCTTGGGCGGCCGGGTTTCCATGTGCAGCCAGTCGCGCGGTTCGACCGAGCGGAAATCGATCGGTTGCGGGCGCGTGATCAGCGTCTTGAGCGTGCCTTCGGGCAGCTTGTCGGCAACCTTGCGGGCCGACACGATATCCGGCTCCAGCTCTTCCGGTTGCGGGACATCGGGCATTTCCGGGTGCTGGTGCCCGGGGCCGTCGACCGGCACCTGGAACGAGGTGACGAGGTTGAGGATGGGCTTGCCCTCCTGGCTCGCAACTACCCGGCGGTTTGAAAAGCTGCGCCCGTCGAGGTCGCGCATCACGCGGTATTCGATTGGCAGGGCATCGCTTCCGGGCCGCAGGAAATAGGCGTGCAGCGAATGCACGGCGCGGTCGCTGTCCACTGTGCGGCTGGCGGCGCCCAGCGCCTGGGCAATCGCCTGACCGCCGAATACCCGGCCCGTACCATCGGGCCGGCGGCGACCCACGAAGGTGTCGTTACCGGTAGGTTCGAGGTTGAGCAGCAGCGCCAGGTTGGCGACCAGCTGTTCGGGTGTGGGTTCGGTGGTCGGTTCGAGAGGGGGATTACTGGCCATTTCCTGCGCCCATGCGCGCCGCGGCCTTTGCCTGTCAAGCGAGCAGCCGTCGCGATTAATCCTTGTCGATGCCCGGAAGCCGCCGGAGGACCCGCCAGGCCAGGGCCTTTGCCTTGTTCTGTCGGGGCCAACGGTGCGGCGGCCTTGGTGTCCGGCCGAGGCGGCGCATGAAGGCATTGAAGGCACGCGCGTCGGCTTCCTCATAAGACCAGTCGGACCGCCAGGTGATCGACAGCGAGATGGACGGCTTGGGGCCGTTGCGCACGTAGTGCGGCGCCATCACCGGCACGTAGATGGCATCCCCCGGCTGCAGCGGGAAATTGATCCCCTGGGTGACAAATTCCTCCTTCCAGCGCAGCTCGCGGCCGCCGCCGGTGTGGTAGGCTTCGTGCACCTCGTCCCCTGCAAAGGTGGTATCGCCAGCGGGGAAGACGGTCATAGTCTTGCTGCCCTTCAGCTGCAGCAGGATATTGTGTTCCGGATCAAAGTGATACGGCGTCACGGCATTCGGGCTCGAAACGAAGATGAAGCCCTGCGGCGTAAGCATGCGCCCGGTCGCCTTCTCGATGACTTCGCGCAGTTCACCCAGAAGTTCGTGCAGCAGGGCGGCATAGGGTTCGGACTTCTCGATGTTCTTGAGCACGGCCCAGCTGTTGGCGCTGCCGATGTTGCGGATCGTCTCGCCAATGGTCATGCCGTTGCTGCCGGGCTTGCCATCCACCCCGATCGGCAGGTCGCCGCGATTGTATTCGACCGAGCTGGCGGGAAGGGATTCGCCAAGCGCGGCGAGGGCTTCGAGCTCCAGCAGCGGATGCTCGATCAGGTCGTGCATCAGCGTGTGCGCGCCTTCGGGATAGGTGCTGGCAAAGTAGGCGCGACTGCGCGCGGGGAAAATCTGCTTCGCCCCCACCGACCTGCCGTGCAGCGTTCCGACGTGGTGACTCATGCTATTCCTCCGGCGCCATTTCCCGTCTCGAGACGGGCGAGGGCAGCAAAGGCAGCGCGGCGCATGCGCCCGCCAATGCCGATGGAATGACGCGCAATCGTGCGGCGTTCACGCCAAAGATGGTTGATCATCGGGTGATCGGGCGCAGCGCAGCTGTCGACCCAGGCGATCCTTTCGTGGCCC
>JAUIIG010000066.1 GCA_030431875.1 Alphaproteobacteria bacterium
GGCAGCGCGGGCCTTGGCAAAGCCAGCTTCAAGCGAAGCCTCGTCGGCCACGTTGACCTTGCAGAACACCCCGCCGATCTCTGCTGCCACGGCTTCGCCAAGTTCCTCGTTGAGATCGAACAGCGCGACCTTGGCGCCCTTCGCTGCGAGCGCGCGAGCGCTTGCCTCGCCCAGTCCGGAAGCCCCGCCGGTAACGATGGCGGCAACACTTGCGTCGATCTTCATAGCCAATCCTCTGCCTGGAGTTGGCCTTCGCTCCTAGTGCAGCCATGCGCGGCGTCAAGGCACAGGCCTTAACCGCACAAACAAGAACGGCCCCGCAACCGAAGTTGCGGGGCCGTCCCCAATCCGCCGGAGCGGAACTGTTCGCTTAGAAGCGGACGTTGATCGAGCCGAAGAACTCGCGACCGTCGAGGTCGTAACCGTTACCGATTGCGACGTTCGAGATACCGAACACTTCGTTGGTGTCGATCAGCGGCGGAGCATCGTTGAACAGGTTGCTCACACCAAGACGCAGGGTGATCCAGTCCTGGAAGTCGTAACGCAGCGACACGGTGTGGACGAAGTAATCGTCAGCATAGCCGATGTCGCGGCAGAACACGCCATCACCCGGGACGATACCGTCAGCGACGAAGGCGCCGGTAACCGGATCGTTGAAACCCGAGCCGTTACCCAGGCAGGTGTCACCGGTGAAGCCAGTGGGCTGGCCATCCGGACCACGGCCGAAGGCATCGCTCAGCGGGTCGATACCGCTGGCCTGCTGCTCGGTCTTACCGATCCAGCGGGTCTGCCAGGTCAGGGTCACGTCGCCATAGCTGACCGTACCGATTGCGCGGCCCGTCCAGCTCGGGAAACCGAACTCGCCGGTGTCGTCATCGAAGTTCTCGTTGCCGTCGTCATCGATGAACAGCTCGCTACGCTCGATCAGGTGGTTGGCGCGCAGGTTGAGACCCAGCTCAAGCGTGTCGCCGCCCATCGGGATATCGTAGCCGAACGAGGCGTTGATATCGATGCCCTTCACCGTCTCTTCGTCCTGGTTCAGGAACTGCGGGAAGGCCTGGTTGATCAGCATGCGGTCGATCGTGCTGTAGTTGATCTGGTCGCAGAAGATGCTCCGCTGGCCAGTATCGTCATTGAAGCAGCGGTTGATCGCGAACTGCGGCGTAAGCTCCGCAATCGCGTCTTCCACCTTGATCGAGTAGTAGTTGAAGTTGAACGAGAAATCGAGATCGCCGTAGCTCTCGGAAATCCCGATGCCTGCCGTGAAGGAGGTCGAGGTTTCCGGGTCGAGCAGCAGCGAACCCTGGTTCGCAACTTCGATGCTGGCAGTCGAGAGCGTGTTCGAACCCGAAGCGTTGATACCAACCGCCGTCGGGTCGCGACCTTCACGGATACAGTTGGCAATCACGTTCGGATCACGCTGGTCGAGCGTCGGATCATAACCGCCACCAAGCGCATTGAAGGCAGCGTCAGGAACGGCGCACGGATCGAAGATCGTGGTGAAGCCGGTGATACCGCCGAGGAAGTTCTCACGCAGGTTCGGTGCGCGGAACGAGGTGCCGTAGCTCGCCTTGAGCAGGATCGACGGCAGCACGCGCCAGCCGGCCTTGACCGAGTAGGTGCCTGCCGTACCGTAGAACTCTTCTTCGGTGATACGGCCCGAAACGTTCAGGTCGAACTGGCCCCAGGTGTCGTTGTCGAACACCGGAATGTCGAGTTCGGCAAAGCCTTCGATCAGGTACTTCGAACCATTCGTACCGAGGTCACGGTAGAAGCCGAAGAACAGGCCGTTGACGGCCGCATCGTTCGGCGTGGTCGAGATGCTGTCATCGCGGAATTCGCCACCGATCACCAGCGCCACCGGACCGGCCGGCAGTTCGAAGATGTCACCGGTCGCATAGGCCGAGAGCACGACCTGTTCGTAAGTCGTGTCGACGACACGCTGGGCGAACAGGTAGTCGCGTTCGGCCTGGCTCGACAGGTCACCGATGGCCCCCGTCAGCACGCTCGGTGCGAACAGGTTGACCGGGACACAGGAGCTGGCGTTCAGATCCGAAGCGGCAGCGTTCGGGTTCGAAAGCGTACCACAAGGGCCGATCCACTGCGGATCGCCGAAGAAGCCGAAGACATCCAGATTGTTGTCGTAGTCGTCGGCAATGCCGTCACCATTGTTGTCAATGATGCCGTCACCGTTGAAGTCGGCAGTCGGGTCGATACCCAGCGCCAAGGCGAGACGGTCTTCACGGATGCCGTTGATGATGGAGTTACCTTCGGACCGCGAGTAAACACCCGCAACTTCGAAGGTCCAGGTGTCGCCGACAAACGGCAGGTCACCGCGCACACCCAGCACGCCGCGATACTGCTCCTGCACAACGGCAGAATTGTTACGGTCACCGCGGATGGCGACAATCGGCACGACCGGCAGGCTGAAGCCATAGTTGCCGCGCGGGTTGAACACACCCGGAGGCGAGTAGACCGGGAAACCGTCGTTGATCGCGTTGTCGATCAGTCGGCAATCGGTGCCATCGGGATTGGTGGCGATGTTGCACGGGTTGAACGGGTTGATGTCCGGCACCGACGGGAACAGCTGCGGGATACCGGTGTTCGGCGCCGAAATCTCGGCACGGCTGTACAGCACTTCGAAGAACGGCGTGATGTTCATGTCGCCTTCGAACGTATATTCGCCGTAGGCCATGACGTTGTAGAGTTCCTGCTCGGAGATGAACGTCTGGTCCAGGTTGGCGGCGTTGGTGTTGACGTCCTGGAAATCCACGTCGCGGATGCCGTCACCATTGCGATCTTGAGGCTCGCCGAAGGCGTTTGTCGATTCGGCGTAGGGGAAGTTCGGGAAGCCCGGGAAGTTGCCCTGGCCATTGCCCTGGTAATAGATCGAACCCGAGAAGTTGTACGGGTTGAAGATACGGCCCGAGATGCCGGTAACCTTACAGTCGCGTTCCGATACCGAAATCGTACCACCGCTGTCTTCGAGTACGGCAGCGTTGTCAGCCAGGCCGACAGTCAGCACGTTGCCGTTCTGGTCGACTTCGTAGTGCGTGTCGCAGCCCGACAGGAACGGACGGTCGCGCAGGCGCACTTCGTCACGGTGCGCATATTCTGCACCGATGCCGATGAAGCCGTTGGAGAAGGTCGTGCCCCAGGCACCGCTGATGGTGTAGTCGTCACCGCCGCCATCGGGGTTGATGTTGCCCGAAGCGAACAGCTCGAAACCGTCGATGTCGTTGCGCAGCACGATGTTACCCACACCGGCCACGGCGTCCGAACCGTAGACCGACGATGCACCGTCGAGCAGCAGGTCGTAGCGCGCGATCAGCGAGGTCGGCAGCAGGTTGATCGACGGGTTCGTCGGGGCGCCTTCCACACCGGCAGGTGCGAGGCGGCGGCCGTTGATCATGAGCAGTGTACGGTCAGCACCCAGGCCGCGCAGGTTCAGCGTCTGCGAACCCGGGCCGTTGTCGAGCACGAAGCCCTGGAAGGTGGCGTCGATCTGCTGGCCGGAAGCTGCTTCCGAACGCTGCAGGATGCTGGCTGCATCGAATTCACCAACGTCACGCTGCACTTCGGATTCGAGGATCTGGAGCGGCGAGATGCTGGAATAGGTGTCGCGACGGACACGCGAACCGGTAACGACGATGACTTCGTCATCGGACGAAGTGGTGACATCGCCGGTTACGTCGACACATTCCTCATTCGAGGGATCGACGTCGCAATCTACTTCCTGCGCCTGCGCAGGGGCACCGGCGAGCAGCGCCACTGCGGAAACCGAGGTGGCGAGGCCGTAAAAGGTATTCTTATGGAAAGTCTTCATTTCGCTCCAACCCTGTCCTGTGGTGGAGCCGCCCCTACCCATACGACCGTCAACAACGCGTTACGCGTTCAGCAACGGTAAATGGCGGATGGACGACCCCAGACCATTGATCAGGCGGCAAGGAGTGCAGGAGCACCGGTTGCTTGTCAAAACCGGTTCAAGGCCGTCCAGCCAATTTTGCCGGACTGTCACAAAAATCACACAGTAACAATTGCAACTATCGTAAAGCTTTGGCGCAGTTGCGACTAATAATGTTGCGCTGCACCATTCAGCTGACGGAGAACTGTAATTCTCCGTCACCTTCGTCGACCTTCACCGTGCTGCCATCAGGCACTTCACCAGCCAGCAGTTGCTCGGCCAGCGGATCCTGCAGGTAGCGCTGCACGGCACGCTTCAGCGGCCGCGCACCGTAAACCGGATCGTAACCGACCCGGGCCAGCCACTTGCGCGCACCCTCGGTCAGGTCGAGCACGATCTTGCGATCCTTGAGCAGCTTCTGCACGCGGGCGACCTGGATATCCACGATCGGCGCCATGTGCTCCATCGCCAGGCGGTGGAACAGCACGATCTCGTCGAGGCGGTTGAGGAACTCGGGGCGGAAATGTCCGCGCACAACGTCCATCACCTGGTCTTCGACGTCCTCAACCTTCTGCCCGTCTTCGAGGTTCGACAGGAACTGGCTGCCGAGGTTGCTGGTGAGGATGATCAGCGTGTTGGAGAAATCGACCTTGCGGCCCTGCCCGTCGGTGAGATGTCCGTCATCGAGCACCTGCAGCAGGACGTTGAACACGTCGGAATGCGCCTTTTCGACTTCGTCGAACAGCACCACCTGGTAAGGCCGGCGCCGCACGGCTTCGGTCAGGACGCCGCCTTCTTCATAGCCGACATAGCCCGGAGGCGCGCCGATCAGGCGGGCGACCGCGTGCTTTTCCATGAACTCGCTCATGTCGATGCGCACCATGGCCTGGTCGTCGTCGAACAGGAATGCCGCGAGGGCCTTGGTCAGCTCGGTCTTGCCCACGCCGGTCGGGCCAAGAAACAGGAACGAGCCGAGCGGACGGTTCGGGTCCTGCAAGCCTGCACGCGCTCGGCGCACGGCCTTGGACACGGCTTCCACGGCCTTCTCCTGGCCGATCACCCGCTTGCCGAGCACTTCCTCCATCTTGAGCAGCTTCTCGCGCTCGCCCTGCATCATCTTTTCGATGGGCACGCCCGTCCACTTGCTGACGACGGAGGCAATGTCGTCTTCGGTCACTTCTTCCTTGAGCAGTGCGTTCTCGGTGTGGCTGCCGGCTTCCTCCAGCTGCTTTTCCAGCGTCGGGATGGTGCCGTATTGCAGCTCGCCCGCCTTGGCGAGGTCGCCGCTGCGCTGCGCCTGCTCCAGCTCGATGCGCGCCGCGTCGAGGTCTTCCTTGACGCGCGCCTCGGCGTGGATCTTGTCGCGCTCGTTCTGCCAGCGCGTGGTCAGCTCTGCTGACTGCTGCTCGAGGTTGGCCAGCTCTTCGCGCAGGGCGGCGAGCCGGTCCTTCGAGGCATCGTCGGTTTCCTTGGTCAGCGCCTGCTCTTCGATCTTGAGCTGGATGATGCGCCGGTCGAGCCCTTCGATCTCCTCGGGCTTGCTCTCCACTTCCATGCGGATGCGGCTGGCGGCCTCGTCCATCAGGTCGATCGCCTTGTCGGGCAGGAAACGGTCGGTGATGTAGCGTTCGGACAGCTGCGCGGCGGCGACGATGGCACCGTCGGTGATGCGCACGCCGTGGTGCAGCTCATACTTCTCCTTGATGCCGCGCAGGATGGAGATCGTGTCCTCCACGCTCGGCTCGTCCACGAATACGGGCTGGAAGCGGCGCTGCAGGGCAGCGTCCTTCTCGACGTACTTCTGGTACTCGTCGAGAGTGGTGGCACCAATGCAGTGCAGCTCGCCGCGGGCCAGCGCGGGCTTGAGCAGGTTGCTCGCGTCCATTGAGCCTTCCGATGCGCCAGCGCCGATCAGCGTGTGCATCTCGTCGATGAAAAGGATGATCTGGCCGCCGGCTTCCTTGACCTCGTCGAGCACGGTCTTGAGCCGTTCCTCGAACTCGCCGCGATACTTCGCACCCGCGATCAGCGCGCCCATGTCGAGCGCCATCAGCGTGCGGCCCTTCAGGCTGTCGGGCACGTCGCCGTTGGCGATGCGTAGCGCGAGGCCTTCGGCGATGGCGGTCTTGCCGGTGCCGGGTTCGCCGATCACCACAGGATTGTTCTTGGTGCGACGCGCGAGGATCTGCACGACGCGGCGGATTTCCTCGTCTCGGCCGATCACCGGATCGAGCTTGCCGTCCCGCGCCTTCTGCGTGAGGTCCTGCGCGTACTTCTTCATCGCGTCATAGGCAGCTTCGGCATTGGCGCTGTCCGCCGTCTTGCCCTTGCGCAGTTCGTTGATCGCGGTGTTGAGCGCCTCCGCCGTCAGCCCGGCATCGGCCAGCGCCTGCCCGGCCTTGGTGTTCTTCGACAAGGCGACCGCGAGCAGCAGCCGCTCGACGGTAACAAAGGAGTCTCCGGCCTTCTCGGACACCTGCTCTGCCGTATCCAGCAGGCGCACGGCATCGTTGTCGAGCCCCGGCGTCTGCTGCGCCCCGCCCCCGCTGACGGCAGGGATCTTGGCCAGCAGGGCGTCGATTTCCTGCACGGCGCGGCCCGGGTTCGCCCCGGCGCGCTGCATCAGTCCGGCAGCCATGCCCTCCTCGTCTTCGAGAAGGGCCTTCAAGATATGTTCGGGCGAGATGCGCTGGTGGCTGTTGCGGATGGCCACGGTTTGCGCGCTCTGCAGGAAACCGCGCGCCCGGTCAGTGAACTTGTCGAGATTCATTCCTAGCCCCTTAATTGGTTTCCCAGTCAGATAGTGTTGCAATTTCGCAACACAAGAGCTGTTGGGCGTATATAATCATGCAATCGTCGATCAATCCATGATCCCGATCAATCCGCCAGAAGCGCAAGGTCAAGCGCCCCACAGGCAGACGCCCCGCACGCGGCTTCTTGGCGAAGCAGATTCACCTCCATGCCGCGGGATCGAGTGCGAACAGTTCCGCCAGTTGCGCATAGAGCGCCGGTTCTTCTTCTCGCATGGCACGCGGCTTTTCGAAGAAGGTGACCACGGCCTCGGCGAAGAATTCCTGGTGGTTGGTCGCGCCATAGGGATCGATCAGCGATTGATGCCCGCTTTCCACCCGCGCCACATGGCCATTGTACGCGTCCAGCATGGCCTTCTCCCATCGCTCGTAACGCTGCCCCTTGCGCAGGATGGGGATACCATCGGTGTGCCCGGTCAGGCTGTCCAGCTGGTGTGCGAATTCGTGGATCACGACGTTGTAGCCGTCTTCGGCGTCGAGGCCGCCTTTCAGCGCATGGTCCCACGACAGAACCACCGGCCCCCGGTTCCAGCTTTCTCCGGCGAGGTGCGAGTGCTGCTCGTGTACGACAAACCCGTCATGCGCGTTGCGCGGCGCAAGGATTGTCGAAGGGTAGATCAGCACGGTCCTGATCGTATCGTACCAGACGGGGCTGTTGACGATCAGCAGGCAAGCCTGCGCAGCGACGGACAACTGCATGTCCTCTGTCAGCTCGAGGTCCCCGTTTGCGTGGAAGGTCACCTGGTCGAGGAACAGGTTGATCTTCCCTTCCAGCTTGGGGCGCAGTGCGTCCGGCAGGCGGCGAACGATCGGCACCAGCCTTTCCAGCACCAGGCGTTGCTGGGGCGTGAGCGGTGTGGCCAGCAGGCGTTCGCGCTTCCGCCGCCGCGCAACGCCCCGAAAGACGAGAATGCCGACGATCAACAGGGCAATTAGAAGGACGGACAGGAACGTCATGTGTGCCAGCTAGATTGGGTCGTACCGGACGGGGCGCAATAGCCTATCAATACGGCCCCGGCAGCCGGTCTGGGGACGGGCCTGACCGTGCGGATGGGCGAAAAGCCGATGCGGATCGACGAATAGGCCGAAAAGGACCTTCCTCTCGCGGGCTTACCTGCTATCCGGTTGCACATGAAAACGTCTTTCGCGCTCCGCTCGCTCACTTCGTTTGCTGCCGCCTTTGCCCTGGCAGCCTGTTCCACCACCTCCATGGCGCCGGTCGAAACGGCCCAGGCGCCGACGGTAGTTGAAGAGCCGGTTGCGCAAGCCGCATCGCTCGACGAGCTGATCGCCGCGGTCGACATTCCCTATGAGACCTTCACGCTCGACAACGGGCTGACCACCATCGTCCACACCGACCGCAAGTCGCCGCTCGTGGGCGTGACAGTCTATTACCGCGTGGGTTCGGTCAGCGAGCCGCGCGGACGCACCGGCTTTGCCCACCTGTTCGAACACATCATGTTCACCGGCAGCGAGAACGTAGAGAACTTCGATATCCCGCTGGAGGCGGCAGGCTCGACCAGCACCAACGGGTCCACCAGTTACGACCGCACCAATTACGTCGAGACCGTGCCCACCGGCGCGCTCGACCTCGCGCTGATGATGGAAGCGGACCGTATGGGCTACCTGCTCGGCTCGCTCAGCCAGGAGCGGCTCGATAACCAGCGCGGCGTGGTGCAGAACGAAAAGCGGCAGGGCGACAACCAGCCTTACGGCCTGCTCGAATACCGCATCAACGAAGGCCTGCTGCCTGTTGGCCACCCCTATCGCCACTCGGTGATCGGCTCCATGGCAGACCTCTCGGCGGCCAGCCTCGAAGACGTGCGCGAATGGTTCACTGACAACTACGGCCCCAACAACGTGGTGCTGGCGCTGACCGGCGACATCGACGCCGAAACCGCCCTCCCGATGGTGGAGCGCTGGTTCGGCGCCATCCCGCGCGGACCTGACGTGCAGCAGTTCGAAGCCGGTCCCGTCACCCTTGCCGAACCCGTCTTCGACGAGATGACCGACCAGGTCCCGCTGGAACTGCTCGTGCGTGCCTGGACCGGTCCGGACATGCAGCATCCCGACGCTGTGCCGCTGCAGGTCGGCATGTATATTCTCGGCGGTCTCAATAGCTCGCGCCTCGACAACTCGATGGTGCGCGGCGAGGAAGTCGCCGTCAGCGTGAGCGGCTACTACCAGGCCTACGAGCGGCTCGGCTTTGCCCAGGCCTACGTACAGGTGCGCCCCGACGCGACGCGCGAGGAAGCCCTCGCCCTGCTCGATGCCGAGTTCGAGCGCATGCTGACCGAAGGCCCGACGCAGGACGAGCTGGACCGCGCGACCACCCAGATCGCTTCCAGCCAGATCGGCTCGCTCGAACGGGTCGGCGGTTTTGGCGGCAAGGGCATGATCCTTGCCGAAGGCCTGCTCTACACCGGCGATGCGGACTTCTACCGCACCGAGCTCGAAGCCATGGCGGCGCTCACTCCCGAGATGGTCCGCGATGCCATGCAGCGCTGGCTTTCGCGTCCGTCCTATACCCTCGCCGTGGTGCCGGGCGAGCGCACGCTGGACGGTGCGACCATGGGCGGCTGGGGCGACGAACACCTCTATCCCGCGCCGGAGCCCGATACCGGCAGCGATATCGAAGTCACCCGCACTGGCCCGGCCATCGACCTGCCGACCCCGGCGCCGGTGGGCGAGCTGACCTTCCCCGAAGTCGAACGCGCCGAGCTGTCCAACGGCATCCCCGTAGTGCTGGCCCGCCGCACCTCGGTGCCCAAGGTATCGCTGGCCATGACGTTCGACGCCGGTTCGGTGGTTGACGGCGTCGGCCGTTACGGCGTGCACGAAACGATGATCGACATGCTCAGCGAAGGCACGACCAATCGCAGCGCGGAAGAGCTGGCGATTGCGCAGGAAAGCCTGGGCGCCTCGATCAGCATCAGTGCCGGTGCAGAGAACAGCACCGCATCGATGTCCGCACTCACCCCCAACCTGCGTCCCTCGCTGGACCTTATGGCGGACATGGTGCGCAATCCGGCCTTTGCCGACGACGCCATGGAGCGTGTGCGTAGCCAGCGCCTCGCCGCCGTGTCGCAGGAACTTTCAACGCCCAGCTCCATGGCCAGCCGCGCCTTCGCACAGCTCGTCTACGGCGAGGATCACCCCTATGCCCACGCCTCCAGCGCAGGCGATCCAGAGGTGATCGAAAGCCTAACCACGGCTGACCTTGCCGCTGACCACGCCACCTGGATTCGTCCGGAAACGGCCAGCATCACCGTAGTCGGCGACGTGGAGATGGACGAACTGCTCGCCGCGCTCGAAGCCAGCTTCGGTGATTGGCAGGGTCCGGCAACGCCTGTGCCTGCCAAGACGGTGGACCAGGCCGCCCCCGCCGCTGCCCCACGCGTGGTGGTGATCGACCGTCCCAACTCGCCGTCGAGCTACCTGATCATCGGCCGCCTGACCCAGCTCACCGGTTACCAGCCGGGCCTGGAGCCGCTCAACCTCGCCAACGAAGTGCTTGGCAGCGGCTTCCTGTCGCGGCTGATGCAGGACCTGCGCGAAACGCGCGGCTGGACCTATGGCATCTCCTCCAGCCTGCCCTTCGCCGAAGGCCAGCGTGTCATGAGCGTGCAGACGCAGGTGCAGGCCGACCGCACGGCGGATTCGATCCAGGTCATCCTTGACCAGATGCGCGCCTTCCCTGCCACGCAGGGCGTCGACGAGGTGGAATTCCAGCGTGTCACCGACGGCAACGTGCGCAACCTGCCCAACCGGTTCGAGACCAATGGCCAGGTGCTGGGTGCACTGCTGGGCAACCAGACGCTGGGCCGCGACATTCGATACCAGGTGCAGCTGCCGGACATCTACCGCGCGATCACGCCCGCAGATATCGACGCCGCTGCCGCCACCTACCTGCAACCCGAAGACCTCACCATCGTGGTCGTCGGCGACCGCAGCCTGGTGGAACCGCAGCTGGAAGCTGCCGGGATGACGGCTGAATACATTTCGGCGGACAGCCTGTAGGCGTCCGCCCGCGAGAGGAGTTTGATATGAGCGATGTAGGCGGAACCTACGATTTCGTGGTCAACAGCCCGATGGGCGAACAGACCGGCACCATGACTGTCGTCCCCAGTGACGACGGGACGGAGTTCACCGGGCAGCTTTCCGGCACGCTCGGCTCGATGGAAGTCGAGAACGGCCAGATCGACGGCAACGTGCTCACCTGGACCATGCAACTGACCAGCCCCATGCCGATGAAGCTGGAAGGCACGGCAGAGGTCGATGGCGACGCCGTGACCGGCAAGATCAAGGCCGGCTTCATGGGCTCGATGAACTTCACCGCCCAGCGCCAGGCCTAGAACTTACCGCGCAGCGCTTGATAGGCCGCCGCCGTCGCCGAATTGGCGAGGTTCAGCGAACGGATATGTTCTGACCGCATCGGCAGTTTCACCAGCCGATCGCGGTGGGCATCGACGATTGCCGGGTCCAGACCCCTGGTCTCCTGCCCGAATACCAGCAGGGCATCGTCGGGATAATTGACATCGTAGAACGAGGTCTCGGCATATTCCTCGAACAGGAACAACTGGTCGGCCCGCGGCTGCCGGTCCTCGATGAAGGCGTCCCAGTCGCGGTATTCAGCCAGCTTCACGTGCTGCCAGTAATCGAGGCCGGACCGCTTTAGCTTCTTGTCGTTGATCACGAAGCCGAGCGGGTGGATCAGCACCAGTTCCAGCCCAAGCGCCACGCAGGTGCGCCCGACGGCACCGGTGTTGCCGGGGATCTCCGGGTGGACGAGGACGATGGCGGGGCCGCGTGACATGTCCGTGGGTCTAGCGCGCAACATCTGCTCGCGCTATCGGCGGTTTTGTGGACGAAATTGCCAGCATACTTAGGGCGATAGCAACATTCGGAAGCTACGGGGGCGACATGTCCGGTAGCAATGCCTTCCTGATCCTGATTCCGGCGCTTTACGCCCTGCTGACAGTGGCGCTTGTGATTGTCGCCGTGGTCGACCGCAAGCTTGTTAGCGCGCGGTGGGCGGCGCTGGGCTTTGCCGTGGCCTTCGCATCGATCCTGGTTGACGGCTTCCGCGAGCCGGACGGCAGCCGCTGGGTCAACTATTTCACCGTCACCACGCATTTTCTTGCCCTGATGGTGATGGTGCAGGCCTTCCTCTCGCGGCACGCGCGGCACGTGCCGCTATCGATTGTCGCCATGGTGGTGCTGGTTTCGCTCTATGTCATGCCCAACATGCCCTGGGCCCCGCCCTATGCGTCGCGCGGGTTCGTGGTGCAGGCTACCGGTGCCCTGGTAATCGCCTCCGGTCTGGAGGGACTGTGGCAGGCACGGCGAAAATCGGTGGTCGACATGATTGCTTTTGCCGTCGTGCTGGCAGCCTGTCTTTCCTATGCCGGCAAGGCGGCGGTGATGCTGGCGAACCCCATCGGGCCGTCGCTGGCCGAAGTGAGTGACTTCTACCGCAACCTCAACATCGTGTTCCAGTCAGCCAGTGCCGTCATGGGTATGTCGGTGGGCATCGTGCTGCTGATGATGATCGGTCACGACATGGTGCGCGGCCGGATCGAGGAAGGCGAGATCGACGCCCTGACCCAGGTCGGCAACCGGCGGCGGCTGGAACGCCTGCTGGACGACGACGAGCGCGGCCGCCAGCCGATTGGCGGGGTGATCGTGATCGATCTCGACCACTTCAAGCGCGTCAACGACAACTTCGGCCACGATGCCGGAGACACCGTTTTGCGCGATGTCTCCGCGCGCTTGAAGGCGCTATTCGAAGGCACCGGCACGGTGTGCCGCACCGGCGGCGAGGAATTCTTGGCGCTGGTCCCGCCAGATAACAGCGCGGCCCTTGCCCAGCTGGCCATCGCCACGCGCAAGGCCGTGGCAGAGCTTTCTTTCGAGCGCCCGCTCAACCAGCTCAAGGTGACTGCATCGATCGGCTTCTACCAGCGCGAGGAAGGCGTCAGTGCCCGCGAGGCCATCCAACGAGCCGACCGCGCCGTCTACTGCGCCAAGACGGACGGCCGCGACCGGGTGGTCGGGGCCGTGGTCGAGCATGGCTTGCAGGTGCTGAAGGCGGTCGCCTAGCCCAGCTTGTCCTTCAGGATCTGGTTCACCACTGCGGGATTGGCCTTGCCCTGCATGGCCTTCATCGTCTGGCCGACGAAGAAGCCGAACAGCTTGTCCTTGCCGCCCCGGTACTCTTCCACCTTGTCGCCGTTGGCCGCGATGATCGCGTCGATGGCTTCTTCGATTGCGCCAGTGTCGCTGACCTGCTTCAGGCCTTCGGTATCGGCAATCTCGTCCGGCTCGCGGCCGGTCTTGAGGACGATCTCGAAGATTTCCTTCGCCTGCCCGCCAGAGATTTCGCCCTTGGCCTGCATGTCGAGGATCGCGGCCTGCCGCTCTGCCGTGGCGTGGGCCACATCGCCCTCGTCACCCAGCGACTTGATCACGCCCGGAGCCACGGAAAGCGCCCAGTTGGCTACCGAGGTAGCCACGTCCTTTTCCGGCTTGCCGATGCCGGCAGCCGTGGCCGCCAGCAGCGTTTCGAAGCGGGCGAAGGTTTCCACCTCTGCCGTCAGTTCGCGGGCGTTGTAGGGCGTCAGGCCCAGCTCGTTCTCGTAACGCGCACGCTTGGCGTCCGGCAGTTCGGGCAGCGAAGCGCGGCATTCGTCCAGGAAGGCATCGTCCAGTTCCAGCGGCAGCAGGTCCGGATCGGGGAAGTAGCGATAATCGTGCGCGTCTTCCTTCGAACGCATCGATCGCGTGGTGCCGGTGTTCGGGTCGAACAGGCGGGTTTCCTGCACGATCTGGCCGCCGTCCTCGATCACGTCGATCTGGCGCTGCACCTCGTGCTCGATCGCCTGCATGACGAAACGCACCGAATTGACGTTCTTGGTCTCGGTGCGGGTGCCCAGTTCGGTGTCACCCACCTTGCGCACAGAGACGTTGACGTCGGCG
>JAUIIG010000067.1 GCA_030431875.1 Alphaproteobacteria bacterium
CCTCGTGCTCGATGCCCGGCACCTTGGCCATCAGCGACAGGGTGATGTTCTCTTCGGGCTGGATGCCGATCACCAGCTTGTTGGCTTTCAGCTTGGCACCGGTGAAGATCGAGTGCGGCACGTCGCGGAAGTGGACAATGATCTCGGTCACGCGCTCGGGCAGGCGCTTGCCGGTGCGCAGGTAGAAGGGCACGCCCTGCCAGCGCCAGTTGTCGATATGCGCCTTCAGCGCGACGAAGGTTTCGGTGTGGGAGTCCTTGCCCAGTTCCTCGTCATAGCCGGGGACGGGCTCGCCATTGATCGCGCCCTTGCGGTACTGCCCGGTGACGCTTTCGGCATCGGTCAGCGTGCGCAGCGCGCGCAGGACCTTCACCTTCTCGTCGCGCACCGAGCCCGCATCGAAGTGGCCCGGTGGCTCCATCGCCACCAACGCCAGCAGCTGCAGCATGTGGTTCTGCACCATGTCGCGCAGCGCGCCGGCGCCGTCGTAGAAGTCTACGCGGCTTTCCAGCCCCACGGTCTCGCCGACGGTGATCTGCACGTGGTCGATGTGCTGGGCGTTCCACAACGGTTCGAACAGGATATTGGCAAAGCGCAGCGCGATCAGGTTCTGCACCGTCTCCTTGCCCAGGTAATGGTCGATGCGGAAGATGCGGTCTTCGGGGAAGGCGCTGGCGACAGCGTCGTTGATCGCACAGGAGCTTTCGAGGTCGGTGCCCAGCGGCTTTTCAAGGCAGATGCGCGCATTGTTGGCGGCAAGGCCATGCGCGGACAGACCCTCGATCGATGGCTTGAACAGGCTGGGCGCGGTGGAGAGGAAGGTGGCAACTTGCCGATCCTTACCCGCCTTGGCGGCCAGTTCGGCAAAGCCCTCTGGCGTGGTCACGTCGAGCGGGCTGTAGCTGAGGCGGTTGAGGAAATCGGCCATGCCGCCGCGGCGGTGCGCGGGCAGGAACTTCTCGATCGCGGCGCGGGCAAAGTTGCGGAACTCGCTATCGCTCATTTCCGAGCGAGCCGTGCCGACGATCTGCAATCCGTCGCCAAGCAGGCCCTCGGCATCCAGCGCGCATAGCGACGGCAAGAGCATGCGCTGCGCAAGATCACCTGTCGCGCCGAACAGGATCAGGGTCTGGGCCTTGTCAGTCAAATTCTATCCCCGTCTGGTCGCGATGTCAGATGACGGGACTGTAGACCCCCATCATGTTGCAGCGCAACATTATCCTTTTCCATACCTGATAACCCATCATGTGAACGTTCACAAGCAGGAGATCTCGGTTACGTTGTTTCTTTCACATTCACCTCGCTGAACTCGAAACGCGAGTGGCGAAATGTGGTTAGGAAGGAGACGTCGGCGGCATCGCGGCCAATGCCGATCTTGGCGGTCTGTGCCGGGTCGGCCATCCCGGTAGGATCGACCAGGTACCAGGCGCCGCCTTCGGGCGTGGCCGGATCGGCGAGGAAGACCTCGGCCACGGCGTGAAAATCCTGCGGCGACACACCGGGAGCGAAGCAGCTGACGTAGCGTGCCGGGATGGTGGCCGCACGGGCCAGCGCGATCATGACATGGGCATAGTCGCGGCAGATGCCGCGGCGCTCCACGAAGGTGTCCATCGCCGTGGTGTTCGCGTCAGAGACGCCCGGTTCATAATGGAAGTTGTCCGCGATCCAGTCACGCATGGCGAGAACCTTTGCCCCGCCTTCAAGATGTCCGAACCGGTCCATGACGAAGCCGTGCATACGGTCGGCCTGGCAGTAGCGCGAATCGAATACGTATTCGACGGCCTCGCCGGGCAGGGCGTGGGGATCAACCATGGCCAGGCTGGCAAGGTCTGGCGCGATCCGGTTGACCTCGACTGCGGCCTCGTAGCTCACGGCATAGGCACCCTCGGCGCGCACCCAGATGCGTTCACCGATCGCGTTGTGCGCCGGGACACGCGCCACGTGGAGGGCAGGGGCCAGCCTGGTCTTGGCCGACAGCACCTTCTGTTCGGGCAGGTCCGCCGCTTCGAACTGTAGCAGCAGGTCTGTCGGTTCGAACAGATGGAAGGCAAAGCGGGCGGAAATGGAAATGGACATGTGTCAGGCGAACGCGTGGGAGAGGGGGAAGTTTCGCATCACTCGCCGACAAGGTGGGCAACCACCTCGCGCCGGTGCGGCATACGGCGATGCTCCGCAAGGTAGAGGCCCTGCCAGGTGCCCAGCGCCATGAGCCCATCCGCCACCGGCACGCTGAGCGAGGTGCCCGTGAGCATGGAACGGATATGCGCGGGCATGTCGTCCGGGCCTTCGCTGTCGTGTTCGTAATGCGGGCCTTCGGGCACGACCTTGTCCAGCCAGCGCAGCATGTCGCGCTGCACGGCGGGGGCGGCATTCTCGTTGATCAGCAGGCTGGCCGAGGTGTGGCGGCAGAACAGCGTCAGCAGGCCGGCCTGGATCCCCGTCCCGGCAAGCCAGTCGGCCACCTCCTCGGTGAACTCGTACAGCGCCTGGTCATGCGTGTTGATGGAGAAGCGAGTCTGGGCCTGTTGCATGGCCCTGCCATAGCGACCGGGCAACTGGACTGCACCCGGTTTTCGAGGCAAGTAACGCTGCGAGGAGAGACGATGCGCAATTCAACCAAACTGGCCCAGGCCACGGTCGGCATGGCCTTGCTGGCTATACCGGCGGTGGCTCACCATTCCTTCGCGGTCTACTTCGATTCGGAAGACCGGGTCACGGTAGAAGGCACGGTCACCGCCTTCCGCTTTACGAACCCGCACGGCACCCTGGTGCTGGATGTCGACGGCACCGAATGGCGCGTGGAAACCAATGCGCCGGTGGTGCTGCAGCGGCGCGGCTGGACGCGGACAAGCCTTCGTCCCGGGGACCATGTCACCATCAGCGGCTGGCGTGCGCGCGACGGACGCAATTACATGCGCCTGATGGAAGCGCGCGATGCCAATGGGCAGATGATCGGCACCGCCAGATTCGGGCAGGACGATGGTTAGGACACCGATCGCCGCCGCACTGGCCATTCTCGCTGTCCCTGCCGCCGCGCAGGACGCACCACCGGACCTGTCGGGATACTGGGGACCCACCTTCACCGCCGGTGAGCCGGACGAGGACATGCTGGCCCATGTGCCGGCCAACACCGTCCTCGTCGAAGACACGGGTGTCGCCGAGTTCCCGCGCGGCGACTATGGCGGGCTGGTGCTGACCGAAGAGGCGCTGGCACAGGCAGCCGAATGGGACCCGGAAGACGAAATGGCGCTCGACCGCGTGTGTCTGCCTCCCAGCATTGTCTATGCCATGCAGGGGCCATTCCCCTTCGAAATCGTGCAGACGCCAACGCTGATCGTGTTCCGCTACGAATACTTCGACCAGACGCGGCTGGTGTTCATGGGCGAAGAGGGTGCTCCGCACCAGGCGCCCGAAGGCGCGCCGCACAACAAGATGGGCTATTCGACGGGTTACTGGGATGGCGACGAACTGGTTATCACCACCGATCACATCGCGCCTTCCACCATCACCAACAACGGCCTCAACCACAGCGAAGAGGTGGTCATGGTCGAGCGCTACCGTATCGATCCCGACAGCGGGCGGCTGGAAGCGACACAGTGGTTCACCGACCCGGTGATGCTGGAGAACAACGGCGTCCGCTGGGTCGAATGGGAACCACGCCCGGGGCAGCACATCTACCCCTACGAATGCGATCCGACCTTCGCGCTGGAATACGGGGCGGCGGAGTAGGCAGAGGGGCTGCGGATTAAACCGCGCCCGGCATCCGTTTCCTTTGCGAGACCGGCTTTTGTCCGGTTGCTGACCAAGGAGATGACCATGCCCAAGTTGATTGCCAAGACTGCTATTGCCGTTGCCGCGCTTGCCGCTGTGTCGGGCAATGCCATTGCCGCCGACATCCTGCTCGAGGAACGTATCGCGAGGGAGGAAGAAAGCCGCATCCTCACCAGCCCGATCGCAGGCATCCAGAACCGTTTCTGGTTCGACTATCTCGGCGACGTGGTGGAAGCGCAGGAAGAGCTGGTAAGCGACCTCAATCGCGCCAGCGACCTTGAAGACCTGCGCGACGCCTGGGAGGAATATGCGAGCGAACTGCGCGGGGAACGCGAACACTACATCGAAGAAATGGCCGAGCGCGGCTATCGCCACTATACGATCACGGTCGAATAGGCCTTCGATCATCGCACACAAAAGGGGGGAGCCGGTTTTCGCTGACCGGCTCCCCCTTTTTTTACCTGTCTTGGCGCACCTACTGCCAGCCAGCCTCGCGCGCCGCTGCTTCCTGTTCGGCGGTGAGTGCAGGACCCGTGGCCATGTCCTGCGCGGCGGCGAGGATCTCTGCGGCCCCCGCCTGCCGGAATTCGGTGCCCGGCTGGCGATTGCCCGCAACCTCTAGCTGCAAGGCCCAGCCGCTGTCGTCGCGGCAGGCAATGCCGGTTCTTTCCGGTTGGCTGAAGGCGCGGCAGTACTGGTCTTGATCGTTGACGAAGGACAGCAACACGCGGGTTTCGCCCCCGGTATCCTGGTCAGCTACCAGCTGGCTATCGAGCGCCATGGCCAAGGCCGGATCGCTGTCTGCGAGAGTCTCCGCACCGCGCGGAAGGAATACCGCCAGCGCCAGCGTTGCCGCCAGGGCAGGACCGGTGAAGTAGGTCCAGCGCGGGATGCGCCGCTTCTCCTCGCGCTGCACGCGTGCGGCGGCGAAGTCCACGACCTCGGCTTCCTGCTGCTTGTTCAGCAGGGCTGTAAGGCGATCTGGCACCGGAGCATCGGCAATCGGCGCGAAATGGGCGGCAAGCTTGTCCTTCAAGGCGTAATGGGCCCGGACTTCGGCAATCAAACCTGGGTCCGCCTCGACGATATCGGCGATCTCATCGGCGCGCGAACCGTCTATCTGGCCATCGGCCCAGGCGGCCAGTTCTTCCTTGCTGATCGGGGTCATGCCGCGTCCTCCAGCAGGCTGAGCAGGGCATCGCGCCCGCGCACCAGCCGTGAATTGAGTGTGCCCACCGGACAACCGACGATTTCGGCAGCTTCCTTGTAGGCGTACCCTTCGACCATCACGAGCAGCACGGCCTCGCGCTGGTCGTCGGGCAGCTGCTGCATTGCACGGTCGACATTGCCCAGCTCCACGGCCGCTTCCTGCGCGCCGTCGCCGCCTACGGAAAGGCCTGCCTCTTCCGCGACAAAGGTCTGCGAACGGCGGCTGCGGGCGCGGGCTTCGTCGATCCAGAGGTTTCGCATGATCCGGTACATCCAGCTATCGAGGCGCGTGCCCTCCTGCCACTTGCGGCGGTTGGCGAGCGCGCGCTCCACACACATCTGGCAAAGATCGTCACCGTCGGCGGCATTGCCGGCCAGCCCGGTGGCGAAGCGTCGCAACCGGGGCAATAGGTCCAGCACCTGCTGTTCGAACGATGGGCTCAAAGTGATCCTTGCCTTGTCCTGCGGATTAAACGGATGGCCTCGCCCGTTTCATCCATGCTTAATGACAAATAATGGAAGTGACGACCATGCGACCCCGCTTATCCCTGCTGATTGCCGCGCTGGCCCTGCTGCCGACACCTGTCGCCGCGCAGGTCAGCGTGCCGCAGGTGGGTTTGCCGCCGGTTGGTCCGGTGGTCGACCCGCTGCTGGATCGGACGGACCGGTTGGCGCGCGATACGCTGTCGGAAATCGAACAACTCGCCGAAAGCCGGCTCGACCGGATCGACCGGCTGGTGCGCCGCAATCGCCGGTATATCGAGCGGGATGCGGCAGGCGAGCCGGCCCGGCGCGGCGAGATCGTCTTGCTGGGGGCGAGCGCGGACCAGGTCGAGCTGGCGCAAGGCGAGGGTTACCGCCTGATCGAGCAGGGCGAACTGGCTTCGCTCGACATGGTCCTGATCCGCCTCGCCTTGCCGCGCGGCACCGACCTGGATGAGGCGCAGCGCGAATTGCCGAGGCTGCTGCCCGGAGTCACCATTGCGCCGGACAACCTCTATTTCACCAGCAGCAGCGCCATGCTGCCTGCCCCGCAGAGCGGTTTTGGTCGGGCGCAGGCTTCGGCCACGGTGACCGTTGGCATGATCGACAGTGCGCCCGGTCCTGCCGCGCAGGTCGCCGAAATGCGCAGCTTTGCCAGCGGCGGCGGCACGGTGAGTGACCACGGGTCTGCCGTTGCCTCGCTCTTGCGCGGGGCTGGCGTGAGCCGGGTGCTGGCCGCGGATGTTTATGGAACTGACCGCGCGGGCGGCAATGCCGTGGCCATCGCCCAGGCGCTCGACTGGCTGGTTGGCGCACAGGTTCCCGTCGTCACCATCAGCCTCGTCGGACCGGACAACCCGGTCCTGTCGCACGCGATCAGCGCAGCACAGCGGCGCGGGACCGTAATCGTGGCTGCCGTGGGCAACGACGGACCCGCTGCGCCGCCTGCCTATCCCGCGTCCTATGACGGGGTGGTGGCGGTAACCGCCGTGGACCGGCGTGAGCACGCTTTGATAGAGGCAGGCCGCGCCTTGCACCTCGACTATGCCGCACCCGGCGCGGACATCTACGGGCTTGACCGGCGCGGGCGCAGCCAGCGCCTGCGCGGCACATCCTTCGCCACCCCGCTGGTTGCTGCACGGATCGCCGCCATCCGGGCCAGCCACCGCGACCATTGGCGCGGGTCCCTTGATAGCGAGGCGCATGACCTTGGCGATCCCGGACCGGACGCAACCTACGGCCGCGGACTGGTTTGCCGGGGGTGCGGCGCGCGCCAGTGAACTTTTTTCGGCTGTCACGGATTAAAGCCGGAACCCCGTCCGTTTTCTTCGCGCAGACCGGCAAGCACGCCGGGAAAACGAAGAAAGGACCATGCCATGAAACTCCCCCTGATTTCGACTGCAGCCCTGGCCATTGCCATGACTGCCGCACCGGCCCACGCCCAGCTGCTTGGCGGCGGTGGCGGCCTTGGCGGCACCATCGGCGGCACGCTGGATTCCACGATGGGCACCCTGCGCACCACTACTGGCGGTGCCATCGACGGGTCGGCCTCGACCCGCGGCGCAACGCGCATCGATCGTCGTTCGGGCACTGTCGAGGCGGAGCGCGGAGCCGATGCATCGGCCACCGGCGCGGTGACCCAGGCCATCACTTCGCCGCTCGGCGGTGCTGACGCTGGCGCAAGCGGCTCGGGCAATGCCTCGGCCAATGGCAGCGGATCGGCGCAGCTGGTCGGTACCGATGCCGTGCGCGGCGTGGTCGGCCATACGCGTGACACTGCCGGTAGCGCAGTCGGCCAGGTTCGCGGCACGGCTGCCGGTGCGGCTGGAGCGGCTACGGGTCTGGCAGGAAATGTCCCTTCGCCCGGCTCGATCAGCGGTGAAGGCACTGCTGCGGGCGAAGGTTCGGGCAATGCCATGCTCGGTGGCGCTCCGGCCATGCTGGCGGCTGCCGGAAGCGGCGCTGCCAATGGCGCAGGTGCCTTCGCCGTGCAGCCTGGCATGGACGTGCTGTCGCCCTCCGGCGAGCGCGTGGGCCGGGTGCGCGAAGTGGTCGCGGACCAGCGCGGCCAGGTGCGTCAGTTGCTGGTGCAGTCTGACGACGCGCGCCACCTTGTCCCCGCTGGCAATTTCACCGCCGCAGGCGATGCGCTGGTGATGGGTTCGGGCGCTGCCGAAGGCGGCTCCGCTGCTCCGGCTCCCCAGGACGATACGCAAACCAACCCGCCGGAAGACGTCGAGAAGTAAGGCGCGGCCCGGCTTTACCCCCCCCTGTCGCTCGCCTCCGCGACAGGCAAGGGCGGTCTCCCGCGCGGAGGCCGCCCCTTTTCGCTCTCTTTCCTACAGGCCTGTTTGCGGCCAAGGCCAGCAATGGCTCTTTCCCGGCGTCGATCCACTGCAAAGGCACGGCAGCGCCTTCCGGCGATTGCGAGGAAGGTTACACCTTGTCAAACGGAAATCGAAAGATAACCGTTTGAGGACAACATCTTACAGGAAAGAAGGGTATTTTCGAAACATAGGGGTGCCTGTCACACCTCAAGCTTCAACCGGCACTCCGAACAGGTCGTGCGCGTCGGCATCCTCGACTTCGATGTCGATGATGTCGCCAGCGGCCAGCATGGCGGAGACGTTGCGCAGGTACACCGCGCCGTCGATCTCCGGCGCGTCGGCCTGTGAACGGCCCGTAGCGCCGATGTCGCCGTCCTCGTCCGGCTCGCCGACCTCGTCGATGATGACGGGGATGGTCTTGCCGACCTTGGCGGCCAGCTTGGCCGCGCTGATACGTTCGGTCACTTCCATCACCCGGGCGAAGCGTTCTTCCTTCACCTCTTCGGGCACCGGATCGGGCAGCATATTGGCCTGCGCGCCTTCGACGGGCTCGAAACGGAAGGCGCCGACGCGGTCGAGCTGGGCCTCTTCGAGCCAGTCGAGGAGGTAGCGGAAATCCTCCTCCGTCTCGCCGGGGAAGCCGACCACGAAGCTGGAGCGGATGGCGATATCGGGGCAGATCGCGCGCCACGACTTCAGCCGTTCGAGCACCTTGGCCTCGTTTGCCGGCCGTTTCATGGCCTTCAGCACCTTGGGGCTGGCGTGCTGGAACGGGATGTCGAGGTACGGCGTGATCAGCCCTTCGGCCATCAACGGGATCACCGCGTCGACGTGCGGGTAGGGGTAGACATAGTGCAGCCGCACCCAGGGCGGGATGCCGCCTCCGATGTCGAGCTGGCCCAGTTCGCGGGCAAGATCGGTCATGTGCGCGCGGACGGGATGACCCTTCCACATGCGCTCTTCGTGTCGGGTATCGACGCCGTAGGCGCTGGTATCCTGGCTGATGACCAGCAGTTCCTTCGTGCCGGCTGCGACGAGCTTTTCCGCCTCGCGCAGCACGGCGTCCACGCGGCGGCTGGCCAACTTCCCGCGCAGGTCCGGGATGATGCAGAAGGAACAGGAGTGGTTACACCCCTCGCTGATCTTCAGGTACGAATAGTGCCGCGGCGTCAGCTTCACCATGGCATCGGTGGGCTGCGGGACGAGGTCGATGAAAGGGCCCTGGCTGGGCGGCGCGGCTTCGTGCACGGCCTCGACCACGTCCTCGTACTGGTGCGCACCGGTGATGGCGAGAACCTGCGGGAAGCGCTTGCGGATCAGCTCTGCTTCGTCGCCCATGCAGCCGGTCACGATGACGCGGCCGTTCTCGTTGATCGCTTCGCCGATCGCCTCGAGGCTCTCCGCCTTGGCGCTGTCGAGGAAGCCGCAGGTGTTGACCAGCACGACGTCGGCCCCGGCATAGTCGGGCGACATGGCATAGCCATCGGCGCGCAGCTTGGTGAGGATGCGCTCGGAATCGACCAACGCCTTGGGACAGCCGAGGCTGACCATGCCGACGCGCTTCTGGTCGGGGATCTGATTTGGGGGGCTCTGCGATGCCATGATGCGCGCGCCCCTACACCCGCAATGCGCTTTGCGCTAGGTCTGGCGTCAGGCAAGCAATCGGGGAGTTCGGGATATGGGCGATATCAATCTTCTGGCGGTGTTCCTCGGAGCTCTGGCCTTCTTCGTGGTGGGCGCGATCTGGTACGGGCCACTGTTCGGAAGGGCCTGGCGCAATCTGACCGGCATAACGGACGAGATGGTGAAGGCCGGGCCGCAGCCGGGGCAGAATCCGACCTGGCTGATCATGCTGCTTGCCTTCGCTTTCGAGCTGCTGGTGGTGCTGATGCTGGGCCACAACATCGCGCGCACCAATCCGCAGCCGCACGTGATCATGATGATGGCGGTCGGCTTCGGCGCGGTGATCATGGCCCCGGCCATTGGCATCAACTACCTGTTCCAGATGCGGCCCGGGAAGCTGTTCGCCATCGACGCGGGCTACATGGTGGTCGGCATGGCAGCCGCGGGCGGGGTCTTCGTCGCCCTGTCCTAGGCTTCTTCGATGTCGCGCAGGGTTGTCGATTCGTCCGTGGGAAGGATCTCCACCACGAGGTCGCCAGCCTGCAGGCAGGCAGCTTCGGGTTCCCAGAAGCCGCAGGCCACGCCATTGCGGTAGATGCGCATGCCCCGCCCGCCCGAGGTGAGCTTGGAGAGCGGCTTGCCGATCTCGTCCGGCCGCACTTCGCGTTCCACCAGCTGGACGCGACCGGTGACGGAAGCAAGGTCGCTGAGGTAGTCGGCGATATGGGCCCCGCGTGCGCTGCCGGCCAGCAGCAGGCCGGTAAAGCGGACGGGGTTGATGACGTTGTCGGCACCCGCCTGCTTGGCCAGCAGCTCGTTATCCGCCGCGCGCACGACGACGCTGATCGGCACCTTGGGGGCAAGGTGCCGCACGGTGAGCACGATGAGGATCGAGCTGTCGTCACGTCCGGCAGAGACCAGCACGGTCTGCGCCTGGTCGATGTGGACAGCCTGCAGGTTCTCGTCGCGCGAGGCATCGGCCTCGATGACGTTGCAGCCCAGCGCCTCGGCCTGCTCCAGCCGGTCCTCGTCCATGTCCATGACGACGATGGTGGCGGGGTCAACGCCGCGCTCGATCAGTTCGCCAACGGCCTCCGATCCGGAAATGCCGAAGCCGAGCACGACAACGTGGTTTTCAAGGGAGTCCTGGATACGGGCCATGCGGAATTTCTCCCAGCTGCGCTTGATAAGGAAGTTGTAGGCGGTGCCGACGAAAATGAAGAGCACGGCAAATCGGACCGGTGTCACGATCAGGGCTTCGACCAGCCGCGCGCGTTCGCTGATCGGGGCGATGTCGCCAAACCCGGTGGTGGTGATGGAGATCATGGTGAAATAGACCACGTCGAGGAAGCTGACATGGCCGTCGTGGTTGTCGATCAGCCCGTCGCGATCGAAGTAGTGGATCATCACCACCAGCATGATCAGCAGCAGGGCCAGGCCAAGGCGAATCCCGAGATCGCCCCAGACGGGGATCTTCACCGCCCGGCGCAAGGGGGCGAAACGGCGCTTGCCTACCCGTGCGCGGTCATACTTGGTGTGCGTGCGGGCCATGGGGTCAGCGCACTCCGCTCATGCCGCGAACCGTTCGGCCAGGGCGCCGATGGCGGAATGGTTGGTAAGGTCCAGCTGCAACGGAGTGACCGCGATATAGCCGTCTTCCACTGCCTCCAGGTCGGTGCCGTGATCGAGCGTGTGTTCCGCGTCTTGCAGCCCGAACCAGTAATAGGGTCGCCCGCGCGGATCGGTGCCCTGGACCAGGCTGCCGCGATCATAGTCGTGGAAGCCCTGCCGCACCACGCGGATGCCGCGCACCCTGTCTGCGGGCAGGGCGGGGAAGTTGACGTTGATGACCGTGCGCTTGGCCATGACCATGTCGACCAGCGGCGCCAACACGCGCTTGCCCCATTGCTCGGTGGCGGAGAAACTCGCGCCGTTGTCGCGGAAAGCCTGGCTCAGCGCGATCGCCGGGATGCCCGCCAGCGCGCCTTCCATGGCGGCGGAGACGGTACCCGAATAGGTGACATCGTCACCCAGGTTCTCACCCGCGTTTACGCCGGAGATCACCAGGTCAGGCCACTTGTCCTCGAACAGCTTGCGCAAGGCGAGGTTGACCGAATCCGTCGGCGTCCCGGTCACAGAGAAGCGCTTCTCGCCATGTTCGCGCAGGCGCACCGGCTGGTGCAGTGTCAATGAATGGCCTGCTCCCGATTGCTCTTCTGCCGGAGCGCAGACCCAGACATCGTCCGTTAGTTCCCGCGCGATCTTCTCCAGCACCGCGAGACCGGGTGCGTGGATACCGTCGTCGTTGGAAAGGAGGATGCGCATCAGGAGTTGGGTACCAGCTTTTCCAGTCCGCCCATATAGGGCTTCAGTACCTCTGGCACGAGCACGGACCCGTCTTCCTGCTGGTAGTTTTCCAGCACGGCGACGAGCGTGCGGCCCACGGCAAGGCCGGAACCGTTGAGTGTGTGGACGAAGGCGGTCTTCTTCTCGCCTTCGGGGCGATAGCGCGCGTTCATGCGCCGTGCCTGGAAATCGCCGCACCAGGAGATCGAGCTGATTTCGCGATAGGCGTTCTGTCCCGGCAGCCACACTTCGAGGTCGAAGGTCTTGCGCGCGCCGAAGCCCATATCGCCGGTGCACAGCAGCACCTTCTGGAACGGCAGTTCGAGCGCGCGCAGGATGTCCTCCGCACTTTCGACCATGTGTTCGTGTTCGGCGTGAGCGTCTTCAGGGCGGCAGATGGAAACCAGCTCGACCTTCTCGAACTGGTGCTGGCGGATGAAGCCGCGCGTATCCTTGCCCGCTGCACCGGCCTCGCTGCGGAAGCAGGGGGTGAGGGCGGTGAGGCGGATCGGCGTGGTGAGGTCGTCGATGATCTGCTCGCGCACCGAGTTTGTCAGGCTGACTTCGGCGGTGGGGATCAGCCAGTGATCATTTGCGCGGAACAGGTCTTCGGCGAACTTGGGTAGCTGGCCGGTGCCGAAGGCAGCCTCGTCGCGCACCAGCAGCGGCGGATTGCATTCGACATAGCCGTTTTCGCTGGTCTGGTGGTCCAGCATGAACTGCGCCAGTGCGCGGTGCAGGCGGGCCATCTGGCCGCGCAGGAAGGTGAAACGGGCGCCCGACATGGCCGTGGCGGTTTCAAAGTCCATTCCCAGCGCCGGCCCCATGTCGGCGTGTTCCTTCGGAGCGAAATGGAAGGCGCGCGGCGTGGTCCACTGGCTGACGTGGAGATTGTCGTTCTCGTCCTCGCCGACGGGCACGCCCTCGGCGGGCAGGTTGGGGATGGCGGCAAGCGCATCGTTCAGGGCCTTGCCCCTGGCGCGCTCGTCTTCCTCCAGCTGCGGCATCGACTGCTTGATCTCGGCCACTTCGGCCTTCAGAGCCTCGGCCTTGTCGGTGTCGCCCTGGCCCATGGCCTGGCCGATCGTCTTCGAGGCCTCGTTGCGGCGGCTCTGCATTTCCTGCAGGCGCGTGGTCAGCTCGCGCCGCTCCTCGTCCATCTTGAGGAGCTCGGCGGACAGCGGCTCCAGCCCGCGCGTGGCGAGGGCTGCGTCGAAAGCCGCGGGATTCTCTCGGATCATTCGCAAGTCGTGCATGGCCGCGGCCTATGCCTTGGGCGCGCGGGGCTTGTCCAGCATAGAGAGGGCCTTGCAGCGGTC
>JAUIIG010000068.1 GCA_030431875.1 Alphaproteobacteria bacterium
TTTGCCGATCACGGTCGCACCTACCGGCCCGAAGTGGGACAGGCGCTGCTGCAAGGCTATGAATCGGTTCGCAAACTCCTACCCGCAGAGCGTGAGGCCCTGCCCCTGCTGGCACAGGGCGCCACCCTGCGCTTCGTCTCCAGCCGTGCGCAGGACTGGATCGATACGCCGGCGGATGCATTGGTAACGCGCAAGGACCCGATGGACTTTGTCCGTCGCCTCGAGTTCTACCGCGAGAACGGAGCGCAGGTTTTCGGAGCATGAAGAAGATCGAAGTCTTCACCGACGGCGCCTGCAAGGGCAATCCCGGCCCCGGCGGCTGGGGGGCGCTGCTGCGCATGGGCAGGCATGAAAAGGAAATGTCGGGATCTGACCCCGATACCACCAACAACCGCATGGAAATGACCGCGGTGATCCGCGCGCTCAAGGCACTGACGGAGCCATGCGAAATCGTGCTGCACACGGACAGCCGCTACGTCATCGACGGCATGACCAAGTGGATCGATGGCTGGAAGAAGCGTGGCTGGAAAACCGCGGACAAGAAGCCTGTCCGCAATGAAGACCTATGGCACGATTTGATCGAAGCGGCGCTGCCGCACCAGATCACGTGGGAATGGGTGAAAGGCCACAACGGTCACCCGGAAAACGAGCGGGTCGACACCCTCGCCAGCGAGGCTGCCGACCGCGCGCGTCAGGAATAACTAGCTGTCGTCGACAACCTCGGCACCCGGGCCGTTCTTCTGGATCGACTCGATGGCATTCTTGGCACTGGCCTTCGACGAATAGCCCTCGGTCGAGAACATGATCTCGTCATTGTACTTGAAGCGCACGCGGAATTCGCCGGCCTTGTCCTTATAAATCTGGAAATGATGTGCCATCGGGCAGCTCTCCTGTTGGTTAAACCCCCGCCACCATAACAAAGATCAGCGACTTGGCCAGAGGCAGTTCTAGCTGAAGCGTCCGGGCGAATAGAGCCGCTCGTCCAGCCGCTCGGTCATGGCATCACGCGGCTGGCCAAGCAGCAGCTGGGCAGCGAAGCGCGCCGCCGCCGGTGCGGTCTGGATGCCGTAACCGCCTTGTCCGGCGAACCAGAAGAATCCCTCTCGCGCTGCGTCGTAGCCATAGACCGGCAAGCGATCTGGCGAGAAGCTGCGCAGGCCAGCCCACTTGCGCTCGACGGCCTCGATCCGCCAGTCGACGACTTTCTCGAACCGGTCGATGGCGAGCGCCACGTCGTATTCCTCCGGCGCGGCATCGCAGGGTTCGCTGGGTGTCTCGTCGTGCGGGCTCAGCCACAGGCGGCCGTTCTCCGGACGGAAATAGAAGTCGCCGGAGATATCCAGCGTCAGCGGGAGGTCAGCCGGGAACGGCGGCGTGACGCGCAATTGCGCAACCGTGCGGCGTAGCGGCTGCACACCCAGCGGCCGAGCACCGGCCAGCTTCGCCACGTGATCCGCCCAGGCCCCCGCCGCGTTCACCAGCACGCCTGCCCGCAATTCGCCTGCCGCGCCGAAATCCAAGCGCCAGCTGCCGCCTTCGCGCTCCACCCTTTGCAAGCGATGCCGAACGCGCAGGTCCACACCTCCAGCCTTCGCCAGGCGCAGGTAGTGCTGGTGCAGGCCGGCGACGTCGATGTCCGCACAGTTCGGCTGGCTCAGCGCGTGGTCCCACCCGGCGCGTACACCCGGAAGGCGCGCTTCCAGCGCAGTCCGGTCAAGCCGTTCGATGGTGACCCCGGCATCGCAGAAGGTTTCGAGGAAAGCCTCGACCTGCTCTTCCTGCCCGGAGCGCGCGACATAGAGGCCGCCGCGCGGGGTCAGGAAACCGCCTTCCTGCAGGTAGGCGCCCGATGCCAGCGTCAGCGGCACCACGTCAGGGCCGCCGTAACACTCTTCGCGGAAGGCCGCCGAGCGGCCCGTGGTATGGTAGCCGGGGAAGTCCTCCCCCTCGCACAGCACGACGCGCGCATGCGGCGCCAGTTCTGCCGCGATGGAGGCACCAGCCATCCCGGCCCCGATGACAGCAATATCGAACGATTCGGTCATTACGACAGGTGGCTGTCTAGGAACTGGTCGATCGCTTCAAGCGCCCGGTTCCTGATCTTGTCCTCCTCACGCAGGATTTCGTGCCGCGCCTCCTTGCCGAAGATAAGGGATTCCACCTTCGGTAAACGTGCGAGGGCGCTGCGCACAGCCGAGGGACTGACCAGCCGGTCGGCATCGGTGGCCACGATGAACACCGGGATATCGACACTTTCGAGCGCGCCCGGGTGGAAGATCACCATCGAGCTTTCCGCCGATCCTTTCACCCAACCCCAACTGCCCGGCCCCAGCTTTAGCTCGGGCCGATGCTCGCGCCACCAGCGTTCGTCTTCATAGCGGTCATCATCGTGCGTCAGCAGCAACTGGCGCATCTCCGGTCTCGCACCGGGCTTTTCGCTGATCTTCCAGGCCGGACGCTTGGGATCGCCGAGCCGTGTCATCAGCCAGGCAAAGCCGCGCTTTACCGGCAGGGGCAGGAACTCGGGAAAGGTATCGAGCATGGGCGCGGACAGCACCAGGGCATCGGGCTTGGGCTCCAGTGCCTTGTCAATTTCCGCGCGCAGCACCAGGTGGCCGCCCATCGAATGGCCGACCAGCACCAGCGGACCCTCGCGCCCGGCAGACCAGTCTTTCCAGTACTGCCCAAGGTCGTCGATCCACATGCCGAAGTCGTCGATATGGCCAGTGCTGTCATCGTTGCCCAGGCGCCCCGATCCGCCCTGCCCGCGCCAGTCCACCGCGCTTACCTGCCAGCCGCGCCTGCGCCAGTATTCGAAGGTCTCGAGATACTTCTCGTAGGCATCGCCGCGCCCCGCCATGAACAGGATCGAGCCGCGCGGCGCCGTTCCGGTATCGGGTGCCGGCCAGTCGATCGTACGGATCAATTGCCCGTCGGCAGCACTCCAGAGGCCTTCGCTGGCCCCCTCCGGAATGGCCCGTCGATCGAAATCCGGCGTCAATGCGTGATCAGCGTGGCTAATTCCATCCTCCTGCCTGTGGTTACTTTTTAGTAAGCCATGCGCGCTAGCACGAGCCCGAAGGGACTTACCGGGGGCTTCATGCTAGACGATCCGATCAAATATGGCCTGCTTGCCGCATTGGCAATCGCACTGCTCATTGCGGCCTTCACCGACCTCAAGAGCCGCCGCATCGCCAACTGGCTGAACCTCGCCATTGCACTGGGTGCGCCACTCTACTGGTGGGCGGCCAAGATCCCGTTCCTGCCGACTGACGGCTGGTTCGAACCGACCAGCGTGGTCGCCCAGCTTGGCGTAGCGGTGATCACCTTTGCCATCCTTTCCGTGCTGTTTGCCATCAAGGCAATGGGCGGCGGCGACGTAAAGCTGTTGACCGCGCTGGCGCTGTGGATCGCCCCGGCACTGTTCCTGAAACTTATCGTGATGATGGCGCTGCTCGGCGGCGTCCTCACCCTGGTCTTCGGCGGCTGGAACGTCATGCGCCGCCAGAAGAACAAGATCGGCATTCCCTATGGCGTCGCCATCTCTGCGGCCGCGCTGTGGGTACTCGGCACATTCTACATGCCCGCCTCCGCCATGGCCGGAGCCGTGCAGTGAACCTGATTTTAACCAATGCCGCCGTATTCGGCGGAAACCTTAACGCAAGGACCATCTGAGGGGGCTTGACGCACCATGGACAAGAAGAAACTTATTCTGCTGGTAGGGGCGCTGATCATCGCGATCGGTACCGCCTTCGCTGCGCGGAGCATGTTCGCCGGTGCAGCTGCACCCGAAGCTGAAGCGGCTGCTGTCGTTGAACCGACCGGCCCGAAGGTACTGGTTGCCAAGCGCAGCCTGCCCGTCGGCACGATCATTACTGCTGATGCCGTGGCTTACCAGCTGTGGCCGCAGGAACTGGTGCAGGACGCCTATTTCATCGACGGCGAGGCCGACATGGAATCGCTGCTCGGCACCGTGGTTCGTCACCCGATGACTGCCGGTGAGCCGGTGACCCAGGGTTCGCTCGTTGCCCCTGGTGACCGCGGCTTCCTGGCTGCGGCGCTTGGCCCGGGCATGCGTGCCGTCACCGTTCCGGTGTCCGCGCGTACCGGTGTGGCCGGCTTCGTCTTCCCGGGTGACCGCGTCGACATGGTGCTGACCCAGTCGGTGACCGGTGACGAAGGCGCTACCCTGCGCACCTCGGAAACGATCCTGACCAACCTGCGCGTGCTGGCGACCGACCAGTCGACCGAAACCACCACCACCGAAGACGGCCGCACTGTTGTCCGCGCCTTCCGCACGGTGACGATGGAAGTGACGCCGCGCATCGCTGAACAGATTGCCGTGGCTCAGACCATCGGTACGCTCAGCCTCTCGCTGCGTTCGATCGCTGACAACCAGGCCGAACTGGAACGCGCTATCGCCGCTGGCGAAGTGAGCCTCCCGGACGATGCCACGCCCGAGCAGGAAGAAGAACTGCTGCGCACGGCCATGTCGCGTCCGGGTGTGGGTTCCAACACCTACCAGACCGGCGGTGACGTCTCGCGCTTCCAGCGTCGCACGCTGCCCCCGCAAGGCGGTGACCGCAACGACGGCGGCAATGCCCAGCCGGCCGTGGCCTACAGCCCCGGTGTCTCGGCCAATGCCACGCCTTCGGGCCCGACGGTTCGCGTGACCCGCGGCCAGAACACCACGGTGACCCCGGTTTCCAATGGCGCCGGCGCCCTGCTTGACCGCACCTCCCAGGGTGTGGGCGATGCTGGCCGCGTCGGTTCCATCGGCATGTCGACGCTGCGGTGATCGCCATGAGCATTCTCAACACGCAATCCACTTCGCCCGCAAACGCGAAAACGAAAGGCAAGACGATGACTAGCCGCCTTTTCAAGACTGTGCTTGGAGCCGCCTGCGCCCTGGCACCGCTGGCCGCCGTCCCGGCTGGCACGGCCAATGCCCAGACGTCCATCAGCCCCGCGAACGACATCGTCCTGTCGATCGGCCGCGGTGAACTGATCACCGTTCCCGGCAACATGGCAGACATCTTCGTGTCGAACGACACGGTCGCCGACGTCCAGGTGAAGTCGCAGCGCCAGCTGTATGTCTTCGGCCTGTCGGGCGGTGAGACCACGATCTACGCCAGCAACGCTGCCGGCGACATCATCTGGTCCGCCAACGTCCGCGTGGGTTCGAACATCGACTCGATCGACCAGATGCTGAGCCTGGCCATGCCGGAAGCAGACATCCGCGTTGCTACCATGGGTTCCAACACCGTGCTGCTGACCGGCACCGTGGCGGCCCCCGAAGATGCTGCCGAAGCCGAACGCCTCGTGGAGGCCTTCGTCGGCGGCGAATCCAACGTCATCTCGCGTCTGCGCATGGCAACGCCGCTGCAGGTCAACCTGCGCGTGCGCTTCGCCGAAGTCAGCCGCTCGCTGGTCCGCAACATCGGTGCGAACCTGCAGACAATCGACGGTACCGGCGGTTTCCAGTTCGGTGTCGGCCAGGGTCGCGGTGCGGAATTCTTCGCTCCGGATTCTGGTGTGACGGGCGTCGGCCTCGATGCCGTGGCCACGCAGATCCCGAACCCGAACTTCAATCCGGCCATTCCGGTCTCGGCTGCCAACCCGCAGTTCGTCAATGGCCAGGGAACGGCGTTCAGCTCGGTTTCGCCGGGGACGACGCTGGGTGCTGTCGGTTCGCTGTTCGGTCTCGACATCGGTGCCGCACTGGACCTCGGCGAAACGCGCGGTCTGGTGACCACGCTGTCGCAGCCGAACCTCACGGCGCTGTCGGGTGAAACCGCAGAATTCCTCGCCGGTGGCGAATTCCCGATCCCGCTGTCGCAGGGCCTGGGCACCACCACCATCGAATACAAGAAGTTCGGCGTTTCGCTGGCCTACACCCCGACGGTGCTAGCCAACGGCCGGATTTCGCTCCGCGTGCGTCCGGAAGTTTCCGAACTTTCGAGCCAGGGTGCAGTGAACCTCAACGGCTTCACCATCCCCGCCCTGACCGTGCGCCGCGCGGAAACCTCGATCGAACTCGGCTCCGGCCAGAGCTTCATGATCGCCGGCCTGCTGTCGAACAATGCGCAGTCCACGATCAACCAGGCTCCGGGCGTGGGTGACATTCCGATCATCGGCAACCTGTTCCGCTCCAACGCTTTCCAGCGCGGCGAAACCGAGCTGGTCATCGTGGTGACGCCGTACCTGGTGCAGCCGGTCAACGATCGCGACATCCACCTGCCGACTGACGGCTACAACAGCCCGCGCGCGCTCGAGCAGTTCCTGCTTGGCCGCGAGACTGCGGGCCGTGACGGCCAGAGCCGTCCGATGCCGCGCGCTGCCAACGAAGCGCCGGCCAACCCGGAAGTCAGCATTATCGACCAGAACGGCACTGCACTGGCAGGCGGCGAACGCCCGTCGGGTGCCAATCAGCAGACCGCGGCGGCAACGCCCGGCTTCAGCATTGCAAACGGAGAGTGATCGTCATGACCAATCGCATCAAACGTGCCGCGGGCTCTGCCCTGGCGATCTCGCTCAGCCTTGGTCTCGCCGCTTGCGGCGGCATGGCCGAAGGCAACAACTACTCGCTGAACAGCGTCAACCAGCCGGTTGTCGAACGTAGCAACTACGTGCTCGACCTGCGCACCAGCGCTTCCGGTCTCGATGGCGTCGAAGAAAGCCGCCTGGCTGACTGGTTCGAAACGCTGGACCTTGGTTATGGTGACCGTGTCGCCATCGACACCGCGGTGAACAATCCCGCCGTGCGCGAAGACGTGGCCGCCATCGCCGGTCGCTACGGCGTGCTGCTGACCGAGGGCGCACCGATCACCCAGGGCTATGTCGATGCCGGCAATGTCCGCGTGGTCGTCACCCGCTCGACCGCCTACGTTCCGAACTGCCCGAACTGGTCGGAAGACTACGGTTTCCAGCAGGACAACTTCACTTCCGACGGCTTCGGCTGCGCGGTGAACGGCAACCTCGCTGCCATGGTCGCCAATCCCGAGCACCTGCTCGAAGGCGCCGAGGGCACGGGCGAGACGGTCGTCATGACCTCCAACCGCGCGATCGACACCTATCGCAACCAGGAACCCACCGGTGCCGGTGGCCTTCCGCAAATCTCGTCCGAGGGGGATTAATCGATGAATTCGCCATTTAAATCCGGTGCGATGGGCAATCGCGATCCGTTCTCGGCCTTCATCTGCGACGAAGCTGCGCTGGATGTGCTGCGCCCCGTCGTGATCGAAATGGGCTGGCAGCCCGAGAAGTGCAACAAGGGTGGCTTGCGTAACGCCATCCAGTCGCTCTCGATTGCCGCAAGCCCGGCGATCCTGATGGTCGACCTGTCGGAAAGCGGCGATCCGCTGAACGATATCAACGGCCTGGCCGAGGTTTGCGAACCCGGCACGGTGGTGATCGCGGTCGGCCAGGTGAACGACGTTCGCCTCTATCGCGACCTGCTCGCCAGCGGCATCCATGACTACCTGCTGAAGCCGCTGTCGGCCTCGCAGCTGCGGGATTCGCTGACCCAGGCCCAGGCTGTCTTCTCTTCGCCGCGCAATGCCGACGGTGAAGGCGAACACGAACATGTCGCAACGGCCGTGGTCGGCACGCGCGGCGGTGTGGGTGCCAGCACCCTTGCCACTTCGCTCGCCTGGCTGTTTGCCAGCGAACACCACCGTTCGACGGCGCTGCTGGACCTCGACGTACACTTCGGTACCGGCGCCCTGGCGCTGGACCTGGAGCCGGGCCGCGGCCTGACCGACGCGATCGAGAACCCCAGCCGTATCGACGGCCTGTTCATCGAACGCGCCATGATCCGCGCCAACGACAACCTGGCCATCATGTCCGCAGAGGCGCCGATCAACTCGCCGATGATGACCGATGGCACGGCCTTCCTCCAGCTGGAGGAAGAGTTCCGCCAGGCCTTTGACACCACTGTCATCGACCTGCCGCGCAACATGCTGATCAACTTCCCGCACCTGCTGCAGGAAGTCCAGGTCGTGACCCTGGTCACCGAACTGACCCTGGCTTCGGCCCGCGACACGATCCGCATCCTGTCGTGGCTGAAGTCGAACGCCCCGGCTGCCCATCCGCTGATCGTCTGCAACAAGATGCAGACCGGTGCGGCGGAAATCAGCAAGGCCGACTTCGAGGCTTCGATCGAACGCAAGATCAATTTCCAGATCCCGTTCGACCAGAAGGCTGCCGCCAACGCTGCCAAGCTTGGCCAGACCTTCATCGAAGCCAACAAGGGCTCCAAGACGGTCAACCCCATCCGCGAGATCGCCAGCATGATCGTCGGCGTGGGCGAAGATGGCGGTGCGAGCATCGAGGAATCCGGCAAGAAGGGCTCCGTGCTTGGCGGTTTCGACCTCAAGTCGCTTCTCGGTGGTTCCACCAAGAAGGCCAAGGCCGCCGAACCGGCCGAATAAGATTGCGGCAGGCGGGCAGGGCCTTCCCCTTGCCCGCCAACCGCTGGCGCAATGACGGACTAGTGAAAGAAGGATCGCCATGAGCATCATCCAGCTCCTGCTTATTGCCGGTGGCCTCATGGGCCTGATGATCCTGGGCTATATGCTGCTGAACGGCAGCTCGCCGGCCAAGGAAGGCCAGCGACGCCTGGAGGCGGTACGTTATCGCCACTCGGAAAACACCAAGGACAAGGTCGAAAGCCAGCTGAAGAAGGCGATTGCCGCGCGCAAGCCGGCGCAGTTCACCCGCGCCGGTGCCAACTCGCGGCTGGAAGCCCTGCAACTGCGGCTGAACCGCACCGGCATGGGCTGGACCCTTTCGCAGTACCTCTATGCCTCGCTGGGCCTGGCCCTGGTGGTGACGGCGCTGCTGTACTTCAAGACCGGTGCCGCACTGATGTCGCTGGGTATCGGCGTGCTTGTCGGTGCAGGCTTGCCGCACTGGTTCGTGGGCTTCTTCATCAAGCGCCGCACCAACAATTTCAACGCCAAGTTCCCGGACGGGATCGAACTGCTGGTTCGCGGCCTGCGCTCCGGCCTGCCGGTGACGGAAACGCTGGGCGTGGTGGCACAGGAAGTCCCCGGCCCGGTGGGCCAGGAATTCCGCGCCGTGGTCGAACGCATCAAGATCGGCCGCACCATGGAAGAATCGCTGCAGGAAACGGCTGACAAGCTGGGCACCGCGGAATTCCAGTTCTTCGTCATCACGCTGGCAATCCAGCGCGAGACCGGTGGTAACCTCGCCGAGACGCTCAGCAACCTTTCCGACGTGCTGCGCAAGCGCGCGCAGATGAAGCTGAAGATCAAGGCGATGAGCTCGGAATCGAAGGCCTCGGCCTACATCGTGGGTGCCCTGCCCTTCATCGTGTTCGGCCTGATCTACTGGATCAACCCGAACTACATCGGCGGCTTCTTTGAAGACGAACGCCTGATCGTGACCGGCCTTGGCGGCCTGGTGTGGATGGGTATCGGCGCCTTCATCATGGCCAAGATGGTCAGTTTCGAAATCTGAGCCTGGAGGAAGCAAGAACCATGTTGATTATCGCTCCATCCTCCGGCCCCACGCTGCTCGGCGTCGACGTTGTCCTCGTCGGCACGATCCTGGCAGGTATCGCCGCGCTGGCCATGATCATGGCCATCTATGCCGCGGTGACCGTGAAGGATCCGATGGCCAAGCGCGTGAAGGCGCTGAATGATCGTCGCGCCGAACTCAAGTCGGGCATGATCACGCAGAGCTCGAAGAAGCGCCAGAGCCTGACGCGCCGGTCCGACACGACCGACAAGATGAAAGACACCCTGCAGGGCATGAAGGTGCTGCAGGAAAGCCAGGTCAAGATGATCCAGCAGAAGCTGGCTCAGGCGGGTTACCGCAACAAAGAACTGGCGATCATGATCATTTTCGCCCGCATGGTGCTGCCGGTGGTGCTGGGCCTTATCGGCGTGGTGATTTTCTACTGGACCGACATGTTCCCCGAATGGGGCAGCATGAAGCGTTTCATGGGCTTCGCCGGCCTCGTGGTCGTGGGCTACAAGGGTCCGGAAATCTATCTTGCCAACGTCGCGTCAAAGCGTACTGCGGCGATCCAAAAGGGCCTGCCAGACGCACTCGACCTGCTGGTTATCTGCGCCGAGGCCGGTCTGACCGTTGACGCCGCCTTCAACCGTGTCGCCAAGGAACTGGGCCGCGCCTATCCGGAACTGGGTGACGAATTCGCCCTCACCGCGATCGAGCTGTCGTTCCTGACCGAGCGTCGCCAGGCCTTCGAGAACCTCGCCTACCGCGTGGACCTCGATGCCGTGCGCGGCGTGGTGACCACCATGGTGCAGACCGAACGCTACGGTACGCCGCTGGCATCCGCCCTGCGCGTGCTCTCGGCGGAATTCCGCAACGAGCGCATGATGCGGGCAGAAGAGAAGGCTGCACGCCTTCCGGCCATCATGACCGTGCCGCTGATCCTATTCATCCTGCCGGTGCTGTTCATCGTGATCCTTGGTCCGGCAGCCTGTTCGATCTCCGACGCCTTCGCCGGCGACGGACCGCCGGGCAGCGGCTAAGGCCGGCCAGGACCAGGCAAACGAAAACCCCGTCCGGAGCGATCCGGGCGGGGTTTTTCATATTACTTGAGAACCGGCGTTTACCGGCGGCTGCAAATCACCCCACGCCGAAGCTGTCACCCAGATCGACGTCGCCGATATCCTCGGCCTGCTGGCGCGCCCGGTCGAGCAGCTTGCGGAACAGGTCCAGTTCGTCAGGCGAGAAGCCTTCGAACAGGCGCCGTTCAATTTCCATCGCCAGCGGCATGATCTGCCCGTGCATTTCGCGGCCCGCCTCGGTCAGGTCGAGCAGGTGCGAGCGACCGTCCGCCTCGTTCGGCGTGCGCACGGCAAGTTCGCGGTCTTCCAGGCCCTTGCAGGCGCGGTTGACGGCCACCTTGTCCATGATCGTGCGCCGCGTCAGGTCGCGTTGGGTAAGCGCTCCCACGTCACCAAGCACGGCCATGACACGCCATTCCGGAATGCTCAGGCCGAAGCGCTGGCGATACTCTATGGCGATCCGTCCGCTGACGGCATTGGACGCCAACGAGAGTTGGTAGGGAAGGAAGTTCGAGAGAGAGCTGTTCGGTTGCATAAGCAACTACCTTGTTGGACTTTGTAACAGTTTGCAAGGTTCAATCATCAACTGCCCTCGTGCGGGAAAATATCTATCAATCTACCTGCTACGGCATCGAGCTTTGTTACCGCGGCAATGTCCCACGCCTCGCGCGGGGTGACGATGGCATAGTCCAGAATCGTGTCGATCGGGCTGGCTTCGCGCTGTTTGGGCAGCTTTGCCACCAGCTCCAGCAACATCGCGCGCGCCTTGTCACCGTTCTCGGCCATGACCTTGAGGATATCGGTGACATCGACATCGGCGGTTTCGTCACGCCAGCAGTCGTAATCGGTCACCATGCCCATCAGGGCGTAGGGCAGCTCCGCCTCGCGCGCGAGCCGCGCTTCGGGCATGGCTGTCATGCCGATCACGTCAGCGCCCCAGTTGCGGTAGAGGTGGCTTTCGGCGCGGGTCGAAAACTGCGGCCCTTCGATGGCAACATAAATACCGCCTTCGTGGACCTTGGCCCCCGCCTTCTTCGCCGCCTTGCAGGCAAGGTCGGTCAGGCGCGGGCAGACCGGGTCGGCCAGCGGCACGTGCGCGACGATGCCGTCGCCGAAGAAGCTGCGTTCGCGCCCGACCGTACGATCGATCAGCTGGTCGACCGCCACGAAGTCGCCCGGGGCGAACTCCTCTTTCAGGCTGCCGATGGCCGAAATGGCCAGTACGTCGGTCACGCCGCACCGCTTGAGCACGTCGATATTGGCGCGAAAGTTGACATGGCTGGGCGAGCGGGTGTGCCCTGCCCCATGGCGCGCGATGAAGGTGACCTTCACCCCGCCAAGGCGGCCGGTGGTGACCGGCCCCGAAGGCTTGCCGAAGGCGCTGTTGACGGCGATTTCCTGCGCATCTTCCAGCGCGCCGGGCTCGTAGAGACCCGAGCCACCGATCACGCCAATGTGCCAGTCCGCCATGTCGCTGCGCCCTTCCTTGCCTGCGCCTACTTGGGCGGCATCCGGATGCCGCCGTCAAGACGCACGGTTTCCGCGTTCATGTACTCGGTTTCCACCATGAAGCAGACCAGCGAGGCATATTCCTCCGGCTGGCCAAGGCGCTTGGGGAACGGCACCGAAGCAGCGAGCGATTCCTGCGCCTTCTCCGGCAGGCCGGCCATCATCGGGGTCAGGAAGATGCCCGGCAGGATGGTGTTCACACGGATGCCTTCGTTCATCAGGTCGCGTGCCACCGGCAGGGTCATACCCTTCACGCCGGCCTTGGACGCGGCATAGGCCACCTGGCCGATCTGTCCGTCTTCGGCCGCAACCGAAGCGGTATTGACGATCACGCCGCGTTCACCGCTGTCGCCCACCGGATCACTGGCCATCATGCCGGTGGCAGTCTTGGCCATGCACTGGAAGGTGCCGATCAGGTTCACCTTGATGGTCTTCTCGAACAGGTCGAACGGCAGGTGGCTGATCTCGCCCGTCTCGCGGTCGCGGCGGGTCAGCTTGCCGATAGTGCCAATGCCGGCGCAGTTGACGAAGACGCGTTCCTGGCCGTGGGCGGCGCGGGCCTTTTCAAAGCCTGCGACGAGGGAGGCTTCGTCCGACACGTCGACGCGGCAGAAAATGCCGCCGATCTCGGCCGCAACCTGCTCGCCGCGTTCTTCGTTCAGATCGAACAGCGCGACCTTGGCGCCCTTGGCAGCCAGTGCGCGGGCGCTTGCCTCGCCCAGTCCCGATGCGCCGCCCGTGACGATGGCGGCAACACTTGCGTCGATCTTCATATGCAATCCTCTGTAGTAACCTGGCCATCGTCCTAGTGCAGCCGCACGGCGCGTCAAGGCGCGCGCGGCCACCGCTGAAACCTTGCCGCATAAACAAGAACGGCCCCGCAACCGAAGTTGCGGGGCCGTCCTCAATCCGCCGAAGCGGAAGCGTCCG
>JAUIIG010000069.1 GCA_030431875.1 Alphaproteobacteria bacterium
GCCTGGAAGCTGCGCGTGGCCGGGTCCTTCTTGTCGCCGGGACGGTGACCCAGCGCCTTGCGCACCACTTCGGCCAGTTCGCCAGTAGTGGTCAGCGGGCGCGCGGCCACGATGGCGCGGGCGACGCGGCGCGACTGGCGCTCCTCACCGTACTGGAACAGCACGTCGGCAATGTCCTTTTCCGCCGCCTCGTTGACGAAGTCGGCAGCGTTGGGACCGGACTGGCTCATGGTCATGTCCAGCGGGCCATTGGACGAAAAGGCAAAGCCGCGCTCCGCCTGGTCCAGCTGCATCGAGGACACGCCGATATCCATGGTAATGCCGTCGACCTGGGAAATCCCGGCCTCGGCCATGGCGGAGACCATTTCGGAAAAGCGGCGGTGGTGCAGCACCAGGCGCGGCGGCTGCTCCTGCGTTTCGGGCCACTTGCTGCCCGCCTCGATGGCGTCGGGATCGCGGTCGAAGGCATGAACGGTCGCCCCGCGCGCGAGGATCGCACGGGTATAGCCGCCGGCACCGAAGGTGGCGTCGATGATGACGTCGCCCGGCTGCGGGTCGAGCGCTTCGATCACTTCGTCGAGCAGGACGGGGATATGCGGCGCGGGAGAGGTCATTTGCCCTTCCCTTTCGCCTTGGCCCAGGCATCTTCGGCGTCGGCCAGGCACAGCTCGTACTGGTCCTGCCAGCCGCCGCCCATCTGGCCCAGCTTGTCGAGGTCCCACAGGGTCAGGAACTGCCCGCCGCCAAGGAAGCAGATGTTCTCGCCGATCCCGCCGACCTTGCAGAAGCGCGGCGGCAGGATGAAGCGCCCGCTCTTGTCGTAGGGCACTTCGGTGAAGGTCCACATCTGGGTGGAGCGCAGGTCCCGGTCGAAGTCGAGATCGCGGCGCACGGCGTTCTCTTCTTCCTTGTCGAGGATGTCTTCGAAATTGTCGGTGCGCGAGAGGCCGAAGGCGGTCAGGCAGGGATACTTGTGGTGCTTGGCAACGCACAGCACGCCCTCGTCACCCAGCTCGGCGAAGACCTTGCGGAACAGCGGAGGCAGCACGAAGCGATCCTTTTCGCCGCGAAGCGAAAAGCCCTGCCCCCTGTAACCTGTCGGCCGCTGCGCCACGTGCCCTTGTCCCTCAACCGAAGTTCCCTCGCGAACACACCTTCTCCGCTCCGGGCCGCGCGCAGGCGCGACCGGTTCGCCCCGACTGGCGGGACGCAACACGGGCTATGTGTCCGATGGAATCGGGGGATACCGCGTGCAGACGCGGGATGGAAGGGGAAATTGCGGGAAATTGTGGGAGAAAGATATAAGTGTTTGTTTTTCCTATCTCTCTCCTGCAGTCCTGGCCGACAGATTTTGCGACGTTTCGGTAGCAAGACCAACAGTTCCCACGATTTCCCGCGGGGAATCGCCCTCTTCGGCCATTCTCTCCCGCGCCATCCCCAAACCGTGCTCCAGCAGCCAGGTCAGGGCGCTTTCGGCATGTGGGTAAGGCCCGGCAAGATCGAGCAGGGCGGCATCGGCCACCAGCAGCGCCTGCCCCGCCCCGATGCGACAATGGGCCAGCAAGGCATCACCGGGAATGTTGCATTCCCGCGAGGTCCCCGAATAGTGCCACTCACCCCGCATGTTCACCGGCAGCGGATCACCAAAGTGATCGGCCTGCTGCAGGCCTTCGTCCTGCGCTTCGTCGAAAGTCAGTTCGAGTCCCCAGCGCGCAAGGATCGGCGAGAGCAGCGCCACGTCCTGCGGGCGGCGGCGATCGCCGATACCGTAACGCGATTCCCCGGTCATCAGCGGGTCAGCGAACAACAGCAGTCTTCCGCCACCGCGCACCCAGGCATCAAGCGCGACGTTCTCTTCCCCGCTCAAACCGCGCGGCTGAGCCAGCAACAGGTAGTCGTATTCCGCCAAAGCCTCTGCCGAGAGGTAGTCGACCGGCGACAATGCAAAGCCCTGCTCCAGTACCGCGCGCGCCCAGTGCGGCTCTGCCTCACCCAGCAGCGTTTCGCCGAAGTCAGCCGGTTCGCCCCAGAAAATCGGCACCGTGCCCATCAAGGCAAGCTGCGGCTGCGCGCCGTCATCCTGCGCGACAGCGGGTGGTGCCGCGCAAGCCAGCGCCAGCGCAAAAGCCAGCTTACTGGAGAGGCGCATTCGACGGCGGGCGGGTCTGGGCCTCGCTCGCTTCCGGGGTGGGCGAAGCAGTCGGGGTCGGTGAAGGCGTCGGGTCCGCTGGCAGGTCCGGCACCACGCCGGCATCGGCCAGCGGATCGCGCGGAGCAGCCGTTTCGCTGGCGACAACGGTCGGCGCAGCGTCGGGCACAACGCCCTCCTCGGTCAGCTGCACGCGGCTGGTGATGGCATCGGCAAGGCCGACCAGCAGCACCATGGCGAGCACGCCGAAACCGCCGATCTGCAGGCGCTGCATGCGCTCGGCCCGCGTGCCCGCAAGCGGGGCGGGTTCGGCCTCTGCCTTGGGGCGGAAGAAATCGCGCGGATCGAATGCCATGCGCGCCTCCTTAGCCTTCCGAAGCTGAACCTAACCAGTCAAAAACGGGAAGGTCCTTCGCGGCCAGCCATTCGGCATTGTACAGTGTCGAGAGATAGCGGAAGCCGGTGTCGCACAGGATCGTGGCAATACGCGGGTTCTCCACGCCTTCGGCGACCAGCTGGCGGCCCAGCTCTACAGCGCCAGCGACGTTGATACCGCTCGACAGGCCCAGGCACAGGCCTTCCTCGCGCAGTAAGCGAGCCACCCAGTCGAGTCCTTCGGGATCGGAAATGCGGAACTGCGTATCGACCGGTGCACCTTCGAGGTTGGCAGTGATGCGGCCCTGCCCGATGCCTTCGGCGACGGATGAGCCTTCGGACTTCAGCTCGCCTTCCGCGTAGTAGCTGTAGAGCGCCGCCCCGAAGGGATCGGTCAAGGCGATGCGCACGGCCTCGTCGAAAGCCTTCAGCCCCATGCCCACGCCCGCAAGCGTGCCGCCGGTACCTACGGCACAGGTAAAGCCATGGATCTTGCCGTCCATCTGGTCCCAGATTTCGGGCGCAGTGCCTTCGATATGGGCGCGGCGGTTGGCGACATTATCGAACTGGTTGGCCCAGACGGCATTGTCCATCTCTTCCGCGATGCGGCGGCTGGTGTGGACGAAGTGGTTAGGGTCAGCGAACTTCGTTGGCGGGACGGTCACCAGCTCCGCACCGAGTGCGCGCAGGGTATCCATCTTCTCCTTCGACTGGTTGTCCGGCATGACGATCACGCACTTGTAGCCAAGCGCATTGCAGACCAGCGCGATGCCGATGCCCGTGTTGCCTGCCGTGCCTTCGACCACCGTACCGCCCGGCTTCAGCTCACCGCGCGCCTCTGCATCGCGCACGATCCAGAGCGCCGCACGGTCCTTCACGCTGGCACCCGGGTTGGCAAATTCGCACTTGCCCCAGATCTCGCACCCGGCCGCCTCGCTGGGCCCTTGCAACAGGACGAGCGGAGTATTGCCGATGAGGTCGAGCGTGGACGATTTAACGGGCAGCTTTGTCATGGTCCGGAAGTTAGGAGGGCCGACAGTTTAGCGCAATGTAATATGGCTTTGGGTCAGACAAAGCTGGGCTACTCGCCTCGGCACGGTCGCACCGCGACCGCAAGGGCGACCGCCCGCCCGCAGCGGGCGCGTAGCGAAGCGGAGCGCGTCTAGCGAGGACGAAGGCGCGGAGGCGCCTTCGCAATACGAACCACTCAATCTTCTTGGGCGATGGTCACCTTCAAGCCGTCCAGGTCATCCGTGAAGGGAACCTGGCACGACAGGCGCGAGTTTTCGTCGCGGTGGTCGCTGGAATCGAGCAGGTCGTCCTCGTCCTCGCTCATTGTCGGCAGCCTGTCCTTGAACTCCGGGTCGACGTGCACGTGGCAGGTCGCGCAGGAACAGCAGCCGCCGCACAGGGCCAGCAGCTCGTCGAAGCCGTTGTCGCGGATGGCTTCCATCACGGTCAGGCCGGAGCCGACCTCGATGGTGGATTCTTCGCCGGAGCGGTTGACGACGGTGAGCTTGGGCATTGTTGCGGTTTTCCTCTGGTGATCGGTCGCGCGGCTGCTAGGCAATCGCGGCACGATTGGCAAGGATATGGCGATGGGACTGACGGCAGCACAGATCAAGACAGCGCTGGACGAGGTGGCAGATCGCGAACCGGCGATTGCTGCCGCGCTGGAGAAGGCCGGTTACCCGGAACCGCGCATCCGGCCTACCGGCTACAAGACCTTGCTGCGCACCATCGTCGGCCAGCAGGTCAGCGTCGCGGCAGCCACATCCATGTGGAACAAGCTGGAGGCCGAGCTGGGCACGGAGTTCAAGCCCACCTGCCTGCTGGAACGCGATTTCGACACCCTGCGCGCCTGCGGCCTGTCGCGACAAAAGCAGGGCTATGCCCGATCCTTGTGCGAACTGGTGGCAGCAGGCGAGGTCGATTTCGACAACTTGCCCACCGACGATGAAGAGGCGATTGCCGAACTCACCAAGATCAAGGGCATCGGCCGCTGGTCAGCCGAAATCTACCTGCTGTTCGCCGAGGGACGGCAGGACATCTGGCCCGCCGGAGACCTCGCGGTGATGGCGGGCATCGGCAAGATCCTGGGCATGGAAGAACGCCCCGACGAAAAGGCCACCCGCGCCCTGGCCGAACCATGGCGCCCCCATCGCGGCGCGACGGCGATCTTCACCTGGCATTGTTATAACAATCCGGCCCTTTAGGTTGGCAACACGCTAGCCGCTCCCTACCTCCCCACCGGGACCCATTGGGAGCAAACATGACAGACACCACCGCCGCCGCCCGCACTGCCGACACCCCGCTGATCCCGCGCGATCACCTGTTCGGGAACCCCACCCGCGCGCAGGGCAAGATCAGTCCGGACGGCAAGTGGGTCAGCTGGATGGCACCGTGGGAAGGGGTGATGAACGTGTTCATGGCTCCGGCCGAGGATCACGAGGCCGTGCGCCGCATGACCAGCGCGACGGACCGGCCGATCCCGCAGTATTTCTGGGCTCCCGACAGCCGCAGCCTGCTCTACGTCCGCGACAAGGAAGGCGACGAGAACTTCCTGCTCTACCAAGTCATGGTCGATGGCGGAGAGGACCGCTGCCTAACCCCGTTCGAGAACACCCGGGTCGGCTTTACCGCCGGATCGGATACCATCCGCGACCGGATCGTGGTCGGCCTCAACAACCGCGATGCGCGCTTCCACGATGCCTACATGCTCGACCTGACCACGGGCGAACTGACGCTGGTGTTCGAAAACAATGAATGGGCCGGGTTTGAATTCGACGACAGCCTGACCATGCGCTGGGCCATGCGGCAGAACGCCGAGGGCGGCACCGACATGCACGAAATTACCGATGGCGTGGTGGCGGAAGAGCCGCGCGAGGTCACTGGCCTCGACGATGCGCTCACCACCGGCATGGCGGGCTATACCACTGACGGCAAGACGCTCTACTGGTTCGACAGCCGCGGCCGGAACACCGCCGCTCTGTTTGCCGAGAACTGCGAGACGGGCGAACGCACCCTGATCGCCGAGCATGACAAGGCTGATATCGGCGGCACCCTGCGTCACAAGCAGACCGGCGAAGTTCTGGCCTGGAGCGCCACTTACCTGCGCACCGAACACCACGCCATCGATCCCGATATCGGCGAGGCCTTCGTGTGGCTGCGCGAGCAGCTCGATGGCGATTTCGGCGTCCAGTCGCGTACCGATGACGACCGCCGTTGGCTGGTGTGGAACGACCCGTTGACCGCGCCGATCAGCAGCTACCTGTTCGATCGCGACGCGATGACGCTGACGAAGTTCTACACGACCTATCCGGAGCTGGAGGGCGCTCCGCTGCAGCCGATGCACGCCCGCGAGATACCCGCGCGCGACGGCCTCACGCTGCCCAGCTACCTCACACTGCCGCCGCAGTGCGATCCGGACGGTGACGGCGTGCCGGACGCACCTGTGCCCATGGTGCTGCTGGTCCACGGCGGTCCCTGGGCGCGCGACGGCTATGGCTTCAACCGCACGCACCAGTGGCTCGCCAACCGCGGCTATGCCGTGCTGAGCGTGAATTTCCGCGGCTCCACCGGCTTCGGCAAGGAGTTCATCAATGCCGCCAACCGCGAGTGGGCGGGCAAGATGCACGACGACCTGATCGACGCGGTCGAGTGGGCTATCGATGCCGGTATCGCCGAGCGCGACAAGGTGGCGATCATGGGCGGAAGCTACGGCGGCTATGCCACGCTGGTGGGCCTGACCTTCACGCCAGAGGTCTTCGCCTGCGGCGTCGATATCGTCGGCCCGTCGAACCTCGAAACCCTGCTCGAAACCATCCCGCCCTACTGGGAGCCGCTGGTGAAGCAGTTCCACGAACGCATGGGTGATCCCTCGACGCCCGAAGGCGTGGAATTCCTCAAGTCGATCAGCCCGCTCTACAAGGCGAAGGATATCGTCAAGCCGCTGCTGATCGGCCAGGGTGCCAACGATCCGCGCGTGAAGCAGGCCGAAAGCGACCAGATCGTGGAAGCCATGGAACGCGACGGCGTGCCGGTAACCTATGTCCTCTTCCCCGACGAGGGCCACGGCTTCCACCGCCCGGAAAACAACATCGCCTTCAACGCCATTGCCGAGAACTTCCTCGCCGAATGCATCGGCGGCCGCGCCGAACCGGCGGGCGAGGTGCTGGCCGAATCGACAGCTGACATTCGTGCAGGTAAGGAGCACGTAAAGGGCCTGTAGGGAGAGGGGCTGTCATGTCGCAGAAGAGCATTTTCATCACCGGCGGCGGGTCCGGCATCGGCCGCGCCATCGCGCAGCATTTCGCTGCCAAGGGCTGGCTTGTCGGCATTGCCGATCGCAACTCGGTAGGGCTGGATGAAACCAAGGCGCTGTTGCCCGAAGGCCAGTGCCATACCTATGTCTTCGACGTCACCGACCAGCCCGCGTGGGACAAGGCCTTGGGCGAATTCGCGGCGCTCAATGACGGCAAGATCGACGTGGTCGCCAACAACGCCGGCGTGCCTTCGGGCGGGGCCATCGACGAGGTGACCTATGACGAGCTGGACCTGCTCATCAACGTCAACCTGCGCGGCGTGTTCTACGGTGCCAAGGCCAGCTTCCCTTACCTGAAAGCTGCGGCTCCGGGCTCCTGCCTGCTCAACACCGCCAGCGCGGCGGCCATCCACGGCATGGCCAACCAGAGCGTCTACGGCGCGACCAAGGCGGGCGTGCGATCGCTGACCGAAAGCCTCGATGCCGAATGGCGCGAGTTCGGGATCAAGTCGCGCTCGCTGATGCCCAGCTTCATCGACACTCCGCTGTTGCAGGCCCCTCCCAACCGCAGCCGCAATACCCCGATCCGCGAGGCCGTGGTGGCTGCCGGGCTGGAGTTCACGCCGGTCGAAGTAGTGGCACAGGCCGCGTGGGATGCGGTCCACGGGGAAAAGACGCACATCCTCGTCGGCAAGACCGCGCGCAAGCTTGCGCGGGTGGCCAAGTGGATGCCGTGGCTGCTGAAGAAGCGCGCGGCCACGTTGAAAGACGCCCATAACGAGAGCGAGGGGCGAGGCTAGCCGATCTCGGCAGCCATTTCCGCCAGCTTCGTCACGGTATTGATGTTGCGCCCGGTGCCCTGCTTTGCGGCAGGCACGACCAGCTTCGACTGACCCTGCCCTGACGGATAGTGGATAAAGACTTCGCTTGCGTCAGCGACGACCTGCTCGACCGTCTGGTGGCGCAAATCGCCAACCTCGGCTGGTCCATCAACAAACACCACGATCACCTGATTGCCCGCCGCATCGGTAAACGGGTTGCGCGCCAGCACCCGGGCCATGTCCTTGCCTGTGCGCAGGATGATTTCCGGACAACCGCCGAACTCGCCGTTGATCGCCTCGGTGAGGACCTGCCGCACCTCCGCCTCGTCATCAGGGCCGACGAAAACCACGTTGCCGCTGGCGATGTAGGTGCGCACCTGCTCCAGCGCGGTCTTCCCCAGCGCCTCGCGCAGTCGTGCCATCTCGATCTTGCCGGTCCCCCCGACATTCACCGCGCGAAGCAAGGCGACCCATGCAGTCATTCCTCGGTGAACCCAGCGGCCACCGCCTGCCCTTCCAGCGAGAGGAACGGCATGGCCGCCTGCCAGGGCATGACCACGGTGATCGCGCAGGGCGTCGCCGCGTGTGGCACGCGCGGGATCAGGGCAAGGCCCTGTTCGGCAAGGCCGATGTCCCAGTCAGGCGTTTCGAGCACGATGGAATTGCAGTCGATATCGTCATTCGCTTCTTCCCAGAATGGACGGATCGCCTCGCGGAAGCGGTCAGTCAGGCGGGTGTAGACGAAGCTGTCCATTCCCGATGTGTAGAGCTCCCGCCCTGCCGCCAGATCGTTGAGCCAGCTTTCCGGATTGACCTCCTGCCCCGTCGTCCGGTCGTAGACCCGGCGTTCTTCCCAGTAATTGGGATGGGCACCGCCGCAGAAGGTGCCGCTGGTCTCGTTCACGCCCAGCCAGCGGCGGGTGATCACTTCGGGGATGATCCCCTGCTGGAAATCGCCGTCCGTGCCGAAGGCGCGGATATTGCCCGACAGGCACAGCGCATATTCGTCATCCGCCCGGCCCGTGGGCAGCTCGCGCGCCAGGGTGAAATTGATCAGGGCATCACCGCGCTGGTCTTCCGGCAAGGCGAAGGTGGAAATCGCGACGGGTTCGAAATCGGTATCGTACTGTCCGCGCCAATGCGACGGTGGGACGTAGCGCAGTACTGTATAGGGCTGGTCACCCAGCATGGCGGGAATGCTCGCCACGCTGAAACCTTCGAGGCGCGGCTGGATGAATTCGGCGCTTTCGCAAGGAGAGGCAAATGCGTCGTCGGCAGACCAATCGAGGCGGCGCAAGGAGACGGGCAGGCGCCGGTCACCGTCGCGCCAGTCGCCCGCGGCGCGGCTGCGGCCTACTTCAGCGAATTGCCATGTGGCCGTGCCCGGCTCGCGGTAACCCGCGCGCTCGGTGAACACACCCTCTTCCTGCTCCAGCCGGATCAGTTCCATGTAGCGGTCGTAATAATAGACGCCGTCATCATCCTCGCCCTCGAAGCACGCATGGATGGGCAGTTCTCCGATGGTCCCTTGCCAGACGCCCCGAAGGCCGGTCTCCTGCGCGGCGACCGGCGTTGCCGCCAACCCCAAAAGCGCCGCAAGCAGGGCCCCCAGCCGTTTCACAGCGCCTCGATCGCCCTGGCCATCTTCAGGTCGCGCTGCGACAACCCGCCCGCGTCATGCGTCGTCAGCGTGATGTCGACCTTGTTGTAGACGTTGAACCACTCGGGATGGTGGTCGGTTTTCTCGGCGATCAGGGCAACGCGGTTCATGAATCCCCATGCAGCACTGAAATCGCCGAACTTGAAGACCTTGCGTATGGCATCGCCGGCGCGGTCAAATTCCCAGCCATCAAGCTCAGCCAAAGCGGCTTCCGCTTCGCTGCGGGTCAGTTTCTCGACGGCCATGTGATGCTCCCTTGCTTGCCACTTGCGGCCTGCATGCCCTAACGCGGCCAATGATGGAACCGTGCCGATTAGCCGCGAGTGAACTGGCCTGCCGCCGCGGCGACCGGCTGCTGTTCGCTGGCCTGTCGCTGGCGCTCGATAGCGGGCAAGCCTGCCACGTCACCGGCCCCAACGGCATCGGCAAGTCGAGCATGATCCGCATCATGGCCGGCCTGCTGCGCCCCTTTGCCGGTAACGTGGAGCGACAAGGCGCAATGGCCCTGCTCGACCAGAACATTGCCCTCGACGAGCACCAGCCACTGGGCAAGGCGCTCGCCTTCTGGACCGGCATCGACGGCGGGAGCGTGGACCTCGCCCGACTGGGCCTTGCCGACCTGCTCGACGTTCCCGTTCGCTATCTTTCTACCGGGCAACGCAAGCGGGCGGCGCTGGCGCGTCTGCTCGGTCAGCAAGCAGCGATCTGGCTGCTCGACGAGCCGCTGAACGGGCTGGACACCGAGGCCGTGGCTCTGGTCGAAACCCTCGTGGCAGAGCACGTTGCTGGCGGGGGCATTGCCCTCATCGCCAGTCACCAGCCGATTACCGTTTCCGGCATGTCGCAACTGCACCTTCCCGACTTCGTACCGCAGGACGTATACGCATGAGTGCGATCGGCAGCCTCTTGTGGCGCGACCTGTCCCGCCTGCTGCCCGGTGCGCGCAGCGGCAACACGTTGCTGCCGCTGCTGTTCTTCCTCGCCGTGGCCATGCTCTATCCCTTCGCGGTCGGCCCCAACCCCACGCTGCTGGCGCAAACTGGCGGCGGGGTGATCTGGGTCGCCGCGCTGCTCGCCGCCATCCTGCCGCTCGACCGCCTGCTGGCGCCCGACGTGGAAAGCGGTTTCTTCGACCAATGGGCCCTGCGCGGTATTTCCGAAGAGGTCGTGGTGACCGTGCGCTTGGCGGCGCACTGGCTCAGCTTCGGTCCCTTCCTGATGCTGGCCGCCCTGCCCGCCAGCGCCCTGCTGGGCATCGATGCCCAGACGCTGTGGACGGTGGAACTGGGCCTGCTGGCTGGCACACCGGGCCTTGCCGCCATCGGCATCATCATCGCCAGCGTCACCGTGGGCCTGCGCGGCGGCGGAGCGGCGCTCGCGGGACTGCTGGCCATCCCGCTGGCCGTGCCGCTGCTGGTCTTCGGTGCGGGCAGCCTGTCGACAGGGGGTGATGCGGGCCTGGCGCTGACCGCGTCGATCAGCCTGGTGCTGGTAGCCATGGCCCCATTTGCCGGTGGCGCGGCTATCCGGGCTGCGCGCGAGGGATAATCCCGGTGCGTGCCCTGACCGCGCTCTTCCCTGAAGCCGTTGCCCCGGGATCCATCGCGGGCGCCTACCTCTTGGAAATCACCCTCACCGAACGGCTGCAAGGCACGCTGCGAGGCAAGCCCTACACCCTTGCTCATGGAACCAATCTCTACGCCGGCAGCGCCAATGGCCCCGGCGGGATCGCCGCCCGCGTGGCGCGGCATCTGCGCAAGGACAAGAAACTGCACTGGCATGTCGATGCGCTGACTGTGGCGGCGAGCGAGATCTCCGCCCTCGCCTTTCCCGACGGCAGCGAATGTGCGCTGGTCAAGCGACTGCTCGAGGAAGGCTGCGAGGTGCCCCTACCCGGCTTTGGATCGAGCGATTGCCGGACCTGTCCGGCACACCTGCTCAGGCTTCAATAAGGCGGGTGATAGTCCTCGTCGCGCAGCGACAGGATGTAGCCCACCAGCATGTCTACCTCGTCTTCCTCGAGGTAGAAATCCATTTCCTCGGGGTAGGCGTGGGCGTCCCGCAGCCAGACAGTCAGCGACTGCCGGGTCAGGCCTTGGGTATTGGCAATCACCGGCCATTCCGGCGCGTCCGGGTTGGGCGACAGGCCGATCAACTCGACTGAGTGGCAGCCCGCACAAGCCGCCTGCGCCAGCGCATGGGCATCAGGATGCACAGCCACCTCTTCTTCCTGCACGGTCTGGCAGGAGGCGAGCGTAACAAGGCCCGCTACCGCTATTGCCAACCGCTTCACGCGGCGACTCCGTAGGGAGGCTTGTCGAGTCCCTTGGGGCTCTTGGTGAAGATCTCGCAGCCGTCCTCGGTAATGCCGATCGAATGTTCGAACTGCGCCGACAGGCTCTTGTCGCGGGTCACTGCAGTCCAGCCGTCGTTGAGCAGCTTCACGTGCGGCTTGCCGAGGTTGATCATCGGCTCGATGGTCATGAACATGCCTGCGCGCAGTTCCGGACCGGAACCCGCTCGCGCAGCGTGGACCACTTCGGGCGCGTCGTGGAACAGGCGGCCGAGGCCGTGGCCGCAGAATTCGCGCACCACGCCGTAGCGGTGGCGTTCGGCATGGTCCTGGATCGCCGCGCCGATATCGCCCAGCCGCGCGCCGGGGCGCACCTGGGCAATGCCGATCATCAGGCATTCGTAGGTCACTTCCACCAGTTTCTTCGCCTTGATCGACGGCTCGCCGGCAAAGAACATGCGGCTGGTGTCGCCGTGCCAGCCGTCCAGCAGCGGGGTCACGTCGATATTGACGATGTCGCCGTCCTTCAGGCGCTTGTCCGAGGGGATGCCGTGGCAGACCACGTGGTTGATGGAGATGCAGCAAGAATGGGTATAGCCGCGATAGCCCATGGTCGCGGGCACGGCGCCGCCGTCCAGCGTCATCTCGCGCACCTTGGCGTCCAGTTCCGCCGTGGTGACGCCGGGCTCAATCATGGTGGTCAGTTCGTCAAGGATTTCGGCAGCCAGTCGGCCCGCCTTGCGCATGCCTTCAAAGCCTTCCGGCCCGTGCAGCTTGATGGTGCCGTCGCGGTAGACGGACATGTCTTCGGTTACGTGCTGGTATTCGGTCATGGGCCCCACATAGAGGCTGTCTCGCCTAATTGCGAGCGGCGAAGGCGGGTCGGTATTCCTCGCGCACGACTTCCAGCAGTTCCTCTGTCACCGGGAAGGTGAATTCGTAGCTGCCTTCCGCATAGGGACCGGCAAGATAAGGCGCGATCTGGATGCCGATGCGGTTGAAGGTTTCGCCGTTGGTGGAGCCGAGCAACAGGTTGGTCTCGTCCGGCTTGATGCAGGCATCGAAGCTGTCGTCGGAGCCTTCCTCTACCGGCATGCCGCGGCGTCGCTCCCGCTCTTCGTTCAGGGCCTCGCACAGGTCATCGCCCAGCGCGCGGTCCAGCGCGGCGGCAGAGGTGAAGAAGGCAATCGGCTCCAGCGGTTCGCCGTGCTCCTTGTCCCACACCACGGTGTCGAAACCGTAGTTCGGGTGCGCGCCGCCGGAATAGCTGGACAGGCCCGCCGACAGGCTGATCCAGTCCGGCAGGTCTGCCACCACTTCCCAGGCGGTTTCGCTGGAATAGGCGTTGAAGGGGAAGCCGTTGTCGCGCGCTTCGTTGCGGCCTTCGGCTG
>JAUIIG010000070.1 GCA_030431875.1 Alphaproteobacteria bacterium
ATCCGCGGGCGCTGAATGAAATCGTCGGGCAGGATCTCGTTCCACAGGTCAACGACCTGCTGGCTCTTCGAGAAAAAGCGGTGGCCGCCGATATCGAAGCGATAGCCTTCGTGTTCGACGGTGCGGCTGATGCCGCCAACGTAGGTGGCGTCTTTCTCGATGATGGCGACGGACTTGCCGGCCTTGGTCAGCAGGTAGCCGGCCGTCAGGCCTGCCGGTCCCGCGCCGATAATGGCCACGTCGACAACTACTTCTTTGTCGCCGCCCGTCTTGCCAGTCTCGTTTTCGTGCATCGAAGCCCCCGGATGTGATCTCTTGTCCGGGAGTGAAGGAAAATGGTTATGGCATGGTTAACACGGTGCCCCGCCAAGGGCGAAAACAAGGATTAAACCCGCTGCAGCAGGCGCACGACGCGGGCGAGCTCGCCGAACTGGAAGGTCTCCTCGAAGGCCAGGCCGAATTCGCGGCCATTGCGCCAGCGCACCCGGGCGCTGGTTTCGCGCAGGCCCCGAGCCGAGATCTGCACCCGCTGTTCGAGCGCCAGCCGCAGCCCGGTGGAAATGTTGACGCCCTGCTGCGAGATGTTGCGGATGGTCACGTCCGCCTTGCCTGCCAGGCAGCTGATCTCCGCCGGGGCTTCCAGTTTCAGCCGGATCGGCCGCTTGGCAAAGCGGCTGGGGCTTTCGATGATGCGCCGGATGTCGACAGGTTGGCTGAAGCGGAAACCGGCACGATCCGGCTCCTCCCAGACCTGTTCCAGCCCATAGCGATCACCGTTCTGCAGCTCGATCGTCATGTCATCGCATTTCGGCAGGGCATGGAAGGTGCGCACGCTGATGCCGGTTTCCGAGGCATCGCGGATAACGCAAAGGAACTCGCCAGCCGACATAATCAGCTTGGCAGCGCGGATAAGCAGGGTGAAGCGCGGCGCAACGCGCTGCTCCGCTGGCGCGGGCACCGGTATCCCATCATCGCTGCGTACGGCTTCGCCCATGTAGACCCCGGCTGTTTCGGGAACGACCTTTCGTTACCCGCCTGAAAACACCGGATATCCTGAAGGCAGTTAGAGAACGGCTAATCGCAGGTAGGGAAAGTCCCGGGGTCAGGCAGGAGATTCGGGGAAGATGGTACGGGCGGCCGGACTCGAACCGGCACGAGCAAAGCTCAGGGGATTTTAAGTCCCCGGCGTCTACCATTCCGCCACGCCCGCACTGGGCCTTGCCTAGCCCGAGAGACTGCGGATTGCCACTTGCCTTTGCTGCCTCGCTTACGCACTCTAACGTTCGTTAGGGAGAGGCACAGCGCATGAGCGCAAACGAATTCGATTTCGTCGTGATCGGCGCAGGTTCTGCCGGTGCCGCACTGGCAGCCCGGCTGGGTGAAGATACGGGCTCGACAACCTGCGTGCTGGAAGCGGGCGGGCATGACAGTCACCCGTTCTTCCACGTGCCCAGCTTCGTCGCCGCGGCCATCGGGTTAAAGGCGAGCAACTGGGGCTTTGCCACCGTTCCACAGGACGGGATGGCGGGCCGCCAGATCGGCGTGCCGCGCGGACGCGTGACCGGCGGGTCGGGCGCGATCAACGGCATGGTCTATTTCCGCGGCCACCCCACGGATTACGACGACTGGTCGGACATGGGGTGCAAGGGCTGGTCCTATCGTGAGGTATTGCCCTATTTCACCCGCACCGAGCGCAACGAGGATCATCCGGCCAGCGTCTTCCATGGCACGGACGGGCCGATCAACGTCAAGCTGGTCGAGAACCCCAATGCGCTGAACTATGCCTTCATGGACGCGCTGGGCGAACTGCAATTCCCTGCCTGCCCTGACTTCAACGGACCCGACAGCGAAGGCTACGGCAGGCGGCAAGGCCTGATCGGCAATGGCCAGCGCCAGAGCACCTGGCAACAGATGCTCAAGCCCGCGCTGGATCGCGGGAACATCCATTTGCAGACCAAGGCGCAGGTCGCCCGCATCGTGATCGAGAACGCCCGCGCAACCGGGGTCGCGCTGGGCGATGGGCGCGTGATCAGGGCGCGCCGCGAAGTCGTGCTGAGCGCGGGCACGGTGCAGACACCGCAGATCCTGATGCTCAGCGGCATCGGCCCCGCCGATCATCTGCGCGAACACGGCATCGAGGTTGTGCACGAACTGCCCGGCGTCGGCGGCAACTACCACGACCATGTCGCCAGCCCGATCCACATGGAAACGAGCGACCCGACCAGTTACGGCATCAGCTGGAAGGTCCTGCCGCGCGACATCCTGCATGGCATCCAATACCTGCTGACCCGCAAGGGGCCGCTGGCAGGCAACGTGTTCGAAAGCGTCGCCTTCCTGCGCACCGATCCGTCGCTTGACCGGCCCGACGTGCAATTCGTGTTCCAACCCGCCAAGCGGCTGACCAACCCCAAGGTGCCCTTCCCGCTGGGCCACGGCTACGCGATCAGCCCGGTCGGCCTTTACCCCAAGAGCCGCGGCACGGTGCGCCTCGACAGCGCCGATCCGACCGCCGCGCCATTGATCGATCCCAACCTGCTGAAGGAACCGGAGGACATCCTGCCGCTGATCCGCGCGCTGAAGATCTCACGGCAAGCCTTCGCGGCCAAGCCCTTCGCCCGCTACAACGGCACCGAAGTTGCGCCCGGCCCCGATTGCCAGACCGATGCCGAATGGGACGCCTATATCCGCGAGACGGGCTATACCGTGCACCATCCCGTCGGCACCTGCCGCATGGGCGATCCGGCGGATTCCGCCACCGTGGTCGATCCGCAGCTGCGGGTGAAAGGCATCGCAGGGCTGCGCGTTGCCGATGCCTCGGTCATGCCCAGCGTGATCGGCGGCAATACCAATGCGCCCAGCGTTATGATCGGTGAACGCTGCGCCGATTTCATCCTTGGCAAGCCGCAAATGGAACCCGCGCAGCTGCCGCCCGAATCGGTCGCGCGTTACAAATAGGGAGAGAGCCAAATGGCCGTCGAACATATTGCCAGCTGGAAGGTCGGCGACATCACCATCAGCCGCATCGTAGAGCTCTTCGACTTTCGCGACGACATCCACATGGCCATGGCCGATGCCACGGCGGAGGAAGTGCTCGCGCTCGACTGGCTGCAACCGCACTATGCCACACCCGAAGGCCAGATGCGGATGAACTTCCAGGGTTTCGTCGTGCAGACGCCTGATCGCAACATCGTGGTCGATACCTGCATCGGCGCCGGGCGCGAGCGCGACTTCGATGTCTTCTGCAACCTGCCCGAAGGCTTCCTCGAAGATTTGGCCAGCCTCGGCGTAACGCGCGAGAACGTCGACACTGTCTTCTGCACCCACCTGCATTTCGACCACGTCGGCTGGAACACCTACAGGTGCCCGGAAACCGGCGAGTTCAAGCCGACCTTCCCCAATGCCCGCTACCTGTTCGGCAAGACCGAATACGAGGCATGGCAGAACGACATCCGCAACGACGGCCACCACTCGGACACCCACCTTGTCGAGGGCGTCGACCCGATCGTCGCGCTGGGAATGGCGGACTTCATCGATACCGATCACCAGATCGCCCCCGGCATTCGCGTCGAACCGAGCCACGGCCACACGCCGGGCCACATTCACGTCGTCATCGAAAGCCAGGGCGAGAAGGCCGTCATCACCGGCGACCTGATGCATCACCCGATGCAATGCGCCATGCCTTCGCGCCATGCGACATTCGATATGAACAAGGAGGCCGGCGCAACAACGCGGCAGGCCTTCGTCGACAAGTACCGCGACAGCGGCACGCTGATCGTGGGCGCACACTTTGCCGAACCGACGGCGGGCCACTTCGTCACCGGCAAGGACGGCGAAACATGGTTCCGCGGCCTCGGCGTCGCAGACCGCTGACATGGCTGCCGTCACCCGCATCGATGCCATCCGCTACGCGCGGCACGAGCGGACGGCGGCGGCGAACTTCAATGCCCCGGTCGATGACCACGACTTACCCATGCCGCTCGACTATTACGTCTGGGCAATCCACCGGGACGGGCACCCGCCGGTCGTGGTCGATACCGGTTTCGGGGCGGCGGCAGCGGCGGCGCGCGGGCGCGAGATCACCCGGCCGATCCGCCAGAGCCTGCGCGATGCGGGGATCGACCGACTGGGCGTAACCGACGTGATCCTCACCCACCTGCATTACGACCACGCGGGCGGGATCGAGGATTTTCCCAACGCCCGCTTTCATGTGCAGGACGCGGAAATGGCCTTCGCCACCAGCCGCCACGTCTGCGACGCGCACACCCGTGCGCCTTTCGATGGCGAGCCCGTGGCCGAACTGGTGAAACGGCTCTACCACGACCACGTGGTCTTCCATGACGGCGATGATGAATTCGCCCCCGGCATCTCGCTGCGGCTGGCGCAAGGGCACACGGCGGGATTGCAGGTCGTAGTCTGCGAGACCGAGCGCGGCGACGTGGTGCTGGCGAGCGATGCCGCGCACCTCTACGCCAATATCACCCGTCACTTACCCTTCCCGATCTTCATCGACGAGGCGGACTACGCCCGCGCGCAGCAACGCGCACTGGATCTGGCTCATGGTTCGCTCGACCACCTCATACCCGGGCACGACCCGCTGGTGCTCGCCGCCTTCCCTTGCGAGAATGAAATTGCGCGCGTCGACCTGCCGCCGCACACCCCCATTGCGGAGATGCTTTGAATGATTGTCGTATTGCCATGATCGTTGGTTTTTTGGGTCTTGGCCGCATGGGCGCGCCGATGGCTGCAAATCTGCTGAAAGCCGGGCACGACCTGTGGGTGCACGACATGTCGGAAGAGGCCGTGGCCGCCCTGGTGCACCAGGGCGCCGAAGCTGCCGGACATGCCGCCACGCTGGGCCGCCAGTGTGACGTCGTCTTCACCAGCCTGCCCACACCGCAAATCGTCCGCGAGGCGACACTCGGCCCGGACGGCATCTTTACCCGCGGCCAGCCCAAGGTGTTCTGCGACCTTTCGACGAGCGGGCCGCAACTGGCGCAGGAGGTCTCCGCCGCCCTGACCCCGCGCGGCGTGGCCTGCTTCGACGCGCCGGTTTCGGGCGGCATCAAGGGTGCGCAGGAGGCGACCATCTCGATCATGGTCGGCGGGCCGGAAGCAGAATATGCCAGCATGCTCGAACCGCTGCTCAAGGCCATCGGCAAGCCCACCCACATGGGCGAGGCGCCCGGCGCAGGGCAGGTAATGAAGCTGGTGAACAACCTGCTTGGCGCAGTGGCCATCGGGGTGACGGCGGAGGGCATGGCCTTCGGCATCAAGCAGGGGCTGGACCCGGCCAAGATGATCGAAGTTCTCAACCAGTCGACCGGCATCAACTCCGCCACCCGCGACAAGTGGCCACGCTCGGTCCTGCCGCGCACCTTCGACTTCGGCTTTGCCGCCGCGCTGAGCTTGAAAGATACGAAATTGCTTCTGGCAGAGGCCGAAGCAGCCGAAGTGCCGCTTCCGCTGGGACTGATTGTCGCTGGCTACCTCGAACGCACGCTGGAACGTGAAGGCGCTGATGCGGACTTCACCGCGATTGCCAAGGTGGTGGAGGAAGCCGCCGGACTGGACCCGGATCGCGAAGGCTAGATATCATTCCGGATCGTAGCCAGGGCGCCGCCGTCGATCTCCCATTTCGCGCCGTTGACGTAGCTCGCCTCGTCGCTGAGCAGGAAGCTGACCACGTCACCCACTTCGCGCGGCTGGCCGACGCGGTTGAGCGTGGCGGTCTGGCCGAGCTTCTCCATGCCTGCTTCCACGCTGTCGAACATCTGCTCCAGCATACCGACCAGCAGCGGAGTCTCGATCACGCCGGGCATCACGCAGTTCACCCGCACACCCAGCTGCGCCACTTCGCTGGCCGCCGTGCGCGTCAGTCCGACTGCGCCGTGCTTGGCGGCGTTGTAGGCGCAGGCTCCGGCGAGGCCGCGTTCGGACCCGATCGAGGCGGTGTTCACCACAGCGCCCTTGCCTTGCGCTACCATGGTGGGGAGCACGTAGCGTAGCCCCAGGAACATGCCGCGCAGGTTGACGCGCAGCACCTTGTCGAACTCGTCGACCGGGTATTCATGCGTCGGTGCCAGCGTGCCTTCGATCCCGGCATTGTTGAAGAACCCGTCGATCCGTCCGAACCGGTTGTGCGCCGCCTCGGCATAGGCGCGTACTTCGGCTTCCTCCGCGCAGTCGGCGTGGAAGGCCACGGCCTCGTGACCCGCATCCTTCAGTTCCTGCGCCCGCGCGTGCAGCTTGTCGGCGTCGATATCGACCATCAGCAGCTTCGCGCCTTCGCGGGCGAGAATCTCGCAGGTCGCGAACCCGATCGCACCCGCCGCGCCGGTAACGATGATGGCGTTTCCTTCGTGGCGCATCTGGTTAGTCCTTCTTCGATTTGCGGAACGGCAGGGTGAGCAGGAAGAATGCCAGTTTCGGCGTCAGCAACTTGAGGAAGTTCTTCGCCTCCTCAGGCGTCAACGTCGCGGTCATCGGCATGGTGCCGTAGACCTTGCCCTTCAGGACGAGGTCGTTGCCCTTCCGCTCGATCTTGCTGACCTGCATCAGCTCCGACTTGTCGGCTGCCTTGATCTTCATGAGGCCACCCGGATCTCGTCGAAATCGATCCCGAGGTCGTCCGCCATCACCATGGCTGTGGCGCGGCCCGCGCCGAAGACGCCGCCACCCGGATGCTGGAACGGCCCGACGAGGTAGAGCCGCTCGACCCCCGGCACGCGGTACTGGCCGAGGTCCGGCGTCGGGCGGTGCGAGCCGGACTGGTAGGTAGTGGTGGCAATGCCGTGCAGGTCGCCGCGGAAGAAGCTGGGGCTGGTGCGCTCCATGTCCACCGGGCTGTCGCAATGGTAGTCGAGCACCACTTCAGGCACGTTCTCGATATAGTTCGCCATCTGCGCGATCATGCCCTGCGCGAACTCGTCCTTGGCCTCGTCCCAGCTGCGGCCATCTTCGCGGGTGTAAGGCACGTAGTCCCAGGCGTGGAAGATCGACTTGCCCTCGGGGCAGCGGCTGGGATCGTGCTGCGGCAGCTGGCCGACGCCGACCAGCGGCGTGGGGCTCATCTTGCCGTAGCGCAGTTCATCGAAGGCGCGGCGCATGCCTTCGTAACTGGCGGGCATGAGTTCATACATCACCGCCGACAGCTCCTCGCCATCGTGGCGCCTGGCCTTGAACTTCAACGGTGCATCGAGCGCGGTGTGTACGGTGAAGCAGGCGGCAGGCGTGATATGCGTGCGCTTGGCCTTGCGGCCCACTTCGGCGGGAAGGTCCGCCACCATGTCCGGCAGGACGTGCGGGTGCAGCGCGCCGATCACGCCTTCGCCGGCGGTAAGGGTCTCGCCAGAGTCGAGCACCACACCGGTGGCACGCCCCCCTGACGTCGTGACTTCGCGCACCTGCGAGCTGGCGCGCACCGCGCCGCCGTGGTCCTCGATACAGGCGATCAGCGCCGAGGTCAGGCTGCCCGATCCGCCGACCGGAACGCCGAAGCCGTACTTCTCGAGGAAGCCGAGGAAGACATAGGCGCCGATACCCGTGGCCTTCTCGTCCGGCGAGACAAGGTTCTCGCCCGCCACACGGCCGAAGTGTGCCTGCACCTTCTCGTGCTCGAAGAGCTCTTCCATCAGGTCGAAGGTGGAGACGCCCATGGTGCGCATGATTTCCTGCCCCTCGGGGCTCTGGTCCATCATGGCGGTCTGCGCACCCAGCGGCATGGGCGGCGAATACAGCCCCGCCTGGATCATCGGCAGCCATTGCGCGGCCTGTTCGCTCATCTTGAGGAAGGTCTGTGCGTCCTTTTCGCTGAATTTCGCGATGGCCTCGGCGCTCTTCACCGGATCGCGGTGCAGCGGCAGGGTGGAACCATCCTCCCACACGCTCATCATCGGCACGTCGGGGAAGACATAGCGCAGGCCGTACTTCGATTTCAGGCCGAGGTCGTCGTTCGCCAGCAGCGGATTGCCCTGGATGAAGATGTGGCTCATCGAATGCTGGTCGTGCATGAATCCGGGGCGCGTCAGCTCGCGGCTGACCACGCCGCCGCCGTGCCAGTCGTTGCGTTCGAGCACGAGCACGCTCTTGCCCGCCACCGCGAGGTAGGCGGCGGCGACCAGCCCGTTATGGCCCGATCCGATGACGATGATATCTGCGTCTGACATCTCTTCTCCCTAGAGGCAGGCTGACAGCGCCATGTCGCTGAGCTTGCCCATGCGTTCGATATTGGCGGCCTGCGTCATCACCCCGGCGCTGAGGAAGCTGAACGACATGTCCGCTTCGGGATCGACCATGAACATCGTCGATCCGGCGCCGTAGTTGCCGAAAGTCTCGGGGCTCGCGAGCTGGCCGAACAGGTGCTGGAACACGCCGGTCCCGCGCACCTGGAAGCCGATGCCCTGGTTGGCGGGCGGCACGTCCCACCCTGCGCGAAGGGCCACGCTGCGATAAAGCTCGTTGGGCTTGTCGCCCGTGTGCACCTTGCGCGCCAGCCGCACCATGCGCGGTGAGAGCAGGCGCTTGCCGTCCAGCTCGCCCTCGCGGCGGAGCATTTCGGCAAAGCGCCACAGGTCACCCGTGGTCGAGGCGCAGCCGACGTGCGGAGCCTCGACTTCAGGATCCTCGAACAGGGCGTGATCGCCTTCCAGGTTGCGGCTGAGGTGCTTGATCGGCACCGTACCGCGCATGTCCGGCCGCACATGGCGCGAATCCAGGTCGGCGCGCAGGCCCATCGAGGTATCGTGCATCCCCAGCGGCTGGAACAGGTCCTCCGCCAGCAGGGTCTGGAAGTTGCGCCCTTTGGGATCGGTGCGCACCAGCGCCGTGCCCATCAGCACGTGGTTCACCAGTGGCGAATAGTCGCAGCGCTCGCCCGGCGGGGTCGCGCCGTGGACATTGGCGATGCTGGCTTCGTAGAGTTCCTGCAAGCGATCAAGGTACATACCCGGCTTGGGTGACCAGACGCCCGGCATGCCGGCAGTATGGGTGAGCAGGTGGTAGAAGGTCGCCTGCTCGCGCGGCTGGCCGGTGAATTCGGGCAAGACATCCTTCACCTTGGTGGTCAGCTGGAAACGGCCTTCTTCGATGGCCTTCATCACCAGCACGTTGGTGAAGGCCTTCGTGACCGAGAACAACGAGAAGACGTCGTCCTTCTTCAGCGGGCGCTCGCCGTCCGCGTAGGCATGGCCGATAGCTTCGTCGAACACGATCACCCCGCCGCGCCCGATCTTGAGCACGGCGCCGTAGTAATCGCCGCGCGCCACGTCGGCTTCGATGGTGGCCTTCAACTGGTCTAGCCGGTCTTGCCAGATTGCTGTCATGTGATCCTCACTTCGTGATGGTGAAGCCGGGGACGGGACGGTTCTCGACGTAGCCGGGGTGGTACATGTCCATCACCACCATCTTGGGCTCCTCCCCCGCGCAGGTAACCTGGTAGCCGTCGACGATATTGCCGTAGACCCCGATGCCGAAATTGCCGACACGGCCATAGGACGGGGCCGATCCGTCGGCGCACCGCAACCGGTTGAGATAGGCGCGCTGGCCTGCGGGCTGCGAGGCGCGCACCGGGTTCTGGTCGCTGCCCAGAGGATGTTCGGAAGCGTCGGCAAGCGCCGCATCGAGCTCCGCGCCCTGCGTCATGGACTGGCCCGACAGCATGCGTTCGAGCACAGGATCGCCGCCGTTGGAGGGGGCTGTGGTGGTGACGCAACCGGCCAGCATAGCGGCCGCGAGGCCGAGGGTGATTTTCCGCAAGTGCATTGCCTTTCCTAACCCGCCGCGATGATGCCGCCATCGACGGCCAGCATCGCGCCATTGATGAATTGTGCCTCGTCGCTGAGCAGGAAGGCCGCCGCGCTGGCGACATCGTCCACCGTGCCATTGCGGCGCAGGGGAATGTTCTTGGCCCGCTGCTCATACTGCTCTGGCGTGACAAAGCCCTCTGTCGCGGGCGTCGGCACGGAGCCGGGCGCCATGGCGTTCACCCGGATGCCGCGCGGGCCAAGCTCGCCGGCCAGAACCTTGGTGAGGCCCGCGATGCCCGCCTTGATCGTGGTATAGGCCCCGGTGTTGGGACGGCCGCGATAGGCCACGGGGCTGGAGTAGTTGAGTACATTGCCAGGCGCGTCCTCGTCGCGGTGCGCCAGAAAGGCCTGCACGCCCCAGAACACGGACTTGAGGCCAGCCGAAAGCATGCGGTCGAGGGTCTCTTCGGTCACCGCCTCGATGGGTTCGTAAACCAGCACCGAGGCATTGTTGATCACCGCGCGCAGCGGGCCTGCATCATCGGCGAAATCCTCGGCCACCTGCATGAATTCGGCGCGGCTGCCGCAGTCGGCGCCGTAGCTGAAGGCCCTGCCACCTCCGGCGATGATCGCTTCAGCCACGGCCAGCGCGCTTGCACCGTCGATATCGACAATCCCTACCGTGGCTCCCTCGGCGGCCAACCGATGAGCGATCCCCTCGCCCAGCCCGCGACCAGCGCCGCTGATGAGGATCGGCTGCCCAAGAAAACGTTGGTCGAACCGGCCAGCCATCAGTCCATCCCGAACAGCTTGGCGGTGTAATGGCTGTCCATGTACTCGCGCATCTTGTCGATCTTGCCGTTCGACACTTCGAACACCCAGCAATAGTCGTTGTCGTAGACCTTGCCGTCAGGCAGCCCGCCGGTGCTGTTGCTCTCGACACAGACCCAGCCGTCTCGCGAAAACATGTTGTGCACGTGGATCTTGGGATCGCCCGGATTGAACATGCCGCGCACCGGGGCGAGGAACTTGTCGATGATATCCATGCCCACGTGCCGGCCGGCACCGGCAATGTCCTTCACCTTCGGCTCCCAGACCGACTCGTCATGGTAGAACTTGCGCAATTCCTCGAGGTCGCCGGAAGACAGCACTTCGAAGAAATCGAGCACCAGTTGCTCGTCGGCATTTGCAGCTTTTACCATCAGGCAAGTCCTCTCGCTTCGTCAGTTGGTGGCGGGACATTGGGCATGGCCCCGCCAAGGTGCAGCGCGACCATTCCGGCGCGCTTGGCAAAGCGCCAGACGCCGCCCGGTTCTGACTGGTCGAGCACGTATTCGTCCTCGAATCCGCCGACATAGAGCGCGCCCGCTTCCTGTGGCGGCTCGGTGCTAGCGTGGCTCGACAGCATGGTCAGGTAATTGGTGCCGCGCGCCCGTGTTTCGGTCACCGCTTCGACCAGCACGTTGGTGACAATGTGGCGCACGAGGATTGGTGGGCGGTTGCGAAAAATGCCTTCGACTGCCGCCCGTCCGTAGAACGGGTATTCCGGCTGGAACGGGCGCGAAAACTCGCAATCCGGCGTGAACAGCTGGCCCATGGCCTCGACATCGCCGTTGTCGGCATATTTGGCGAACAATAGTGGCAGCTTGCCGCAGGCGAGCTCGATAGCGAGGCGCTGGCCGTCATCCATTGTCATTCTCGGCGTCGATCTCGGCCAGGGCCTCGTTGACGATGCGGAAGGAATCGACCGCTGCCGGAATGCCGCCGTAGATGCCCACCTGCAGCAGGACCTCGCGGATTTCCTCGCGCGAAAGGCCATTGTTGAGCGCACCGCGCGTATGCACCTTCAGCTCGTGCTTGCGGCCAAGTACGGCAATCATGGCGAGGTTGATCAGGCTGCGGTCACGGCGGGACAGTTCTTCCTCGCGCCCCCAGGTCCAGCCCCAGCAATAGGTCGCCACCAGTTCCTGCAAGGGATCGTTGAAGGGATTGGGGTTGGCCGTGGCCTTATCGACATAGGCATCGCCCAGCACCTCGCGGCGGATTTTCATTCCCTTGTCGAAGAGTTCTTTGTCCATAATCGTGTCCTTCAGAAACAGGAGTAGACCGCGTCGATCAGGCGCCGCGCGCGCGGGCCGTTGTCGCCGACGGCGTGCATCTGGTTGCAGCAGTAGGAGAAGCCGAGCTTGACATCGGGATCGCCGAAGCCGATCGATCCGCCCAGGCCATGGTGACCGAAGCTGCGCATGTTGGGGCCCATGTAGACCGCCTCCGGCGTGTTCAGTAGCACCGAGTTGGCCTGGTGGTACGGGCGATCCTGCAGCAGCTCGATCTGGTTGTGCTGTTCCTCGATCATCTTTTCCAGCTGATCGTCGGACAGCAGGTCCACCCCGTCGACCACGCCCGTCGCCGCGCCATAGATGCGCGCCACGCCGCGAGCATTGCCGTGGCCTGATCCGCTGGCAATCTCCACCTCGCGCCAGCGCGCAGAATTCATCGTGGTGTGCCACGGCTCGTCAGCGTTCTGCAGGAAGGCGAACTTGCGCAGCGTTGCGCCGTCCTGCCAGCCTTCGGGCGTGGTCGGGCGTTCGGGCATGGCCGTGTCCTTCGCCGCGAACAGCCGCGCCTTGGTGTTGGGCAGGACCTCGGCGACGTGGCTCTGCTCGTCCGCCGTCATACCCCCGATGTAGTATTCCGCGCCCAGCGGGCCGGTGACGTTTTCGCGCAGGAACGGGCCGACCGTCAGGCCGCTGACCCGGCGCATGATCTCGCCCAGCAGGAAGCCTTGGTTGTGCACGTGGTAAGCCGCGACCGTGCCCGGCTCCCACAGTGGCTCCTGCACTTCCAGCGCGCGAATGTAATTGTCGTAGTCCAGCAGGCCGCCGGGATACATCACGTCATTGGTCAGCACCGGGATGGCGGCGGTATGATCAAGGATCA
>JAUIIG010000005.1 GCA_030431875.1 Alphaproteobacteria bacterium
CCTCTCGATTATATTCGGAATGGCGGATGCCTGTTCCCGCACTCATCACCTGCACATCGCCAGCGACTGTCCGGCCTTCATTGCCCAGGCTGTCCCTGTGCGTGATCGCGCCCGCGCGCACATAGGTGATGATTTCCATGTCGGCATGGGGGTGCGGCGGGAAACCGGTGCCGGCCGCAATGGCATCGTCATTCCATACGCGCAGCGTGCCCCAGTTCATGCGGCCATGATCATGATAATCGGCGAACGAGAAATGATGCCGCGCATTGAGCCAGCCATGATCGGCATGGCCGAGGCTGGCAAACGGACGAATATCGAGGCGGCTTTGCGTGTGAACGTCTGTCATGGGAAACTCCTGTCCCGTAGAGTGGTTTATACCGATATAGGAAGCTGATTGCCTTTTGATAATGGACCGGTCGCGTCTGCCCCCTGCCCCGATCCCGACTCCCCGATGAACGGGATGTAGTTTTGCATTCATGCAACATTGCCGCCGACCGGGGCGTTTACTCCCCACTTCGGAATAAGGAGGTGGAACAATGAACAAGCTTCTGACCCACAGTATCGGCGCAATTGCGCTGGGTGCGACAGCCCTGTCGATGACCGCTGCGCCGGCCTTTGCCGATCCGCCGCGCCATGCGCAGGAACGCGGAAAGGGCCATTGGAAGGGCAAGGGCAAGGGCAAGGGCAACGGCCACTGGAAACATGGCGACCGCGATCGAAACTATGGTCGCCACTATGACCGTCGCGATACCCGCGTCGTCTATCGCTACGATTATAACCGCCCCGACCCGCGCTATAGCGGCTATTACGCCAACCGCTATTATCGCTCGGGCTATGATCCCATCCGCGTGACGCGCGCGACGCGCATCTATCGCGGCTCAAACGACCGTTATTATTGTCGCCGTTCGGACGGCACGACCGGCCTGATCGTCGGTGCGGCGGTTGGTGGCTTGCTGGGCAACCAGATCGGTCGCGGCGATTCTAGCACGGTTGCGACGATACTCGGTGCGGGCGCAGGCGCGCTGCTGGGCCGTGCGATCGATCGCGGCGACGTAAGCTGCCGCTGATCCAAATGATACCGGCATAAGAAAGGGCGAGCGACATCATGTCGTTCGCCCTATTTTCTGTCCGACACCGCGCCACACGGCGCAGGGCGTTTCAATCAGTGCATGGCTTCCTCGCCGGCACGACCGACAGATTCAATATCCCGGCCCACACCTTTCACAGTATTGCAGGCAGCCAGCGTCAGCGTCGCCGCAGCCACGATAATCACAACTATTCTGCTCATTTTTCCTCCGTCGATCGCGACCTTTGTATATCGCATATTAGATCGGGCTTGCGAGCGAGGCAAGCAAGCCTATTATTGCAACGCGTCATAGTATAACAACGGCTTTTTCGATAAAATTTAGCATATTCCATTCATAGTCATATTAATGTTTCTTTAGCCAATATGTTGCATGCCGAATTCAAGGTACCGCCACCGGGGGAATTTACATGTCGCTGAGCGACCATAGCACTGAAATAGCCATCATCGGCGCTGGCCCGGCCGGCCTGACCTCTGCCTATCTTCTTTCGAAGAGCGGCCACAAGGTCACCGTCATCGAAAAAGACCCGCATTATGTCGGCGGGATCAGCCGCACGGTGGAGCATGAAGGCTTCCGCTTTGACATTGGCGGACACCGCTTCTTTTCGAAATCCAAAGAAGTCGTCGACCTGTGGAATGAAATTCTCCCCGATGATTTCATTCAGCGCCCGCGCATGAGCCGCATCTATTATGAGGGCAAGTTCTACAGCTACCCGCTGCGCGCGTTTGAGGCGCTGTGGAACCTCGGCATTTTTCGCTCGACCCTGTGCATGATGAGCTATGCCAAGGCGAAGGCTTTCCCGAACCGCAACGTCCGCAGCTTTCAGGACTGGGTCGTCAACCAGTTCGGCCACAAACTGTTTTCGATCTTCTTCAAGACCTATACCGAAAAGGTATGGGGCATGCCGTGCGACGAAATGTCGGCGGACTGGGCGGCGCAACGCATCAAGGGGCTGTCGCTCTGGGGCGCGGTGACCGACGGCTTGAAGCGCAGCCTGGGCCTCAACAAGAAGCCCAATGACGGCATGGCGACCAAGACCCTGCTCGAAACCTTCCGCTATCCGCGCCTTGGCCCCGGCATGATGTGGGAAGCCGCGCGCGACAAGATCATCGCCACCGGCAAGGGCCAGGTGGTGATGGGCCACGCACTCGAACAGCTCGCCAGCGATGGCGAGGGCGGCTGGCGCATGACGGCCAGCGCCGAAGACGGCAGCAAGGTGATGATCCGCGCAAAGGACACGATCAGCTCTGCCCCGATGCGCCAGCTGGCCGCCCGCATGCACCCGCTGCCCGAAACCACGCTGGAAGCATCGAACCTCAAATACCGCGACTTCCTGACCGTGGCGCTGATGATCAAGTCGGAAGACCTCTTCCCCGACAACTGGATCTACATCCACGACAGCAAGGTGCAGGTTGGCCGCGTGCAGAACTTCCGTTCGTGGTCGCCCGAAATGGTGCCCGACGAGGACGTGGCCTGCGTGGGCCTCGAATACTTCTGCTTCGAAGGCGATGGCCTGTGGTCGATGGCCGACGACGACCTCGTCGAACTGGCCAAGAAGGAAATGGACATCCTCGGCCTCGTTTCGCCTGACAAGGTGATCGGCGGCGCCGTGGTGAGGCAGGAGAAGGCCTATCCCGTCTATGACGAGGACTATGCCGCCAATGTCGATGCCATGCGCGTCGAGCTGGAAGCCAAGTATCCCACGCTGCACCTGGTCGGCCGCAACGGCATGCATCGCTACAACAACCAGGACCACGCCATGATGACCGCCATGCTGACGGTGGAGAACATCATTGCCGGTGAGCGCGTCTACGACACCTGGTGTGTCAACGAAGACGCCGAATATCACGAAGCCGGTGACGAAGGTGCGGAGAAGTCGCTGCCCGAGGGCCGCAAGCCGGTGTCGGAAGACCAGGCTGCCGCGCTCAACTCGGTCCGCAACGTGCCGGAGCGTGTCGCTGGCGACAAGAAGAAGGCTGCCTGAGGGTGACCGCCATGTTCCAGCGTCTCGCTGACCTGCGGCTGGTCCGCTACCTGCTCGCCAGCGTCGGCGCGCTGGCAGTGGATGTAGGCAGCTTCCTTGCCCTGCTGTCGCTGGGCATGTGGGCGGCCGGTGCATCTGCCATTGGTTATTGCCTCGGCATCGTGGCGCACTGGCTGATGTCGAGCCGCGCAGTCTTTATCGGCAATGTCGCCGAACGCGGCGCGGCCCGCACGCGGCAGAAGGCGCTGTTCGTAATCTCGGCTTTGGTTGGCCTGGGGCTGACCACGGGGATTGTCTGGGCAGGTGATGCCTCGGGCTTCGATCCACGCCTTGCCAAGTTGGTGGCCATCGCCGTCAGCTTCACTGCCACATGGCTCCTACGCAGCCGCGTGGTTTTCCGTTAGAGACTGATCCCGATGGATGATCGGGGGTTCAATTGGCGCGCGCATGTGCGCAGCTGGCAGGCGGTGCTGGCCGTGTGGCTGGCCTATGTGCTGGTGCGCCTGGCGATCCAGCCGCTGCTCGGCTGGGAGCCGGTAGGGCCGGACGACTGGACGCGCCTGCTGGAAGTCCGCGCCTTGCTGGACGGGCAGGGCTGGTGGGACGTCACCCAGTACCGGATGAACCCGCCGGACGGATTCTCGATGCACTGGTCGCGGCTGGTGGACCTGCCGTTGGCGCTGCTGACGCTGCTGTTCGGCGAGACCGTGGCCATGGTCATGGTGCCGCTGCTGTGGTTGCTGCCCGCGCTGTTCGCCTTGCGGGCGATCATGCTGCGGCTGGACTTCGGCGACCTCGCCTTCCTGTTCGGACTAATCCTGCTGCCGCTCTTCCCGCTGCTTCCAGGCAATTTCGCTCCCTTCCGCATCGACCACCACGCCCCGCAGGCGGTGCTGGCGCTGGTCTGCGCCGCGCTGCTGCTGCGCGACAGCAGGTGGAGTGCCATTGCTTGCGGCATCTGTGCGGCGGCCTGGGTGGTGATTTCGCTGGAGGGGCTGCCCCTGGTGGCGGTTCTCGCGGGGCTTTACGGCGTGCGATACTGGTTCGGTGAGCGCACCTTGCTGCCGTGGTTCCTTGGCGCCCTGGCGTCAGCGTCCGCTGTCCTGTCCTATGCAATACGCGGGCCACTCGACATGGCCTACTGCGATATCCTGCTGCCCGGCCAAATCATGACCTTCGCCGTTGCTGCGGTAATTGCGGCGATGATTCCTTTCCTGCCCTGGCAAGACCGCGTGCAGGGCCGCACCGTCGCCCTCGTAGTGATGGGCATCGTCTGCCTGCAATTGGCGAGCAGCCTGCTCGGCCCCTGCGCCACCAACCCGATGGCCGAGCTCGATCCGGTGCTCCAGACCTACTGGCACGGTTACATCATGGAAGGCTTGCCGGTGTGGAAGCAGCAGGTCTCGGTCGCGCTGATGCTGGTCTGGACCGTGGGGATCATCGTCGCCGGTTGGTGGACCGCGCATTGCTGCGGAATTTTCCATCAGGGGCGAGCGCTGGCCTGTACGCTGCTGTTCCTCTTCGCGCTGGCAGCTGGCGCATACTCGCTGCTGGTAATGCGCGAAGGCGCGGTGGCGCAATTGCTCGCCATTCCCTTTGCGGCCCTGCTGATGGCGGAGTGGTTGCCCAGGGCTCGCGCCATGGCGGCACCGGTGCCGCGCATTCTGGCGACGCTGGCGGCGGTGGGCCTGACTACACCGCTGTTCGCGAGTGCCTTTGCCAAGCCGCTCGACAAGCATTTCCCGGCAGAGACCATGCAGCCTGACGTGCTGGCCATGCTGGAGCCGGGCCAATGTGACTATTCGCGACTTGCCGGCATGGAACCCGGACTGGTCTTGGCGCCGCTCGACGCCGGACCGGCGATCCTCGGCATGACCGGCCACACGGTCGTCGCAGCCAGCTATCACCGCAACCAGGCCCCGATGGCAGATGTGATTTCGGCGCTCACTGGCTCTACCCAACAAGCACGAAAGATAATCGACAGCTACGCACCCGACTATGTTGTGATTTGCGCAGCATCGCCCGACGTTGCGCTCTATCGTACTGCCGCGCCGGACAATTTCGCCAACGCGTTACTGTCGGAGGAAGCGCCGGACTGGCTGGAACGCGACGAAGCAGCGAGCGCAGGCCCGCTGCACGTCTACCGCGTCATCCGTTAAGCCGGACGGAATTCCAGCGCCACGCCGTTGATGCAGTGGCGGTGGCCGGTCGGGCGCGGGCCGTCGTTGAAGCGGTGGCCCAGGTGGCCGCCGCAATCGGCGCAATGTTCCTCGGTGCGCGGATAGCCCAGCAGGCGGTCCACCGAATACCCGACAGCGCCGTTGTCGATCGGGCGCCAGAAGCTCGGCCAGCCGGTGCCGCTATCGTACTTGTGCTCGCTGGAGAACAGCGCATTGCCGCAGCCCTGGCAGTGGAAAGTGCCGTCGCGGTGTTCGTTGTTCAGCGGCGAGGTGAAGGCGCGCTCGGTGCCGGCCTCACGCAGGATGCGGTACTGTTCGCGCGTCAGGCGCTCGCGCCATTCGGCTTCGGTGTAGCTGACACGGAAATTCCCCTGCGCGCGGGCGGGGGTGCCGCCACAGGCGGCCAGGGCAAAGGAGGACATGCCCATGCCAAGCCAGCCAAGGGCAGAGCGGCGGGTGGTCGGATTCTTTATCATGACAGGTCTTCTATGCAGTGGGAGCAGAACTGTTCCTGAACATTCCTGCCAGCAGTTTCGCCGGAGAGCGAGACTTGCCTGCACCTTGCGGCCCCGATTTCATCACGCGGCGGCGGAACATTGATGAACCCGCACGCACGAATATAGCCACCCACATGGCTTGCCATGCCAATGCCAGCAGGTGCGGCCACAGCGTATCTTCGATCGCTGCTCGCGCCACCATGGCGAAGGGGGACGAGAGGGGGAATGCCATGGCCGTATATTCGATCCAGCCCCCCCGATCGGTTACCGCGAGGCTCGCGAGGAAGAAGACGATGATCTGGAACATGGTCGCGGGCATCGACAGCGTCTGCACCTCGCGCACGGTGGAGGCGAGCGAGCCGACGGCAAGGAAGATCGATCCCAGCAACAGGTAACCCATGCCGAAATAGATGGCGAAGAGTACGAAGAACATCGGCCAGCCCACGCCGGGATTGGCATAGTCCGACAGCGACTGGCCGCCCGCATAGAGGACTGCCGCACCGGTGCTGCCCCAGACCGCGATGCCGACCACCGAGATGGCAAGCATGGCGAACAGCTTGCCGACGAAGACCGCGTCCATGGGAATGGCGGCGGCGAGCACTTCGATGATCTTGTTGCCCTTCTCCTCGACCAGGTTGGACAGCACCATCGAAGCCAGCAGCATGATCAGCAGGAACAGCAGCACCTGGCCGCCCTGCGCGGTCTTGATGCGGCCCGAGGTCTCGCTCGCGCCGCTGGTCACGACGGTTTCGGTGGAGACAGGCGGATAGCTGCGCGCGCCGGGTTCAGCGGCGTTGCCCGCGATCATGCCGACGATGCCGTTCCAGCGTTGGACGCGGCCTTCGGTGGCGGTCAGCGTCGGAGCGTCGATGGTGCCGGTGACGACGGCGGCCAGGCTACCCTCGGCGTTTTCGAGGACGGCGCGGGCGTCGTAGTCTTCGCCCTCTTCGAGCCGGGCGATCTCCACCATCGGCGGCACCCCGCCGCGCAGCTGGTTCGCCAGTTCGTTGCGCGAGGCGATCATGGCATCGACCTGCTCGCCTTCCATGGCAATGCCGATGTCGGCTACCGGCGTTTCGCTCTGCACTTGCGCGCCGACGCCGCTTGCCAGCGCCATGACGACGACCGGGAACAGCGGGCCGAGCAGGAAGAAGATGAAAGCGCGGCTGAACAGGATGGCGGTGAAATCGCGGCGGGCGACGACGTATGCGGCGCGCCAGAGCGGCAGGCGGCCGGCGTTGGCATTACTCATTGGCCTTCTCCCGAATCCTGTTTGACCATATCGCGCGCGGCAGCCTCGCCGGCGATGGCGACGAAGGCGTCGTGCAGCCCGGCGCGTTCGATGGAGAGCGAATGGATGCCTGCTTCGCCCTCGATCAGGGCTTTCAGCAGCGGCTCTACCCCGCTTTCTGGCAGCGGGAAGTACCAGTAGTCGCCAACGCGGCGGGTCGCCTCGGGCAGGGCCTCGCGCCACGGGCCGTCAGGATTGCGGGTTTCGAGGCGGACCTGTGCCGGGATGCGATCGCGCGCTTCCTCCACGCTGCCGGCATAAGGTACCTTGCCGCCCGCAATGATGGCGATGCCTTCGCACAGCCGTTCGGCATGGGCGATGACGTGGGTGGAGAAGATTACCGTGGTGCCCTTGTCAGCGAGGCCGCGGATCAGCTGTTCCAGCTTGCCCTGGTTGATCGCGTCGAGGCCACTGAAGGGTTCGTCGAAGACCACCAATTGCGGTTCGTGCACCAGCGTGCCGAGCAGCTGGACGGTCTGCGCCATGCCCTTGGACAGCTGGCGGATCTGCTTGTCGATGGCGTGGCCGAGCCCGTGCTGCTCCAGCAGTTCCTTGCCGCGCTGGCGCCCGACCTCCAGCGGCAGGCCGCGCAGTGCGCCCATGAAGGCGATGGCGTCGTAGCTCTTCATCGAGGGGTAGAGGCCACGTTCTTCGGGCAGGTAGCCGATGCGGCGGGCGACATCCTGCGGGTTTTCCGCGCCGAGTACGCGGCGATAGCCCTCGTCCGGATCGATGATCCCCAGCAGCATGCGCAGCGTGGTGGTCTTGCCCGCGCCATTGGGGCCGAGCACGCCATAGATTGCGCCCCTGGGTACGGAAATGTCCACACCGTCGACGGCCAGCGTGCCGTCGAAACGTTTGACTAGTCCGCGCGCCTCGATCGCCAGTTCGTCGGCCTTGCCCATTTCGGCTGTGAATTCGCCTGTCGCCATATCCATGCTGTACCCGCTAGAGGGAAGGAATGAACACCAAGCTGCCAGTTTATGGTTAACAGGCAAGACACTGTTTCGCTTGAGGATGAACTCAAGGCGAAAGCGCGCGAGCTGGGCTTCGTGGCCGTGGGCATTGCGCCAGCCAGCGATAACCCAGTGCAGGTCGCGCGCCTGCACGAGTGGCTGGGCGAGGGCTTCCATGGCTCGATGGGCTGGATGGAGGACCGCGCCGAAGTGCGGCAGGGCCCCCAATCAATGTGGCCGGCAGCCAGGAGCGTGATCGCACTGGGCATGAGTTATGCGCCCGATGTCGACCCGCTGGCGCCCGAAGAAGCGGGACGTGAGGCGAAGATCTCCGTCTATGCGCAAGGGCGCGATTACCATGACGTACTGAAGAAGGCGGCCAAGGCGCTGGCGCGCTGGCTGGTGGAGAAACGGCCGGGAACCGAGCTCAAGGTTTTCGTCGATACGGCACCCGTGATGGAGAAGCCGCTGGGCGAGGCTGCGGGGCTGGGCTGGCAGGGTAAGCACACCAACGTGGTCAGCCGCGAGCACGGTAACTGGCTGTTTCTCGGGGCAATCTACACCACGCTTGAGCTTTCACCCGACGCGCCGCACGCGGACCGCTGCGGTTCCTGCCGTGCCTGCCAGGTCGCCTGTCCGACGGATGCCTTTCCTGAACCGTATCGGTTAGATGCGAGAAAATGCATATCCTATCTGACGATAGAACATCACGGTCCGATCCCGCTCGAGTTCCGCGAGGCCATCGGCAACCGCATCTACGGCTGCGATGACTGCCTCGCCGCCTGCCCATGGAACAAGTTCGCCGAGGTTGCCGCCCGCCACGCGAAGCTCGCCCCTCGCGAAGACCTCATCGCGCCTGACCTCGCAGGCCTGCTGGCGCTGGACGACGCGGCGTTTCGCGCGAAATTCTCCGGTTCGCCGATCAAGCGTGTCGGGCGCAACCGCTTCGTGCGCAATTGCCTGATCGCGGCAGGGAACAGCGGCAACCGCGCCCTGTTGGTGCAGGTCGACCCACTGCAGGACGATCCCGATCCGGTTGTTGCTGAAGCGGCCCAATGGGCTGCAGCGCAACTTACCTCATCTCTTTGAGCGCGATCTCGGTGTCGGCCAGCAGGTCCGGGTCGATCTCTCGCCGATCCTCGATCAGCTTGCGCGCCTGGACGTAGTCCTTGGTGCGGTTCACGGCATCGACGGCGATGACATGGCCGTCCTTCAGGTAGATCACCGAGAAGCTGCGCTCTGCGGGATCGCCCCGCACGACTGCCGCATCGTGCCCCATCGACAGCCCGGCGGTCTGTAGCTTCAGGTCGTACTGGTTGGACCAGAACCACGGCATGGCCTCGTAGGCATGCGGCTCCTCTCCGCAAATGGTCTTGGCGACGGCACTGGCCATGTCATGGGCATTCTGCACGCTTTCCAGCCGGATCACCTCGCCATCGGCATAGGGATTGGCATGGGCGGCGCAGTCGCCGATGGCGTAGACCTTCTCCAGGCTGGTGTGGCAGGTGTAGGAGACATCGACCCCGTTCGCGCCCGCTGCGCCAGCGGCAATCAGCGGGCCGACCGAGGGCACGATGCCGATCCCCACCACCACAGCGTCACAGGGGATGGTCTCGCCGTCTTCCAGCGTCACGCCGCTCACGCGGTCTTCGCCTTCGAGCCGTTCGACGGCCGAGGACAGGCGCACGTCGACGCCTTGCCGCCGGTGTTCCTCGGCAAAGAAGGCGGACAAGTCCTCGCCCGCGACACGCGCCAGCAGGCGGTCGAGTGCTTCGACCAGCGTCACTTCGCAGCCCAGCTTGCGCAGCACGGCGGCCGCTTCTAGCCCGATATAGCCGCCACCGATAACGACGAATTTCTTGGCACCACCAGCCAGCTCGGCCTTCAGCGTGTCGACGTCGACCTTGTCGCGGACGTAATGCACGCCGTTTAGGTGAGAGCCGGGGCAGGACAGCCGCCGGGCATCGCCGCCAGCTGCCCAGATCATGCGTTCGAAGGCAATTGTTTCGCCCGATGCGAGCTGCGCCTCGCGCATTTCGGCGTCGATCTTCGTGACCGACTTGCCCAGCATCAGTTCGATGTCGCGTTCCGCCCAGAAGGCTTCCGGACGGATCATGATCCGCTCGAACGGCTTTTCTCCGGCGAGGTATTCTTTCGACAACGGGGGGCGCTCGTAAGGCGGCGTACGCTCGCGCCCGATCATGACGATCGAGCCCTCGAAGCCGTTCTGGCGCAGGGCGATGGCAGCCTGTGCGCCGCCATGCCCGGCACCCACGATCACGACGTCATAGCGTTTCATGGCGCGAGGGGTGCGGCAAAACGGGGACTGGCGTCAAGCTCCAAGCACGATGGGCGGTGCGCCTAACCCTGCAACAGGTTGCGTGCCTGGCTGGCGATCTGTGCGAGCATGGCGGGCGCCACCGGGGTGGCAGCCTGGGCACGCGCGATCATCCGCCGGAACTGGCCAATCGGTTTTTCATTGGCCTCGGCCCAATCCGCAATCAGCGCCAAGGGATCGCCTGCCGACTTGCCGCGTCCCCGCGCCATGCCACGCAGGAAATCGAACCGCATGGCCTGGAAATCGCGCGCAAGGCCGGCGACGAGCAGGCGCTCCCACGGATCGGCAGGCGACATCACCGCAGCGCGCGACTGTGCCCAGTCGATACCCAGCAGTGCGCCCAGCTCGATAAAGGCGTTGGCCAGTTCGGTGGGGGCAATGCCGGTGTCCGCTGCCAGCCGCGACAGGCCGATGGCCCCGTCGATGGCGAACAGGCGGGCGACCGCAGCAGCAAGCTTCGCCGGTGCGCCTTGCCCCACCATGCGCTCGGCAATTGCATCGACATGCGCGCGGGCTTCGTCACCCAGCAGGGTGTCGACCTTGTCGGTGAGCTCGCCAACCATGTGGCCGATCTCGCCGTGCAGGTCGGACGGGGAGATATGCCCGCCGCCAGCGCGTAGCAGGTCGGCGATGTGTCCGCGCAAGGCGAGGGCCGCCTGGTCGAACAGCATGAGGCGCGCGGTTTCCGGCATCTTGGTGCTGTCGATTGCATCCCAGATCGCGTCCATGCCCAGCAGCGCGCTCGCGCCGACGAAGCCGGTACCGATGGCATCGAGGCCTGCGCCTTCTTCTTCTGCCAGTTCGAAGGGATGTAGCATGCCCATGCGATTGACGATCTTGTTTGCGACCGAGGTGCCGACGATCTCCTTGCGCAGGCGGTGACCCAGCAATTGCGTGCGGAAGGTATCCTGCATCTGCGCGGGGAAATCGCCCAGCACCAAGGGATCGGCGGCATCGTCGCTGGCAAGGCTGCTGCCTTCGACCGCGTCCTGCAGCACCAGCTTGGAATAAGACAGCAACACGGCGAGTTCCGGGCGCATGAGGCCCTTGCCGTCAGCGGCGCGGCGCTTCATTTCCTCGGCATCGCCCAGGCCTTCGTTCTGCCGGTCGAGCCCGCCAAGGATCTCCAGCGAATCGATCAGCTGCGCCATGGCGCCCACGGTGCGGCTGCCGCCCTGTTCGGCGATGGACAGCGCCAGCGCTTGCAGGCGGTTGTCCTCCAGCACCAGCTCGGCAACCTCGTCGGTCATGTCCTTGAGCAGGGCATTGCGCCGTTCTTCGGACAGGCGACCGGAAGCGCGTGCTGCGGCCAGGGCGATCTTGATGTTGACCTCGTTATCCGAGCAATCGACGCCCGCCGAATTGTCGATGAAATCGGTGTTCACCCGGCCACCGCGCAAAGCGAACTCGATGCGGCCCGCCTGGGTGATGCCAAGGTTGGCGCCTTCGCCGATTACCTTGGCGCGCAGGTTCTGCGCATTGACCCGAAGCAGGTCGTTGGCGGGATCGCCCACGTCCATGTGACTTTCGTCCGACGACTTCACATAGGTGCCGATGCCACCGAACCAGATCAGGTCCACCGGGCTGGTGAGCACGCGCGAGATCAGGCTGTCGGGGTCGAGCCCGCCGTCCTTCAACTCGCTCTTGTCGATGCCCAGCGCGGCCAGAGCTGCTGCCGAGAGCTCGATCCGCTTCATGGTGCGCGGGTAGATGCCGCCGCCCCTGCTGATCAGCTTTTCGTTGTAGTCCGCCCAGCTGGAGCGGGGCAGGTCGAACAGCCGCTTGCGTTCCTTCCAGCTGGTGGCCGGATCGGGATCGGGATCGATGAAGACGTGGCGGTGGTCGAAGGCCGCGACCAGCTTGATCGCCTTGGACAGCAGCATGCCGTTGCCAAAAACGTCACCTGACATGTCGCCGCAACCGGCAACGCGCACGGGTTCCTTCTGCACGTCCACGCCCATTTCGAGGAAATGGCGCTGCACGGAAATCCACGCGCCCTTGGCCGTGATGCCCATGGCCTTGTGGTCGTAACCGTTGGAGCCGCCGCTGGCGAAAGCGTCGCCCAGCCAGAAGCCGCGTTCCTCGGCGATGGCATTTGCGGTGTCGGAGAAAGTCGCCGTGCCCTTGTCTGCGGCGACCACGAAGTAGGGGTCTTCCCCGTCGTGGATCACCACGCCATCAGGGTGGACCACCTTGTCACCTTCGTAATTGTCGGTGATCGACAGCAGGGTGCGGATGAACAGCTTGTAGCTGTCCTTGCCCTCGGTGAACCAGGCGTCGCGGTCCTCTGCCGGATTGGGCAGCTGCTTGGGATAGAAACCGCCCTTCGCGCCGGTCGGCACGATCACGGCGTTCTTCACCTTCTGCGCCTTCATCAGGCCGAGGATCTCTGTGCGGAAGTCGTCGCGCCGGTCGGACCAGCGCAGGCCGCCGCGGGCGACGGGGCCAGCCCGCAGGTGGATGCCTTCGACGCGGCGCGAATAGACGAAGATCTCGCGCCACGGCACTGGCTTGGGCAGGCCCGGTACCAGCGCGGAATCGAGCTTGAAGGCCAGCGCGTCGCCGGCTGCCGGGGCAAAGGCATTGGTGCGCAGCACCGCGCGCATCGTGTCCCAGTATAGCCGCAGGATGCGATCATCGTTGATCGCGACAACCTCGGCGAGGCCGGCGCGGATGTCGTCGTTGATGGCCTCGACGGCCTTGGCGCGGTCACCCTTGGCCTTGGGATCGTGCAGGGCACGGAACAGGTCGATCAGCCCGCGCGTCACCTTGGGCGCGCCCGCGAGGGCATCGACCACGGTGTAAATGGTGAAGGCGATATTGGCCTGCCGCAGGTAGCGGTAGAAGGCGCGCAGCCAGTCGGTCTCCTGCGCGACGAGGCCGGATTTCACCACCAACCGGTTGAACACGTCGTCTTCGGCCTGCTCGTTGAGGACGCAGGAAATCGCGTCCTCGATTTCTGCGGCGCGATCCAGCAGGGCATGATGCTCGACCCCGGCCGGCAGGCGCAGGGTGAAATCGTGGATGGTCCCGGCATCCTCGCCCTGCAGCGGCGTGGGGATTTCCGACATGACGCGGAAGCCGAAGTTCTCCAGCGCAGGAACGGCGTCGGACAGGGGCAGGGCCCCGTGATGCTGGTAGACCTTCAGCCGCAGGCGTTCGGGCTCGTCGGCAGCGGCGTGATAGAGCCGGGCGGAGCGGCTGTGTCCGCTTTCGTCGACCTGCACGGCAAGATGGCGCAGGCGCAGGATGTCGATGGCGGCTTCTTCCGCGCCGTAGGCAGTGCGGTAGAAGGCAGGGAAACTGGCGGCATAGCGCATGGTGAGCGCACCGGCGCGCGCGGGTTCGTCGCCCTTGGCCAGCGCATCCTCGACTGCGTCGTTCCAGCCGCGCAGCATGCCGTTGAGCTCGGCATCGATCGCTGCGGTGTCGGGCGTTCCGGCCTTGCCGCGGAAGTCCATGACATAGCGCAGCAGGGCAAGGTTGCCGCCTTCGACCATCAGGCTCCAGTCCAGCGTGCGGGCGCCGGTCTGGGCTTCGAGCATGTCCTGCACCTGTAGGCGCACGGCGGTGGAGAGCATGTCGCGCGGCAGCCAGACGAAGCCGAACACGTGACGTCCCAGCGGGGCGGTGACCAGCGTGGCGCGCGGGCGCGGACGGTCAGCAAGGCCCATCATCGCCGTGGCGACACGGGTGATGTCATCGTCGTTGAAGCTGATGATCAGGTCGTGCGGCAGTGCAGTTAGCGCGTGGACCAGCGACTTGTAGTCGTGGCTGCCGGGTTCGAAATCGAGCCGGTCCATGATCGTCTTCAGCTGCTGGCGCAGCACCGGCACGCTGTCCGGCGGCGCGACCAGGGCGGCGCTGGTCCAGATGCCGGCGTGGACGGACAAGGCTTCGACGCGGCCCTTTTCCAGCTGCGGCACGATGAACAGGTCGAGCGGCGCGCGGCGGTGGACCTTGGACAGCCGATTGGCCTTGATGATCAAGGGTGCACGGCCGGGCGCGCCATTCTGGCCTTCCAGCTCGCCATCGAACCAGGCGAAGGCCTTGTCGAAGGCGTCGTCGGCCAGCAAGTCCGGCGTCGAGCGGCGGCAGATGCCGAAGGCGTCGCTGGTCTTGCCGTCGCGGGTGCGGGTGACATGGCCCAGCTGGGTCATCATGCCGCCAGCCAGCCAGCGCAGCAGTGCCGCGCCTTCGGCATCGGGCAGCCGGTCGGCATCTTCGGTCATGGCATCGCGCATCTTGTGCCAGTCAGCCACGGTGGCGCGGACATCCAGCACGGCAGCCAGCAATTCCTGCTCCAGCGCGCGGCGATCCTTGGCATCGACCCGCTCGGTCTCGATGTAGACCCAGCTTTCCTTCTTCTCGCCCGTGCCATCGCCTTCGGGCACGTCGACCAGTGCGCCGTCCTTGCGGCGAACGGGCAGCATGGGATGGAACAGAACGTCGATTGCCAGTCCGCGCGCAGCCATGGCGGCCGCGATGGAATCGACGAGGAAGGGCATGTCCTTGTTGATCACGGCCACACGCATGAAGCGGTGATCACCGGCTTCGGAGCGGATCAGGATCGAGGGCTGGCCGTCCTCGCGGTGGCGGGCGGCTTCGATGGTAAAGGCAGTGGCCTGGTCCAGCGGGTTGCCTTCAAGTGGCGCTTCGCCTGGCAGGAGGGACCCTTCGATCCTCGCCTTGAGCACGGCGGCAAAGGCGCGCTCCTGCTTGCTCAGGTTCTTGAAAGCTACCGACGTGTCGCCCTTCTTGGCCATGCCTGCCTGTCTCCTCCTGGGTTGCAAGGCAGCTTCGCAGCCTTGCGACTCCCGACTCTAGCGCAGGGCCTTACCGGAAGTTCCCGCGCGCCTCTAATCCTGTCGGTGAAGAGATGCACGAAAAATGTTTCAAGAGAAACTAACTTTGTAACACAGCCATGGTCAGGCGCAGGGATTCCTCGCGCGCTGCCGGATCGTAGGTTGCGCCGGAGACAATGATTTCGTCAGCCTGCGTGCGGTCGATGAAACGCCCGATCCTTTCGCGCACCGTGGCGGGGGAACCGACGGCGCGGGCAACGTCCATCGACTCCAGCATGGCCAGCGTGGTCGCCGGCAAGCTGTCGCGATAGCCGGGCAGCGGCGGGGGAAGCTTGCCCGGATCGCCAGAGCGCAGCTTGACGAAGGCCTGGTCCTGGCTGCTGGCGAGGGTAACGGCCTCTGCGTCGGTCTCGGCCGCGATCACGCTCATGGCGGCCATCACGTGCGGCTTTTCTAGCGCGACCGAAGGACGGAACATGGAGCGGTAGGTCGAAAGGGCCTCGTCGAGGTGGCGCGGAGCGAAATGGCTGGCGAAGGCGTAGGGCATGCCCAGTTGCGCGGCGAGCTGCGCGCCGAACAGGCTGGAGCCGAGCATCCACATTTCCACCTTCGCGCCCAAGCCGGGCGTGGCCGTGATCGGCAGCTCGGGTTCGCCGGTAAACAGCGCGCGCAGCTCGACCACATCCTGCGGGAAGTATTCCGATGCGCGGTGCAGGTCCTTGCGCAGGGCCTGCCCGATGATCGGGGCCGAACCGGGCGCGCGGCCAAGCCCCAGGTCCACCCGTCCGGGGAACATGGCATCGAGGGCGCCGAACTGTTCGGCAATCACGAAGGGGTTGTGATTGGGCAGCATGATGCCGCCAGCGCCAATGCGGATCGTGCTGGTGACATGGCCGATATGGCTGATCACGACCGAGGTCGCACCGCCGGCAATGCCTTCGCTGGCGTGGTGTTCGGCGACCCAGAAGCGCTTGTACCCGGCAGCCTCGGCCACCTGTGCCAGCTCGCCCGCGCGGGCGATGGCTTCGGAAACCCCGCTGCCTTCGCGCACGGGGACAAGGTCGAGGACGTTGAAATCGGTCATAGGCTTTCCACCGTTCGCAGCAGCAGGGCGATATCGCCATCACGCGACAGGCGATGGTCGCCACCTTTCACCAAGGTCACCTGCACATCCTCGCTGGCCAGCGCCCGAGCGAGACGGAGAGATGTTTCAGGCGGCACGTCGGCGTCCTCCTGCCCGTGCAGCAGCCGCACCGGGCAGGTGATCGGCACCGTGCCGCCCAACAGCCTGTTTTCTTCGGCGTCCTTCCAGAACTTCGCGTGGGTAGGCATCGGGTCGTAGCCGTAGTCGCTTTCCTCGTAGATCGTGACGCCACTGCGCAGCTGGCTTTTCTGCACCTCGTCAAAGCCCCAGTCGGAAAAGTCCGGCGCCGCGGCGATGCCGACGAGACCGTGCAACCTCTCGCCCAGGGCCATGCCAACCAGCAGCATAAGCCAGCCGCCCATCGAGGAGCCGACGATCACCACTTTGTCGGAACCAACCTTGGTCCCGACAAGCGACAGCACCTCGTTGCGCCAGGTCGACAGCGAGCCATCGGCAAAGTCGCCCGAGCTTTCGCCGCAGCCGGAATAGTCGAGCAGCAGGCACTCGCGGCCTGCCACGGCGCACCAGTCGAACATGGCGGTCGCCTTGCCGCCGGCCATGTCGGACATGTAGCCGGGCAGGAAAACCACGGCAGGTCCGGATCCCGGCGTATGACGATAGGCGACCTGCTGGCCGCCGATTTCGAGCGTTTGGGTCATCGCCCGCCAACATGGCGATGCCTTGCATTAGTGACAATGCAGCAATTGGCCCTTATGTGGGCCGCATGGCCAAGCGTGTGACTACCACCACGACTACTACCACCTCGGGCAACCGGGGGCGGTCGGTCGCGGCTTAGTCGCAACTGCTGCCACCCGGTTTCGGGTGGCGCGGCGTCCTCTCGAAACCGGCAAGAATTGCAACGTCGCACTTCAAGCGCGCGATGGCTTGTGCCATGGCGCGCGCAATGATGACGAGATGATGGTGCAATGACGGAACTGCTCAAGATCAGCCTGCCCGACGGTTCGGTGCGCGAGATGCCTGCCGGATCGACCCCCGGCGACGTGGCCGCGGCGATTGGTCCAGGCCTTGCCAAGGCCGCGATTGCTGCGCGCGTTGATGGCGAGGTGCGCGACATCAACCGCCCCTTCGACGGCGATGCCGAACTGGCACTGATCACCTCCCGTGACGAGGAAGAGGCGCTGGAGCTGGCGCGGCACGACTATGCCCACGTGCTGGCCGAGGCCGTACAGAAGCTGTGGCCGGGTACGCAGATCACCTTTGGTCCCGCCACCGACGATGGCTTCTACTACGACGTCAAGGCGCCCGACAGCCGCGATCCCTTCTCGATGGACGACCTGCCGCAGATCGAAGAGGCGATGCGCGAGATCATCCGGGCCGACAAGCCGCTGGTGCGCGAAGTCTGGAGCCGCGCGCAGCTGATCGCCAAGTGGGAAAAGGAAGGCGAGACCTTCAAGGCCGAATGGGCCAAGGAACTGCCCGAGAACGAGGAGCTTACGGTCTACTGGTCCGGCGAGCCGGGCAGCGATGGCGCATGGCTCGACATGTGCCGCGGGCCGCACCTGGCCTCCACCGGCAAGCTCGATCCCGATGCCTTCAAGCTGATGCGCGTTGCCGGTGCCTACTGGCGCGGCGACCAGCGCAACGCCCAGTTGACGCGCATCTACGGCACCGGCTGGCTCAACAAGAAGCAGCTGAATGCCCACCTGATGCGGCTCGAGGAAGCAGCCAAGCGCGACCACCGCAAGCTCGGCCGCGAGATGGACCTGTTCCACCTGCAGGAAGAAGCGCACGGTTCGGTTTTCTGGCATCCCAACGGCTACAAGATCTGGCGCGAGCTGGAGGCTTATATGCGCCGCCAGATGGACGGCGCCGGCTACCAGGAAATCAAGACGCCGCAGGTGATGGACGCGCGCCAGTGGGAACAATCCGGCCACTGGGGCAAGTACCGCGAGAACATGTTCGTCATCCCCGACGAGGTTCCCAACACCGAGGATGAAGGCGAGATCGTCTCCGGCGACGCCGAGTGGATGGCTCTGAAGCCGATGAACTGCCCGGCGCACGTGCTCGTCTTCAAGCAGGGCATCACCTCCTACCGCGACCTGCCGATCCGGCTGGGCGAGATGGGCTGCTGCCACCGCAACGAACCGCACGGCGCGCTGCACGGCCTGATGCGCGTGCGCCAGTTCACGCAGGACGACGCGCACATCTTCTGCACCGAAGACCAGGTCGTTTCCGAAGTGCGCGCCTTCATCGAGCTGGCAGACCGCGTCTACAAGCATTTCGGCTTCACCTATGCGATCAAGCTGGCCCTGCGCCCCGAACAGCGTTTCGGTAGCGATTCCGACTGGGACAAGGCCGAGCAGGAGCTGCGCGACGCCGTGGCCGAGGCCGGCATGGCGAATGACGACTTCGGCTGGGAAGAACTGCCCGGCGAAGGTGCCTTCTACGCGCCCAAGCTGGAATGGCACCTGACCGACGCCATCGGCCGCACCTGGCAGGTGGGCACGATCCAGGGCGACCGGGTCTTGCCCGAACGCCTCGATGCGACCTACATCGGCGAGGATGGCGAGAAGCACCGCCCGGTCATGCTGCACCGCGCGATCTTCGGTAGCTACGAGCGCTTCATCGGTATCCTGATCGAACACTTTGCCGGACGCCTGCCGGTGTGGCTCGCTCCGGTGCACGCCGTTGTCGCCACCATCGTTTCCGATGCGGACGACTACGCGAAGGACGTTGTCGCCAAGCTGGAGGCAGCGGGCATCCGCGTCGAGAGCGACCTGCGCAACGAGAAAATCAACTACAAGGTGCGCGAACACAGCCTCGCCAAGGTTCCGCACATGCTGGTGGTCGGCAAGCGTGAGGCAGAGGAGGGCAAGGTTGCCCTGCGCACGCTGGGTGAACAGCAGCAGCAGTTCCTCTCGGTCGACGAGGCGATTGCCCTGCTGCGCGATGCGGCAACGCCGCCTGACCTGAAGGCCTGATCGCTTGGAGCTGCTCGCCGGATTCAGCGCGCTGCAGATCGCCGTGGCGGTCGCGGCGACGCTGGGCGCGGCGTTCATCCGCGGGCTGACCGGTTTCGGCTTCGGCATCCTGCTGGTGCCGATCCTCGCGCTGGCGCTGACGCCGGTGGAAGCCGTGCTGGCGATCAACATCATGGCCGGACTGCTGGCTTTCAGCGAAATCAGGCTGATCGTGAAGAATGCTGAAAAGAGCGCGATCACGATCTCGGTGCTGGTGCTGCTGGCGACCCTGCCGGGGCTGATGCTGCTCGACGCCACGCCGCCGGCGCTCGCGCGATTCCTGATTGCGCTGGTGGCCCTGTCCGCCTTCTTCGCCATCCTCCTGCCGCGGCGCGGGGCGGAGCAGCCGGGACACCTCACCACGGGGCTGACGGGCATCACCGCAGGCGTGCTGACCGGCTTTGCCGCCATGCCCGGGCCGCCGGTGGTGCCTTACTACGTCGGTCGTGACATCCCGCGGCTGACGGCCAAGGCGTCGATGATCGGTGTCTTCGGCGTTGCCGCGCTTGCCGGGGTTGGGTCAGGCGCGGCGCTGGGCGTGCTCGAATGGCGGATCGTGATGCTGGGCGTGGCGCTGTTCCCGCTGGTCATGCTGGGCAACTGGGTCGGCGGCCTCGCCTTCGGCACGGTCGATGACAAGCTGTGGCGGGTGTTTGTCGGTATTGTGCTGGCGGCGGCTGCCTTGGCTGCCTTGCTGAAGCTGCTCTAGGGCCCGGCCATGTTCGGGTTCGAGCCACAGGCCGTCGTCGTCGCCATGCTGGCGGCTGTGGCTGCGGGGTTCGTGCGCGGGCTGGCGGGCTTCGGTCTTTCCGTGGTGCTGGTGCCGGTCCTGCAACTGGCCATCGACCCCAGCGCTGCCGTCCTGATCGGCCTGATCTCGCTCTTCCTCATCGGCCTGACCGACATTGGCCGCATCCGCCGCCATGCTGACCGCTCGGCCATTCCGATTACCCTGCTGGCGCTGGCCTGCATGCCGCTGGGTCTCTGGGCGCTGACAGCCTTGCCGAGCGCATGGGCCCGGGTGCTGATTGCGCTGGTTTCGCTGGGGGCCTTCGTGCTGGTGGTGGTGCCACTGGGCAAGATCACCATGCCGCGCCATCCGGCCATGGCGCTGTCCGGCTTCTTCACTGGCGTGTTCGGCGGGTTCGCAGGGATGCCGGGACCGGGCATGGCGCCCTTCTACCTGCGCGGACGGCTGGAGCCGAGCGCGGCGCGCGCATCGATGATGGCGATTTTCCTCGTGGTGACGCCGCTATCGGCGGCCTTCTTTGTACTTTTGGGCGTGGGCGGGCTGAGCGAGGTGGAGCTTGCCGCAGCCCTGTTCCCCGCCGTGCTGCTGGGTGACTGGTTCGGGCACAAGGCCTTCGGGCGCGTCACCCCAAGGCAATGGCAAGTGGCCACCGCCGTGGTTCTTGGCGGTGCGGCTCTTGGCGCTTTGTGGAAACTGGTGGCTTAGACCGGGAAGGCCTGGCCAGCGGCGATCAGCGCGATCGCGCAGCCCGACACCAGCGCAATGCGCAGCACTTCCAGCGGCTGGGCAACGTGCGTCCGGGTGAAGGCGATAGCTTTGGCCATGCCGACATTATCGCTGCCATTTCCTAACGAGGTGTTAAGATTTTGCCGAGGGCACGTGCTGGCTGGCACAGTGGAAGCTGCCGCCCCCGGTGAGGACGGCGTCGGCACGCAGGCCCACGGCATGGCGACCGGGGAAGAGCGCTGCAATGGCAGACACGGCGTCGTCGTCATGCTTCGAACCGTAGATCGGCACGACGACCACGTCATTGCAGATGGCGAAGTTCATGTAGCTGGCGGGTTCGGCATCGTCGGCCTCGCCGACAAGCCCGGGTGAAGGCACGTCGCGCACCTTGAGGCCGAAGTCCTGCGCGCGGGCGCGAGCATCGGCGTATACGGCGGCATTGGGATCATCCGCCCCGCTGGCCACGGGAATGGCGATCACGCCTTCGCTCACCATGCGCGCGAGGTTGTCGACGTGGCCATCCGTGTGGTCGCCTGCCAGCCCGTCACCCAGCCACAGGATCCGCTCGAAACCGAGATCGCGCTGGAGGTTGCCCCAGATCTGCTCGCGGGTGAGCGATGGGTTGCGGTTGGGATGCAGCAGGCATTGTTCGGTAGTGACGACAAGGCCGGTGCCATCGCTCTCGATGGCGCCGCCTTCGAGGGTCCAGTCAGCGCGCTTGTAGTCGAGCCCGCCAGCTGCTGCCAGCGACGGACCAGTCTCGAGATCGCCCGGCATGATGTACTTGCCGCCCCAGCCGTTGAAACCGAAGCCCTGCGCGCGCCGGTTGCCGTGCGTATCGCATAGGGTCAGCGGGCCGGTGTCGCGCAGCCAGATGTCGCCATAGGGATGCTGCTCGATCGCCACACTGGCGGACACGAGCGCGCGCGCCTGTGCCTCGGCCAAGTCATCGCGTACCACCAGCCGCACCTGCTGGCCCGTTTCGGCAACGGCATTGGCGAAGGCCGCCATCTGCGCCTGCGCGGGCTCGAGGTCTTCCTCCCACAGGTCCGCGTGGGCAGGAAAGCCGATCCAGATCCAGTCCTGCGGTGCCCATTCGGCGGGCATGAGCATGGTCATCGCCTCAGCAGCCCAGTTCTGCGGCAGCGCAGCTTTCCTCGCGAGTGGCGCGGAATTCGTCGCCTTCGTTCCACTCGGGCCAGTCGTCGGCGTTCCCCAGAGCGCGGGCGAGACGGTAGTAGAGGTCGAGGTCCTGCATCAGGCCTGACCAGTCCCAGTTCTCGTCATATTCGTCGTCCGGTCCATGGTAGGCATTGGCACGGTAGGCTGCTTCGGCAGCTTCGCCGGCCTCGGTGCCGCCGTCGACGAGGTCGAGGCCCGACTTGACGTAGAACATCGGCACACCGCGCTTCACCATGGGGAAGTGGTCGGAGCGGTAGTAGTAGCCGGCCTCGGGTGCGGGATCGGGCGAGGCCGTGCGGCCCTGCGCTTCGAGCGCCACGGCGAGGTAATCGTCGAGCTCGCTCTTGCCACCGCCGCGCACGTTGACGTCGTTGGTCTCGCCGCGGATGGCGATGCCGTCCATGTTGATGCCGGCCACGGTCTGCGCCAGCGGGAAGACCGGGTTTGCGGCATAGTATTCCGCGCCCAGCAGGCCTTGTTCCTCTGCCGTCACGGCCAGGAAAACGAGGCTGCGTTCGGTCGGTCCGGCGGCGGCATGGGCCTGGGCCAGGCCGATCAGCGCAGCCGTGCCGGTGGCATTGTCGATCGCGCCGTTACAGATGTCGTCGCCGTCCTCGTTAGGCGTGCAGCGGCCGAGGTGGTCCCAATGCGCGGTGTGGAGCACGTATTCGTCCGGACGCTCACTACCTGGCAGCACGCCGATAACATTGTGCGAGGTGTAGCGGCGGGTTTCGTTGCTGAAGCTGGTGGAGGCCGATACGCCCAGCGATACGGCTTCAAAGTCGGGCAGGGCCGCAGCCATGACCATCTCGTCAAGGTCCATCCCGGCTTCGGCAAAGATGCGGCGCGCGGCTTCCTGCTGTACCCAGCCATTCATCAGCGTCTGTTCGGACCCGTCACCGCCGGTGTCGGCATAGGCCTGCGGTCCGGTCCAGCTCGATTCGACCACGTTCCAGCCGTAGCTGGCGGCGAAGTCTTCGTGGATGATGATGGCAGCAGCGGCGCCCTGCCGCGCGGCTTCCTCGTACTTGTAGGTCCACCGGCCGTAGTAAGTCATGGCACGGCCATCGAAGGGGCCTTCAAGGTCGTCCGCCATGTAGTCCGCGTCGTTGACGAGGATCAGGGCGGTCTTGCCGGTCATGTCCACGCCTTCGTAGTCGTTCCAGCCGCGCTCCGGCGCGTTGATGCCGTAGCCGACGAAGACGATCTCGCTGTCAGCCAGCGTGGTGGAGGGCGTCTGGCGATAGCTCACGCCGACCCAGTCGCTGCCGAAGGCGAGCTGCTGGCTGCCCACGGTGAGCGGCGCGTAGTCGCTGCCGGTGATCTCGACGAGCGGCACTTCCTGCGTCCAGCTGCCATAGTTGCCGGGTTGCAGGCCAGCGGCTTCGAACTGCTCGATCAGGAAGGCGACGGTAAGCTCCTCGCCCGCGGTGCCGGGCATGCGGCCTTCGAACTCGTCAGACGAGAGCGTGCGCACGGCGTTCTGCACGGTTTCGAGCGAGATATCGGCGGGCGCCTCGGCGCTGTCGGCGCAGGCGTTGAGCGCGAGAGCGGTGAGCGGGGCAAGCAGCAGGGCAGCGTTACGGAACATGGAAATCCTCATTCGGCCAATCAGGCGATGGCGGGTCATGTGGCACTGCTCTGGCCCTGGGGCAAGCGCGCAGCCCCTTGCCGCCGCCACGCACAGCGGGCAGGAGCCATTCCGATGACTGCTGATTGGCAATCCGCGCTCGACCGCGCCCGAAATCACGCGCCTTTCCTCAAGCGCGCGCTCGACCGTCGCCCCGAAATCGCCGAGCTGCTGGCCAAGGGTGACGGTGAAGGTGCCATGGCTGTGGCCAAGGCGGAGGGCGAGGGTGAGGAAGACGTCGGCGTGGCCTTGCGGCGTGAACGCTTGTCGCTGGCACTGGTGCTGGCCGTGGGCGACCTGGCAGGGGCCTTCGATCTCTACCGCGTGGTCGGGGAACTGTCGGACTTTGCCGACCGCGCACTCGATGCCGCGATGAACGCAGTGGTTGCCAAGCGGGTCGATGGCGCCGACGCGACGGGCTTTTCCGCACTGGCGCTGGGCAAGCAGGGCGCACGCGAGCTCAACTACTCATCCGATATCGACCCGATCCTGCTGTTCGATCCGGAACGCCTTGCGCGCCGTGAGCGTGACGAGCCGGGAGAAGCCGCGGCGCGCTATGCCCGGCAGGTGGTCGAGATGCTGGGGCAAGCGACCGGCGAGGGCTATGTCATGCGCGTCGACCTGCGCTTGCGCCCGGCCAGCGAGGTATCGCCGCTGGCGATTAGTTTCGGCGCGGCGATTTCGCACTACGAAAGCTCGGCCCTCGCGTGGGAGCGGGCCGCCTATATCCGCGCGCGGGCTGCGGCGGGTGACATCGCAGCGGGAGAGGCTTTCCTTGACGACATCCGGCCTTTCGTCTGGCGCAAGAGCCTCGACTTTACCGCCATCGAAGAGGTTCGCCGCCTGACGAGCCGCATTCGCTCTGCCTACAAGGGGACGCGCGAAGTGGGGCCGGGGTTTGACGTGAAGAAAGGGCGTGGCGGCATTCGCGAGATCGAGTTCTACGCCCAGACCCAGCAGCTGATCTACGGCGGGCGCAATCCCTCGCTGCGCCTGCGCGGCACCCGCGCGGCGCTCGATGCGCTGGCGGCGGCGGAGATCATCGAAGCCGAAGACGCGCGCGTCCTTGGCGAGAGCTATGACCGGCTGCGCACGATCGAGCACCGTTTCCAGATGGTGGAGGATCGCCAGACCCACGCGGTGCCCGACACCGCCGAGAAGATCGACAATGTCGCCCGGCTCGACGGCCTGGCTGACGGGGCCGCACTGGTCGAGGAGATCACGGCCATTACCGAACGCGTGGCCGCCCGCTACGACGAATTGCTGGGCGAAGATGCCGCCGAGAAGTCCACCAGCGTCAGTGTGCCTCTGGAATTCCGGGATCATTTCGACGAGCGCGTCGAGCACTGGCGCGGCTCGATCCGGGCGCTGCGTTCCACCGAGGCGCGCAAGGCCTTCGATGCCATGCGTGATGACCTGCTGGAGGCGCTGGCTGCCGCGCCCGATCCCGACCACGCCATGGCGCGGTGGGAGACGCTGCTGTCCCGCCTGCCCACGGCGATCAACCTGTTCCGCCTGTTCGAACAGCGGCCCGGCCTGCTTGACCGCGTGCTGCGCATCCTGACGCAGGCGCGGCCCTTGGCAGATGCGCTGGCGCGGCGGCCCGAGCTGCTCGACGCGCTGATCGATCCCAATGCCATGCAGCTTCCCGGCAGCGTGGACCAGCTCGCGGCGCAGATGCAGGCGAGCGAGGAGAGCGATTACGAATCGAAGCTCGACCGGCTTCGGCAGGTGGTGGGCGACGAACGTTTCGCGCTCGGCGCGCAGATGGTGGAGTGCCGCAACGATCCGCTCAACATCGCCGAGGGCCTGTGCCGCGTGGCCGAGGCCGCCGTGCGCACCGGGGCCGATGCGGCCATTGCCGAATTCCGCCAGCAACACGGCACGATCCCGGACAGCGAGCTGGTGGTGCTTGGGCTGGGGCGGCTGGGTGGCGGCGCGCTGACCCATGCTTCTGATCTCGACGTGGTCTTCCTCTTCACGGGTGACCTGGGGCAGGAATCGGATGGCGAACGGCCACTGTCGATTTCGCTCTACTACAACCGCCTTGCCGCGCGGGTCGTGTCAGCCCTGTCCGTCCCTACGGCGGAGGGCGCGCTCTACGAAATCGACACCCGCCTGCGCCCGCAGGGCAAGCAGGGTCCGCTGGCGGTCAGCTTCGATGCCTTTGCCAAGTACCAGCAAGAAGCGGCCTGGACCTGGGAGCATATGGCACTCGCCCGTGCCCGCCCGCTATACGGCTCATCCGGAGCCTGTGCTGACTTGTCGGATATTATCCGCAAGGTGCTGGCTGCCCCGCGCGATCCGGCGAAGCTCAAGGAAGACGTGCTGTCGATGCGGGCGGACATGTACGCCGCCAAGCCGCCCAAGGGTCCGCTCGACGTCAAGCTGATGCGCGGCGGCCTCGTCGACAGCGAGTTCCTAGTCCATTACCTGCAATTGCGCGAGGGCGTGGCCTTCGAACCGGGGCTCGAGAAAGCCATCGCTGCGCTGTCCGATGCCGGCCTGCTGCCGCCCGGCCACGCCGAACACCACCTCACCCTGACGCGCTTCCTCGTTGCCGAGCGCCTGTTCGCGCCTGACGGGGCCGAGCCCAACGAGGCGACGCGCGCGGTGCTGGCGCAGGCCTGCGGGGAAGATAGCTATAAGGTCCTGTTGCAAACCTTGGCCGAAGCAAGGCAATGCGTGGCCGCGCAATGGGCCGAACATTTCGGCGAGATACTGGAGATCGAATGATGAGCGAGACCCTTCCCGACGTAGGCGACACGATGCCCGACGTGGCCATGGAAGGCGCTGACGGCGCAACGATCAAGCCGTCCGACTTCAAGGGCCAGAAGCTGGTCGTGTTCTTCTACCCGAAGGACATGACGCCGGGCTGCACCACCGAGAACATCGATTTCAGCGCGGCCAAGGACGCCTTCGCGGCGGCGGGAACGGCGCTGCTGGGCGTGTCGAAAGACCCCTATGCGCGGCACGAGAAATTCATCGCCAAGCACGACCTGACGGTACCGCTGGCATCCGACCCGGAAGAGGGCGGGCTGTCCGATGCGCTGGGCATCTGGACCGAGAAAAGCATGTACGGGAAGACCTTCATGGGCATGGTGCGCACCACCTACCTCGTCGATGCCGAGGGCAAGATCGCGCAGGTCTGGCGCAAGGTGAAGGTCAAGGGCCACGTCGACGAAGTGCTGGCAGCAGCACAGGCGCTTTGACGCCTGAACCGGCACCCGACCTCTCGCTGGACCTTTCTCAGGCCATCCGCGCCGCCTTGCTGACCGGCGAAAAGCGCGAAAAGGTGAAGGCTACCCGCGCGCTGGTGCGCAGCTGGCGGCGCGGTGAGCTGGCGACGGGCTTTTCCGCCGAAATGCCCGACCATCCGGAGTGGCCGGAGGGGCTGGAAGTGCTCTCCCCCGGCCAGATGCCCAAGCGCGGGAAGGGCGGTTCAGCGAAGAACCGCCTGGCCCTGTGGCACAGCCTCGCGCACATCGAATTCGTCGCCATCGACCTCGCGCTCGACATCGTCGGGCGGTTCGGGGCGGAAATGGGCGAGGACTTCGTGGCCGATTTCCTTGGCGTGGCAGCCGACGAGGCCATGCATTTCGCGCTGATCGAGCGGCATCTCGCCACCATGGGCGCGGAATATGGCGACCTACCGGTGCACGCGGGGTTGTGGCAGGCTGCGCAGGAGACCGCGCACGATGTGGGTGCCCGGCTGGCGGTAGTGCCGATGGTGCTGGAAGCGCGAGGGCTGGATGTCACGCCGGCAACCCTGGAGCGGGTGAAGGCGCAAGGCGATTCGCGCGGCGCGGCGATCCTCAAACGAATCCTTGACGACGAAATCCGCCATGTCGCTGCGGGCGCAAGGCATTTTGACGCATTTTGTCGCGCAGACGGAAAAACGGCGGAATTCCACTGGAAATCGCTGGTGAAACGCCACTTCAGGGGGCTGTTGAAGCCACCGTTTAACGACTCAGCGCGTCTTGCAGCCGGTCTGCCGCGCGAATTCTACGCCGGTATTGCCTAGTTAACGAAAGGCCTCATACCCCAGAATACACGAGACGGCGGGTAGTTCCGGCCAGATCGAAAAAAGACAGAGCAAGGCCTGGACGGGGCTGCGCAACTGAACTGACGAAGGCGCTTTCGGGCGCTGGACGAGAAATAAAGGGATCGTATGCTCGTCAAGATCGCCAGCATTATCGCCATTGGCACCGTGGCTGTCGCCACCCCTGCCGTGGCCGAAGAAGCTCCGGAAACCGGTGTGATCGACACGGCTGCAGTGGTTGCTGCACCCGGCACCGTCGATGACGAAGAATTCACCGAGCTGTTCGCCAGCTGGGAAGACCTTGAAGACGGCGGCCACGTCACCACTACCGGCGATATCGTTCCCGCACCGCGCCTCGCCATGTCGGTGCCTTCGCGCATGCCCGTGCAGGGCGTTCGCCTGACCAGCGGCTACGGCATGCGTGACCACCCGATCCTGCGTCGCCGTGCCCGCCACAACGGTGTCGACCTGGCTGCCCCCAGCGGCACGCCGGTCTATGCGACGGCTGACGGCATTGTCGAAATGGCGCAGTGGTATTCCACCTATGGCAACTACGTCCAGATCGGCCACGGGGCCGAGCTGGAAACGCGTTACGCCCACCTTTCCAGTTATACCGTGAGCTCGGGCGACAGCGTCCGTGCCGGCGACCTGATCGGCTACGTCGGTTCGACCGGCCGCTCGACCGGTCCGCACCTGCACTATGAAGTGCGCGTGGCGAACGAGCCGGTGAACCCCATCCCCTACATGATGGCGGAAGTCGAAGCCGACGATGACGAGCAGGCAGCTCGCGGCGGTCCCGAGTAAGCCAGCCAACATTTCGGATTGAAAGAGGCGGGCCGCTTGGTCCGCCTTTTTCGTATGCGCCCGCTTATCGAGACGGGGCTATTGGGCCAGCAGCCGTTCGGCGATGGCGCGGACTTCGGCGCCCATGTCCTCGCGTTCCAGTGCCAGCGCAAGGGTCGCTTCGACGAAGCCGGTCTTGCTGCCACAGTCGAAACGGCGCCCCTCGAAGGTGACCGCGTGGAAGGGCTGTTGCCCGATCATCCGCGCCATGGCGTCCGTAAGCTGGATCTCGCCCCCGGCACCCTTGCCCTGGTTTTCCAGCGTGCGCATGACTTCGGGCTGCAGGATATAGCGGCCGGAAATGATCTTGTTTGACGGGGCTTCGGCAACCGGCGGCTTCTCCACCAGTCCCTTCACCTCGGTCAGCGCGCCTTGCGTCTCGCCCGGGTCGATCACGCCGTAGCTGGACACCTCTTCCTGCGGCACTTCGAGCACCGAGATCAGGTTGCCGCCGACCTCGTTGTAGGCCTCCACCATCTGCGCCATGCAGCCGGGTTCGCCGACCATCATCTCGTCGGGCAGCAGGATGGCGAAGGGTTCGTCGCCGACGATCCCGCGCGCGCACCAGATGGCGTGGCCCAGGCCCATGGGCACCTGTTGCCGCACGGTGATGATGTCGCCGGGAGTGAAACGGCTCGAATCAAGCACGCCCATGTCCTTGCCGCGCTCTTCCATCGTGCTTTCCAGCTCGAAGGCGCGGTCGAAATGTTCGACAATGGCGGTCTTGCCGCGACCGGTTACGAAGATCATCTGCTCGATCCCCGCCTCGCGCGCCTCGTCCACCGCGTACTGGATCAGCGGCTTGTCGACGATCGGCAGCAATTCCTTGGGAATGGCCTTGGTCGCCGGAAGGAAACGGGTGCCAAGCCCCGCGACGGGGAAGACGGCCTTGCGGATGGGTTTGCGCGTGGTCATCCGCGCTTGGTGAACGGCGGCGCGCCCGCGGTCAACCGCCTCTGTCAGGCGGCAGTTCCCAGCCCGTTTCCGAACTTTCGGCGCGCTCATGCGTTGGTTGGTTGAAGGAAAGGAGCATTACCATGCTTATCAAGCTAGCCGCCCTCGGTGCAGCCGGATTTGTCGGCTACCAGTTCTACCGGAAACGCCGCGAGACCAACGAGGCATTCGCGGCTGACCAGGCAGGCGGGCCCAACTTTGCCCAGGTCCGCAATGCCGGTGCGGCCGCTACGGCGACCGGTGACGAAGGGAAATGGGACGCCGTCGACGAGGAAATCGACGAGAGCTTCCCCGCCAGCGACCCGCCGGCAAACTACTGATCTCCCAACTACTGATTGCCTCGTCCCTGCAGGTCGGCCGCAAGCCATAGCCGCACGGCGGTGGCGAGGCCCGGTGGCTGCTCCGCCTCCAGCCGCTCCGCATCGATCCGCGCGACCAGCGCGTTGAGTGGCAGGCCCTCCCGCCCGGCAACCTGCTGCAACATGTCCCAGAACAGCGGCTCGAGACTGATCGAGGTCTTGTGACCGGCGATTTCGACCGAGCGCTTGACCGGCGGATGGTAGATCTCCTGCATGGCGTGCAGGGTAAGCGAGCCTTCTCCTGTACCCTACGATTTTTTTGGGGTGGCTGGCGATTCGCGCCATACCTACACCTGTCATGGGCACGAAAGCGGCAGCGGGATTGCGATGAGCCAGGGCTACGGATTGCTGACGGAGAAGGAGAAGCAGGTGCTTCGCCTGATCCTGCACGGCCACGATGCCAAGTCGATGGCGCGCGAGCTCGGCTTGTCGGTGCATACCGTCAACGAGCGCCTGCGCAATGCCCGGCGCAAGTTGGAAGTTACCAGCAGCAAGGAGGCCGCGCGGCTGCTGCTGGAGGAAGAGGGCAATACCCCCCAATTTCTTGGGCACAAGCAATTGGGGGAAGCCTCGGCAGGGGAAGCAACGGCACATGTGGTTCCACCGAAGGCGCGGAATGGCCGTGCCCTGTTGATCGGAGGAATTGTCCTGATGTCGCTCCTGCTTGCCGTACTGGCCCTGAACCCCTCGCTGCCCTCCGTGCAGCCCGACGAAAGCGATGGCCGAAGCTTCGACGTCGCCACCGCCGATGCCGAGATGGAAGCCGCCGCCCGCGACTGGCTGGCCCTGGTCGATGCCGGTGAATGGCGCGCCAGCTATGACGCTACCGGCGCCGTCTTCCGCGAACTCAATACCGCGCAGGTATGGGAAGATGTATCGCAGGATGTGCGCGTTCCGCTGGGCGAAGTGACCAGCCGCGAAGCGATCAGCTTCCAGCAGGTGCCGACCCCGCCTGCCGGTCACCTGATCGTGATCTTCCGCACCAGCTTCGCAGGCCAGCCGGACACAATGGAAACCGTCACGCTGTCGCGCGAGAACGGCGAGCTGCGGGTGGTCGCTTACCTGATCGGCTAGAATAGTAGCGCTGGCGACGGCAAAGCCGTCGCCGTGACGTCGAACTGGCTTGGCGGTGAACCCGCCAACCCGTCGGCCGAGCCGGGCGGCACCTGCGCTTGTGCGCCGCGCCGGCGCGGTCGTGGCCGCGCCTCCGCCCGTCAATACATGTGCTGGCCGCCGTTGATCGACAGGGTCGATCCGGTGATGAAGGCTCCGTCCTCGCTGGCGAGGAAGGCCACGCCGCGGGCGATTTCCTCGGCGTGGCCAAGGCGGCCGACGGGGATCTTGGCGACGATCTTTTCCAGCACGTTCTCCGGCACGGCAGCGACCATGTCGGTGTCGATATAGCCCGGGGCGATCGCGTTGACGGTGATGCCGTAGCGCGCGCCTTCCTGTGCCAGCGCCTTGGTGAAGCCGTGGATGCCGCTCTTGGCGGCGGCATAGTTGACCTGGCCGTACTGGCCTGCCTGGCCGTTGATGGAGCCGATGTTGATGATGCGGCCCCACTTGCGGTCCTTCATGCCGGCGAAGGCAGCCTTGGCCATGTTGAAGCAGCCGCCAAGGTTGGTGCGCATGACGTCGGTCCAGTCGTCGTAGCTCATCCGCATGAGCGTGCCGTCGCGGGTGATACCGGCATTGTTGACCACCACTTCGATGGGGCCGACTTCTTCTTCGATCCTGGCACAGGCGGCCAGCGTCGCTTCATGGTCGCCCACGTCGAACTTGTAGGTGGGGATGCCGGTCTCTTCGGTGAACTTGCGGGCCTTTTCCTCGTTGCCGGCGTAGTTGGCGACGACGGTGAAACCGTCAGCCTGCAAGGCTTCGCAAATGGCGCGGCCAATGCCGCGGGTTCCGCCGGTAACGACTGCAACGCGTCCCATATATGATCTCCCAAGGATGAATCGTTCTTTGGCTCCGTTCTAGGCAAGCCTTGCCTTTCGCGCAAAACAAAACCCCGCCGAAGCGGGGTCATGCGATTGGACAAGCTGTAGCTGGTCTAGAAGCGGAACTGGGTGCCGACGTAGACAGCCTGACTGTCCTGCTGTTCGAGATCGGGAACCGGGATCAGGTCGCGGTCCTGCTCGTAACGGACACCGGCGGTGATATCGAGGTTGCGCGTCAGGCTGAAGCTGCCGCCAACGTCGAGCATCTGGTCGGTCAGGCGCTCAGCCGAAACGGCGGCATTGTCGGCGCGGTCGTCTTCGTCCAGCGCGATGCGGGCAGCGAAGCGGCTCGGCTCGCTACGGACGCCGGGACGCGGAGCAAATTCGGCGAGGTCAGGGATTTCCGCGCCCGAAAGCGTGCTGGAAATCGTCGGCCTGGCAGCAGGCGCAGCGGCGACCGGCGACTGGGCAAAGCTGCTGTAACCGCGGGCAAGGCCGAGGTTGTAGCGTGTGGGCGTTACCCGCAGCGGGGTGCGGTTCTCGTTGGTGCGTGCGCTGGCAATGCCCGAGGCAGCCAGGGCATCAGCCGTTTCCGGGTCGATGCGAACGGCGACAGTGATCGTACGTGCCGTCGGCGAAGCAGCCAGGCCGGCGGGGGTGAAGCGCATCATCTGCGCATCGCCGCTACGTTCGGCAATCAGGCGCGCCATGCGCGGATCGGCATCGGCGGGCGTAAAGGCAAGGAAGCCTTCGCGCACTTCGCTGTCGTGGGCCGGGGCGGCCAGCCCGAATGCGAAACCGGCGCTGGGCACGGCAATAGCCAGCAGCGCAGCAGACGCGACGAACGCTGCCTTCCCTGCCCGACTGTTGCGCATGTTGCTCATGACACCTCTTTCGTACCTCTCCGATGGACTCTCGATGAACGCAGGTGTTCCCGCTTATTCCGAGTCGCAACGATCAGTCTTCAGGACTAGTCCCTGCAGGCAACAAATTCCAGACATCTGGCGGTCTTCTATCGGCTTTTTGCAATGTGTTGCCCGCACTCCACACGCTGGACCACGGTCGCGCCGGGGCGAATCGCCTGCATTAAGCACCCGTTCAGTGCGATTCGCGGCTTTTGCACCGCTCTGCCCGCTACGCCTTGCCGCACGGGTTTGGCCCGTTATAGAGGCGGGGCCCGCTATAGAGGCTGGCTGATACCGACTTTTTCGTGTTTACAGGACCAATGATGGCTAGATCGACCGTTACCGCCCTTACTCGCCGCCTCGCCGGCGCATCCATGCTGGGCATGGCCACCCTTGCCCTGTCGGCATGTGGCGGCGGCAATGACGAGCGTCTGAACCTCGATCTCGCCGCAGCACGGGTGAACACGATCGGCGTCAACTCCTACCTCTGGCGCGCCAGCCTGGAGACGCTGTCGTTCATGCCGCTGACGCAGGCAGACAGCGCGGGCGGCGTACTGGTGACGGACTGGTATGCCGATCCGAGCAATCCCAACGAGCGGATGAAGGTCTCGGTTGCCATCCTCGACCAGAACCTGCGGGCCGACGCCCTGCGTGTGGCGGCCAGCCGCCAGGTGCTGCAGAACGGCACCTGGGTCGAAGCCCCGGTGGAAGCGGCCACGGTGCAGCGCCTCGAGGACATTATCCTCACCAAGGCGCGCGATCTGCGGCGTTCCGCCGTTCTTTAAAAACCCCTAGGGGCATCACATGACTGCTGAACGATTCGATCCGGCTGTTGCCGATGGTCGCTGGCAAGCCGCGTGGGATGATGCGCGCTGCTTCGAGGCCGATTCCGCGAGCACCAAGCCGAAAAGCTACGTGCTGGAGATGTTCCCCTATCCCAGCGGGCGCATCCACATTGGCCACGTGCGCAATTACACCATGGGCGACGTGCTGGCGCGCTATCGCAAGCTGAAGGGCTTCGAAGTGCTGCACCCCATGGGCTGGGACGCCTTCGGCATGCCGGCGGAAAACGCGGCCATGGAAAAGGGTGTCCACCCCGGCGGCTGGACCTACGATAACATCGCCACGATGAAGGGGCAGCTCAAGCAGCTGGGCTTCGCGCTCGACTGGAGCCGCGAATTCGCTACCTGCGACCCCGAATACTACGGCCACGAGCAGGCGCAGTTCATCGACCTCTACGAAGCGGGCCTGGTCTACCGCAAGGAAAGCGAGGTCAATTGGGACCCGGTCGACATGACCGTGCTCGCCAACGAGCAGGTGATCGACGGCAAGGGCTGGCGCTCGGGCGCGGAAGTCGAGAAGCGCAAGCTCAACCAGTGGTTCCTCAAGATCACCCAGTTTGCCGACGACCTGCTGACGGGCCTCGACGGCCTCGAAAACTGGCCGGAGAAGGTGCGCCTGATGCAGGCCAACTGGATCGGCAAGTCCAAGGGGCTGGAGTTCGCCTTCGACCTTTCGAACGGCGACAAGCTGCCCGTCTACACCACGCGGCCCGACACCATCTTCGGCGCGAGCTTCGTGGCCGTTGCTGCCGATCACCCGGTGGCGCAGGCCGTTGCGGCTGACAGCACCGAGGCGCAGGACTTCATCGCCTTGTGCAAGAAGGGCGGCACTACGGCGGCGGCGCTGGAAACGGCGGAGAAGCTGGGCTTCGATACCGGCATTACCGCGCGGCACCCGTTCAGCGGTGAACCGCTGCCAGTCTACATCGCCAACTTCGTGCTGATGGACTACGGCACCGGCGCGATCATGGCCGTGCCGGGGCACGACCAGCGCGACTTCGAATTTGCCACCAAGTACGGCCTGCCGATCCCGAGAGTCGTTGCAGGGTCGTTGGAAGATTCTGGCAAGCCGTTCGATGGCGAAGCCGAGGCGGGCGACGGGGTGCTGGTCAACTCCGACTTCCTCACCGGCATGGCTGTTGAAGAGGCCAAGGCCGAAGTCATTTCCCGCGCCGAAGCAGGCGGCTGGGGCAGGGGAACGGTCGTGTGGCGCCTGCGCGACTGGGGTGTCTCGCGCCAGCGGTACTGGGGCACCCCGATCCCCTTCATCCATTGCGATGCCTGCGGCGTGGTGCCGGTTCCCAAGGACCAGCTGCCGGTCAAGTTGCCCGAGGATGTCGACTTCAAGACGCCGGGCAACCCGCTCGAACGCCATCCCACCTGGAAGCATGTCGACTGTCCCAAGTGCGGCGCTGCCGCACGGCGCGAAACCGACACGCTCGACACTTTCGTCAACAGCTCGTGGTATTTCCTGCGCTTCGCCAGCCAGCCGAAGGACAAGGCCTTCGACCCCGCCGAAGTCGCGCAGTGGCTGCCGGTCGACCAGTATATCGGCGGCATCGAGCACGCGATCCTGCACTTGCTCTACGCCCGCTTCTGGACCCGCGCGCTGGCCCATGTCGGCGCGTTGGAGGTGAAGGAACCCTTCGCTTCGCTGTTCACACAGGGCATGGTCACGCACGAGACCTATGGCCGTAAGGTCGATGGTCGCGAAGTCTGGTACACGCCCGCCGAAGTCGAGCGGACCGGCAACGGCGCCACGCTGAAGGCCGACGGCCAGCCGGTGCAGATCGGCAAGGTCATCAAGATGTCCAAGTCGAAGAAGAATGTCGTCGACCCGGAGGACATCATCCGCGACTACGGCGCTGACGCGGTGCGCTGGTTCATGCTGTCCGACAGCCCGCCCGAGCGCGACCTGCCGTGGTCCGAAGCGGGCATCGAAGGTTGCGGCCGCTTCGTCCAGCGCCTGTGGCGCCTGTTCGCGCAGGCGGGTAACGGCGGTGCCGGGGCCGATGCCGAAGTCGACATGGCGCTGGAACGCAAGATCCACCAGACTGTTGCCGCTGTCGCCGAAGACATCGAGGCATTGAGCTTCAACAAGGCCGTTGCGCGGATCTACGAACTGGTCGGCGCGGTCGAGAAGGCGCCGCTGTCCTCCAGCCGCAACAGTGCGATCCGAACCCTGGTGGTGCTGGTCGCCCCGATGATGCCGCACCTCGCCGAAGAGGCCCGCGCGCAGTTCAATCTCGGCATCGGGCTGGTCGCCGAAGACAGCTGGCCCAAGGTCGATCCGGCCATGCTGGTGGAAGACGAAGTGACTATCGCCGTGCAGCACAAGGGCAAGCTGCGTGACACGCTGACTGCGCCCAAGGATGCGTCGAAAGAAGACCTCGAGGCGCTTGCACTGGCCAGCGAGAAGGTCCAGCGTTCGATTGATGGCGCGGAAATTCGCAAGGTGATCGTGGTGCCCGGCAGGCTGGTGAATATCGTTACATGAGGCGCGCTCTCGCCCTTTCAGTGACACTTGTGTGCCTTTCGGTGCCGCTTGCCGGCTGCGCCCTGCAACCCATCTACGCTGGCGGCAGCAGCGGCTACGTGGCGAGCGAACTGGCCGCGATCGATGTCCCCGCCATTCCGGGCCGCGAAGGCTGGCTGGTGCGCAATGCCCTGAATGACCGGCTGGGGCGCGGCAACAATTCGGGCAATTCGCAGTACCGCCTCGACGTGGTGCTCGATGACCAGCTTGAAGGGCTTGGCCTGCTGACCGACGACACCATCGGCCGCCAGCGCCGCATCCTGCGCGCACGGTACCAGCTTATCGACGTCTCCACCGATACCATCCTGATCGACGCCACGGCGGGTTCGGACGCCGGCATCGACGTGGTCGGTTCCGAATATGCCACCATCGCTGCCGAGCAGACCGCGCTGGAAAACCTGGCGCAGGAAGTGGCGGACCAGATCGTGGTGCGCATCAGCCGCACCCTGCGCGAAAGGCAATGAAGGCCACCCAGCGTGACTATGCGCAGGCTGCGCGCAAGGCAGGCAGCAAGTTGCGCATCTGCTTTTTCTGCGGTGCTGACGAGGCCGGAGCATCGGCGGCGGTGCAGAAGGTCGTCGCTACGCTGGATGACCCCGGCGAGCGGTTGGAGCTAACCGGCTCCGAACTGAAATCAGACCCTGTGCGGCTGGTCGACGAAGCGCGTTCCACCTCGCTGTTTGGCGATGCGCGACACATTTTCGCGCGTGTTTCCGGCGAGGAAGCCCTGGCGGCGCTGCAGGCCTATTGCGATCTCGCCGACAACGGCGAGGCTGACGAGGCCTGGCCGATCTTCATCGTCGCAACTGCTGCAACTGACAAATCCCGCTCCGCCAAATTGCTCATAAAGCGTGCGGATTCCCTGGTGGCAGTGTTTTATCCGCCAGATCTGCGCTCCGTCACGGCGGACGTGCGCGCCATGGCTGATGCGGCTGGCCTTCGCCTTACCGGCAACCTCGCCGAACGCATTGCCCATGCCGCCGGCCTAGACGTGCGGCTGGCGCAGAGCGAGGTCGACAAGCTGGCGCTCTACCTCGACGCCTCACCGCAGGCGCCCAAGCCGGCCAGCCCGGAAGACTTCGACGTGATCGGTGCCTCCACCGAAGAAGACGGCTTCATGCCGCTGGTCAACGCTGCGCTGGGCGGCGAAGTGCGCAAGCTGCCGCACGAACTGCGGCGGCTGCGCGAGGTGTCGCTCAACCCGGTGGGCGTGGCGCTGGCGCTGGAACGGCGGGCGGCCCAGCTCGCCAGCCTTTCGGCAAAGCTTCGGCCCGGTGACGACATGCAGGGATTTCTCAAGTCGCAGGGGGTGTTCTTCCGCGAACACCGGGAGGTTGGCGACCAGTTGCAGCGCTGGAGCGGCGGCAAGCTGGAACGGCTGGTACCGCGCCTGGCAGAACTGCACCGCTCGCTGCTGTCGAACAGCCAGATGGCGGAGCTGATCCTGTCGCAGGAACTGGCACAGATTGCCCGCTACGCCGCCGCGCGGCGCTAGCGTCAGCCAAGAGTTGCGCAATGGACTAAAACTGATCCGGATCAAGGCTCCGCGCCTCTTTTCGCACTAGGGATAAATGCCTATGGCGAAGGGCATGGATAACGCGTCGACAGTCAGGGATCTCGACCAGCCCGCTTTCGGGTTCGATCCGGTTGCGCCTGCAGAAAAGGCGGCGCTCGTCGAGCGGCAGCCGACCAACGACCAGCTTCCGCCTGTGCCAGCCAACGGTCTTGCGCCGTCGCTCGAAAAGCGCCGGTTGCAGGCCTACCTCGCCATGGTGGCTGCCGATGCGATCGGCATCATCGTGAGTTTCGCGCTTGTCTCGCTCGTCTATCTCGGCCGGGACGGCAACCTGGCACGAATGCACGGAGGCTTGCAGGCCGCATACCTGCTGCTGCCGCTGTTCCTCACGATCGCCCTCTACAACGGAACCTATTCGCGCAGCACGTTGACCGACTGGCGCAAGGCTGGGGGGAAGGCCTTTGTCTCCTTGCTGGTCTCGGCTGCCTTGCTCAATTTTTTCGCCTTCTTTGCGAAGATGAATGCCGATTTCTCGCGCGTGGTCTTCACTGCTGGCCTTGGCGTGACCACGATCTACATGATCGCCTATCGCGTGGTTCTTGCGCAGTGGCTGACAGCGAGATGGGGGCCGGGAGCCGCCAACCGGCTGGTCATTCTCGCCGGCGGGCCGCGCTTCACCATGCCCCATGCCATCCATGTCGATGCGGCGGAGCACGGCCTGAAGCCCGACATCAGCGATCCGGCTGCGCTGGATCGTCTCGCGAAGTACCTGCGCAACATGGACTTCGTACTGGTCAGCAGTTCCGACGAGGATCGCCTGGCCTGGTCCGAAGTGCTGAAAGGCACTGGTGTGCAAGGCGAACTCATCGACGAGAATTCTCACGATATAGGTGCGCTCGGCGTGGTGCATCACGAGGATGTGAACCAGTCGGCCTTGCTGGTTTCGACTGGCCAGCTGGGAATGCGCGCACGGGCCCTGAAACGGGTATTCGACCTCGCGCTGACCGTGCCGGCGCTGTTGCTGCTCAGCCCGCTGCTGCTGCTTGTGGCGCTGGTGATCAAGCTCCAGGACGGCGGCCCGGTATTCTTCCTGCAACGGCGCATGGGGCGCGGAAACCACTTCTTCGATATCTACAAGTTCCGCTCCATGCGGGTGGAGAAGGCCGATGCCTCGGGCGTGGTTTCGGCCAGCCGCGACGATGACCGGATCACGCCGTTCGGCCGCTTTATCCGCCGGACAAGCATCGACGAGCTACCCCAGCTGATCAACGTGTTGAAAGGGGACATGAGCCTGGTCGGTCCGCGCCCTCATGCCCTAGGTTCCAAGGCCGGCACCAAGCTGTTCTGGCAGGTGGACCGCAAGTACTGGCAACGCCATGGCCTGCGTCCGGGCATTACCGGCCTCGCCCAGGTGCGTGGCTATCGCGGCGCTACCGACGAGGAAAGCGACCTCGCCAACCGCCTGCAGGCAGACCTTGAATACATGCAGGGCTGGAACCTGTGGCGGGACATCAGCATCCTGCTGCGAACTGCCAGCGTGGTGATGCACGACCGCGCCTACTGAGCCCTCAATCGGGGCTGTCGTCTCCCGGCCTTCTTCGCCGCCAAACGACTTTGACATAATAGACCGCCGCACCCGCCACGAGGCTGCTGGCCCCGATATCCGCCAGCCAGTTCAGCTTGAGCGGGCCGTAGAGCAAGCCGTCTATCGCATGCAGCGATATGAGGCGGAGCGCGGCGAGGAAGAGCAGGGCAAACCCGCCAGCCAGTGCGGCCAGCACGGCAAGGTTGCGACGGCCCGTGCGATATTTTGCTGTCCGGTAAAGCCCCCAGCCGACAGCCGCCAAGGCAAGCGCGACCAGGCTCGCGACGACGGGGCGCTGGATCGCCTGCCTGCGGTCATAGGCAGCATCGGCCCGCAAAAGGTCGCGCAGGGCTTCGCGCAACAGGTCTTCCAGCCCAGCCACGCGCGAAACAAGGAGCAGGGTGAACAGTCCTGCAAGGACCAGCCAGCTCGCCCGATGCCAGAGTTGCTCGTCCCGCTTTTTCGCAAGCACGGCTGCGGCCAGCGCAGCCATGACGACCAGCGCATAGAGTCCGGCCGCCGCCAGGCTGAGCGGAGAGACAGAAGCAGTGATCGACATTCTCCTTCCCCATGCCCGTGGCCGACTCGGCGTGATCGCCAACTTGGAGATAGCCGCAGACGCCAGTGCGGTCAGCACCAAGGTAAAGCGTTGATCCGCACCAGGCGGGCCCGGCCCACCAACATTGACGTCACGCCGCCACATTGCATTGCCCAGGGTGAGCAATTATAGGAAATCGCCTATTCAAAGGGACCTACGGCGAGGATGGGCGGCGCTCGAAAATCTCTTGGATTTGCAGGTGGCGCAAACGGCTCGCGACATCCGCATATTGTTCGACCGCAAGCCCAGTAGTTTGTGAGCTGACGAATGAACGACCGATCAATCGTGCGGACACCGCAGGCCGGTGGACAAGGCACGTGGGTTGACGCCTATCTGCCCGAAAACCAGCTCGCAGCTTACCAGGGCAACCAGCAACGGCTGATCGATGTCCCGGCGATCCGTGGAATCCTGTTCCGCCAGCGCTGGCTGATCGCCGTAGTCGTCGCGGCAGCGGGCATTCTCGGACTCGTGTGGACCATGATGGCCACGCCCATGTACGAAGCGCGGTCGAGTGTTCGGATCGAACCCTATGGCGCCTTTATCGTCGAAGGGCAGGACGTCGAACAGGCCACCCCTTCCAACCAGATCTACGACATGCTGCAGACCCAGCTGGGCATCATCACCAGCCGGGCGCTCGCCACCACCGTTGCCGAAGACCTGAACCTTGGCGAGCGGTATGATCTTCTCGGTGCGGATATCGACGAATCCCGTCCGCCCAACCTCACCGACGGGGAATGGCGACAAGCGAAGCAGAACATGGCGGCCGGCATCCTGCATGGATCGGTGTCCGCGGAACTGCCCGATCGCAACTGGATCATCCAGATTGCCTATCGCTCGCAGGACCCTGCCATCGCGGCAGAAATGGCCAACGCCTATGCCGCCGCTTTCGCCGCTTCGGATACGCGCCAGTCGCTGGCCAGTAACGAATATGCGCAGGAGTACCTGCGCGAGCAGATCGAACGCACGCGGCAGCGGCTGCAGGAGGCCGAGCAGGCCGCCAATGCCTATGCCCGCGCCAATGGCCTGATCCTGCAAACGACCACGAGCGAGGATGGCGAGGCCGGCGCAACGCTGACTTCCACCAACCTTTCGAACATCAATGCGCGCGTGGCGGCAGCACAGGCCGCGCGGATCGAGGCGGAGCAACGCTGGCGATCTATCCAGAACCTGCCGACCTCGCAGCTGGCGGAAGTGCAAAGCAATCCCTTGCTGCAAGGTCTGGTTGCAGAGCGCACGGCCAAGCAGGCCGAACTCGTCAGCTTGCGACAGCGTTATCTCGACGGCCATCCGCAAGTGGCGACCTTGCTCGCCCAGATCGAGACGCTTGACCGGCAGATCGAGCAGAGCGGCAACGATATCAAGGCTGCTGCGCGCACCGAATATACCGTTGCCCGCAACCAGGAGCTGGCGCTGCAGGCGGAACTTGCCTCGGCGACCGGGGCGACGATGGCCGAGCAGGACCGGCAGGTCGAATACGGCGTGCTGGAGCGCGAGGCCCAGGCCTTGCGAGACCAGTTGCAGACCTTGCTCAACCGTTTCAACCAGGTCAGCTCCGCGACCAATGTCCAGAGCGGCACGGTCAACCTGCTTGATCACGCTATCGTGCCGGCTTCCCCCTATTCGCCAAACCTGATGCGCAACCTCGCTGTGGCCCTGGCGCTGGGACTGGCCTGCGCCGCCGCGCTCGCCTTGCTGCGCGAGATCCTCGACAACCGCATCCGCTCCTTCGAAGAAGTCGAGGACCGGATTGGTCTGCCTTTCCTTGGCCACACGCCCTACGTCCGCTCGGAAGATATCGAGTCCGCGGAAGCCAACACCTACAGCCCGCTGATGGAGGCCTATGCCTCGATCCGCTCCACCATCGATTTCAACCTTCCGCGCGAGGGGGCGGTCATCCAGCTGACCAGCAGCCAGCCAGGCGAGGGCAAGTCGACCACGGCAATGATCCTGGCGGAATTGTTTGCCGGTCACGGCCGCAAGACCCTGCTGGTCGACGGCGACCTTCGTCGCCCCTCGCTCGGCAGGATGATTGACGGAGAACGCCCCGAGAAGGGGATCATGGAGGTGCTCGACGGTCAAGCAGACCTGCCATCGGTGGTTGTCAAAGGGCACAACGAAAACCTCGACATCCTCGTTAGCGGTACGCGTGCATCCAATCCCGGCGAGGTCCTGGCCTCGCGCAGGTTCCATGAGTTTGTCGATGCCTGCCGTCAGGAATATTCGCTGGTGATCTTCGATTCCTCGCCCATGCTGGGATTGGCCGACTCGCCGATGCTGGCCCAGGCAGTCGATGGCACGATCTTCGTCGTGGAGGCCAATCGCGCCCAGATCAGCCAGGTCCGCAATGCGATCAAGCGGCTGCGGACGAGCGGCGGTCATCCGGTCGGAGCGATCCTGACCAAGTACCGCTCGCTGGAGGCAGGCCACACCTACGATTACCAGTATGCCTATTACCATTACGGGGAAGCGAAGTAGCGGACGCCCGGGCAGATCGGGCCGGGAGACGTCGCAGTGACCAGCACTGAAGCGAGGCCGCGGGTCGTGCACGTTTCGGGTGATTTCCCCGATCCGTTCAACCCCGCGAAAACGCCCGTAGTCCGCTCGCTGCTCGAACTGACTGACGATTTGTTCGCGCACGAGGTGGTGTCCATAAACCGCGTGTCGCCATCGCTCATCGCCATGCCTGCAACGCTGCTTGGTCTGCGCGGCTTGCGCACCGAACACCAGGCTTTTCCGCGGGGCATGGCCTTTCGCTACCAAGCGCCCGCGCACGGCATCCGCCATCGCACCATGCTTGAACAACTTGGCGAACAGATTGCCGCCTCCCTCAGTAGCAAGGCGCAGCTGCCGGACTTGCTGGTAGGGCACAAGCTCACCATCGAAGGGATCGTGGTGCACGTGATCGCGCGGCGGCTAGGACTGCCCTACGCCCTCTCGATCCAGGGGAATACCGACACCAGGATCCTGCGCGCTCGACCGGACCTGCGTCGGCTTTTCGCCCGTATATTTCATGATGCCGAAGTGGTCTTCCCTTTCGCGCCCTGGGCCCTGCACGAAGTCGAGCGGCGGCTGGGGAAGCGAAGCGGACCGACGTACCTGCTGCCTTGCCCTACGGATCTTGACCAACCAATAGAGCCGGTTGCAGGCGGTGACGGGTTGATATCGGTGTTTCACCTGAGGAATTACCGGATCAAGAACCTTGCCGGACTGGCCAAAGCCTGCCGCCTGCTTGACCGGTCGGGTGGGGCGCCACCAATCGAAATCATCGGTGGCGGCAGCGAGGCCGAGCTCGCTGCTTGCCGGCGTCGCACTGCTGACTGTCCCGGAATATCCTATTCGGGAGCCATGGACAGGGAGCAAGTTCGCGCTCGCATGGCCAGCGCAACGGCGCTCGTCATGCCATCGCAGCGCGAAAGCTTCGGGCTGGCATTCATCGAGGCACTGTTTGCCGGGATACCGGTGATCTATCCCAAGGGCACTGCCATCGACGGCTACTTCGACGACGCGCCCTTCGCCATCGGCGTCGATGCCGGAGATCCGCAGGCGATTGCATCGGCCATGCAGCGCGTGATGGAGGAAGAGGAAGGCCTCAAGGCATCCTTGCGTGAGTGGCAGCGGTCAGAGGCGGCTCAGGCCTTTACCCGGCAGCGGATCCGCCAGGTCTTTGCCGATGGTTTGCAACTGGCGGCGGCGGGTAGTCAGTAGCCCTTGCACCATTCGCACCGCCGCCGCCAGGCGCCGCGATAGGTTTGCAGGTTGTCGTCCTTGCGTCCGAAGACCTTGCCCAGCAGGCCGCCGAGCAGCCTGACGAGCACGAAAAGTTGCAGCATGGCGATGCCCAAGGGCACCTTCAGGCCGCTCCAGTGATCGCGCAGCAGGCTTGCCCGGCCCTGCATCATCTGCACCATCTTCTCCTCGCGACGGATCGCCGAGGCGCCGCCCAGGTGCATTATCTGTGCCTCGGGCGTAATCATCGGACGATAGCCCAGCCGCGCTGCGCGCATGCAGATATCGAGGTCTTCGGCATACATGAAGTAGCGTGGGTTGAAGCCGCCCAGCTCGCGCCAGAGCGCGCTGCTCAAGAGCATGAACGAGCCGGAGATTATGTCGACATGACGGGCATCATCACGCTGCCAGCCGCCGATCATCTCGGGATTGAACAGACGGCTGTCGGGAAAGACCAGGTGCAAGCCGACCGCGGTACAGAACAGGCCCCAAAGCGAGATACGATTGAAGCAGGAGGTGGGGTTGAGGCTGCCGTCGGGGAAGACGGCGCGGCAGCCGACAATGCCTGCCTCGGGGTGCTGTTCGGCAAACCGCACGGCGTTCTCGACAGCGCCGGGATGGGTTTCGGTGTCGGAATTGAGCAGCAGGAACCACTCGGCCTCGACTTGCTCCGCTGCCGGAATTGAGCAGCAGGAACCACTCGGCCTCGACTTGCTCCGCTGCCGCATTGTTGGCTTTGCCGAAGCCGAGATTGTCCTCGCTGCGGAACAGGCGGACCTGCGGGAAGTGCGTGGCAATGGCATCTGCCGAACCATCGCTCGAAGCATTGTCCCAGACGAGGACCTCGATCGCTATATCGCCGGCATTGGCCAGCAGGGTCTCGATGGCCTTCAGCGTAAGGTCGCGCGTGTTGTAGCTGACCATGATGACCGCGACTTTGGGCAGGTCAGTGTGGTCTCCGGCCTGAGTTTCGGACATTGGTGCGCTCAGCTCGCGGTCCGGAAGGCGATCCGGGAGGGCGCTGGCGCGGCTGCCGGGGCCTTGCTGCGTTCATTGTTCAAGATCGAAACCGCAATCCCCAGCATCACGAATATCCAGCTCGCCAGTGCGCCGAAGAACGACACGCTGAAACCGGTGATCACGATAACGGCAAGGATGACGGCAATCCCCACGCAGAGCCTGCGGTCTGCCTCTCCTGTCTGCCGGACGGCCACCAGCGACATCGCCACGATCGCGGTTATGAAGGCCGCCAGCAGCAAGAGCGGCTCGACAAAGCCGTGACGCACGCCCATCAACAGCCAGTGATTGTCGATGCTCTCGATCATCCAGGAAGGGCGATCATAGCCAGAGAAGGCGATGCCGAACCACGGATTGTTCGAGATCGATTGCAGGCCGTACTCCCATATGCGCAACCTGTAGGAGCCGGTTGCCGGGTTCAGCGAGAGCCGGATCACGATCCCGGCAATTCCGCTGCTTGAGACAACCTGGCCCACCAGCATGAGGATACCGGCGACGACCATGAACAGGCGCCAGCTGGCAAAGGTCGCGATCTGCTGGAGCCGGTCGTAGGCGTAGAGGGCCAGAACGAGCAGCAAGGCCAGGAAGGCGGCCGAGCTGACCGAGAAAATCGAGCAAAATCCGGCGGCCACTCCAGCCAGGTAAGGCCACTTTCGCAGACTGCCAAACAGGTACAGCCCAAGCATCGTGCCGAGGAACACGCCGGCTAGGATGGCATGGGCGAAAGCACCACGTGCCCGCATCAGGCCCAGCCGGACCTCCGTTCGCACGTCGACCGTGCCGATTGCCTGCCCATTCTCGTACAGGGGCAGGGGACCGAAAATCCGCGCTGCAGCCGGATGGACAAGGTTGGTATGCGTAACCGATTCAACAGCCATCGTGAGACCGGCAAGGGCGAGCCCGGGTGCGATCATCACCAGCAGTACTCGCAGGTCCCTGAGGCTGCGAATGGACAAGCGGGCGATCAGGTATGCGGCCATCACATCGATAGCCAGCGCGGCACCTCTGACCACGCCTTGCTGGAAGCCGTAAAACACCGAAAACGACAGAACCATCCAGATTGCGGCCGCAAAGACCAAGACGTCGATAGCGTGGAACCTGTCGAATGGCCGCGCGAGACACCAAGGTAGCAGGACAAGGAAGGCCATACGGTGAGGGTAGATCGCCAACCCCGCGATCTCGACGCGGATCTCTCCAGGCAGGAGGAAGGCGTAGAACAGCAGGACGAGCGGCAGCACGGCAGCGATTGGCCTCGCCGCGGGCCGGGGGGCGACCGTGGCTGCCCGCCTTGCAGCGCGGCCTGCGCCGTCATCAACCATCTGGCCCGTCATTGGATAGCTCGCTCCGCCGTGCCGCTGCATTAGGCACAGTTGCAGGGGTTGTTCAAGGCTGGACGGTCGGCCCCGAGGGAACGTGGAAATGGCTTTCCTACAGGAATGTCCACGCAGCATTCCGCCTCGCGAACTGCCTTGAAAGGACAAGTCATGATTCTCGACACCTTCGCCAATGCCACCGACAGTGTGGTCGCTCCGGCGACCTATCTCTTTCCGATCGTTCCGTCCGACATTGCCGAAGTCGAACGCGTCACCAAGGGCATTTACATCGGCTCTGCGGGCGATCTCAGCCTGTTGTCCTTGGACGGCGCCGCACCGGTTACATTCAGCAACGTGGCAGCGGGAACGGTGCTGGACGTAAGGGTGCTGAAGGTCATGCAAAGCGGCACAACGGCTGGTGCCCTGGTGGGCCTCGCCTGATGGGTGGATTCGGGTTTGGCTTTGGCAGCAGGAGTCGCCGCACAGGCAGCACCTTGCCTGCTGCGCTGCCCGCGGCAGGCCTCGACTGGCATGGCAGGGCGAGCCAAGTCAGTTACGGGCGGACTGCGGGCCACGACGCAGGCACCGATGGTGACCTGTTCCTCGATCCCGTCAACGGCAGCGATGCCAACGACGGGACCAGCCCGGCCAGTGCCAAGGCGAGCTTCGCGGCGGCGATGACCGCGCTCAAGGCCCTCTCCGGCGACCGCACGTTGCGCGTCATCGGCGACGGGGTGAAGATCAGGGGGACGCAGTCGATCGATCCGCTCGCTTTTCCCTTTGCCAACGACGGTCACCTGAAGGTGGCAGGCTACGGCACAGACGTGCCCGTATTCACCGGGGCGATAGCCGTTACCGGCTGGGCTGCTTGCGATGCCGGCGACGCCGCGCTGCTTGGTGCGGCCAAGGTGCCCTACGTCTACAAGGCGACAATCGCCAAGTCGGCCCTCGCGCATGGCGAGTGGCATGCCCTGCTGATGACCGAGGCCGACGAACCACTCGACCTGGCGCAGAAGCGCTCTGCCCCGGGCAGCGAGCGGTGGTTCTTCCTCGACGACTACGACCAGATGTTCTCAAGCGGCAAGGGCGACCCCGTCAGCTTCACGGTCGACGGTAGCGGCTATATTACCAGTGCGACGCTACTCGGCGTCGTCGAAGCCTACTCGGCTGCGCAGGTCATGCAGGCCAAGCTGGCGGTCCATACTTATCCCAACCTGTGCAACTTCCTCGTCCCGATCGGGGTGGCGGGAAGCACCATCGACGTGGCGGCCAATACGGCCAAGCCGGAAACCGTGGGTGGCAGCAAGTTCATGCTGGTGAACCTGCTACCCGAGATGCACCAGGGCGGGTGGGGTTATTACGACGATGGTGGGCCGGACCTCGTCCTCTATTGCTGGCCGCGAAACCCGGCGAACCTGGCTGACGGGATCGAGGTCGCTGCCGCCTCCAGGGTCCTGTCCGTGCGCGGCGATGCAACCCGCCCGGTAACGCTCGAGAACCTGAAGATTGCCATGGCGTCGGGCGCTGGCCCGGCGGACGGTGTCGGTATCTATATCAACGCCTCGCAGAACGTGACCGTGCGTCAGTGCGTGCTCGAGAATTTCAGCCACCGCGACCGCGGCTATGGCGCCTTCCACGCCAAGTTCTCCAGCAACGTGCGCTTCGAAGACGTCACGATCCGCAATTGCCAGATGAGCTACGGTGCCTTCTGGAACGGCGCGAGCGGGGCGAATATCGGATATGACAACCGCGGCCTGCGGCTGCGGATCGAGAAGACCAGCCTCGGCGTGATGCGGTGCTACAACCAGCAGCGGTTTGCCTTGGTCGATGTGCAGGTCGCCAACTGCTGCGCCGGGCCGCATGCCAACCCGGTCAACGTGTACTTCGACTGCGACAAGGTAGTGATGCTGGGCTTCATGCCCGAGGCTGTCGACAGCGTGATCGACGGCTATATCACCAACAGCCAGTCGTCGCGCATGCTGGTGGCGCACTCGGTCTTCCGCCTGTCGCGCGATGGCCGCGCCTTCTACGACCAGAGCAACCTGCCGCCGGTCACCCAACCCGCCGAGCACTACATGCTCAATTGCTGGGTGCCGCACGAGGGAGACCGGGTGGCACCTTCCGGCAGCTACAACGGCATCTCGGTCGGCAATAGCGCCCAGCAGGTGAACTGGCTGGTGGCCAATTGCGTCACGCCCGGCATCACGCAGATCGGCGGTATGGTGACGCGGAAGAGCAACGTGCTCACGAAGGGAACGGCTGCGGATCCGAGCGAATTGCTGCAGACGGATCTTTCAACCCTGCACGTCGATGCCGCGAACGGTGACTGGAGCGCCGTGCCCGGCGGGCCGCTACAAACGATCCCGGCCCATGACGTGGACAGTGTCATCACGCAATTCGAAGCGTGGATGCCTGACCTTGACCTTCGTCGTGATGGCCGCGGACGCCTATGGGGCCCTGCCGATCCGGGAATCGGTCCTTTCGGCAAGGCCTAGGCCAACACGCTTGTCGCCAGTGTCAGTCCGCATCCTTGCCGCCTGGCGCTGGCGCCTCGTAGAAAAAGCGCTCGTTTCGCTGACCGGCATATTCTTCCAGCATGCCGTAGCGCTGCGTCCTGATGCCCTCCCGCACGATCTTCGCCGGATTGCCGGCAACGATCGTTGCCGGCGGCACATCACGGGTGACGACGGCTCCGGCAGCGACAATCGAATTGTCGCCGATCGTCACGCCCGGCATGATGATGCTGTGCGCGCCGATAAAGCAGTTCCGCCCGATGACCGTGTCGGTGCGCAGGCGGCGCACCATGTCATGCGTCAGGATCGCCGCACCGAACGTTACGACCGAATATTCGCCGATGTGCACCCCGGGTGGGTAGGTCTTGTCCAGCTTGGCCTGCAAAGAGATCTTTGCCGTAGGGTGGATGTCCATTCCCCAAAAGCGGTTGAACCACCAGTTGCGCATGCGCAGCACGGCGTCGCGCAGGGGGTAGAGTGGGTGCCAGCTTCGCATGACCGAGACTCCCTAGCGCAGCAGCTTGTTGCGTGCGAACGAATAGACTTTCGCCGCCTTGTCGCGGACATCGCGCCAGTCGCCATAACGGTTGATGGGCACCTCCAGCAGTTCCGGCCACATATGCCGGATCACCTCAGTGGGCATCTCCTGTCTACGGCGCATATCCAGGCTGAGGTGGAGCATGTGCGTGAAGATACTGCGTGAAATGAGCGGGGCGATCATTGGCATGGCGGGATTGACATAGCTCTGGGCGAGCCAGCAGCAGGACATTTTCAGTTCGATATAGGCCAGTTCATAGACCGCGATCGGGTCGATCCCTGGCGGCAAGGTAGCCAGCCAGCGCTCCATGTTCCGTTCGATCTGCGGGGTCACCGGAAACTGCATGCGCTGCGCCAGGCCCCTGGGCGTCGGGGGCAGGTCGTTGCCGCGCTCGTTCCGCCACAGGCATGCACGGCCGATCTCGCCGCCAAGGCCGCCGATGAAGGTCTTGCTGCCCAGCGCGTCCATGGTCGGGTGCTGCACGAGGTTGGCCCCGGTCAGGCATTCGCTGACCGACATGCGCCAGCGGTGCTGCTGGTCTGCCGTCGCCGGAACAACGTCCAGCGGGGTCCACGACAAGCCGAACCGCTGTGCGAGTGAGGCCGAAACCTCCGTGTCCAGCGCGGTCGAACGGTCCCTGACAGTGAAGAGGTGCGCTTCGCCTGCGCGGTCGCCGAGGCAGGCCAACAACATGCGCGACTCGTTGCCGGCCGTCAGCGTCTGGGCTGCCGGCCCCCAGCACATGGCAGCGTGCAGTGTATGGCGACATTCGTCCCCGATCGCTGCGATATGGGCAGCGTCATCGCCGCCGACGTCCCAATCGCCGATGGTCCAGTGCCGCTCGATCCGGCCAGACAACGGGTAGAGGCAGAAATTCGCCATTACGCGCTCAACGTCCGCGTGGGCGGTCTCCCCGCCGGTGATCCAGCCGCGCCGTTCGACGTCGTAGATTTCCAGCTGGGCCGGCAGGTAACGCGCCTCGTGTTGCTCCGGCCCGAGAGCCACCCACGAGGTGCTGGCAACGACCCCTTGGCGGCGGTCGAAGACGAGGCACAGGGAGCCCGAAGCATCGAGGAAGACGCGCGGCTCGTCTTGCGAGAAATCGACATAGATCCAGCTGCCGCCCTTCGAGAAAATGTGGTTCTCTATCGCGTCACCGGGTGCTTCGACCGGATGGTGTGGAGCAAGGTCGATGGGCCAGCCGAGCCAGATGCCGACCAGCTTGCCGTCCTCATCGACCAGTTCGACCGGCAGGTTGTCACCGACGAAAAGCGCACCGATCGGTGTGTCGGCTACGCGCCTGAAGTCGGCGATCCATGCGGGCTGGTTGCCGTCGGGAAAGAAGCCGAACTGCTTCGCGAGATAGGGTCGCAAGGCTGTCATGCTGGGCAAGGCATGCGCATCAGATCTCACCGCGTTCGGCGAGGTCGAGGAAGCCGGCAATGTTGTCGGACAGCAGCGCGGGACCAGCCTTGACGATCCGTTCGTGCGGCCAGTTCCACCATGCCAGCGCGAGCAGGCGGGCGATGGTCTCCTCGTCGAAACGCTTTCCTGTCTCGCGGGCAGGGACACCCCCCACGATGGCATAGGGTGCCACGTCGCGTGACACGACTGCTCCTGCCATCACGGCAGCGCCATCGCCGATTGTCACGCCGGACAACACGGTGACACCCGAAGCCAGCCAGACGTCGTTACCGATCGTAACATCGCCCCGGCTCTGTGGATGGCCTTCGATATGTGCCAGCGAGGGTTCGAATTCGGAAAAGGGATAGGTTGTGACCCAATCGGTCCGGTGTCCGCCTCCGAGTAGCACCTTGCAACCCCCGGCGACAGAGCAATAGGCGCCCATCGAAAACCGCGTGCCGTCGCCGAAGTCGACTACGTCGAGGTCGCCATAGCTGCCTTCGCCGATGGCGTATTGCGGATACTCCCGCGCGAGCATCAGCGGGCCGGGTTTCATGCCCAGCCGGGCGGCAAGCCGACGACGCATGGCGCGCATCATCTTCACCCTCGACCTCCCTTTTCTCGCGAAAACACCAATTCGACCGGGTAACGATACAGCCGCGGCGCGGCAAAGTAAGACGCTATGACAACCGGCAGAAGGGCGGCGGCGGCAATTGCCAGTCGCAGGACAAGAGGCTCTTCCATCATCATCAAGGTGAGCTGCCAGCAAGCAATGAGCAGCGCCATAAGAGCCACATAGCGCAACAGATATGTCGTCCGGCGATATGCGAGCCAATAGAGGATCGCGGCATCGAAAGCCTGCCGCAGTGCAAAGGCCATGGCCGCGCCGATCACGCCGAACTTCATGGTCAACAGCGCCATTAGCGGGATGAAGACGACCATCTGTCCACTGACCGACCAGAGGACCAGCTCGGGCTTGCCGCCCGCCTGCAACCGGGTGTGCCCGATCTTGCCGAAAGCCGTCGCCCAGGAACCGATCAAGCAAAGCTTTGCCACGCCTGCGGCGGGAACGCCTATCTCCTCGCCTAGCCACAATGGGAAGATGAAGTCGCTGGCGAAAATGCCGGCCACGATGATCGGGGTGGTGATCGCGAAGAGGTAGCGGATCGCCTTTTCGGTGAGTTCGAAGGCTGCCTCTCCTGCACCTGCGAAACGCGGGAACAGCGCCATCATCAGCGAATTGGAGATCAAGCTGACGCGCAGGGTGGTGTCGAATGCGATGGCATAGATCGCGACCGCGACCGGTCCAATCAACGCTCCGATCAGGACGCGGTCGGAATAGACCAGCACCATGCCTAGAATGCCCGCCGCCGCGATCCAGCCACCGTAGCGGGCCATCTCGTAGACGCCGTTGCGGTTCCAGCGGAATTCGCCGTGGCCAAACTCCTTGCGGCACGCGCGGCGCAGCAACACGATGGCGACGGCCCGCGCAACGATGGCGGCGAGCACCAGCGGCCACAGTCGCGGCCCGTTCAGTGCCGCCACCGCCAGCGGGACAAGCTGGAACATGGCCGAATTGATGATGGTGATGCGGTTGGTGACAGCGAACTTCTCGCGCCCCTGCAGGGCGCCGTTGAAAATGCCCAATGTCGTGACCACGGGGACGCCCAGCGCCATCAGTGGAACCAGTTCGATCGCCTCGCTTCGCAGCCACGGCTCCAGCTTCATGGCCCAGCCGAAGATGGCCCAGGTGATCATGGCCATTATCCCGGCAGCGACCAGGCCCACCGGCACGTTGGCCGCCAGCGCACAATCGAGCGCCACCTTGCGCTGGCCATCCGTGCTCTCGTGCAGGGAAGCGATCTTCTGGGTGACTGCGCGCCCAAGGCCGAGGTCAAGGAAACCAGAGAAGCCGAGCACCAGCCAGGCGATGGCGAGCACGCCGTATCGCTCCGCGCCGATCATCCAGATGTAGACGGGGATCGAAACCGCGAACAAGGCCAGCGGTACGGCGAAGCCCGCCAGGTTGTAGATTGTGTTGCGTCCGATCGTGCTCATGCTGCCGCCTCAGGGACGCTCTGCCGTTACGGTCAGGAACTCGCAATCGGTGAGGTCAGGTGCAGTCGGTGCACCGGCATCCACCTCGGGGTGCTGGCGCGCTGCGGCTGCGGATTGGGCGTCCATCCCCGTCGTGATTGTCCAGCGATCGTGGAAGGTGATCGCGGCAAATCCCGCTTCTTCCAGCGCGGCGCGCAAGGCCTTGCGGCTGGGCACGGTGAAGTGCCGGGGCGCCTCGAAGCCGCGCCAGAAGCGGCCGAAACGCGCGATCCCGCCCGCTCGTGCATTGGGCATCTCGAGGTAGAGCCTGCCACCCGGCACCAGCCAGTCGTGGAACTGCCCCAGCAGGCCGCGCGGACCGGGCACGTGTTCCAGCACGTGATTGGCGGTGATCATATCGAAGCCCTCGGAAAATGGCTCCCGTGGCATCTGTTCGGGGGTGCTTACGTCGAGCCCGCGCGTCGCTGCAAATGCCACGGCGCCCTCGTCAAAATCCACGCCGGTAACGCGATGCCCCAGGGCCTTTGCACGCAGCAGGAAATCGCCGTTGCCGCAGCCGTAGTCGAGCACGCGTGAGGGCGCGCCGGGCAGGAAGCGATGGTGTGCCACGACACCGAGGCGGCGTTCTGGCATCCGTTCGACGATGGCGGCGCAGAGGCGGTCTTGCACGCTATTTGATCCGCCGAAACGGTGCCGCACGAAGCCGCGCGACAAGGCTTGCCAGGTTCGGCGCGCAAGGCCTGGTCGGGCGGCTTCGGGTTCGCTCTCGTGAGTGTAATAGCCTGCATAGGCCAGCCCCAGCCGCTCGTTAACGGGCCGCCGGTCCAGCACCAAGGTGTCACAACCGCGGCAGCGGCGATAGGCAAAGGCGCCTGGCACAGATCGGAAGAACCAGTCGCGCACCTCGTCAACAAATGGGGCAAGGTCCTGCGAGCCACAGAACAGGCAGGCCTTCTGCTCTTCAAACCAGCCGGACGGCCAGTCCTCGGCCAAACCTTGTTCCGCGCGCTCCGCATCCCGCGAAGGCGGGGTCGGCGGAACGCCCGGTGTCGGCGTCATGCGTGAGCGCCTTGCAGGCTCCGCCACCAGTCCTCGTTTTCGAGATACCATCGCAGGGTCTGCGCCATGCCGTCCTCGAACGAGTGGTAGGGAGCATAGCCCAGCTCGGAGCGCGCCTTGGTCTCATCGATCGCATAGCGCCGATCGTGGCCAGCGCGGTCTGTGACGAAGGTCTTGAGGCTTTCGGTCGGCTGGCCCTTGGCGGCGGGCGCTTGCGGGTAGCGCTCGGCTAGCCCGTCGATCTCTGCCATCGCCTTGTCCACCGAGGCGCAGATATGGTCGATCACGGCCATGTTGGGCAGCTCTGCCCCGCCGCCGATGTTGTAACACTCACCCGGCTGACCCTTGTCGAGGCAGGCCTCGATGCCGCGGCAATGGTCTTCTACGTGCAGCCAGTCGCGCACGTTCATGCCGTCGCCGTATATCGGCAGCGCGCGGCCGTGCAGGGCGTTGAGCAGGAACAGCGGGATCAGCTTTTCCGGGTACTGGTAAGGCCCGTAATTGTTCGAGCAGTTGCTGGTGGTTACCTCCAGCCCGAAGGTGTGGTGATAGGCGCGCACCAGGTGGTCCGAACTCGCCTTGCTGGCCGAATAGGGCGAATTCGGCTGGTACTGGTTGTCTTCGGCAAAGGCCGGGTCTTCCGGGCCGAGCGAGCCGTAGACCTCGTCAGTCGAGATGTGATGGAAGCGGTGCGGCTTGCCGCTGCCTTCGTCCAGCCAGACCGTGCGGGCGGCTTTCAGCAGGCTGTTGGTGCCGAGGATGTTGGTTTCGATAAAGGCATCCGGCCCGCTGATCGAGCGGTCAACGTGGCTTTCTGCCGCAAAGTGGACCAGCGTGGCGATGTCGCGTTCGCGCAGCAGCTTTTCCACCAGTGCCGTGTCGCGGATATCGCCGACTACCAGTTCGGCCTGTTCGACCCCGGCAATGGTGCTCTCGTTGCCCGCATAGGTCAGGCAGTCGAGCACGATCACGGTGTCGTCGGGGTGCTGCTCCGCCCAGTAATGGACGAAGTTGCCGCCGATAAAGCCGGCACCGCCGGTGACGAGCAGGTTAGCCAAGGGCCTTTTCCTCACGTAACATGTGCCAAAGGTTCAGCCGCCAATGGGTGTATCCGTCGCCCAGCAGTTCGCGCGTCTTGCTGCTGTCGAGCAGCGAGAAAGCGGGGCGTTTGGCAGGTGTCGGATAGTCGGCGGTGGTGATCGGGTTGATCGGGATCATTTCGGTCAGCAAGCCCATGGCGCGGGCCTCTTCCTGGATGGCGACGGCGAAATCGTACCAGCTGGCGACGCCGGCATCGCTATGATGGAAGGTGCCGCTGGCATCCTTGTCGACCAAGCCCCACACGGTCTTGGCGAGGCCCGTTGCCCAGGTCGGTGCACCGATCTGGTCGACCACGACATTGAGCGCGGGTTTTTCCCGCATCAGCCGCAACATGGTGCGCACGAAGTTCGCGCCGCCTGCGGCATAGACCCAGGCCGTGCGGACCAGCAGGTCCGTTGGGCGCAAGTGATCCTCGCCCGCCGCCTTGGTCCGGCCATAGGCCGATAGCGGTGCGCGCTCGTCGTCCGGTCGGTATGCGCGGCTGGACTGGCCGTCGAAGACGAAATCGGTGGAGACATGGACCAGCTTGCCCGGATGGGCAGCGACCAGCGCGGCCACGGCATCGGCATTGATCGCCCGCGCAGTTTCTTCGTCGGCTTCCGCCTTGTCGACTGCCGTATAGGCCGCCGCATTGATGACGAGGTCGGGCGCGCTGTCACGGATCAGCGCTGTAATGGCGTCTGCGTCAGCCAGGTCGCAGGCAGCACGATCGACCGCGTGGACTTCGGCACCGGCAGGGGCCGTGACCACCAGCGCACCGCCCAGCTGCCCGCTGGCTCCGGTAACCAGCACCTTCATACGAAGGCTTCCACTTCGGCGAGTGCCTTGCCTTCGCGGTCCTTGGCCGAGAGTTGCACGTCCAGCCCGTCCAGCGGCCAAGCGATGCCCACGTCGGGATCGTCCCAGGCGAGGCAATGTTCATTTTGCGGCGCATAGGGTGCGTCGCACTTGTAAAGGAAATCGGTGTCATCCTCGAGCGTGAGGAAGCCGTGGGCAAAGCCATGCGGCACCCAGAACATGCGCTTGTTCTCTACCGAGAGTTCTACGCCCACCCACTTGCCGAATGTGGGTGACGAGCGGCGCAGGTCCACCGCCACGTCGAATACCGCGCCCGACAACACGCGCACCAGTTTGCCTTGCGGACCGGGGTTCTGGAAATGCATGCCGCGCAACACGCCCTTCTGCGAGCGCGAATGGTTGTCCTGCACGAAATCGAGGTCGAGACCGGCTTCGGCGAATTTCGCCGCGCTCCAGCTTTCCATGAAGAACCCGCGTTCGTCGCCGAAGACCTGCGGCTCGATGATGAGCGGCCCGTCGATCTCGCAAGCGGTTACCTGCATCAGCGCGCGCCCTCGCGCAGCAGCGCCATCAGGTAGTCGCCATAGCCCGACTTCACCAGCGGCGCGGCAATGGCTTCCAGTGCCGCATCGTCGATCCAGCCCTGCCGCCAGGCGATTTCCTCGGGGCAGCAGATCTTCAGGCCCTGCCGTTCCTCGGTAATGCGCACGTAAGTGGCCGCATCGAGCAGCGAGGCGTGGGTGCCGGTGTCGAGCCAGGCATAGCCGCGGCCCATGATCTCCACCGACAGCGAACCGTCGTCGAGGTAGAGGCGGTTGAGGTCGGTAATCTCCAGCTCGCCGCGCGGCGAAGGCCTCAGGCCTCGCGCCCGGTCCACCACGGTGCCGTCGTAGAAATAGAGCCCGGTCACGGCATAATTGGACTTCGGCCGGACGGGCTTTTCTTCGATCGACACCGCCGTGCCCGACTGGTCGAACTCGACCACGCCATAGGCCTCGGGATTGTTGACCCGATAGGCGAAAACGCTTGCCCCGCTCTCGCGCCCGGCGGCGCTGGACAGCAGTTCGGGCAGGCCGTGGCCGTAGAAGATGTTGTCGCCCAGCACGAGCGCGCTCGGGTCATTCCCGACGAAGTCGGCACCGATATGGAAGGCCTGCGCCAGCCCTTCCGGCTGCGGCTGCACGGCATAGGAGATGGCCACGCCGAAGTCCGAACCGTCACCCAGCACGCGCTGGAACTGGGCCTGGTCTTCGGGCGTGGTGATGATCAGAACGTCGCGAATGCCAGCCAGCATCAGCGTGCTGAGCGGGTAGTAGATCATCGGCTTGTCGAAGACCGGCATCAGCTGCTTCGAGACGCCGCGCGTCAACGGATAAAGCCGGGTACCGGAGCCGCCGGCCAGGATGATGCCCTTGCGCGCCATTGTGATCGTTTTCGTCCTTGCCATCCCCAGCCAAACGCGGTGTTGCCTCGCAGTATGGCTCGGCGGCGTCAAATACTTATTGCCGCGCTTCCCCAGCCGTAAATGCAGGGGGCGTGGACGCAGCAAAGCACCCCATAAACCTTAGCTTGGCGTTGCCTTGGCGCGATTGCTTGCTCTAACCGCTCAGGTCGGACTGTTCCGACGACCTCGCGGGGATGGATAATGAAGAGGATCTTCTTTTTCGACACCCCCATCGACCTGCTCGACATGGGCCAGACCGTTGCCCTTGCCGAAGCGGCCATGGCCGGGGGCAGGCCCCTCCGTCATACCGCCATCAACGTGGCCAAGCTGGTCAAGCTCATGCGCGATCCGGAACTGGCCGAAGATGTCTGCGGCAGCGATGTGGTGGGGATTGATGGCATGGGGATCGTCTACGGCCTGAAGCTGTTCGGTCTGCGCGATATCGATCGGGTTTCGGGGGTCGACCTGATGCTGGCGCTGATGGACCACTGTGCCCGGACAGGGCGTCGCCCTTATGTGCTGGGTGCTCGGCAGGAACAGCTGGACAAGGCGCTGGCCGAAGCAAGGGCGCGTTTTCCCGGTCTCGAGTTCGCCGGGTCGCGCAATGGCTATTTCACCGCTGAGGAAGAGCCGCAGGTCGTTGCCGATATCCGCGCGTCGGGTGCTGATTGCCTGTTCGTCGCCATGCCGACCCCGCGCAAGGAACGCTTCCTCAAGGCCCATGCCGATGCGCTGGGCGTGCCCTTCGTCATGGGCGTAGGCGGTTCGATCGACGTGCTTGCAGGCCATGTCAGCCGCGCGCCGCAGTGGATGCAGAAGACCGGGCTCGAATGGTTCCACCGGATGGTGAAGGAACCGCGCAAGATGGTGGGACGCTACGCCACGACCAACACGGCTTACGCCGCCATGCTGCTCTCTTCCTTCTTGCGGCGGCGCAATCCTGTCGCTGACGAACCGACGGGCCGGTTCCACCCCTATTCTTCTGCCTTGCGGTAGCAGGGCCCTGTCAGACGCCGCTTCGCTGCAATAGCCCATCGTCGCGGCTGCCGGCACCCAGCAGGGCATTAAGCTGAAGGGTCATTGGCCGTTCCACGAAACGGTAGGCCAGCAAGCTTGCAGCATAGGTCGCCAGCATGAGCGATATCACGAAGGTCCAGGCACCAAGGCTGAACGGGAACAGCCTGATCCAGGCATGGGCCAGCGGCACGTGCAAAAGGTAGAGCGCGTAGCTGGCGTCGCCCAACCGGTCGACAAGGCCAAAGGCGGGCACGCGTAGCGGTCCACCTAGTACGGCCAATGCCAGCAGAGACGCCGGGATGCCCGCCCAGGCGAGATAGGTGAAATCGAGAGCATCGGCCTGTGCTGGTGCGGGAAGGACCATGGCGCAGAGCAGTGCCAGGGCCAAGGACAGGTAGCGGGCAGCGGCAGGCAGGGAGTGCCTCGCCTCGCGCATCCAGGCCAAGGCCATGCCGACGAGGAAAAGCAGCAGCACCGGCCGCGTAAGGCTGGTCAGGGCGGCGCTTTCGACGGGAACGAGGATGCCAGCCGCCACCAGCCCGCACAGGGCAAGGGCTGCGAATCCTACCGATCCGGCGCGCCCTTTCGCGAGACCAATGCCGAAGAGCAGGTAGAAAACCATTTCGTAGAACAGTGTCCATCCCGGCCACAGCAGGAACAACGGCCGTCCCTGGAAACCGGCTTGATCCAGCGGTAACAGCGCCAGCGAGCCCGGCAGTTGCGACAGGTCGAAGGGTTGGTCGAAGGCGAGGAAAACCCCCAGCAGTACGAAGGTCGCCAGCCAGTAGGGTGGCAAGATGCGGACAGCGCGCCTCGTCCAGAATGTGCGCGCGGCACCGGCCCTGGCGAACAGGTTCCGCGAAGAAACGACCATGACGTAGCCGGACACGACAAAGAACATCGCGACCCCTATCTGCGCCGGATAGGCACCGATGTTGGGAATGCCGAGTCCGGAACCAACCCCGTCAGCAAAAGCGAAGGCCCCGTGCGCAATTGCTACCACACCGGCGGCAACCGCGCGCAGCAACTGGACCGATTCCACCTTCTCGTGCGCCCTGGACATGGCCGTGCCTGTCCCACGAAATCTGCCGGGCGGGCAAGGCCTCGCGCAGCAAGCCTTGTTGCCACGGCCCGGCGCTTGCCATAGTCCGGACGTCCTTTCGCAGCGACAGGGCAGGGTGTGGCGTCGATGTCCCGCAACCAGAATGTAGAGATCGCCCGCATTCTCGCCGCGTTCGGGATCGTGTGGTTCCACTCTGGCGCCCCCTATGCCGCAGTGGGCTATTCGGGACTGGTCACTTTCATCGCGCTGTCCACCTTCTTCGCCAGCGCAGGCCCGGCAAAGCTTGCCCGCCGCGTGCTGGTCCCTTGGCTGTTCTGGACCGTTTTCTATCTCGGCTGGAGGTTCGCCGCTGACGGCAATCCCTTTATCGAGGGGCTCGGTCCCTTGGCGTCCATCCTTTACGGCGCGCACCTGTGGTTCCTGCCGTTCATCTTCGTGGTGAACGTTGCCGTCGGCGGACTTGCCTCGCGGCACCTGCCACTGGCCTGCGCGTTGCTCGCCCTCGTCATGCTTGCCGCTGTGCCGTGGTGGAGGGATTGGCAGCTCACGCTTGGCCCGCCGCTTGCGCAGTTCGTCCATGCCTTGCCCGCCGCCCTGATCGGCGTCGCCTTGCGGACGCGGGCGGGGACTGCGATTGCCGTCCTCGCGCTGGCCGTGGGCTTCTACTGGCAGGAGGGCGGCGTCAGCTATCCCTATGCGATCGGTGGCGGACTGGCTGTTGCCGCTGTCCTGCTGCCGCGCCTGCCGTGGAAGGTGGAGGCGGTGTCGAGCTGCATGTTCGGGGTCTACCTTGTGCACATTGCCGCGCTGGGCATCTTCAACCGCATTTCAGGGCCGCAGACCATGCTGACGGTCGTCCTCGCTTTCCTCGCCTCGCTGGTGGGCGTCTGGGTCTTGCGCCGCTACCTTCCGGCCAGCCGCGTTGTGCTAGGTTGAGCCGAGGCGCATAGAACCGAGGGATGGCGGCTCCACAGGCAATCGACGAGGCCCTGACGGCCCTGTTGCGCGGCGATACCGCCCGCGTGCAGCGCCTTGTGGCTGGCCATGCAGGCTCGGGCGAGGAGATCGCGCAGCGCGCGGACTATCACGGCATCAGCCACCTGTTGTTCACGCTGGCCGAAGGGCAGGCGAGCTGGCCCAGGCCCCTTGCCGACAATCTCCGGGACACCGCCATGGCGAGGGAGTTCTGGGAAGCCTCCCACATGCGCGCGGTGCAGCCTGCGCTGGACGCACTGGTGCAGGCAGGTATCACCCCGGTGGTGATGAAGGGAACGGCGCTGGCATATTCGCTCTATGCCAGCCCGGCATCGCGGACGCGGGGCGATACGGACCTGCTGGTCACTCCGGCCGACCTGTCGCGCGCCCGACAGGTGCTGCAGGATGCAGGCTTCACGCGCGGCGCGGACGCCCACGGCACGCTGTTCCAGGAAAGCTGGCTTACGCCGTCGGGACGGGACCTCGTCCACGTGATCGACCTGCATTGGCAGGCCAACGATTCGCCTGTCCTCCAGCAAGCCTTACCGCTGGAAGGGGGACTGACGCGCACCCGGCCTTTGTCCAGGCTGGGGGACGGTGTGCACGCGCTATCGTACGGCGACAGCCTGTTGCAGCAGGCTTTCAACGCCAAGTGGCACAGCGACTTCGGCTTCTTCCTCGGCCACGAGCGCGTAACCGGGATGCGGCGACTGATCTGGGCCTATGACATGCATTTGCTGCTCCAAGCGATGGATGCGGAAGAGCTGGAATCAATCGTGCAGCGCGCGGCAAAGGTTGGCGCAGCGCCTGCCCTGCTGGAAGCCATCGAGCATGCGCAGGCGGTGCTCGGCACTCCGGTCGACGAGCATTTGCTCACGCGTTTGCGCGAGGCGCCTGCCGATACCCCGATCATGCGTTACCTGCGCACCGATGACATGATCGCTCGCCGGAAAGCCGATCTGCGCGCTACCCGCGGATTGCGGGCCCAGGCACGGTTCGTCGCTGGAATGCTGCTTCCACCGCCGCACCATCTGCGCAAGCGGTTTCCCCGTGCCCAAGGCTGGCCTTTGCCCTTGCTTTACCTGCGCTATGCCGGGGCCAGCGCCATGCGGGTACTATCCGCCCGCGGGTAGCCTAGTCGGCTGCTACTCTCGCGAGGCCGTTGGCCTGAAGATCTGCTGCCAGTGCGGCCACGTCGGCTTCGAGTGTGGCCCGCTCCACAGCGAATTCCTGCTCCAGCGCGTCGCAAAGCTCGGCCAGCGACTGCGGGCCGTCTTCGAGCAGCTCCCAGACTCTGCCGCCAACCGCGTTGAGACCGAAATATGCCCCGGCTTCAAGGTCGAGCAGGACGGTTTCGCCGCCCACTTCGCGCGCCACGATATCATCGGCGCGCTCGATGCGTTGGTCCGGTGTCATCACTTCAGGTCCTGTAACTTGCGGCATGGTCCACCACGGCGCTTGCCACGTCCGGTAGTGCGGCGTAGTCGCGCGGGTAGTCCAGGGCAACAAATGGCACCTTCTCTGCCAGGTCGGACAGGCGTTCGAAATGGGCCTTCACCCGAGCCTTGTCTTCGATATCCAGCACAAAGGCATGCTGCATGATCTCTGCCAGCGCCTGTCGCGGCTGCATCGGGGAAAGCAGCGGACCCGTCGCTTCGCCGGGACCGAGCACGAAGATCGCGCCCAGCCGGGATGGCTCGGCGGCAAAGGGCAGGGCATCGTTGGCAGCCAGCGCTACCTTGCGAGTGGCAGCGGCGTCGCCTTGCCGGCTGCGGCGCAGGTAATCGGCGGTGTCACCGAACACGCGCAGGACCGGTCGCTGCGGGACGACCTCGTAGCTGTCACCGCTGCGTTTTAGTTCGATCAGGTCTTCGGTCAGGAACGGGTTGCCTTCTTTCGCACAGGCTCCTGCCAACGTAGTCTTTCCCCGGCGCGAAAGGCCGACAAAGGCAACAGCGCCGTGCGGAGTGGCGCAGGCGCTGCCGTGCAAGGCAAGGCCGCCAGAGTGATTGATCAGCAGCGGCCGGATCGAATTGTGGAACAGGGTGTCGATCGCTGCCGGGTCAGCCTCCGGCGCCGGATGGCAAGCAACCTGATCGCAACCAGGCCGGATTGTGAAGTCTGCCGTGTCGGGAAAGCGTAGGAGAATGGTGTCACCACGCCGGTGGAAATGGGCAATCGGCATTCCGGCGGGGCTCGTCCAACTGTCGAAGGGCGGATCGGCCAGCTCGTCCTGGTGGCAGGCAGGGTGCTTGACGAGACGTGCCATCGGCTGGTGTCAGCCCCCTATGAAAACGACCGCCCGGATGCCCGGACGGTCGCGAAATAGCAGCTTTCGGCAGCTCAGTGGAGCTTGATGCCGAGCTTGGCGTAATCGACCTGGCGATAGCCGTCGGGACCGATCGAAACGGCTTCGGGCACCACACGTTCGACTTCCTGCGCCATGACGCCGAACTGGCGGCCGTGTTTGCCAGCCGACTGGAATTCCGGCTTGTAGTCGAACAGGTAGAGGTCGAAACCGGCGGGATGTTCGCCGACGCGGGCGATGTTTTCCTTGCAGCGTAGGTCGGACTGGTTGTTCTTGCCGGTGGGGAAGGGGGAATCTTCGCCAACATCCAGGCTGCCGCCGGTCAGCGCCCGCACGGAACCGAACCGGGTCAGTTGCGGAGCGGCATATTCCTTGCGACATGCATCGCCAGATTTCTTCATCTTACCCATCCATCATTTTCGCCGGTTTCATGCGGCGATTCAAGTCAAGACCCGATAGTGCGCCCCATACAACCCAGTTGTGCACTGCGTCAATCTGCGGGTCGCGGCACTTGCCTGCAAGCAAAGCAATTTCTTCCTTAACGCACAGTTGCCGGCAAGCTTCCGAAAGCGGCCGGGAAAGGCGCTCTTCGGCCATGTCCAGATACTGCTCAAAGGCCAGCGAGAAGCCGGCCTTGTCGGTTCGTTCGAGTACCACCTGTGGTAGCTTGCCTGTCATTGCCCGTCGGTGAACCAACCGTGTGCTCCTGCCTTGCCGCCGGATCCTTTCGGGGGTGCGGCCAAAGAACTCAATGAAGGCCCGCGACATCATCGGGCTGCGTGCTTCCAGCCCGTTGCGCGCGTTCTGTTCGGCGAGCGTGTCGAGCAGGTGCCCGATGAGCGGGTGCGAGACCTTGATCTGCTTGTATCGGTCGACATAGCGCGCCTGCGGCTGGCTGGCGGCGATCCTGTCGCGCAGCAGGCGCTGCAGCTCGGGGCTCAGCCAGTCATATTGCGCCACCCGCTCCGCGATTGCCTTGTTCGACCAGCCAAGCCGGTCGCGGGCGCGCAGCAGCGAACCGGGGACCACGTTCGCAAGTGCGCCGCGCAGCAGCATGGCGAGCGCGGTACGCGGCCCGAATTCGCGCCAATCGGCCTTGAGGAATCCTGGGATGCGGCCTAGCTCCCCGGCGGCAAATGCCTCGTGATAATAGAGGCTATTGCCATCCAGGAATTGGTCGCCACCCTGTCCGTTCATGATCGCCCGGCACCCCTTTGCCGCCATTGTCCGGCCCATCTCTTGCAGCATGAAGGCATTGGGGTAAGGCGCGAGGTTTCCGGAATTCGCCGCCTGTTCAAGGACCTCTGCAATATCGGGAAGGTAGAGCGGACATTCTGTCAGCTCGCGGTCGAGGTAGCTGGCGACCGCCCGCGCATAGCGCAGTTCGTCGGCGGCACTTTGCGCCGGAGGTGCCAGGGTCACTCCGGCGATGTCCGGGGCAGGCAAGCGGCCGGCGCGCTGCAGCTCGTCCGCCACGGCGAAGACGGCCGAGGAATCGAGCCCGCCGCTGCATTCCACGGCAAGCAGGGCGTCGGTCCGCGCGGCCCGGCGGACGCTCTCGGTTAGCACCGCGCGGTAATGCTCGACGTACTCGCCATCGTCGCGATAGCGGATCTGCGGTTCGTCGGGGACGGACCAGTAGCGTCTTTCCGACAGCCCCTCCGGACCGATAGTGACCAGGTGCGCCGGCTTGACCCGCTCGATGCCAGACCAGACGGTTTCGCCGGGCGTCACGAATTCGAAGGTCATGACTTCGGCCAGGAAGCCGGGATTGGGCGCAGGGTGGCGGTCCAGTCCGGCGAGCACACCGCCGATGTGCGAGGCGGCGACCAGGCGCCTGCCGTCGAAGCTGTAGAACAGCGGGCGCAGGCCCATATGGTCCCGGGCCAGGTGCAGGCGGCCCGCCTGCCGATCAGCCACGGCCAGGGCGAACTCGCCGTCGAACAGGTCGAGGCATTGCTCTCCCGTGAGCGCCCATGCCTGCAGCACAAGCTCGGCGTCGGACCGGTCGCGCAAGGTCGCGCCGCGCTCACGCACCTGCCGGACAACCTCGTCGTAATTGGCGATGTAGCCGTCCATGACGAGGGCAAGACGGCCGTCCGGCGTCATCAGCGGCAAGCGGGCTTCGCGCGCCTCTGCCGTGGCATGCATGGCGCAGTGGCCCAGTGCCATGCCGCCGTCCGTCCAGTGCTGCTCCCCGTCGGGCGCTGCATAGTGCATCGCGCGCGTCATCGCCCGGACGCGGGCGGGGCCATCAGCGTCACCCGACAGGTCCAGCACTGCCGCCAATGCGCTCATGCGCGCAGGAGGCCTCTGACAGAGCTGCAGGTCCCGTTCGAGGCCAGGTCGTGATCCATGCGCCACTAATGGATGCGCGCGATATTGCTGGCAAGCACCACGCAGCACGTGCCTCGCCGGTTGCGCTTGGAACTTGCTTGGCTTCGTGCCAGCAAGGCAGCCATGACCTTGCGTCGCCACCCTTCGCTTCCCGGCTACGAAGCACGCCCCGGCTTGGTCCGTTGGGCCGTGACCGCTCGTCTCGCGATCCGGGCGATCTTCGAGCTGGCGCGTGGACGGCAGGCGTTTGCAAAGTCGGCACCGGCAGCCTTCCTGCGCGAGAACGAACGCCTGGCCACAGTTGCCCGGCCTCCGGCGTCGGCCTTGCCCGGCGATGACCTGCTGGTGCGCCAGGTCGGCTACATGATCCCCCGCATGGCCCGCCGGGTCCCGTGGCGGGCCGATTGCCTGGTGCAATCGCTGGCCGCCCAGCGATGGCTTGCCTCTGCCGGGATCGCCAGCGTGCTGAAGATCGGGGCAGAGCGTCCGGACGGCGCAGGCTTCAATGCCCATTCGTGGCTGGCCTATGGCGATATGGTGGTCACGGGGGGCGAGGTGGATGGCTACGAAGTCCTGTTGGGTTGAAGCCTGATAGGACAAATGGGGCGTTAAGCATTTTCGCCTAAGGCGCGTTGCCAAGGTTCTTGCGCTGCTGTAAACACCGCTCATCAACGCGTTCGCCCGGAGATACCATGTTGAAGTCGCTCCTTGCTGCAGTCCTTGCCACCGGCCTCACGGTCGCTCCTATTGCTGCGCAGGCAGGTGAACGCGCCAGCGCCAACACGGTGTCGCTGGCCCAGGTGGCCCAGCAACCCTCGTTCATCTTCGGTGGCAGCGACGACGACGATGAGTGTGTCGACGACATCACTCTCATCGATCCCGAAGACGATTGCGGCGGGCTGCGGCCCGCAGCATATGTCGGTATCGCGATCTTCCTGGGCCTTGTCGCTCACGAGATGTTCACGTCCAAGGGCATCTTCGACTGACCGATTGACGGTCGGTTGATCAAGCAAGCGTACAAGCCTGCGCGCCTGCGGCTTTCGCCGATACAGCCACGCTCCCAAACCGCTTGCCTCCCGATGCGGCTGGCCACATGGTCCGGCGGCACATGCACCTGATCCGACGCCCCGTAATCCAGCTGCAGGGATTGATCGTCCTGGCCATCGTGCTGGGCGGCGGCGGGGTCGTCTATGGCTATCGGCACATGGTAATCCAGCTGGCAGCCCTTGCCGTGCTGGCTCTCAACTTCGACAGTGTCCGCCGGTTCGTTGCCGAAGCCCCGCGCGTGCTGGTGGCCCTGCTGGCACTGACCATGGCCGTGCCCCTGCTGCAGGCGATCCCTCTGCCACCTGCAGTCTGGCAAGCTCTTCCCGGCCGCGACCTTGTCGTCGCATCCTACCAGGTTGCCGGAATTGCGCCGGACAGCTGGTTCAGTTTCAGCGTCGATCCGTTGCGCACCCTTACGGCATTCTGTGCGACCCTTGCCCCGGCAACGCTGGTCGTGGTCGGCTGGTCGCTGCCACAGGAGCAACGCGCGCTCCTGGTCAAGACGTTGGTGCTGCTGGCCCTGCTGGTCTTGACACTCGGGGCGGTGCAGCTTGGCAGCGCCAATACGGCAGGCCTGCTGCAGCGGATCGAGCCCGAGGCGGACGTGCTTTACGGCACCTTTTCCAATCGCAATTCGACGGGCCTGTTCTTTGTTATCGCGGGCATAATGCTTGCCGCCTTGCCCCGTCGCGGAGCGTGGCTGGCAGCATCGGCAATCGCGGTAGCAGTATTGGCGCTGGGCGTGGTGCTGACCCAGTCGCGCAGCAGCATGGCATTGCTCCTTGTCCTGCTGGTCTTCGTTGCGGCAAGGGCGGGCATCGCCCTGTTGCGGCACAGGCAGCGTCCACTGCCCGGCAAGGCGCTCGGCGGCGCGGCGCTGGCCGTGGCGCTCGTCATTACCGGGCTGGCTGCTGCGGTCACTTCCGGCGGCCGGGTGGCGGAAAGCTTCGAGCGCTTCTCTCAGATCGAGGGTGACCGCCTCGAGATGTGGGACGACGGGGCCTTCGTGGCCGGGCGCTATTGGCCAGTGGGGGCAGGTACCGGCACCTTTGACGAGGTCTTCCAGATCGACGAGTCGCTCGATTATGTCTCTCCCGCCAGGGCGGGACGGGCGCACAACGACTACGTCGAGCTGGTGATCGAGAGCGGCATTGTCGGCCTGCTGATCCTGCTCGCGTGGTTTGCCTGGCTGGCAATGGCTCTCTGGCACCGTCGGCGGGACGAGGATCGCTGGCTCGCCTTCGCGGCCCATGCCGCGCTGGTCTGCGTGGCCCTGCAGTCGGTGCTCGACTACCCGCTGCGCAGCCAGGCGCTGCTTTGCACTGCTGCCGTGCTGGTCGTCATGCTGCTGCCGGCACGGGCGAGGAGTCAGTGATGTGGCGGGCAATCTATTTCCTTGTCCTTGCCGCGCTGGCCGCTGTGGTCACCGGGGTGCAGCTCGACCGGCAGGCCTATGGCGACCCGCAGGCTGCGAGCCTCGTGCCCGGCCCATTTCGCGGCGTGGCCCAACAACGCCTGCTGGAAGCTTCCGCCGCGCAGGACCAGGCTCCGGCGATGCTGTCGCAAGCGCGGGACCTTGTAGGCAAGCGACCGCTGCCCGCGCGGCACCTGCTGCTGTTCGCGCAGGCGGCGGAGCGCGAGGGCGAGCGCGACCTGGCCATTGCCGCCATCGAGGTGGCTGCTGCCCGGGGCTGGCGCGAGCCGGGGCCGCAGCTCGCGGTTGCCCAGGCTGGCCTGCTGTCGGGCAACTATCCGGCATCTGCCCAGCGCCTGGCGGCGCTTGTCGCGACCGGTGCCGCCACCGAGGAGACCGACCTGCTCCTTGCCGCCATAATGGCAGAGCAAGGCGGGCGCGAGGCGCTCGCCGACCTGCTTACCGGCGAGGGTGCCTGGAAGCGCTATTTCATCCAGCGCCTTGCCGCTGTCGGCGGTGACGGGGACCTTGCCGAAACGATCGCCATGGCCCGGGACCGGGGTGCCGTTCTCGATTGCGCGCAGGTCCGTTCTGTCGCCGAGCGCTTCCTGGCCGAAGGCCGCCAGGACCTTGCTGATATCACCTGGCGCGGCGATTGCGCCCGCCAGGAGCTGGCTGGCGCTTAGTCGCCTTCGGGTACCGCGAAGGTGCCCGACACGCGGCCGGTATTGGTGTCACCGGTAGAACCGCGCCCGTCGACGCTCGACAGGCCGGAGTTCAGGTCGATCACCAGCCGTCCGCCGTCCAGCGTATCCCCGCCGCGGCGCAGCGCGACGCCGCCCGACAGCACGATCACCCGGCGGTTGAAGTCGTAGACCGCAGCATTGCCGCTGGCCCGCTCGTTGCCGCGCGTCACGGTGACGCCGCCGGTGGCGTCGATGCGCTGGATGCGCAGGGTGCCGGTGTCGCTGTAGGCCACCGTGGTGCGCTGCGCCGTCATCCGCAGGTCGCCCTGCTGGATCACCACATCGCCTGACAGCACCACGCGGTTCTGCCGGTCCTGCAGCTCGATCCGGTCGGCGGCATAGCTGACCGGCTGGTTGGAGTTGAACCCGGCGATGTTCTGCGCCTCGGCCACCTGCCCGAAAGACATGGCGGCAATGCCGCCCGCGACGAGGCCGCCGAAGAGGCCGCGCAAGGCGAGACGGGAAAGGGCAGGGCGTGTCATGGATCGAGGCTCCATCATTGCATTTCTTCCGGCACGCGCAGGCGGCCGGGGGTCATGTTGAGGCGGGCATTGCCGTCGAGCGAAATGGTGCGGCTCTCAAGGTCGGCATGCATCGAGTTGGCAGAGAAGGTGCCGGCGGGGATCTGCCCGCTGACCTGCCCGTTGCCGACGAGGCTGCGCGAGGGCAGGTCGATGGTGACATTGCGGGCGAGGAATTCGTAGCCGTCGGAAGCGGTGAACTGCACCACGCCGGGGATGCCGACCTGCTCGTCATCGATGGCATAGGTGCCGCGCGGCGCCGTCAGCACGGCCGGACCTTCGGACAGCACCATACGTGCCGTCAGGTCTTCCATCTCCACGATGGGCACGGCGTTGCTCTGCTGCACGGCCTCCCCCGCCACCAGCGAGAAGGGACGGCCATTGCTGTCTTCGCCGCGGTACATGGCATTGTCGACGCGCAGCCGGTCGTCGGCCACGGCCACCTTGTTGCGGTCGAGCAGGAAGCTGACCTCGCCGCGCGGGCTGAGCGGGGTGATCAGCATCATCGCCGCGACCACGCCCACCAGCGCGGGCAGGGCCACCGCCAGGAACCGCACGATTTTGTCGAGCGAGGAGCCCGGCGCAGCGAAGTGCTGGCGCTTGGTGCGGATGCGGTCGGCGGCTTGCGTCATAAACAGAACCTAACGCGCGAGGTCAGCCCTCGTGGCTGAAGATGTCCTTGTCGGCCCATCCGGCAAGGTCCAGCCGCGCGCGGGTGGGCAGGAAGTCGTAGCAGGCCTGCGCCAGCTCCAGCCGCCCTTCGCGTTCCAGCCGCACGATCAGCACTTCGCGCAGGCGATGGAGAAAGCGCACGTCCGAGGCGGCATAGTCGCGCTGCGCCTCGTTGATCTCGTCAGCGCCCCAGTCGCTCGACTGCTGTTGCTTGGAGATGCTTTCGCCGAGCAGTTCCTCGACGAGGTTCTTCAGGCCGTGGCGATCGGTGTAGGTGCGGGTCATCTTGCTGGCGATCTTGGTGCAGAACACCGGCCCGGCTTCGACGCCGAGGTAGTGCTCGATCGCGGCAAGGTCGAACCGCGCAAAGTGGTAGATCTTGATCCGGCCGGGATCGGCCAGCACCGCCTTCAGGTTGGGCGCGTCGTAGGCGCTGCCGTTGGCGAAGCGGACGAGGTGTTCGTCGCCCTTGCCGTCGCTGATCTGGACGAGGCACAGCCGGTCACGCGGAGTGACGAGACCCATGGTCTCGGTATCGACAGCCACGGGCCCATCGGCGAGCACGCCGGCGGGCAGGTCTTCTTCGTGAAAATATACAGCCATTGGAGACAGCCTTTAGGCCGATTGGGGATGGGAGGAAAGGGTGGCTTTGCGCCTTGCTGCCTTGGGCCTAACACTGGCGCCATGGCGAAAACGATCCCTGCAAGCTGGGCCCCGGTGCTCGATCCTGTGCTGGCCACGCCCGAAGCGCGCCAGCTGGGCGGCTGGCTGCGGGCGGAGGAAGCGGCGGGCAAGGCGATCTACCCGCCGCGCGGCACCCGCCTCAAGGCGCTGGAACTGACCCCGCTGGAGCAGGTGCGCGTGGTGATCCTGGGGCAGGACCCTTACCACGGGCCGGGACAGGCGCACGGCCTGTGCTTTTCGGTGCCCGAAGGCGTCGATGCGCCGCCATCGCTCAAGAACGTGTTCAAGGAGCTGGAGAGCGACCTTGGCCAACCGCGCCCGGACCACGGCAACCTGGAGAGCTGGGCGCGGCAGGGCGTGCTGCTGCTCAACAATACGCTGACGGTGGAGCGCGGCAACGCGGGCAGCCATGCAGGGCGCGGCTGGGACGCGATCACCGATGCCTGCGTTGCCGCCGTGGCTGAACGTGCCGAGCCGAGCGTCTTCGTGCTCTGGGGCAGCCATGCCCAGGGCAAGGCCAAGCGGATTGCGGCCCTGCAGGGGGAGACGCAGCACCTGCTGATCCGCAGCCCGCACCCCAGCCCGCTGTCGGCGCACAGAGGCTTCTTCGGTTCGAAGCCCTTTTCGCAGGCAAACGCCTTCCTCGAGGCCAATGGACGCGGGGCCGTCGACTGGCGGCTGTGAACGCCAAGGTGTGACAGGTGTGACAGTGTCCTGGAGCAAAAAACCTGTCCGACGCATTCTCTCGGCAAATTGCTGATGATTAAGGCGATCTTGCGCTGACATGCGCCAGCCTTTGACAAGCCGCTCGGATGTAGGAAAGCTACCTTTCCATGACCGAGGACGAAGCCCGCACCGCGCTGACCGAGCGCCTAGCCGAACTGGGCCGGCTCGACGCGCTGAGCGAGGAGGGCCGCGCGCCTGTCACCCTGCAGCAGGATTCAGTCGGGCGGCTCAGCCGTATGGACGCCATGCAGCAGCAGGCCATGGCGCAGGCAGAGGAGCGCCGTCGCGGGGGCGAACGCTCACGCATCCGGGCCGCGCTGGAGCGGCTGGATGAAGGCGACTGGGGCTACTGCGTCGCCTGCGGCGAGGAGATTGCCGAGGGGCGTTTGCGCAACGATCCCAGCGTGGCGCGCTGCGTTGGGTGTGCGGGATAGAAAGGACGTACCGTGACTTTGGTTGATCTCCTCTTGTGGTTCACAATGCTTAGCGTCGGCATCATGGCGGGTGTCTATTTCACCTTCTCGGCCTTCGTCATGCGCTCGCTTGACGTGATCGGCAGGCCCGCCGGCATGCTCGCCATGCAGTCGATCAACCGGGTGATCGTGCGTTCACCGTTCCTGCCGCTGTTCTTCGGCAGCACGCTCGCCGCCGCCGTACTGGCAGTCATGGCCCTGCTCGACATGGCGCCGCCGGGGGCCATGTGGCTGCTGGCTGGCTCCGCTACCTACGTCATCGGCATGTTCGTGGTGACCATTGCGGGCAATGTCCCGCTCAACAATGCGCTCGACGCGGCGGATGCTGCCAGCGCGGAGGGCGAGGCCATGTGGCAGCGCTACATGTCGCGCTGGGTGGCGTGGAACCATGTGCGCACGGTGGCCTGCACCCTGTCGCTGGGCTTGCTGGTGGCGGCGCTGGTGGAGCGGGCCTAGGGCGCAGCCGCATCCTGCTTGCGCTGGCTCGACAGGTGGTGGCCGATCGGGATGCAGATCGCGATCAGGCCGATCATGTAGGCGGCGCTCCACAGGTCGGACCACAGGAAGGCCAGCAACAAAAAGCAGTCGAGCGCCAGCACGCCAGCCGGCAACCATGGATAGAACCGCGCACGGTAGGGCCGTTCGAGGTCGGGCATTTTCCGTCGCAGGCCGAAAAGTGAAGCCTGGAACAGGACGAAGGTCAGCACCGCGAGCGCGCCCATCATGCGGAACAGGAAGTCGAACCCGCCCGAGAAGATCAGCACGATCGCCAGCACCAGTGACAGCGCCAGCGCCACGTTTGGCGTGCCGCCTTCGTTGATTCGCGTCGCGAACTTGGGGAACAGACCGTCGCGGCTCAGGCCGTAGAGGATGCGCGGAGTGACCATGACGTTGCCGTGCAGGCAACTGGCCGCCAGCAGCACGGCGCCGCCCGCCACGATCTTGCCTCCGGTCTCGTCAAACAGCCCCTCCAGCAGGGTCGCCACCGGCAAGTCCGACTGGCGCAGATCGTCAATGGGCAGGGCGTAGAGCAGGGTGGCGTTGAGCAGGACGTAGACGACTGTGATCGTCAGCAGCGAGTAGAACAGGCCGCGCGGAATGTCCTTTTCCGCATGCTTGTCTTCCTCGACGAAGTAGATCGGGCCGGTCCAGCCCGAATAGGCACCGTAGACCAGTTGGTAGGCGACCACGATCGCCAGGATGCCGATCGGCTCGCCGATTGCGGCGGCAGGCGCGGAGGAGGCGGCGCTGGCGCTGAGCGGCGGCGATACCCATACGAGCAGGATGATCCCGACAAGGAAGGCGGTCTTGAGCAGGCTGGCGCTGATTTCCACCATGGCACCTTCCTTGACGCCGAGCAGGTGCAGCACCGCGCTACCCAGCGTGATGGCCGTGGCGACAATGGCGGTGTAGTCGGCCAGTCCCGGCACCAGCAGGGAAAGGAATTCGGCTGAAACCACCGCCAGTGCGGCGACCCCGGCAACGAAGGCCAGCCAGTCGGTCCAGCCTGCCAGCAGGCCCCAGACGTCGCCGAATGCCTTGCGCACGGGAACGTAGACGCCGCCTGCCTTGGGCACGGCGGTCATGAGTTCGGATGCGGTATTGGCGATCAGCAGGCAGTGCACGCCGCCCGCCAGCCAGAGCAGCAAGGCCAGTTCGACCACGGGAACGATGTCGAGCACTTCGCCCGGGGTGCGCATGATGCCCGAGCCGATGACATTGCCCACGCCGATGGCGAGCGCGAAAGTCAGCCCCAGCACCTTGTGCAAGTGACCCACCGGACGTCCCGGTGCCGTTGTTGCTGTCATACAGTCCCCCCGAACCGCGACCCCGGAGGCAACCTACAGCTTTGGCGGGGCTTGGGAAGCCTGCTGCGCGATTGGCGGGGGAGAGAGCTGTCGCGCGGCGATCAGGCGATGTGGATGAACTGGCTCAGCGGGTAGCGGGCGATCTCGCCGCCGCCATCGTCGAAGACCAGCAGGTTCTGCGCCAGCCGCAGCTGGCCCGATTCCAGCTCGCGCGATGCCATGCGGCGGGCGACCTGCTTGGCCACGTTCACGATCACCGAGGCGTCGGGCAGGTCAAAGTCCATGTGCTGCTCGGCAGAGCAGTGATCCTCGAGAAAGAATCGGTAACTTGGCATGCCTGCAATCAGGCACTGCGAATGTTACAGGACAGAGACTCTTTTCCGGCTTTGCGACAGTTTGATGACCGACCCGTGGCCGGCCAGCAATCCTAGCGCGGCAGCTCGGTCGCTCCCATCAGTGCCTCGTCCACCGCAGCGGCGCACTGGCGGCCTTCGCGGATGGCCCAGACCACCAGCGACTGGCCGCGACGCATGTCGCCGCAGGCCCAGATCTGCTCGTCGCTGGTGCGGTAGTCGTGGGTGTTGGCATCGACATTGCCGCGCTCGGTCAGTTCCACGCCCGACTGCTCGATCATGCCCTGCTTGCGTGGGCCGAGGAAGCCCATGGCGAGCAGGATCAGGTCCGCCTTCAGGGTGAATTCGCTGTCGGGCACTTCCTTCAGCTGGCCGTCCGACCAGTCGGCGCGCACGCAGCGCAAGCCGGTGACCTTGCCGTCTTCGCCCATCACTTCCTTGGTGAGGACCGACCAGTCGCGTTCGACGCCTTCCTCGTGGCTGGTGGAAGTGCGCAGCTTCATCGGCCAGTCGGGCCAGGTCAGCAGCTTGTTCTCGTGCTCGGGCGGCTGCGGCATGATCTCGATCTGGGTGACCGAGGCAGCGCCCTGGCGGTTGGAGGTGCCGACGCAGTCGGAGCCGGTATCACCGCCGCCGATTACGATCACGTGCTTGCCGGTGGCGGTCAGCGTCCCGCGCGGTGCGGCCCGGGTTTCATCGTCGCCCGCGACGCGCTTGTTCTGCTGGGTGAGGAATTCCATCGCCTGCCGCACGCCGGGCAATTCGGCACCGGGGATCTGCAGCGGACGGGCATGTTCGGCGCCGCCAGACAGCACCACGGCGTCGAAGTTTTCCTTGAGGTTCTTGATCGAGATGTCGACGCCGACCTCGGTGGAGGTTTTGAAAGTGACGCCTTCGGCCTCCATCTGCACCGCGCGGCGGTTGATCTGGCTCTTCTCCATCTTGAAGTCGGGGATGCCGTAACGCAGCAGGCCGCCCACGCGGTCCGACTTCTCGAACAGGGTCACCGAGTGGCCGGCGCGCGCCAGCTGCTGGGCGCAGGCCATGCCCGCCGGGCCGGAACCGACCACGGCAACGCTCTTGCCGGTCTGCTTTTCGGGCACCTGCGGCTCGATCCAGCCTTCCTTCCACCCGCGATCGACGATGGCACATTCGATCGACTTGATGGTGACCGGCTGGTCGGTGATGTTGAGCGTGCAGCTCGCCTCGCACGGGGCGGGGCAGACGCGGCCGGTGAATTCGGGGAAGTTGTTGGTCGAATGCAGCACTTCCAGCGCATTCTTCCAGTCACCCTCGTAGACGAGGTGGTTCCAGTCCGGGATGATGTTGTTCACCGGACAGCCGTTGTGACAGTAGGGAATGCCGCAGTTCATGCAGCGGCTCGCCTGTTCGCGCAGCGCCGGTTCGGTGTGCGGGATGACGAACTCTTTGTAGTGCTTCAGCCGTTCCTTGGGATCATCGTAGGTGCGATCCTTGCGGTCGACTTCGAGAAAGCCTGTCTCTTTTCCCATTGTTCTTAAACCTTATTCAGCCGCGACCGAGGCGGCTTCTTCGCGCTCTGCCTCAAGCTGCTTGAGCGCGCGTGCATAGTCCTTCGGCATCACTTTCACGAAGTGGCCGAGCGTATTGTCCCAGTTGTCGAGCAGTTCTGCCGCCCGGGCAGAGCCGGTGTGCAGCTTGTGCCGCTCGAGCAGGATCTTCAGGCGCGCCGCGTCATGGTAGAGCGGATCGCCCATGCCCAGGTCGTTCACCGAGGCCGGACGCTGCTGCGGCAGGCCGGTGCCTTCGGGATCGTCGGCATTGGCCGCAATCGGCAGCAGCTCAACCTGCGCCATGTTGCAGCGCTGGGCGAAGGTGCCGTCGGGATCGTAGACATAGGCAATGCCGCCCGACATGCCGGCCGCGAAGTTCCGTCCGGTCGGGCCAAGCACGGCGACGGTGCCGCCGGTCATGTATTCGCAGCCATGGTCACCCGTGCCTTCGACTACGGCGACTGCACCCGAATTGCGCACGGCAAAGCGTTCGCCCGCGACGCCGGAGAAGTAGGCTTCGCCCGAAATCGCGCCATAGAGGCAGGTGTTGCCGACGATGATGTTGCCGGTCGGATCACGGTCCACGCCGTCCGGCTGGCGAACGATCACGCGGCCGCCCGACAGGCCCTTGCCGACATAGTCGTTCCCGTCGCCGACAAGGTCCAGCGTGACCCCGTGCGCGAGCCAAGCCGCGAAGCTCTGCCCGGCAGTGCCGGTGAACTGGATGCGGATGGTATCGACCGGCAGGCCCTGGTGGCCGTGGGCCTCGGCAATGCGGCCCGACAGCATGGTGCCGACGGTGCGGTTGAGGTTGCGGATCGGGTATTCCAGCTGCACCGCTGTGCCATTGGCGATGGCGTCCTGGCAGTCGGCGATCAGCTGGTTGTCGAGCGCGTTGACCAGGCCGTGGTCCTGCTCCTCGGTGTGGAACAGCTGCTTGCCCTCGGGCACTTCGACCGTGTGCAGCAGCCGCGACAGGTCGACCCCGTCGGCCTTCCAGTGACGGATGGCGCGGTTCATGTCGATGCGGTCCACCCGGCCGATCATTTCCTCGACCGTGCGGAAGCCCATCTCGGCCATGATCTGGCGCAGTTCCTCGGCGACGAAGAAGAAGTAGTTGATGACGTGTTCGGGCTGGCCGACGAAGCGCTTGCGCAGTTCGGGGTTCTGCGTCGCCACGCCCACCGGACAGGTGTTGAGGTGGCACTTGCGCATCATGATGCAGCCTGCCGCGATCAGCGGGGCCGTGGCGAAGCCGAACTCGTCGGCACCCAACAGCGCGCCGATGGCGACGTCGCGACCCGTGCGCAGGCCGCCGTCCACCTGTACCGCGATGCGGCTGCGCAGGTCGTTGAGCAGCAGGGTCTGCTGGGTTTCGGCGAGGCCGATCTCCCACGGCGAACCGGCGTGCGTCAGGCTAGTGAGCGGTGAAGCGCCGGTGCCGCCTTCGTAACCGGAAATGGTCACGTGGTCGGCGCGCGCCTTGGACACGCCCGCGGCCACGGTTCCCACGCCCACTTCGGAGACGAGCTTCACCGAAACGCGCGACTTCGGCTGCACGTTCTTCAGGTCGTGGATCAGCTGGGCCAGATCCTCGATCGAGTAGATGTCGTGGTGCGGCGGCGGCGAGATCAGGCCCACGCCCGGCGTCGAGTGACGCGTGGCACCGATGGTCTTGTCGACCTTGTGGCCGGGCAGCTGGCCGCCTTCGCCGGGCTTCGCGCCCTGCGCCATCTTGATCTGGATATCGTCCGAATTGACGAGGTATTCGGTGGTCACGCCGAAACGGCCGGAGGCCACCTGCTTGATCGCCGAACGCATGGTGTCGCCGTTGTCGAGCGGCAGGAAGCGCTTTGGATCCTCGCCGCCTTCACCGGTGTTCGACTTGCCGCCGATGCGGTTCATCGCCAGCGCCAGCGTGGTGTGCGCTTCCCAGCTGATCGAGCCGTAGCTCATCGCGCCTGTGGCGAAACGCTTGACGATCTCTTCCGCCGGTTCGACTTCGCTGATGTCGAGCGGCTGCTCCGCCGGTTTCAGTTCCATCAGGCCGCGGATCGTCAGCAGGCGTTCGCTCTGCTCGTTGATGCTCTTCGCGAAGGCGTTGTACTGTTCCTGCGCATTGGCATCGCGGTTCTCGGCGCGCACGGCGTGCTGCAGCTGGGCGATGTTGGCCGGGCTCCAGGCGTGTTCCTCGCCGCGCAGGCGATACTGGTAGATGCCGCCGACATCGAGCATGTTGCGGTAGATCGGGTTGTCACCGTAGGCCGCTGCGTGGCGGCGCACGGTTTCTTCCGCCACCTGCTGCAGGCCAATACCTTCGATGGTGGTGGCGGTGCGGGTGAAGTAAGCTTCGACGAACTCGCTCGACAGGCCCACCGCGTCGAAGATCTGCGCGCCGCAGTACGACTGGTAGGTGGAGATGCCCATCTTCGACATCACCTTGCGGATGCCCTTGCCGACGGCCTTGATGTAGTTCTTCTCCACCTGTTCGGTGGTGAGCTCGGGCGCCTTCTTCTGGCGGATGTCCTCCAGCGTTTCGAAGGCGAGGTAAGGGTTGATCGCTTCCGCGCCGTATCCCGCCAGCACGCAGAAGTGGTGCACTTCGCGCGCTTCGCCGGTTTCGACGACGATGCCGGTCTGCATGCGCAGGCCCTGGCGCACCAGCTGGTGGTGCACGGCGGCGGTGGCCAGCAGGGCGGGCATGGGAATGCGGTCAGGGCCCTGGCCGCGGTCGGACAGGATCAGGATGTTCTTGTCCTGCAGCACGGCCTCTGTCGCGGCCCAGCACATTTCCTTGATCGCCATCTGCAGGCCATCTGCCCCGGTCGAGGCATCCCAGCAGATATCGATGGTGGCGGTGCGGAAGGCGCCATCGAGCACGCTTTCGACCGAGCGGATCTTCTCCATGCCGCCGTTGGTGAGGATCGGCTGGCTGATCTCGAGGCGCTTGTGCAGGCCGGCATCGCGGCCCAGCAGGTTGGGGCGCGGGCCGACCATGGTCAGCAGGCTCATCACCAGTTCCTCGCGGATCGGGTCGATCGGCGGGTTGGTGACCTGGGCGAAGTTCTGCTTGAAATAGTCGTAGAGCAGGCGGCTGCGCTTCGACAGCACGGCAATCGGCGTGTCGGTGCCCATCGAGCCGATCGGATCGTCGGCGTTGACGGCCAT
>JAUIIG010000006.1 GCA_030431875.1 Alphaproteobacteria bacterium
CGGTCGCAGCGTTTAAGGGGGCAGCCCCATGCAGCTTTGGGTAGGCCTGGGAAATCCCGGACCCAAATACGCCATGCACCGGCACAATGTCGGCTTCATGGCCTGCGACCTGCTGGCCGACATGTACGATTTCGGCCCGGTGCAGAAGAAGTTCCAGGGCTGGCTGCAGGAAGGCCGCATTGGTGGCGAAAAGGTCCTGCTGCTGAAACCCGCCACCTTCATGAACGAAAGTGGCCGCAGCGTTGCCGAGGCCCTGCGCTTCTACAAGCTGCCAATCGAGGCGCTGACCGTCTTTCACGACGAGCTGGACCTCGCCCCGTTCAAGGTGAAGGTGAAGACCGGCGGTGGCACTGCGGGCCACAATGGCCTGCGTTCCATCGACCAGCACCTTGGTCCCGACTTCCGGCGCGTGCGCATCGGCATCGGTCACCCCGGCCACAAGGACCGTGTCCACGGCTATGTCCTCGGCAACTTCGCCAAGGCGGAAATGGACGAGCTGATACAAATGCTGGGTGCCATCGGCAGTGCGGCTGATTGGCTGGCAGCGGGAGACGATCCGCGCTTCATGAGTGAATACGCACTGTCCATGCAGTCCTGATTTCCGCTCACGCGAGGCAAGTCGGGGAATCGTCGAAATTTTTTACATAACAGCGCGGCAATAATTGCCGTTAACCATTGTCTCCCCCGTAATACTTCGATTGGCACGGTGTTTGCGTTGTTCGGGCTTAACCGTTCAACAGGGGAGCATCGGCTCATGAAACGTAAGATTACCGCAGTCGCGATCTCGCTGGCAGCACTCGGCATGGCTGCGCCGGCAAGCGCAACCTGGAGCTGGGGTGGCTGGGGCCACTCGCACTACTGTGGCTGTGGCCACACCACCTGCACCGGCAGTTCGGGTGGCACGACCACCGGCGGCACGACGACCGGCGGCACCACCACGGGCGGTACCACCACGGGTGGCAGCAGCGGCGGCACTTCGGTTCCGGAACCCGGCGCACTTGGCCTGCTGGCTGCAGCCGCACTCGGCCTGGGCATCGCCCGTCGCCGTCGTCGCGGCGAAGACTGATACCCCAATCAAGCTGAATGACCTACGGGGCCGCGCGCTCCGCAGGTCGTTTGCTGTCTAGCTGGTCGCCTCGATGGCGGCTTGCACGCGTCGGGCCTCTTCGTCGCCGGGGAAGCGCGCCAGGATCGGCGCCACGATGGCCCGGGCAGTCTCGACCTGCCCCAACTGCAGCAGCGACTCTGCATAGAGCAACCGCGCGGCGGCATGGTCCGCCAGTTCTGGCTCGTGCGCCTGCAAACGCTCGCGCACGGCGCCCCAGCGGCCATCCCAGGCATCGACACGTGCCTGCTGGTAGACGAATTCGGGGTCCAGCGGCCGCGTCTGTGCGCCATAGGCGATCAGGTGGCGCGTGATGTCGGCCTGCCCTGCCCGTTCAGACGCAGCAATGCCGGCGATCAAGGCCGGGCGGTCCATGGGCACCTTCTCGATAATTCGCAGGTAGTTCGACAACGCCCGCACATGGTCGCCGCGCGCCTCTGCCACGCGGGCGCTGACATAAAGTGTTTCGACCCGGTCAGCCGCCAGCGCCTGTGCCAGCGATACTGCCGCCTCGGCAGCGGCAAGGTCCCCGCGAGCGAGGTGGAAGCTGGCTTCGGCGGTGTAGAGCTTGGTCTTGTCTCCCTCGGCCTGGTGGCCGCTTGCGAAGGCTTCGCGTGCCGCTGCGTCGTCACCTTCCTGTACCGCGGCCAGTGCCAACAGGCGCCAGGCTTCAGCCGAGCGACGGTCACCCACCAGCTCGCGGGCAGCTGCGGGATTGCCGACCTGCAATTGTCCCTCGGCGGCGAGCAGGGCTTCATCCTGCGCTTCACCGCCGGCCCGATCTATCCGTTCGAGCACTCCGGCAACTTCACCACCCTGCCCCATGGCCAGTTGCGCCCGCGCCAGCAGTTCCAGCGCGGCCACGTCCTCCGGATCATCCTCAAGCGCTGCAAGGGCAAGGTCGCGCGCGGCGATGTAGTCCTCTGCCGCGAAGGCCTCCTGCGCAGCTTCCAGCGCGTCATCGCCAAGGAGCGAACACCCGCCAAGGCTGACCAGCAAGGCCAACGCCATCAAGGAACGCGGCGGCTTCACCGGTCAGCCCGCGCTGGCAGCCTGCTCGGCGCGTGCCAGCAGGCCTTCAATCTCGGGATTGCCGGGAATTTGCCGGTTGAGCGCGTTGAGGCGCGGCAAGGCCTGCTCGGGCAGGTCCAGTTCCACCAATGCCCGGGCATAGAGCAACTGGCGCCGCGGATCATTGGTGTCGGCGTCTGCCTGCAGCACGTTGCGGACTTCGCCCCACTCGCCATCTTCGGCCAGCAAGCGCGCCTGCAGGAAAGTGACTTCGGGATCGCCGGGGAACCGGTTGGCAGCTTCCTCGATCAGGGGGCGGATCTCGTCGACCCGGCCGGAGTCGCCCATGGAGCCGATACGCCCGAGCATGGCAGCTCGCGATTCCGGCCAAACGGACTGCGCGGTTTCGTAGAGCGCCAGAGCTTCGTCGAATTCGCCAGTGTCCTGGTGAATCATGGCGGCTGCAACCAACGGGTCGAGGCCTTGCGGATCAAGGGCCAGCGCCTGCTGTGCCAGCTGCATTCCGCGTTCGCTATCGCCCTGCAGGTGCACGAAGCGGGCATAGTCCGCCAGCAAGCGGGACCGGTCACCCGGTGCCTGTTGGCCGCGCGCAAAAGTCTGCTCCGCCAAGTCTACGCCGCCCTGCCGCAAGTGCGCCAGTGCCGCCACGCGCAAGCCTTCGGCAGTGCCCAGCGATTCCCCGGCTGCAAGTGCGCCCTCGAACTCGCCCTGCAGCAGCATGGCTTCCGCCAGCAGCAAGGTGAAATCGTCCGGTGTCGTGCCCGTGGCTTCAAGCCGTTCCAGCATGGCATGCGCCCCTGCCCCGTCGCCCAGCTGCAACTGGGTGCGTGCCATCAGCTCCAGGACCTGCGGATCGGAGGCATCTTCCTGCAGCAGGGTGCCAAGGTCCAGACGGGCCTCGCTGTAACGGTGCTCCGCCATGGCCTGTTCGGCGCGGTCGAGGCGTTCTTCGGGCGACATGCCGCAGGCTGCCAAGGCCAGGGCAAGTGCGGTCGTGACGAAAGTTCGGACAGGATGTTTCATGCGCGCGGCGCTAGCAAATCGAGGTTGAAAAGCCGTTTACCCCGTCAAACGCCCGCCAAGCTGGCATTTCCCGCAGACGGCGGCTAAGGCGCGCGCAACATCTGTCCATTCATTCGAAGGCATTAGACCCATGGGATTCCGCTGCGGGATCGTCGGCCTGCCCAATGTCGGCAAGTCGACCTTGTTCAACGCTCTTACCGAAACGCAGGCCGCCGAGGCCGCGAACTATCCGTTCTGCACGATCGAGCCCAATGTCGGTGCGGTATCCGTGCCCGATCCACGGCTTGACCAGATCGCCAAGATCGCCGGCAGTGCGAAGATCATCCACACCCAGCTCAGCTTCGTGGACATCGCGGGCCTGGTCAAAGGCGCCAGTTCGGGTGAAGGCCTGGGCAACCAGTTCCTCGGCAACATCCGCGAAGTGGATGCCATCGTCCATGTGCTGCGGTGTTTCGAGGACGACGACATCCAGCACGTCGCCAACAAGGTGGATCCCATTGCGGACGCTGAAGTGGTGGAGACCGAGCTGATGCTGGCGGACCTCGAAAGCCTCGAAAAGCGGGTCGAGAATGCCAAGCGCCGCGCCACGGCCAACGACAAGGAAGCCAAGGTACTTGCTAGCGTACTGGGCCAGGCGCTCGACCTGCTGCGCGATGGCAAGCCCGCGCGCCTCACCGAACCCAAGGACGACGAGGAAGCCCGCGTCTTCGCCCAGGCCCAGCTGCTGACGGCCAAACCGGTGCTCTACGTCTGCAACGTCGGCGAGGAAGAAGCTGCCACCGGCAATGCCCTGTCGGAAATGGTCTTCGCCAAGGCCGCTGCCGAAGGTGCCGAAGCCGTGGTAGTCTCCGCTGCCATCGAGAGCGAACTGGTGGCCATGCCCGCGGAAGACCGGGTCGAGTTCCTCAACGAACTGGGGCTGGAGGAAAGCGGCCTCGCCCGCGTGATCCGCGCCGGGTACAAGCTGCTTGGCCTGAAGACCTTCTTCACCTGCGGCCCCAAGGAAGCGCGCGCATGGACCACGCCTGCCGATGCCAAGGCTCCGCAGGCAGCCGGTGAGATCCACAGCGATTTCGAGAAGGGCTTCATCCGCGCTGAGACCATTGCCTTTGACGACTACGTTGCGCTGGGCGGTGAAAGCGGCGCGCGCGAGGCGGGCAAGTTGCGGCAGGAAGGCAAGCAGTACCTTGTCCAGGACGGCGACGTCATGCTGTTCAAGTTCAACGTCTGACCAGGCGCAGCACCCGATCCAAAAGCAAAGCGGCGCGGAAACCGGAGTTCCCGCGCCGCTTTTTTGCGTCAGCTGGTGTGGCTGGCCGTTACATGCCGCCCATCTGCTGCTGGGCGTAGGCGACCCACATGCGGGCAACCGGGGCACGCTGACCGTTGACGAGGCCGAAGGTCTCGATCGCGGCGGCGTAGTTGCCCTGCTCCGTCTGGGTGATGCCGATGCGGGTGTTCGCCGTGTCGGCATCATAGCCGCGCTCCAGCGCCAGCTTGTACATGGTTTCCGCCTGGGCGAAGTCGCTCAGCGAGTAGAGCACGTCACCGGCACCCAGTGCGTCAAGCGCGTCGCCGCTCTGGCCGTCGGCGACGATGCGGTCGATACCATTGCGGTCCTGCGGGGCGCGCTGGTCAGCAATGCCCTTCACTTCGACATAGTAGGGATCGTCGGCTTCGAACACGCCGTTGTCGAGGCCCATGGCCAGCACCATCTGCACTTCGTTCGACATCACACGCGGATCGAGGTCTTCGATGTAGCGGACATATTCCGAACGATCGACCATGGCATTGTTGAGGCGCATCAGGCGGGCGAGGTCAACGCGGGCATCATCGGGCAGCTCGTAGAGCTGGTTGAGGATGCGCAGGGCGTTTTCCCAGTTGCGCTGGGTCGGGTGGTGCTGGATCAGCTTCTCCGCCAGGTTCAGCGCCTGGTCGGTCAGGTCGTAATCGTACGACGCCTGCAGCGCATTCAGGATCCAGTCCTGCGGCACCGGAGTGCCTGAGGCTTCCGCCTCGGCGACTGCGCCGGTCAGGTACTGCACGGCAGCAGTGGCGTTGTCTTCGCGCATGTAAGTTTCGCCGATCAGCACCGTCAGGTCGCTGCCTTCGGGGCTGTAACCCATCGACTTGGTGATCTCGAACTGCTCACGGGCGGCGGCATAGTCGTCGTCCTGGAAGGCCAGACTGCCGACGAACCAGTGGAACTGGCCCTGCTGTTCAACCGGGACCAGCCCGCTTTCGAGCATCATCTCGAGGCCCTGGCGCTGCAGTGCCGGGTCCGACATGTTGTTGCCGATGTTGAGGATCAGGTTGCCTGCCAGCTGGCGGTCGTTCGGGTTCTCGATCGCGGCAATCATCTGCGGGATGGCAGCGCGCGCACCTTCGAAGTTCGGCGGCGTCGCGTTCACCATTTCAGCCAGCGGCTGGTAGACTTCGGCAAACCCGCGCGAGTTCTGCGCATAGGCAGCTTCCGAAGTGAAAGCGGTCGAGCCCACGGCGGCACCGCCGGCAAGGGCGATGGCAAGGGCGAAACTGGCAACCGCGCTGCGCACGGTCTTGCGGCGAGTGGAACGGAACATTGTGGTATTCTCTCCTGGTAGACCCTGGTCAGGCGGCCTTTTTGGCTGCCCGTCTTTTCCGGTTGTGGGCTCCTTGCACAGAGCCGTCCGGAATTGCAAACATGTCCTAGTCAAAGCGCGCTGAATGGTGATTTAACGCCGGTTGGACCGCAAATTCAGGAAAGTGCTGCGCAAGTGTGGAAAAAGGCCGGATTCATGGGCCTTTTGCAGCGCCTTCTATGGTGAAACACGGCCCCAATCCCTACATTTCAGGCCTGCAATAACGACATTGGATCACATTTTTCGTGAGCGACGAATCCGATAACCTGCCCCCCGAGGATGGTCCCGGCGAATATCCGCGGATCGACATCGTCGAGGAGATGAAGACCAGCTACCTCGATTACGCAATGAGCGTGATCGTCAGCCGCGCGCTGCCTGACGTGCGCGACGGCCTGAAGCCGGTTCACCGCCGCATTCTCTATGCTTCGCAGGAAGGCGGCTACGTCGCTGGACGTCCTTACCGCAAGTCGGCCCTGATCGTCGGCGACGTGATGGGTAAGTATCACCCCCACGGCGACAGCGCGATCTATGATGCCCTTGCCCGCATGGTGCAGCCGTGGTCGATGCGCGTGCCGCTGATCGACGGCCAGGGCAACTTCGGCTCGATGGACCCGGATCCCCCGGCGGCCATGCGTTACACCGAAAGCCGCCTGGCCAAGGTCACCAATTCACTGCTGGACGATATCGACAAGGACACGGTCGATTTCGTCGATAACTACGACGGTTCGCGGCAGGAACCCTCGGTCCTTCCGGCCCGCTTCCCCAACCTGCTCGTCAACGGCGCAGGCGGCATCGCGGTGGGCATGGCGACCAATATCCCGCCGCATAACCTCGGCGAAGTGATCGACGCCTGTTTCGCCTATATGGACGATCCGGGTATTACCGCAGAGCAGCTGCACGAGATCATCCCCGGGCCGGACTTCCCTACTGCGCCGCTGATCCTCGGCAAGGCCGGTGCCCGCTCTGCCTACACCACCGGTCGCGGCTCGATCCTGATGCGCTGCCGTCACGAAGTGGAGACGAGCCGGGGCGACCGGCAGTCGATCGTCCTCACCTCCATCCCATACCAGGTGGGCAAGGCCGGCCTGGTCGAGAAAATCGCCGAAGCTGCCAAGGAAAAGCGGATCGAAGGCGTTACCGACATTCGCGACGAAAGCAGCCGTGCTGGCGTCCGCGTTGTCATCGACCTGAAGCGCGATGCCACGCCCGAGGTGGTGCTCAACCAGCTGTGGCGCCACACGCCCGCGCAGTCGAGCTTCCCCGCCAACATGCTGGCAATTCGCGGCGGCCGTCCAGAAACGCTGGACCTGCGCGAATTCATCCAGGCCTTCATCCAGTTCCGCGAGCAGGTGATCACCCGCCGCACCAAGTTTGAACTGAACAAGGCGCGCGACCGGGCCCACGTCTTGCTGGGCCTGGTGGTGGCGGTGTCCAACCTCGACGAGGTCGTGGCCATGATCCGCGGGTCTTCCAACCCCGCAATCGCCCGCGAGAAGCTGCTCAGCAAGGAGTGGCCGATCGGCGATATCGCGCAGTACATTCGCCTGGTGGAAGCCATCGATCCCTCCACGGACGAGGAAGAAGGCACCTACAAGCTGTCCGAACGGCAGGTGAAGGCCATCCTCGACCTGCGCCTGCACCGCTTGACGGCGCTGGGCCGCGACGAGATAGGCGACGAGCTCAAAGAGCTGGCCGACAAGATCGAATGGTACCTTTCGATCCTGGCAGACCGCGTGAAGCTCTACGGCGTCATGCGTGAAGAGCTGCAGGAGGTGCGCGACCAGTTTGCCACCCCGCGCGTCTCCGAGATCGCGCCCGCATGGGACGGCATCGAGGACGAGGACCTGATCGAGCGCGAGGAGATGGTCGTTACCGTCACCCACTCGGGCTATATCAAGCGCAGCCCACTGGCGACCTTCCGGGCCCAGGCGCGCGGCGGCAAGGGCCGCTCCGGCATGGCGACGAAGGACGAAGATGCCGTCGTCGAAATGTTCGTAACTTCGACGCACAACCCCGTGCTTTTCTTCACCAATACGGGCCGCGTATATCGCCTCAAGGTGTGGAAGCTGCCGGAGGGTGGGCCGCAGACGAAGGGTCGCCCGATGGTGAACCTGCTTCCGCTGGGCAACGAGGAACGCGTCACCAACGTGCTGCCCCTGCCCGAGGACGAGAACGACTGGGCTGCGCTCAACATCGTTTTCGCCACCGAGCAGGGCATGGTTCGTCGCAACTCGATGGACGCCTTCACCAATGTGCCGACCGCGGGCAAGTACGCCATGGGCTTCGTCGAAGGCAGCGGTGACCGGCTGATCGGCGTCGAATTGCTGACGGAAGACCAGGAGATCTTCCTCGCTTCCGACGCGGGCAAGGCGATCCGTTTCTCCGCCACAGATGCGCGCGAGACCAAGAGCCGCACAGGCATTGGCGTGCGCGGCATGACATTGAAGGACGATGCCAAGGTCGTTTCGATGGCCGTGCTCGATCCGGGTGAACGCGAGATGGAAACGCGCGAGGCCTACCTCCGTGCCGCCGTATGGAAGAACAACGACGCCGAACACACCCTGCCCGCCGAAAAAGCGGCGGCGATGGAAGAAGCCGAGGAGTTCATCCTGACGCTGACCGCCAATGGCTATGGCAAGATCAGCTCGGCCTACGAATACCGCACGATCGGTCGCGGCGGCCAGGGCCTGACCAACATCGGCACGCCGGACAGCAACCCCGAGCGTAATGGCCCGGTGGTGGCCAGCTTCCCGGTCAAGCACGGTTCGCAGCTGATGCTGGTGACCGACAAGGCCAAGCTGATCCGCCTGCCGATCGAATTCCGCCACCTGCTGGAAGGCGGGTTCGAGGAACACAAGGGCTTCTCGGTCTATGGTCGCGGCTCTTCGGGCGTGCGCATCTTCGACGTGGCGAAGGGCGAAACGATCGTCGGCGCTGCGCTGATCGACGAGGAAGAAGGCCCCGAGAACGAAGCCGAGGAACTGGTGGTCGAGGAAATGCTCGAACGTCGCGGCGGCGGGGATGAAAGCGAAACGCCGAGCGAGGGCGAGGAGTAAATCCTCGCCCTAGTCCGATAACATTGCTGCCAGCCCTGGAGGTCGGTGATCTACCTAGAACTTGCGGACGAACAAGGTGGGCACGCCGTTGAAGTCAAAAGACGCAAGGGCGGCGTAGTCGTCCGGCAGCTCAGTTTGCTGAAGGCAGATGAAATGCCCGCCCATGCCTTCGATCCGGCGGATTTCGCCCGGCTCCAGCGGCTTGGCCTCGATCGAGGCGGCGATCCTTCGTCTCGCGGGAGGCAAAAGCATCGCGCCCTCCTCAGTCTTCGCGGCTGTGCACGACCCGCAGTTCCGGATCACGCTTGCGCAGCGTCGTGATAACGCCGATCGCGATCAGAAACTGGCCGAGGTAGTAGGTCGGCCAGACAAGGTATTCGGGGATCAGGCTGCCTTCCAGCGGCCCCAGCCGCGCAAAGATCAGCAGGTCGGAAATGACGAACAGGATGGCACCCGCGGCCACGCGCAGGCGCGGGAAGTCGCTCGCCCATGCACTGGCTGCCATCACGCCAAGGAAGACGCCGTAGCCCGCCGCCAGCCAGCCCCACAGCTGCTCGTTCGGAAGCCAGTATCCGGCAAAAGGCGGCACGATCAGCAAGGCGAGCAGTACCATGTTGTCACGCCCGGCCATGGCTCCGCGATTGTGGCGCGTGAACAGGCGGATCGCGAGAATGTGGAACAGGATGAAGACCCCCGCCCCTACGGCCATGTCAAATTCCATCGCCATGTCGGCAATCGCGGCCACACCCATGGCGCCGGCCAGCAAGCGGGCATCGCTGCTGCCGTGGCGCAGCCAGGCATAGAACGCCAGGAAAGCGCAGGCACTGCCCTTGATCGGCCAGAGGAATGCCTCCGGCAGCTCGGTGATCTGCAGGTAGTGATAGGCGAGTGCGGCCACCACGCTGAGCACGAGATAGGGGCGTTTCTGGGCAAGGGCGCGACGCATGGGTGGGCGATACCTTTCACCCGCCATTTGCGCCAGCGGCCAATCGCACTTATCTGCCGCCACAATGACTCACCAGGTACACATCATTGGCGGCGGTCTCGCCGGAAGCGAAGCGGCATGGCAGCTGGCTCGGCGCGGCGTGCGCGTGCGCCTGTCGGAAATGCGCGGAGGCGGCGGGGAGACCCCTGCCCACCAGACCGACGGCCTTGCCGAACTGGTTTGCTCCAACTCCTTCCGCAGCGATGACGACACCAAGAACGCGGTCGGCCTGCTGCACCACGAGATGCGCCGGCTCGACAGCCTCATCATGCGAGCGGGCGAGGTTGCGCGCGTTCCTGCGGGCAGCGCCATGGCCGTGGACCGCGACGTATTCTCCGCCGAGGTGCAGAAAGCACTGGATGAGCACCCGAATATCCAGATCGTCCGCGAAAAGGTGGACGAGCTTCCGTCAGAGGGCCTGACGATCGTAGCTACCGGCCCGCTGACGGCGGCAAGCCTCGCGCAAAGCATCGTGAAGGCCACCGGCGAAGACCGGCTCGCCTTCTTCGATGCCATCGCCCCTATCGTCCACCGCGATTCCATCGACATGTCGAAGGCGTGGATCCAGTCGCGCTGGGACAAGACCACCGCAGCCTCGAACGAGGATGGCGACTACATCAATTGCCCGATGACAAAGGAGCAGTACGAGGCTTTCGTGCAGGGCCTGCTCGACGCGGAAAAGGGCGAATTCAAGGAGTGGGAGGCCGACACTCCCTACTTCGATGGCTGCATGCCGATCGAGGTCATGGCCGAACGCGGCGTCGAGACGTTGCGTTTCGGTCCGATGAAGGGCGTGGGGCTGGATAACCCCTACGACCGCACCGAGGAGCATCCGCAGGGCCGCTGGCCCTATGCCGTGGTGCAGCTGCGGCAGGACAACAAGCTTGGCACGCTGTGGAACATGGTCGGGTTCCAGACCAAGATGAAATACGGCGCGCAGGTAGAGCTGTTTCGCACCATCCCCGGCCTCGAGAACGCCGAATTCGCCCGGCTGGGTGGGATGCACCGCAACACCTTCATCAATTCGCCCATGCTGCTCGACCGCCAGCTGCGCCTGAAGAGCGCACCGCATATCCGCTTTGCCGGTCAAGTGACGGGCTGCGAAGGTTATGTCGAAAGTTCCGCAGTCGGGCTGATGGCCGGCATGATGGCGGCAGCCGAGCTGTCTGGCGAGGAATGGATCGCCCCGCCCGCTACCAGCGCCATGGGCGCCCTGCTCAGCCACATTACCGGCGATGCCGAGGCGAGCGACTACCAGCCGATGAACATCAACTTCGGGCTCTTCCCGCCGATGCACGACGTGAAGAAGAAGGCCCGCAAGGAAGCCTACACATCCCGCGCCAAGGCAGATTTCGGCGAATGGCTGGCAGGGCTGGAAGCCGTACCCGCTTAATCGGGGGCGACGCCCGCCTTTGTCAGCGCCTCGCGCAAGGGTTGCAGCTGTTCGGAATAGGGCTCGGTGGAGTTGATGAAGGCGCTTGACGGCCCCTGGCGCACCTGCGTGGCGCTCAACGTGGTCACAACGTTCTTCTGTTCGTGGAATGACAGGCATCGGTCGTCCCACGGCAATCCGATGAATTCGAGCAATCGGTGCATCTCCGCTTCGAAGTCCTGCACCAGCGTCTCGTAGCGCACCGTCGCCATGCTCTCGGGCGCCACGGCCTGCCAATGCGCCATCATGCGGTCGTACTGGCCGTAGTAGTGGCCAATGTCCTCCAACGACATGGAATAGGGCCAGGCGCGGGTGAAATTCTTCCGGTAGATCGAGAAGCCCGTTTCCAGCGCGTTCCGACGAATATGGATGATGGGGGCCGCCGGGAAGACGTGACGGATTAGGCCCACGGCCATGAAGTTCGGCGGCTGCTTGTCCACCACGAAGCGCGCGGGACTGATCCCGTATGTTTCGTATTCGGCGAGGTAGGCTTGGCGCAGGGTCTGTAAGACCTGTTCGGGGATCGGGCCGCCGGACCAGCCACTGCGCGCGGCCCATGACCGGAAGCTGCGCAAGTGTGCGGGCATGGCCGGAAGCTCCCCGCCGGACGAGATTTCGGGATGGGCGGAGAGCGCACTGTCGAGCAGTGTCGTTCCCGAACGCGGCATGCCAACGACAAAGATCGGTGTCGGTTCGTTTCCGGAGGGTGCCTGCCGCGGCGGCAAGTCTGTAAAGGATGCGGCCAGCCAACTGACAAGCTTTTCGGTCTCATCGGGGTCGTAGGGCTTCTGGTTGACGGTTCCCCGCTTGGTGTCGTTACCCTTCTGCCACGCGGCAAAGGCAGCGGTTCGTTCCTTGCGCCGATGGTAGACATCGCCGAGCGCGAAGTTCGCAATCACATGGTGATTGGCGGGCAAGGCCGGATCGCTTGCCACTTGCTCGAGCGCGGAAAGGTCTGCATCCGAAATCCGGCCGTCTGTTGCTAGTACCAGTTGGGAGTGTGCCTCGACATTCGACAGGTCGGCAGCCAGCGCCTGCCGGGCAAGCCGCTCGGCCTCCTCCAGCTCGCCCTGGTAGACTTTCAGCCGCGCCAGGCCGGCAGCGGCGTCAGCCTTATCGCCCTGAAGTTCAAGCGCGCGGGCATAGGCCTGCTCCGCTGCGCCGAAGTCCCGCGCCCAGAGGAGGTAGCGGGCGAAGGTCGCCTGATGGCCGGCATCGTCCTGGTGCGCCTGCGCCAATGGTCGGAAGGTCTCGATTGCGCGGTGAAAGTCGTCGCCTTGTGCCTGCGCGTCAGCAAGGGCTGCACGGGCGGCTTCGGAGGAAGGAACGGCGGCTAGCCACTTGGCTGCAAAGTCGAGATACGCCGCAAGGTCCCCGCTGCGCCGCGCAAGGTGGGTGCGAAGGCGCAAGGCTTCTGGATGTCCCGGTACGGCTTTCTCAAACTGCGCCAGTGCCAGCGCGCACAATTCGTCATCGCCGGTTTCCAGCGCGGCGCCAGCCAGCAGCATGGCCACGCCGGGGTGCGCCGGATTGAGCTGCAAGGCGTGTTCCAGCACGGACACGGCTTCATCGAATTGACCTTGCTGGCCCAACAGGTCCCCCAGCCTGCCCCAAGGCTCGAAGCGCTGCGGGGCGAGCTGGGCTGCATCGCGCGCCCAGGCTGTTGCCGCCGTGACGTCACCTTCGAGCTGGCGAATTGCCGAGAGGTTGAGCGCGAAGCGCCAGTTGCCGGGCTCCTCCTCCAGCACCGCCACGGCCATCGGCGCGGCCTGCGCCAGGTCGCCTGCTTCGGCAAGGCAGACGGCCAGCAGGCTACGCGCGCCGCGGTGCTGCGGATTGCTCGCGAGTATCTGGCGACAAAGCGCCTCTGCCTGTGCGTCATCACCGGCCTGCCGCGCGGCATAGGCTTGTTCGAGAATGGTGTCGTTCATCAGCGCCTGTTGTCAGGCTGTGTCAGCAGTTGCAACTCGGAGTTCGGCGCGGAGCCGGGGCGCTGGTGGCAAATTCGGCCTGGGTCAGCTCGTTATCCTCGTTCGCGTCCATTTCCTCGAACCGCTCGCTGGTGGTGATGGCCCATTCCTCGAAGGTCAGCAGGTTGTTGCCGTCGGTGTCGAGCCGCCGGAAGGCATCGGTACGGGTGGAGAGCATTTCGTTGCGGGTGATCTTGAGGTCGCGGTTGCGATCATAACGGAAAAAGCGGCGCTGCTCGCGCGTCAACTCGCTGGCTTCGGGAGGATCGGGGCCTTCGAGGTCTGCAATGTCGGCGCTGGGCAAGGCATTCGGATCGGTTGGTTCGGCAGCCGGTTCGGGCGGCGGCGCGCCCTCCTCCACCTGTGCCCTGCCCTGCATCCAGAACAGCCCGATACCCACGAGTACCAGTGCTGCAAAGGCTCCAAGGATTACCCTGTTCATGCGCAAATCCCCTTTGTGCATGGGAGTTTACGCTAACGGCCGAGAATTCCAACCCGCATGGCGGCGAGCATGGCGCCTGGGCCATGCAACAATTGCCACTCGTTCCTGTTCAAAGCGCGACGCGCCAGCCCATGAAGGACGGCGAGTGGGCGAAGCGCTGCGGGCAAGGCCGCTTTCTTCCAGGATGCCCCAAGAATGCGCGCGCCAGCCAGTTCCTTCTCCTCCGCGTCGGACAGGTTGGCATAGAGCTCGAAATAGGCGTGTTCGACACCGGCCTGCCGGGCGATAGAGAGCTGGTCCTCGGGCAATGGCGTAACAGCCTGCCAAGCCTGCCCGCGGCCATCCGCGAATTCATCTATCGATGCGATGGTCAGTTTTTCGGCGAGCAAGCCTTCCCAGCCGTCGACCAGGCCAACCAGCGCGTCCGGCCTGATGCCCGATGCGGCTAGGAGCTCCAGTAGCGGTTCGCCAACCGGCCAGTTCGCGGGATCTTCGGACAATCGGTCACGCCACCAGGCCAGCTTCATCTGGGCAATGATGGCCTCGCCGTCAGTGCGCACGATGCCCGCCAGCCGGGCGTCGAGCGCTAATAGGCCAAGCCCCGCATCGCGCGACTGGCGCGGGGCGTAGGACAGTGCCAGGCGGTGCGCCAGCGGCAGGGTTTCGAGTAAGTCGGCGGACATGGTCTAGGCGACATCCAACACGACATATCGCGCGGAACGTCAAGGAACTTGGGCTGCCGCCACCAAACAGCGCCAACAAGTTGTTAACTCCAACTCATTACATCCGTGAAACCAAGCGTGTCGTAGATAGGCCGACAAAGCTGGATAATCTGCAGGTGTAATCGATGATCCTCAAGTTCATGCGCGAGAAATTCGCCCGTATCGCTGGCTGCACCAGCGGCAACGCGACCTTGATGGTAGCGCTCGGTATGCCCGTCCTGATTGGCGGTGCCGGCCTCGGTGTCGATATGACCCAATGGTACATGTGGAAGCGCGAATTGCAGTTCGCGGTCGACCAGGCTGCCATTGCCGGTGCATGGGCTGCTGCCGACGAGGCTACCGAAGATACCTTCGCGACGCGCGCCCTGCAGGAATTCGACGCCAACCTGTCGGTGACCGACGATTTCAACGCCGCGCCGACCATTCAGCTGGCGAACTTCGCTGGCGGCGTGGACAATTCGGTCGCGGTTTCGGCCACGGCGACCAAGGAACTGCCCTTCACGAGCTTCCTGACGGGCGAAAGCGCCACGATCTATGCCTATGCCCAGGCCACGTTCGAGGAAGGCACCACCTTCACCAGCTGCCTGATCGCACTGGACGAGGAAGACGAAGGTGCGATCACCATCGGCGGCAACTCGGTGCTGACCGCCAGCTGCGGCCTGGCCGCCCTCTCAACGGACGACCTGTCAATCCGCGTGAACGGCAGTCCGACCGTCGACGCGGGCTGGATCCTTTCGGCCGGCGGTGTGGACCAATGGTTCTACGACAACACCGATGACGTGATCCTGGAGTACATGAGCGGTCTGTACGATCCCTTCGCCCACCTCTCGCCGCCAAATCCGACGGAATCGCAGATTTCGCGCACCTATTCGTGCTCTGCGGAAAGCGACACGACCTATGCCGACGTGACGATCCGGACGCAGACGACCTATGAATATTTCACCGGTCCCAGCCACAACAACATGACGCCTTGGAACAACCCGAATGCCAAGGAGAACTCCGACGTCACCAGCAGTAGCACCCAGATCATCGTGCCCAACGGCACGGTCGAAGGCACCACTGTGACGGAAGACCCGTCTTACAACGACGTGGGCAACGGGCAGAACAAGCAGCACGAACACCGCATGCAGACCCGCACGACCACCTATTCCAACGTTGTCGTGGTCGAAGGTGGTGAAGCAGGCAATGTGCGTCCCGGAACCTACACCAACATCCACATTGGCTGTAACACGGCCTTTGCGCCCGGCGTTTACAACATCGTGGGTGGTGAACTGCGTATCAACGGCCAGAACGAAGTGACCGGCGCGGGAGTGATGTTCGTCCTCTACGACGGTGCATCGATCTCCGTGAACGGCGGTGCGGACATCAACCTGACGGCGATGACCGCGTCGGACCTGATGTCCGTAGGCGTTTCGCCTGAGGAGGCCAATGAACTGGCGGGCATGCTGGTTTTCGAGGATCGCGATTCGCCAGGTGCCGGCAATAATGGCCAGAGCTTTAACGGCAATGCCAACACCGTGCTCAACGGGACGTTCTACTTCCCTGTCAGCGAGGTGTTCTTCGCCGGGACGGCAGGCGTCACCAGCCAGTGCCTGATGATCGCGGCCAACAATATCACCATTACCGGTACAACCGACATGGAGACCTTCTGCCCCGCAGATTCCAACGAGGATACGACGGTTGTCAGTACCGAGGCTAGCGTGAGGCTTGTTGCATGATGACTTCGCTTGCCCGTTTTTGCCGGATCTCGCGCGATGAGCGCGGATCGATGGCCATCGAGACCGCCTTCGTGGCACCGGTGCTGCTGTTGCTGGCGCTGGGCGGCTTCGAAGTGAGCCAGATGGTCTCGCGCCAGACCGAACTGCAGTCTGCTGCGGCGGAGGCCGCCGCCGTGGTTCGCGCTGCGGCGCCGGAAAATCTCAGCGAACGCAACACCGTGCGCGATATCGTCGCCACGTCACTTTGCGGCAATCGCGATCGTTCGGTAGTCGAAGGTGCTGCAACCTGCGGCACGGTTTCTGTGAGCGTTTCGCCGGTTTACCGCTGCGGCACCAGCTCGGCCTACACAACGACTGCAGGCACCTGCGGCGCTGCTCCGGAATATGCCTTCATCCAGGTCGATATTGCCGACAGCTACGTGCCCATCTGGGCCAACTATGGCATCGGCTCGGGTTTCGACTATTTCGTCAGCCGCACGGTGCAAATCGGATAAGCGACATGCGCAATCTGCCCCTCTTCCCCCGCATCCGCCGTGATGAAAACGGCGCCGCCGCGATTGAATTCGCCCTACTCGGCCCGGCATTCCTGCTCATGCTGATGGGCGTGCTGCAGGTCGGCATGGCGATGCAGAACTATAACGCGCTGCGCAGCCTGTCGGCCGACGTCGCGCGCTATGCCATGGTGCAATACCAGACGGGCAACGAGCTTTCGAACTCGCAGATCGAGACCTTTGCCGAGAACCACGCCTTGGGTGCGCCTTACCTGCTGGACCAGAACCGCGTGAACGTGACGGTCACCAATGCCGACACGCAGCGCGTGGCGGGCGCTACCGAGCTGCAGGTCGTGGTGTCCTACCAGATCGACAGCCTGCTGGGTTTCGCGGGAATCGAATTTCCCTTCGTCACCTACACGCGGCCGATCTTCCTGCTCGACGAGTAGGTAGCCACCGACAGTTTCGCTGCTCGCGCCTGCGAGGCGTTTCGCAATAGTATGAACTTCTTAACCGCGTTTCTAAACGGTCGGATCAGGCAGTTTGCGTAAGGCAGGCTTCGTGACCGGTCCGTCTTCCACCTTCGCTGCACCTGCTGCACGCTTCCTCACGCGCCTTGCGAAAGACCGCAAGGGCAACGTGATGGCAATGATGGCTGCTGCCCTCTTCCCGCTGCTTGGCCTGATCGGCGGCGGTGTCGATATCGGGCGCGGCTACCTTGCACAGTCCCGCCTGCAACAGGCCTGCGACGCGGGCGTGCTTGGCGCGCGCAAGCGGCTGGGCGCAAGCGTGGCAGTGGATGGCCAGGTGCCCACCGACGTTGCCGAGACCGGCCAGCGCTTCTTCAACATCAACTTCCGTGAAGGCATCTACGGCACGGAGAACCGCAGCTTCCAGATGACGCTGGAAGACGATTACGCCATTTCCGGCGAAGCATCCGTCGACGTGCCGACGACCATCATGCAGGTCTTCGGCCACGAGACGATGGAAGTGTCGGTGGAATGCGAGGCCATCCTCAACTTCAGCAACCTCGACGTGATGATGGTGCTCGATGTCACCGGCTCCATGCGGCACCGGAACAGCGGTGACTCCATGTCGCGGCTCGACACCGTCAAGCAGGTGATCCGCAACTTCTACGCGCAGATCGAAGCGAGCAAGGCGCCGTCTACAGAGATCCGCTATGGCTTTGTGCCTTACAACGGCAACGTCAATGTCGGTCACCTGCTCGCAGATGACTGGGTGGTCAATTCGTGGATCTACCAGGGGCGGGAGGACACTGGTCATAGCCTGCCTAACGAGGAAGCTGCCCGCACCTATTTCAGGAACTGGCGATTCGTTTCCGGTTCGCGAAGCACCTGGAACACGATCAGCAGCTATGCCGCAACGTGGAACGAGAGCACTAGTGCCGACACCTTTGGCTGGTACAGCTGCAACGGCAGCCAGCCGGCGGACTCGTGGACCTATACCGATAGCTCTACCGGGCGCATGCGAGTGCAGACGCAGGCGGACCCTGCCGCCGTGCTGCAGATCACGCCGATGCAGCGGGTGCAAAGCGGAACGCGCTACCGCACCTCGCTGAGCGGCACGACCTGTAACCTGCAGTCCAGCGTCGACAGCAATTACGTGCAGAGCTTTGAGTCCGTGCGTGAAATCCCTTCGTTCGATCGCACTGTTTGGCTCTACCAGCCGATCACCCGCGACGTCAGCAACTGGCGCGCGGAAACCAATGGGTGCATCGAGGAACGCGATACCTACCAAATTACCGACTATGACAATGTCGACTTCACTCGCGCGCTGGACCTGGACATCGACCTGGTGCCCACGGCCGGCAACCCGTCGACCCAGTGGCGTCCGCGCTATCCGGACGAAATCTACGTCCGCCGGATTGAATTCGACGGCGGCGGTGACTTCGACACCCGTAACCACCGGACCACGGCGGAATATGTCGACAGCGGCACATGGTGGTTCTCCGCCTGCCCCGCACGCGCCCAGAAGCTGCAGGAAATGACCAGCGGCGAGCTGGATGCCTATCTTGCGACCTTGCAGCCCAATGGCCCGACCTATCACGATATCGGGATGATCTGGGGTGGCCGCCTGATCTCGCCCACCGGCATCTTTGCTGCCGAGAATGCCGATACCGGTGGAACCGAACGCGCGCGCCACCTGATCTGGATGACCGATGGCCAGACCGAGCCATACGACCTTGCCTACGGCACCTACGGTATAGACGGACTGGACCAGCGGCGCTGGGACCCTGACACCTCCAGCGAAACGCTCGCCCAAACCATCGAGAACCGCTTCTCCGTCGCCTGCGACCAGGTGAAGAACCGCAATGTCACTGTCTGGGTGATCGCCTTCGGCACCTCTGTGACGGACCTGATGACCAATTGCGCCGGGCCGGGCCGCTATTTCCAGGCCAGCAATGCAGAAGAATTGAACGAAGCCTTCGAGGCCATCGCCCGCGCGATGAGCGAACTGCGGATGACCGACTGATGCTCCGTCGTCCCGCCTCCCTCGCCCGCAACGAAGACGGTGTCACCGCCGTCGAATTCGCCATGGTCGCGCCGGTGCTGGTGCTGACGCTGATGGGCCTGTTCGACCTGTCCTATAATTACTACGCTGACACGGTGGTAGAAGGCGCAGTGGCCATGGCCGCGCGGGATTCAACCATCGAGCCCTATGCGAATAATCCTGATGCGTTGGACGACAAGGTCGAGCGATCGATCCACGATGTCGCCCCCAGTGCTACAGTAGTATTCGCGCGATCTGCCTACATGAATTATTTCGACGTTGGTCAGTCAGAGGACTTCACGGACACCAACTCCGACGGCGTCTGTAACGATAACGAGCCGTTCGAAGACGTGAATGGTAACGGTATCTGGGACGGCGATCGTGCCCGGGAGTCGAGTAGCGGCGCGCGGGATGCCGTACTTTACGAAGTGTCTGCGACCTATGATCGCATGTTTCCCATGGCCAGCCTGATCGGTTGGGAAGACACGGTCACGGTCACCGCTTCTACGGTGCTGCGCAACCAGCCTTACAACCTGCAAGACCAGGACGTGACGGTGGGGAATTGCGTATGATCCGGCAGTCAGGGTCCTTCCTGCGCCGGCTTGCGCGCCAGACCTCCGGCGTGGCGATGACCGAGTTCGCGCTCGCCTTCCCGTTCATCCTCGGCGTAGGCCTGATGGGTCTGGAAGTCGCCAACCGCGTGATGGTGGAAATGAAGCTGTCGCAGCTTGCCGCGCAGATCGCCGACAACGCCGCGCGGATCGGTGAACAGGGCGTGCTGGAAGATCGCAAGATCTACGAAGCCGACATCAACGACCTGTTCTATGGTGCGCATCTGCAAGGTGGCGGCTCCATCGATCTCTACGAAAACGGCCGGGTGATCCTCAGCAGCCTGGAAGTCGTGCCCGGCACTGACGACCAGCAATACATCCATTGGCAGCGGTGCGCCGGTGCAGCTCTCTACAGCAGCAGCTACGGCGTGGAAGGCGACGGCGAATCCACAAGCAACTTCCCCGGCATGGGACCTACCGGGGAAGAGGTGGTCGCTTTCGACGACGAGGCAGTGATGTTCGTGGAAATTCGCTACGAATACCAGTCGCTGATCGGCGCACCGTTGACCTTCGACGATGGTGATATCCACGTCATCGCCAGTTTCGCCGTGCGCGAAGACCGCGACCTGACGGGAATATACCAGCGCGATGCGTCTGACCCCGATCCGGTGGCCAGCTGTGACGCCTACAACGGTGTGGGCAGCCTCACCAACTAGCGGGGCCGGCCAACCCGGCCGGCCTTCCCCACCTGTCAGCCCGTGTAGGTGACCTTTTTCACGGCCGCCACGACCCGGTCCTTGTCGATCAGCGCCAGCTTCTCGAGGTTCGCCGCATAGGGCAGCGGCACGTCTTCGTTGCAGACGCGCAGGACAGGTGCGTCGAGGTGGTCAAAACCCTCCTCCATGCACAAGGCCACCACTTCCGACGCGATCGAGCAGGTTGGCCAACCTTCTTCGGCGATCACCAGGCGGTTGGTCTTGGCGAGGCTTTCGAGGATGGTCGCCGTGTCGAGCGGGCGCAGGGTGCGCAGGTCGATCACTTCGGCATCGATGCCCTGTTCGGCCAGTTCCTCCGCCGCTTCCAGCGCGACGCCAACGGCGATCGAGTAGGACACGATGGTAACGTCCGAACCTTCGCGCATGATGCGGGCCTTGCCGATCGGCAGGACATGGTCGTCCAGCTGGGCGACCTCGAAGCTCTGGCCATAGACCAGCTCGTTTTCGAGGAAGACCACCGGGTCGTCGCTGCGGATGGCGGCTTTCAGCAGGCCCTTGGCATCCGATGCGTCATAGGGTGCGATCACGATCAGGCCGGGCACGCTGGCGTACCACGGGCCGTAGTTCTGGCTGTGCTGCGCGCCGACGCGGCTGGCCGCGCCATTGGGCCCGCGGAACACCACCGGACAGCGCATCTGGCCGCCGGACATGTAGTTGGTCTTGGCGGCAGAATTGATGATGTGGTCGATCGCCTGCATGGCGAAGTTGAAGGTCATGAATTCGACCACCGGACGCAGGCCACCCATGGCCGCGCCAGTGCCGATACCGGCAAAGCCGTATTCGGTGATCGGCGTGTCGATCACGCGCTTGGGCCCGAATTCGTCGAGCAGGCCCTGGGTTACCTTGTAGGCACCCTGGTACTCGGCGACTTCTTCACCCATGACGAAGATGCGTTCGTCCAGGCGCATTTCCTCGGCCATGGCGTCGCGCAGGGCTTCGCGCACGGTCAGTTTGATCATGTTGGTGCCGGCGGGAATGTCAGGATCGGCCGGGCGTTCCTTGGCCGCAGGCTTGCCGGCAGCTTCGGCCACGGCAGGCGCCTCTTCGGCAGCGGGCGCTTCGGCGGCGGCAGGTGCCGCATCCGAAACATCCTCGCCCTCGCCTGCCAGGATCGCGATGACGGTGCCGACCTTCACCTCTTCGGTTCCTTCGGGAACCAGGATTTTCCCGACAGTGCCCTCGTCGATGGATTCGAATTCCATCGTGGCCTTATCGGTCTCGATCTCGGCCAGCACGTCTCCGGCAGAGACTGTGTCGCCTTCCTTGACCAGCCACTTGGCGAGCGTGCCTTCTTCCATGGTGGGCGAAAGCGCGGGCATCTTCAGTTCGATAGCCATGGCTCAGTACTCCTCCACCAGGACATCGGTGTAGAGTTCGGACGGCTCCGGCTCGGGCGAGGTTTCCGCGAAGTCCGCTGCCTCGGCCACGGTGGCGCGAATGGCCTTGTCGATCTCTTTCAACTTGTCTTCGTCGACGCCCACGGCAGCGAGGTCCTTCTTCACGCGTTCGATGGGATCGTGGTGTTCGCGCTGTTCCTGCACCTCTTCACGGGTACGGTACTTGGCGGGGTCGGACATCGAATGCCCGCGATAGCGGTAGGTGTTGCACTCCATCAGCACCGGACCGTTACCTTCGCGCACATGGGCAAAGGCGATCTCGGCAGCCTGGCGCACTTCGAGCACGTCCATGCCGTTCACTTCCATGCCGGGGATGCGGAAGGCCGTACCGCGGCGGTAGAACTCGGTCTCGGCGCTGGAGCGCCTGACCGCCGTACCCATGGCGTACTGGTTGTTCTCAACCACAAAGACGATGGGCAGGTTCCACAACGCAGCCATGTTCATGGTCTCGTAGACCTGTCCCTGGTTCGCCGCACCGTCACCGAAATAGGCAAGGCACAGCCCGCCGTCCTCGTTGTACTTGTGGGCGAAGGCGAGGCCGCCGCCCAGTGAAACCTGGGCACCCACGATGCCGTGTCCGCCGTAGAACTTATGCTCGGTGCTGAACATGTGCATCGAGCCGCCCTTGCCCTTGGAAATACCGGCAGCACGTCCGGTCAGTTCGGCCATAATCACATTGGGATCAATGCCATAGGCCAGCATGTGACCATGGTCTCGATAGCCGGTGATGACGCTGTCGACATCGTTGTCGAGCGCGCTCTGCAGGCCGATGGCAACGGCTTCCTGGCCGATGTACAGATGGCAGAATCCGCCAATCAGGCCGAGGCCGTAAAGCTGGCCGGCCTTCTCCTCGAAGCGGCGGATCAGCAGCATCTGTTCGTAGAAATGCAGCAGTTGGTCGTTGTCGGCCTTGAAGCGCTTCTGCTTGTCGAGAGCCTCTTGCAGGCTGCGAAGGGCGAAGTTGTCGCCGTCGTCCGGTTTCGGAGTGGTCTTTGCCGCTGCCGGTTTGGATTTGCCGCTGCTGGAAGCTGACGCCTTGGCCAAGTTGCATTCCCCAATCTGTGCGCCTCTGGGCGCTGTTCGTTGTCGGGAATGCCTATAGGCGCGGTTGCGCAAAAGAGGCAACGCGACTTTTGGCCTATTTACCTATGCGGTGAATTTGTGTGGACCGAGGTGCCGCAGCGGCTCTCGTTCAGTCCAGCGGTTCGAGCTCAACGACATATTCGTCCGGGTGGGCAACGTTGAGGTTGCCGCGCACGAGTTCGGAAGCGAAGTCCGGATCGACGTTGTTGGGATCAAGCAGGTCAACGCGGTTCTGCAATTCGTCGCGGCGTTCCTGTAGCATGGCAATGCGTTGTTCGTGATCCGAAAGGCGTGAATTCTGTTCGCCCCAGGCCAGGATACCCGAGGGCCCGACCAGCGCCATGCCACCGATGAGCAGGAGCACCACCAGCGCTGCCGCGCTGACGATCTTCTCCCGGCGGTTCTGGCGACGAGGGTCTTTGCCTTTCATGGTTAAGATTGAATCACAATCACCGTGGGGATTCAAGCGGTTTCATTGCGGTCTTGCGGGCCGGTCGATCTTTTCCACACCGGTTGCATGAATCAGCGAAACAGGTTACATATGAAACTATGACTGACCTCTTCGAAAACCCGATCGGCCTCGACGGCTTTGAATTTGTCGAATTCTGCGCACCTGAAAAGGGCGTGATTGAGCCTGTATTCAAGGCGATGGGCTTCGCTCACGTTGCCTCGCACCGCTCCAAGGACGTGCAACTCTGGCGCCAGGGGCAGATCAACCTTATCCTGAATTACGAGCCGCGCAGCGCGGCCTGGTTCTTCGCCCGCGAACATGGCCCCTCGGCTTGCGGCATGGGCTTCCGTGTAAAGGACGCGGCCAAGGCTTACAACGAACTGCTCGCCCGCGGTGCCGAGCCCGTGCAGGTCGAAACAGGACCTATGGAGCTGCATATCCCTGCCATCCGCGGTATCGGCGGTGCCATCGTCTACCTGATCGACCGCTATTCCGACGCCGACGGCGAAGGCCTGTCGATCTATGACATCGACTTCGAATATCTCGAAGGTGTGGAGCGCTGGCCCGAAGGTGCCGGCTTCAACGTGATCGATCACCTGACGCACAACGTCTACGGCGGTCGCATGAAGTACTGGGCAGACTACTACGAGACCCTGTTCAACTTCCGCGAGATCCGCTTCTTCGACATCAAGGGCGAGTATACCGGCCTGACCTCCAAGGCGCTGACCGCGCCGGACGGCAAGATCCGCATCCCACTCAACGAGGAAGGCGAAGGCGGCAAGGGCCAGATCGAGGAGTTCCTGCGCGAATTCAACGGCGAAGGTATCCAGCATATCGCCCTGATTTGTGACAATCTTCTGGCTGCATGGGACAAGCTGAAGGAATTCGGCGTGCCTTTCATGACCGCCCCGCCCGCGACTTATTACGAGATGCTCGACGAGCGCTTGCCCGGCCACGGCCAGCCCGTCGACGAACTGCAAATGCGCGGTATCCTGCTCGACGGCACCACCGAGGGCGGGCAGCCGCGCCTCCTGCTCCAGATCTTTGCCGAGGCGCAGGTTGGCCCCGTGTTCTTCGAGTTCATCCAGCGCAAGGGCGACGAAGGCTTTGGCGAAGGCAACTTCAAGGCACTGTTCGAAAGCATGGAACGCGACCAGATCCGCCGCGGCGTGCTGGACGTGAACGACGCCAAGACGGTCGACGCCTGAATGCCGTAAGCTTGGGGAAATCGCCGCGCTGACCGGTTCAGCGCGGCGCAAGGCCCTTGCACCGAAACGCCTTAAGCGCCATCAGTCCGGCGACGAGAGGAGTTTTCCGTTATCATGACCGCGTTTCGCGCCCGAGTTAGCGTCCTTGCGATTACCGCAGCCGCCCTGCCCCTAACCTTGATGGCTGCGCCTGCCTCTGCCCAGGTGAGCGACGAGATCGTGCTTAATATCCTGCGCAACTGCGCACAGATTGACGATCCGACGGCTCGCCTGGCTTGCTACGACAACAATATCCGCGCCGCTGGCGGTCAGCCGCGCAACTCCGTGCCGGGCGAAATGGCCGTGCCCAGCGGTGGCAGCGGTGCCCCGCTCGATACGCGCGGCCCCTCGGGCTTTGGTCGCGAAGACATTCGCTCACCGGACCGTTTCGAGACGCCAGCCGGCGAACTGGAGGAGCTGCGCGCACGCGTTACAGCCGTGGCACAACGCCAGCGCGGTATCTACCTCATTACGCTGGAAGACGGGGCCCAGTGGGTCTTCACCGAAAGCGTGCCCTTCTCCTATCGTCCGCCGCGCGTCGGCGATCGCGTCACGATTGATCGCGCCTCGCTCGGCAGTTTCCTGATGACCGTCAACAGCCAGCCTTCGGTACGCGTCGAACGCGTCCGCTAGTCGCTGCGGATCAGTGGTGGCCGAGTTCGTCGAACGTCCGTTCGCGCTCGAGCTGGACGACGGCATTGCGTCGCACCTTGTCGAAGATCGACTGGAAGCGTTCGCGTTCGGCGACCGATAGCGGTGCCATCAGGAAGGCGGCACGCTGGCGGCTTGCTTCCTGGATGATTTCGAACAGGCGCTGGCCTTCGGCGGTCGGGGTGAAGCGGCCATGCCGCCGTCCCGGCTGGCCGCTGCGCACCAGCAGTCCGCGATCCACCAGCGCACCCACCGTGCGTCCGGCCTGGCTGTGGTCACGGTCGAGCCGCGACACCAGGGTGTTCCAGTCGATGGGCGCGTCCAGCGCGACCTCGTTGAGTACCCAGGTTTCAAAATTCGACAATTCTGTCAGACGCTTGAAGGCCAAGGCTCCAGACCGGCTGAAGTAGGCTGACAAGGTCATCAGTGGCGAGATGATGCGCCCGCGTTCGATCACCAGCTTGTGCCCGTTGCGGGGTTCGTAATCCGGATCAGCAATGAAGGGGTTGAGCGAAGTTGCCTCTCCCTGGCTCAGCGCGCGCTCCTGGTCGTAGAGCATGACCGCGCGATGCAGCAGCTTTTCGATGACGGCAAAGAAGTCCGCCAGCTCCTCGTCGGAAATGTCGAAGGTAAGTTCGCGGTTGCGCAGCTCGGCGAGCCGCAGCAGTCGGTCAGCCAGCGTCGTGCCCTTGCGGGTCAGGCTGACGGGCGCGCGGATCTGGTCGCGCTCGACCACTTTCAGTTCCAGCAGGCGTTTTACTGAGCGGCTTACCTGCGCCTTGTCGACGCCTACGGCGCTGGAAATGTCGGCCGGCACCAGCGCGCCCTGGCTGCGCAGCAGGAACAGGATGCGGCGGTCGAGTTCGACAAGGTCGATCTCACGCGCATAGGAAAGCTCGGCGCTTTCGCGCACCTTGTAGAGCAACTGCCACAGCTCTTGCTGGATAACATTGGGCGGCGAATCGCCCGATGCCCTGAGCGAGTCTGCCTCAGGCGCAAGGCCGTTCAGGATGATCGACAACCGTGTTTCGAAAGCAGGCGGGACACTGTTCCCGGTTCCGGTGACGCCCTCGGTCGCGCGGGCACCGAGGGCGAATGCCTCAACGATGCGCGAGGCTTCATCAGCCATGGGTCCTAGAATGGTCCCTAGCAGTTCGATGTCGTCGCTGCGCTGTTCGCTTGGCAAGCCATCGGCGTAGACTGACTTGGCATGAGCGAGCAGCAAGGCTCGCCATTGCGGAGTTGTGCCCCCCTCCCCGGGTTTGGCATCTGTGTTCTTGGCCTGGCTCATATTGCTCGTTTTATTGCCTGCGATGCAGGTCCTAATTAACTTTGCCGGGTTTGAACAGTGATCGACAGCAAAAGATCGCTCCCATGAACGATTCCGTCGTCAGAACGGCGAGAAAGCCGGAACTGGACGAGATCAACAAATCTTTTTGCGAACGAAGTTTCAAAGCGATGCACCGGCGCAACACTTTATTGCGCGAAGCACCGAATTATGCGGAATAATCCCGCCAAAACGCTGTAATATAATTGAAATATCATTTCACAGATGCGAAGAGCAGCCCCGTAGAGAGCACCGCCATTGGTCCATTTCCCGTGTCATTCACGGCCAGTTCCACAATGCCTGGCAGGAATCGACTAGACACTGTCAACGAGCGAGAATATGGCCGTAAGTCGGATAGGCGAGGTTTGATTCAGACCCGTCACCGGGGAGAGGAGATTGCATGCGGGAAGCGCCTGTCAGCGCGGTGATTACACGGGATTCTCCGTGCGTCATGCACATGCAGTGGCCTGTCCAACTCAATTTCATCCATCAAACACACAATGTCCGCGCAGGTCGACGCTCGCCTCAGGGCGCGCCGACGTCCCCGCGTTCACTGTTCGTGGGACGATGAAACCTCGCAGGATGGCATTTCGTTGTCCTGCATACTGTGAAGGGAGCACAAAGTGAGGAGCTTTAACAACCAGCTGGTCTTCAAGGCCCTGCTGCTGGCCGGTGGTGCCAGTACGCTTGGACTTGCTGCGCCGGCAATGGCGCAGGCCGTTGATTGCAACGACCCCGCCAACGCCAACGCACCTGCCTGTACGACCGGGGAACGCATCGTCGTCACCGGTTCGCGTATTGCCGGTGACTTTGAATCCAACAGTCCCATGGTGACCGTGGATTCGGGCCTGATCGAGAACTCGGCAACTGCCGCTCTCGAAGCCAACCTGAACCGCCTGCCGCAGTTCGTGCCAGCGCAGACCCCGACGGCCGGTGGCGACATCCAGCCGACGGCAACCAACACCCCGGGTGCTGCAACCGTGTCGCTGCGTGGTGTCGGTGCCAACCGTAACCTCGTGCTGATCGACAGCCGTCGCGGTACCCCGGGCAACGCCTCGGGCGTGGTCGACATCTCGACCATCCCGGCTGCTGCTATCGAACGCATCGAAGTGATCTCGGGCGGTGCATCGGCAACCTACGGTGCTGACGCCGTGGCCGGTGTTACCAACTTCATCCTGAAGAAGGACTTCGAAGGTCTCGAGCTGGATGCCAACTTCGGTATCACCGAGCGTGGCGACAACTTCGAATACCAGCTGGGCGGCATCATGGGTTCGGACTTCGACGATGGACGCGGCAACGTGTCGATCGCCATGTCGATCAACACCCGTGAAGCAAACTTCCAGCGCGATCGTCCCTGGTACCGTGACCTGTGGGCCGATCCCACCATCAACGGCACGCAGTTCTTCATCAACTTCCCGGCCATCAACTTCGGCTTTGGTCCCAACGTACCGAACTTCGATTCGATTGCACCGGGTGCTGGCTTTGCTCAGGGTCAGACGATTTACGTCCAGCCCGATGGAACGCCTTTCACCAACGGCTTTAACGGAATTGCCAACGGCAATTTCTCGCTGCCGACCGATGGTTTCCCGTACCAGCGTGGTTCGAATGGCACCATCAGCCAGAACAACACCAACCTCTACCTGATCCTGCCGCTGACGCGTTACAACCTGTTCGCCCGCGGTAACTACGAGATCAATGACTGGGTTGGCGTGTTCGCGCAGGGCCTGTTCAGCCACGTGGAGACCTTCACCCGCAACGAACCGGGTCCGATCTTCGCCGGTTGGGGTGCTACGGCCGATCCGACCGTGCTCGATCGCAACCAGCTGCCGGATTCGCTTTGGGACCTGCTCGACAGCCGCGCCGATCCGGACGCACCGTTCACCGTGCAGGCCCTCCTGCCCGATGATCGCGAGACCTTCACTGACGTGACGACCTACAACCTGACCGCGGGTCTCGAGGGTTATATCCCCGGCACCAGCCTGTCGTGGGAAGCTTTCGTCAGCCACGGTATCTCGTCGACCTATGCCAAGCAGACGGGTGTCTACTCGCTCAACCGTGTTCGCACGCTGATCGGTGCCCCGAACTTCGGCCAGGGCTTCTCGGAGCAGGGCAACCCGTCGAACGGCGGTTTCGGCGCTTCGACCGGTACCTGTACCTCAGGCCTGAACTTCTACCGTCCGCCGGCTGGCGGCTTCTCGGAAGACTGCCTTGAAGCCATCCGTGCCGACCTGAAGAACCGTTCGGAAGTGACACAGACGATTGCGGAAGCCAACATCGCCGGCGGTCTGTTCGACCTGCCTGCCGGTGAACTTGGTATCGCTCTCGGTGCCAGCTATCGTGAAGTGCAGTTCCAGTTCGACAACGACACCCTCACCACGCAGGGCCGTTCGTTCCAGGACCAGGCACTGGGCATCTATCCCAGCGGTAACGTGGACGCCAGCTTCGACGTCCACGAGATCTACGGCGAATTGCTGATCCCGATCCTTTCGGATGTTCCGGGTATCCAGCAGTTCAACCTGGAGCTTGGCGGTCGTATCTCGGACTTCTCGACCACGGGAACGAGCTACACCTACAAGATCCTGGGCGACTGGGAAGTCACCGACTGGCTGCGTTTCCGTGGCGGTTACAACCGCGCAGAACGCGCACCGAACATCGGCGAGCTGTTCCTTGCGGCACAGCAGACCTTCGGTGTGAACACCGCTGGTGACCCCTGCGCCAAGCTGAACCCGCTGTCGTTCTCGGCCAACGATGCCAACGCCAACGGCGCTGGTGTGGAAGCCGTCTGCCGTGCGCAGATGAACGCAACGGGCGATCCCGACGCTGATGACTTCTTCTATCAGCAGGACGGATCGGGCACCTATCTCAATGGTGCAGCTGCCTCGGGTACCTTCGGCTTCGCCTTCCCGACGACGGTTGGTAACCCCAACCTGACCCCGGAAACGGCCGACACCTGGACCGCCGGTGTGGTTATCACCTCGCCGTTCACCAGCCCGCTGTTCAACCGCTTCCGCCTGTCGGTCGACTGGTTCGACATCTCGGTGGAAGACGCGATTGGTGAGCAGACCGTGGCTGTGGCACTGCAGCAGTGCTACGATCCGGCTCTGAACCCGGCCTGGGCCAGCAACGACCCGACGACGATTGCAAACTCGCCGTTCTGTCAGCTGGTTCCGCGTAACGCCAATAACGGCGGTCTCGGCAACGTGAACCGTACCTACGTCAACAACGGCGAGTTCAGCGTGTCGGGTATCGACGTGCAGCTCGACTGGGGCTTCGACGTTGGTCCGGGTTCGCTCAACCTGAACGTGCTGGCCAACTACCTGCTGCACTTCGAGACGACCTCGCTGGCTGGCGTTGTGCCGGTTATCGACTACGTCGGAACGCAGGGTACGGGTGAAAACGGCCTCAACACCGGTGTTTACGAATACCGCGTGCTGACCACGGTCGGCTACAACTGGGGTCCGGCTTACGTTGGCATCCAGTGGCAGCACCTGCCTTCGATCGAAGACGCTTCGGAAGCTCAGTTTGGTCCGAACCAGACCACCGGCTTCCCCAGCTACAACATCTTCGACCTGAACGGTTCGTATGCCCTCACCGACGACATCAACCTGCGTTTCGGTGTGCAGAACCTGTTCGACAAGGCTCCGCCGCTGGGCAACCGCAACCTGGCTCTCGAGCCGGGCACCGGTGCCACGCTGCCGGGTGGCTCGTTCGACGCCCGGTTCTACGACACCAACGGTCGTCGCTTCTACTTCGGTGCGAACCTCCGGTTCTAATCGAAGGCGACAGCCAAACAGATCAGGGCCTCTCCTTCGGGAGGGGCCCTTTTCATATGCGCGCCGTTGGTGGAACCTGTGGCGTAAGGAGAGAAGATCATGACCCGATTCGTCCGCTTCCATGAAACCGGTGGGCCCGAAGTGCTGCAGATCGAAGAGGGCGAGATCGGTGATCCCGGGCCGGGTGAGGTCCGTATCGCGGTCTCTGCCGTCGGCCTCAACCGGGCCGAGGCCATGTACCGCGCCGGCAAGTATCCGGTGCAGCCGCAAATGCCGAGCCGCATCGGCTACGAAGGCGTCGGCGTGGTGACAGCGCTGGGGGACGGGGTGGAAGGCTATGCGGTCGGAGACCGCGTCTGCGTGCTGCCGATGATCAGCCAGGGCGACTACGGCATCTGGGCCGAGGAGGCGATCGTTCCTGCCCGCATCCTGCTGCCTGCTCCCGAAGGCCTGTCGGACGAACAGGCCGCGGCGATCTGGATGCAGTACTTCACCGCCTATGCGATCATCGAGGTTGCCGATGTCGGCATCGGCGATGCGGTTATTATCCCGGCCGCATCGTCCAGCGTGGGCATTGCCGCAATCCAGCTTGCCAATTGGGCCGGCGCCACATCGATCGCTGCCACGCGAACGTTCGACAAGGCGGACGCCCTGCGGCAGCTCGGCGCTGCCCATGTCGTCGCCACGCAGGAGGAAGACCTCGTCGAGCGGGTCATGAAGATAACCAAGGGACGCGGCGCACGCTGTGCCTTCGATCCCGTCGGTGGACCCTATGTGGACACGCTCGCGCGGGCGCTGGAGGAACGCGGTATCCTGTTCGTTTACGGCGGCCTGAGCGGTGAGGCGACACCCTACCCCCATTGGCCAATGGCTTTCAAAGGCTGCTCGATGCGCGGGTGGGTGGCGAGCGAGATCTGGAACCACCCGCACCGCTTCGAGGCCGCACGCCGACGGATCGAAATGGGTCTGGCTGGTGGACAGCTGGAGCCGGTGATTGCCAAGACCTTCAACGGGCTGGAGGCGCTTGTTGAGGCAAACGCCTATCTCGAAAGCAACCAGCAGGTTGGCAAGGTGGTGGTAAAGTTCTGAGCCAACAGACCAAAGGGCAACACCTCTAGCGGGATGCTGCCCTTTGGTGCGCCCGACAGGATTCGAACCTGTGGCCTCCGGATTAGGAATCCGATGCTCTATCCGACTGAGCTACGGGCGCATCCACGCCCTGTTAGCAGGCAAATCGTGGCTGGCAATCAGTTGACGTCGTCAGGTGGCGCGACCGGTAGGGGGAGAGGCGCGACAGGCACGCCCTCGTCCATCAGTTCGCGTGCTTCTTCCAGGCTGGCTTCGCCATGGATCGCCGCGTGGTCCCGTTCGCCGTAATGCATGGCGCGCGATTGCTCGGCGAAATCCTTGCCCACCCAGGTGCTGTTTTCCAGCGCCTTGGCCTGGGCCTTGGCAAGCTGCTCCAGCGCTGCAGCCACCTCGGGCGTCATCGGCGCGTTTGAGATGCCCTTGGCTGCCGTCGGGGCCCGCTGTGCCTGCTGGTTACCCTTCTTGCCGACGGCGGGCGCCATGGGGGCCTTCTCAACGGCTTCAGAGCCGCATTGCGGACAGGTCAACAAGCCATCATCCTTCTGCGACTTGAAGTCGTCAGACGAGCCAAACCAGCCTTCAAAGCGATGGCCCTGGTCGCAGGAGAGGTCATAAACGATCATTGCGTGCCCGATTTAGGCAGATCGCGCTTGTTGGCAAGGCTGGGCAGTTGTCGGCGCACCTCTGCGATCCGGGCGAGATCGATGTCGCAGCATGCAAGGCCAGCATCTTTGCCATCCATGTCGCACAGTATCTCACCCCAGGGGTCGACGACCAGCGAGTGACCATAGGTCTGGCGGCCATCCTCATGCTGGCCGACCTGCGCCGCGGCGATCACGAAGGCGCTGGCCTCCACCGCGCGGGCACGCTGCATCAGGTGCCAATGGGCCTTGCCGGTGGGCACGGTAAAGGCCGCAGGGATCGCGATGGCATCGCAACGTCGGCGGCCAAACTCTTCAAACAGAGCGGGAAAACGGATGTCGTAACAGATCGCAAGGCCCAGGCGTCCAAGCGGTGTATCGTCGACTGTTACGACCTCTTCCCCCGCAGCATAGGCCGCGGATTCGCGCCATGTCTCGCCGGTGTCGAGTTCAACATCGAACATGTGGATCTTGTCGTAACGTGCGGCAATCTCGCCCTTGTCATCGAACAGCAGCGTACGGTTCGCCCAGCGCCCGTCCTCGCGCGCCACCGGCAGGCCGTAGGCAATCCAGATGCCGGCGTCGGCAGCCGCCTTGGCCACAGCTTCGACCTGCGGGTTTTCGCGTTCGGGAAGAATATGGGCGGTTGCCCGCTTGCGGTCCCGATCCAGCAAGCCTGCCATTTCCGGGGTGAAGAGCATCTGCGCACCCTCGCCCGCAGCCTTGCCTGCCGCCTCGATCACCCGTGCGGCATTGGCTGCAGGATCGATGCCCGAGGTCATTTGCAGCAAGGCGATGCGCGGCATCAGCTATAGCCCCAGCAGGCCGTCCAGCTTGCCGTCACGCTCCAGCGCCGCGAGATCATCGGACCCGCCAATCGCCTTGTCATCGATGAAAATCTGCGGGACGGTCATGGCGTCGGGCTTGCGCTCCATCATTTCTGCGCGCTTTGGCCCGCCCAGGGTGATGTCATATTCTTCGTATTCGACCCCCTTGGAATCGAGCAACCGCTTCGCGCGGTAGCAGTAGCCGCAATACATCTTCGTGTAGATTTCGACCTTGGGGACGCTCACGGAATTTCCTTTGTCTTGCCCGGCGCCGGAGTTCTTGAAACGGTCACCGGCCTGCCTATCTTTGTCATTGCAGGCGCCGATCACGGGCCTGCTTATATGTCAAATTGCTCAAAAGAGGATTTGTTTCAAATGAACCGTATGGATTTTACCCCCTATCGTCGCTCCACCGTGGGCTTTGACCGCCTGTTCGACCTGCTGGAGAACAACTCCCGCAACAGCGGCGACAACTACCCCCCTTTCAATATCGAGCGCCGCGATGAAGATGCCTACCGCATCACCATTGCCGTCGCCGGCTTCAAGGCTGCCGACCTCGACATCGTGGCCCAACAGAACCTACTGACGGTCAAGGGCAACAAGCGCGAAGAGACCGTTGATGGCCAGATGCTGCACGTCGGCATCGCCAACCGTGGTTTCGAACGCCGCTTCGAGCTGGCGGACTATGTCCGCGTCGAGAATGCAGACCTGGCAGACGGCCTGCTGGTGATCGACCTGGTTCGCGAAGTGCCGGAAGCAATGAAGCCGAAGAAGATTGCCATCGGCGGCAGCGAGCTGAAGGTGGTCGAAAACAAGTCGAAGGATGACGACCAGGCCGACGCTGCCTGATCGCCCGGCGATTAACCATCAGCCGAAAAGTTTGGAGGCGGGGCTCGTTAAAGCCCCGCCCCCTCGACGCGTGAGCGCCGACTCGCTGATGAAACTGGCTGTCCGGGTCGCAAGAGGCAGCCAATTCCAATCAGCAAGACCGAGCCGACTAAGCGCCAAACAATCCCCTGTTCGCGCGCAGGGCCGGTCTGAACCCTTGGGCCAGTGATAAACTTGTCTGTGAGCGCTGCTCCCCGAAGGCATGCGCCCGTTCTTGCCCAGTCCTTGCGAGGTAGGCCTCCTGCCGACGCCTTGGCAAGTGCAATTTCGGCAATTCCGAAGGCGGAATTAACCACAGGCATTAGCCATGACGAGGCAGTTTTTCCGCGGTTCTAGACGAGGCGGGACTGCTCCAGCGCCGCAGCTATAAAGCCGCTGAACAGCGGATGCGGATCGAAGGGACGACTCTTCAGTTCGGGGTGGAACTGTACGCCGACGAACCACGGATGGTCCGGCCGTTCGACGATTTCGGGCAGCAGCCCGTCAGGCGACATACCCGAGAAAATCAGCCCGCCCTCTTCGAGCGCCGGCACATAGGCCGAGTTCACTTCGTAACGGTGGCGGTGGCGTTCGGAGATTTCCGTAGCACCGCCATAGATCTGCGAGACGTGGCTGTTGCCCGCCAGCTTGGCATCATAAGCGCCAAGACGCATGGTGCCGCCCAGGTCGGTTTCCGCCGAGCGCTGCTGCAAGCCTTCCTTGCTCATCCACTCGGTGATGATGCCAACCACCGGCTCGCTGGTCTCGCCGAATTCGGTCGAGCTTGCTTCGGCAATACCTGCCGTGTTCCGCGCGCCTTCGATGCAGGCCATCTGCATGCCCAGGCAAATGCCGAAGAAGGGGACCTTGCGCTCGCGTGCGAAGCGGACCGACGCGATCTTACCTTCGCTGCCGCGATCGCCAAACCCGCCGGGCACCAGGATGCCATGCAGCGGCTCCAGCTCGGCGGCGATGTCGGCATCGTCCTTCTCGAAGATCTCGGCGTCGATCCAGCGGATGTTGACCTTGGTGCGGTTAGCCATGCCGCCATGCACCAGGGCTTCGTTCAACGACTTGTAGGCATCGGGCAGCCCGACATATTTGCCAACCACGCCAATGGTGACTTCGCCTTCGTAGTTCTCGTAGCGGTCGACCACGTCTTCCCAACGCGACAGGTCGGGCGGATTGGACGTGCCCAACATACCGAAGTGGCGCAGCACTTCGCTGTCCAGCCCTTCCCCATGGTACTGCTGCGGCACCGCGTAAATGCTGGTGGCATCGAGCGCCGGAATGACCGATTCCTTGCGCACATTGCAGAAGTTGGCGATCTTCTGGCGTTCGCTGTCGGGCAACGGATGCTCGCAGCGACACAGCAGCACGTCAGGCTTGATGCCGAGCGATGCCAGCTCGCGCACGGAGTGCTGCGTCGGCTTGGTCTTCAGCTCACCCGCAGCGGCGATGTAGGGGACCAGCGTGACGTGGACCGAGACGGTCTGGTTCGGTTCCAGCTCGTTGCGAAGTTGGCGGATGGCTTCCATGAACGGCAGGCTCTCGATGTCGCCCACAGTCCCGCCGATCTCGCACAGGATGAAATCGTGGTCGCCCTGGTCCGCCAGGGCGAATTCCTTGATGGCATCGGTCACGTGCGGGATCACCTGCACGGTAGCGCCGAGGTAATCGCCGCGGCGTTCCTTGGCGATGATGTCGCGGTAGACGCGGCCAGAGGTGATATTGTCGTTCTGGTGCGCAGAAACGCCGGTGAAACGTTCGTAGTGGCCAAGATCAAGGTCGGTTTCCGCCCCGTCGTCAGTCACATAGACTTCGCCGTGCTGATAGGGGCTCATGGTCCCCGGGTCGACGTTGAGGTAGGGATCGAACTTGCGGATGCGGACCTTGTAGCCGCGCGCCTGCAACAGGGCCGCCAGAGAGGCAGCCATGAGACCTTTGCCGAGCGAGGAGACCACGCCGCCGGTGATGAAAATGTACCGCGCCATGGGAGTCGGGCCTTAAGGGCCTGCGCGGATTCGGCGCAAGCTCTTTGGTGCAGATTTTCACTGCTGAGAGCGAATTGCCTGCGGAAAAGATCAGTCGGCTAGGTCGGCCAGCGGATCAGCTTCGTCGCTGGTGTCTTCAGCAGCAGCGTCATCGCCGCCCGGCAGCGCCGTTGCATCACCACCTTCTGCAGATGAAGTGGTGGTGCGATCCAGCGTCTCTTCGAAATTGCGGTCACCCGAAACGTCGACGGCCAGCGCCGCCAGCACGATCGACAGAGTCACAAAGCCCACGGCGAACCACTTGGTCGCGCGCGACAGAAAGTCCGCCGCGCCGCGTGCCGACATCAGGCCGCCAGGGCTGCCGCCGCCGCCAATCCCGAGGCCACCGCCTTCGGAACGCTGCATGAGCACCAGGATGACGAGGCCGGCGGCCACGAAGGCCTGGATGACGGTAAGGAAGAGGAACCAGTTCATGACAATTCTTGTATCCGGGGAAATATGGGACGCCATGTAGTCGCCCTGACCGCTGCCCACAAGGGCCAGCGATTCGGCGAGTGGCGGGTCGTCGTCAGTCCTTCTCGCCTTCGGCAGCGGCGATGATGATGCCAAGGAAGCTTTCTGCCGTCAGGCTGGCGCCGCCAACCAGGGCGCCACCAACCTCGTCGGCCGCAAGCAGTTCGGCGGCATTCTCCGGCTTTACCGATCCGCCATAAAGGATGCGGACCGAAGCACCGGCTTCGCCATAGATGCTTTCCAGCTTCTCGCGAATGTGCCGGTGCATGGCGCCGACGTCTTCCACCGTGGGGGTTCGACCGGTGCCAATGGCCCAGACAGGTTCGTAGGCCACGGTGACCTTTTCCGCCACGTCGTCGCCAGTCGGCAGCGAGCCGGTCAGCTGCCGCGCAACCACGGCTTCGGCCTTGCCGGCGTCACGTTCTTCCTCGGTTTCGCCGACACAGACGATCACGCTCATGCCGGCGGCAAGGGCCGCTTCGGCCTTTTCCTTCACCAGGGCATTGGTTTCCTTGTGGTCCGCGCGCCGTTCGGAGTGGCCGACAATGGTGAAGCTGGCACCGGCGTCCTTGACCATGGAGGCAGAGACATCACCGGTGTGCGCCCCGCCGTCTGCCGGGTGGACATCCTGCGCGCCGATGGCGATCAGTTCGGCTTCCTTGCGCGTCGCGTGAATCAGCGTGAACGGCGGAGCCAGTGCGACTTCCACCTTCAGCAACCGCTCTGCCGCGCGGTCAATGGCACGGGCTTCGGCGAGCATGGCCCGCGTACCGTGCATTTTCCAGTTGCCGACAATGTAGGGTCGATTGGACATTTGTTTGCGATTTCCGTGAATTCATCCTGCTGCAGGCCCACTAATGTGGTTGCCCGCCTGGTTACTGCCAAGGGCGCTAGTGCCCTGCCCGCAGCTTGTCAAAGAAGGTTTTCCACTTTGCTGGAAACCCGCGTCAGGCTGTTGCGGGAGAGTCGCATGGCGACTAAAGCGTCGACGACAAAAGGTTCGCCACCTCCTGCGCGGGCCATCAAGCACAGAAACAGATACATCAATGATCACGCTTTTCCGTAGGTTCTTCCAGTCCAAGATCGGTATCGGCGTAACGCTCGCCTTCCTCGCCCTGATCGCTGTCGCCTTTGCCAGTTCGGACGTGGCCAACAACAGCCTGTTCGGCGGCGTTGCCGGCGGTGACCGGGTGGCCAATGTCGGTGACCAGACCCTGACGACGGCAGACCTGATCCAGAACGCGAACAGCGCCGTGCAACAGTCGCGCTCCGATAACCCGACGATCACGATGGAGAGCTTCATCGCCGACGGCGGCCTGGACGACGTGCTCGACCAGATGCTGACACGTGCCGCGATCTCCGAATTCGGCAAGGCAATGGGCCTGCGCGTCAGCCAGGCCACGGTGAACAGCGAACTGCGCGCTACGGGTATCTTCAACGGCCTCAACGGCGACTTCGACCCCGAAGTGTTCCGCTCGTGGGTGCGCCAGCAGGGCCTGACCGAAGCACGCGTGCTGGAAGACGTGGCCATGGGCATCCAGGCGCAGCAGCTGCTGATGCCGATTTCCTACGGCGTGACCGCTCCTGACAGCATCACCCGCCGCTATGCCGCCATGTTCAACGAAACCCGCGTCGGCCTCGCCGCCGGTTTCACCGCCGCCGCTTTCGCGCCGGACGGAGATCCAACCGACGAGCAGCTGCAAACCTACTATCAGGCCAATCGTGCGCTATACGTTCGTCCCGAGCGGCGCGTACTTCGCTATGCGACCTTCGATCGCACCGCGCTGGACGATATTGCGCCGATCACCGATGAACAGATCGCCCGCCGTTACGAGCGTGACGCGGCAGTCTATGCCCCCATCGAAACGCGCAGCTTCACCCAACTTGTCCTGCCCACCGAAGCTGCCGCACAGGCGGTCATCGACGAGGTGAACGGCGGGATGTCGCTGGAAGCGTCAGCCCGCAGCAAGGGCCTGCAGACCGTGTCGCTGGCCGATGTCACCCGGGAAGACCTTGAGGAACAGGCGTCAGAGAATGTTTCCGATGCCGCTTTCGCTGCAGCAAGCGGCGGCCTTGCCCGCCCCGCTCGCGGCGACCTGGGCTGGTATGTCCTGCGCGTCGACCAGGTTACGGAGAATTCCGGCCAGACGCTGGAAGAAGCCAGTGAGACTATTCGCCAGCAGCTGTTCGATGAACGCCAGCAGCTGGCCCTGAACGAATATACCGAGCGGCTCGAGGATGAGTTCCGCAGCGGACGCAGCCTGACTGAAGCGGCTGAAGAACTGGGGCTGGAGGTCACCACGACCCCGCAGGTCACGGCCACTGGCCAGGTCTACGGCACGCAGCAGACCGCTGCACCGCAGCTCGCCCGGGTAATCAGCTTTGCCTTCCAGGTCGACGCTGGCGACCCGCAGCTGAGCGAGCTGGTGCCGGGTGAGCAATACCTTATCTTCGACGTATCCGAAGTGGTGCCCAGTGCGGCCGCTCCGCTGGCGGAGATCCGCGACGATGTCGTTACCGCATGGCGCCGCGAGCAGGGCATGGCCGAAGCCGGTGCCGCCGCTGCGCGCGTTGTCGAGCGGATCGAAGGTGGTGCGACCTTTGCCGAAGCCGTCGCTGCAGAGGAAGTCAGCCTCCCCGCACCGGAAACACTCCGCCTCAACCGCCGCGAACTGGTGGAACAGGGGCAGCTGTCGCTCGCCAGCATCCTGTTCTTCTCCATGGCCGAAGGCAGCACCAAGCCGGTTGAACTGGCGGACGTGTCGACCTGGTTCGTCGTCCAGTTGAACGAGATCGAGCAGCCGGAAATCGATGCGGAGGATGTGCGGTTCACCGAAACCCGTCAGCAGATCATCGCCGCCCTTGGCGAGGAATATGCTGCGCAGTTCGTCTCCGCGATGCAGGGTTCGCTCGAAGCCGAGACCAACGATGCCGCTGTCGAAGCCGTTCGGGCGCAGCTGCTTGGCCTGACAAACTAGGCTCGGCCCTTGTCCGGCGCCCCCTACAATGCCGACGCGGCACTCTCTGCCTTGGCGGAGGGACGCAACACGCTCGTCTGGCGACGGGTCGTGGCGGATACGGAAACGCCGATTGGTGCTGCGCTCAAGCTGATCGAACCGGGACGCGGTGACTACCTGCTCGAATCGGTCGAGGGTGGCGAGATCCGTGGCCGCTATTCGATGCTGGGGCTCGACCCGGACCTGATGTTCCGCTCGACGGACCACCGGGCCGAGGTCAACCGCAAATGGCGGCACGACCGTGATGCATTCGAGGCTCTTCCGGGCGACAGCCTGAGCGAGCTGCGCGCACTCGCTACAGCGTGTCGCATCGATATGCCGGAAGGCCTGCCGCCCGCGCTTGCCTTCCTGGTCGGTTATTTCGGCTACGAGACCATCGGCCTCGTTGAAGACCTCCCGCGCGCGCCGCAGAGCGAGCTATCGCTACCGGACATGCTGTTCGCGCGTCCGGCGCTGGTGCTGGTCTTCGACGGCCTGACCAACGAACTCTATGTGATTGCCCCGCTGTGGGCCAACAACGATGACCCGTCCGGCAAGATAGAGCGTGCGACGGATCGCATCGACGAGGCCTTGCGCCGTCTGGGCGACAAGGTGCCGGCAGCAGATCGCCTGGCTTCCGCGCCGCAGCTTGAGTTGGAACCGGTCATGCCGCCGGAAGACTATGAGCAGATCGTGTTGAAGGCGAAGGACTACATCACCGCGGGCGACATCTTCCAGGTGGTGCTGGCGCAGCGCTTTACCTGCCCCTTCCCCCTGCCGCCGATTTCGCTCTACCGTGCGCTGCGGCGGGTGAATCCCTCACCCTTCCTCTATTTTCTCGACCTGCCCGGCTTTGCCGTGGTCGGCTCCAGCCCGGAAATCCTTGTCCGCGTGCGAGATGGTGAAGTGACTATCCGTCCCATCGCCGGCACCCGCCCGCGCGGCGCGACCGAGGGCGAGGACAAGGCCAACGAACTGAGCCTGCTGGCCGACCCCAAGGAATGTGCCGAGCACCTGATGCTCCTAGACCTTGGCCGCAACGACGTGGGCCGTGTAGCCGGGGCAGACAGCGTCACTGTCACCGCCAGCTTCACCATCGAGCGCTACAGCCACGTCATGCACATCGTCAGTAACGTCGTCGGCCAGCTGGCAGAGGGCAAGGACGCCATCGACGCCCTGTTCGCAGGCTTCCCTGCCGGAACCGTCAGCGGCGCCCCGAAAATCCGGGCATGCGAGATCATTGCCGAACTCGAGCCTGAAACGCGCGGCCCTTATGCTGGCGGGGTCGGCTACTTTGCGCCCGACGGGTCCGTAGACAGCTGTATCGTCCTGCGCACCGCCGTGGTGAAGGACGGCACCATGCACGTGCAGGCAGGCGCAGGCATCGTCGCTGACAGCAATCCCGAGTACGAAGCCGCAGAATGTCGCCACAAGGCCGGTGCCTTGATTGCCGCCGCGCGCGAGGCCGTGGCCGTCGCCAATGAGCCGGGATTCGGGCAGTGAAACACCTTCTCGGTGTGTGTGCCTTACTGGCCCTCACCGCCTGCTCTGTTGGCACGGCCGGTGACGAGGAAGAGGCGCGCACTTCGATCTGCCAGCCCTTGGTGTTCGAGGATTCGTCCTTCACTCATTGCACTGCCATGCCCACTATCCACGATATCCGCATGGAACTCGCCCCTGAAGGTGAGGACACGCCTTATCGCTCCTTGGCGGCGCTGGCCGAGGATGTCGGTGAGGAAGGCGAAGGTATCGCCCTTGCGGTGAACGGCGGCATGTTCGATCCCGACGGCGATCCCATCGGCTATTATGTCGAGGATGGCCGCCGCCTGACCGTGCTCAACGAGAACGAAGGACCCGGCAACTTCCACATGCTGCCCAACGGCGTGTTCTTCGGTGAAAGTCCCGTAGGCCCGTGGCACGTCTGGTCTACCCCGCGCTTCGCCCGCGATGTCGAGAGGCGTCCCGAATTCGCCACCCAGTCCGGCCCAATGCTGGTGGTCGATGGCGAATTGCACCCCGATATCGACCCCAACGGCACCAGCCTGAAACTGCGCAACGCCGTGGGTGTCGACGACGCCGGTCGCGCGCACTTCGTCATCAGCGAGGCACCGGTCAGCTTCGGCAAGCTGGCACGGCTATATCGCGACGTGCTCAACATCGACAACGCGCTGTTCCTCGACGGAACCGTCTCGCAAATGTGGGACCCTGTTACGGGCCGCCTCGACACCGGCGCGCCCATCGGCCCACTCATCATCGTCTATGATCGGGAACCCACCCAATGACCGAATACCGCAGTCTCTACCCGCATATCGAACCCTTCGAGACCGGGATGCTCGACGTCGGCGAAGGCCATTCGCTGTATTGGGAACGCGTGGGCACCAAGGGCGCCAAACCCGCCGTCATGCTCCACGGTGGCCCGGGTGGTGGCATCAGCCCTTCCCATCGCAGCCAGTGGGACCCGGAACTTTACGACGTACTGCTGTTCGACCAGCGCGGTTGCGGCCATTCGCGTCCCTTCGCCGAGATCGAGGCGAACGACACCTGGCGAATTGTCGAGGATATGGAAAAGCTGCGCGAGATGTGCGGCTTTGAAAAGTGGCAGGTCTTCGGCGGGAGTTGGGGGTCCACGCTCGCCCTCGCCTATGCCCAGAAGTATCCCGAGCGCGTCAGTGAACTGATCTTGCGCGGCATTTTCCTCGGCCGTCAGAAGGAAAAGGACTGGCTCTACACCCGCGGCGCGAGCGAGATCATGGCCGAACAGTGGGACGAGTTCAGCGGCCTTATCCCCGAGGACGAACGCGGCAACCTGGTGCAGGCCTACTATGACCGCCTGACCAGCGATGACGAAGCCACGCGGATGGCGGCGGCCCGCGAATGGTCATTGTGGGAAGGCTCGGTCGCCACCCTGGTGCCCAATCCGGACCTGCTCGACGACTTTGCCGATCCCGCCAAGGCCATCCCCTTCGCCCGCATCTGCGCCAAGTTCTTCCTTGAAGATTTCTATCTCGAGGAAGGCCAGTTGCTGCGCGACGTTGGCAAGTTGCATGGCATTCCCGGCATTATCGTGCAGGGCCGCCATGATATCTGCTGTCCGCCAGTCTCGGCATGGGAGCTGAAGAAGGCCTGGCCCGAAGTCCACCTGCGCATCGTCCACGATGCTGGCCATGCTGCCAGCGAACCCGGCATCGTCGACGGATTGGTGCGCGCTACGGACGAGTTTGCGGGGAAAGTGGCTTGATTGACTCGGTCCGAGAGGCGAAGGGGGCCGCATGACCACGCCGCCCGACATCCTTGTCATCGACAACTACGACAGCTTCACCTTCAACCTCGTCCATTACCTGATGGAACTTGGCGCGCAGGTGGATGTGGTGCGCAACGATGCCCTCAGCGCTGCCGAGGCTCTGGCCAGCGGGGCCAAGGGTATCCTTATCTCGCCCGGTCCCTGCACGCCGAACGAAGCCGGCATCAGCCTCGACCTTGTCGCCGCCTGCGCCGATGCCGAGCGTCCCTTGCTGGGCGTGTGCCTGGGGCACCAGTCGATCGGCCAGCACTTCGGTGGCCGTGTGGCGCGCGGCGGGCTGATGCACGGCAAGACCTCGCCGGTCGATCACGATTCCACGGGCGTTTTCGCGGGCCTGCCCTCGCCCTTTACCGCCACGCGCTATCATTCGCTGATCGTGGAGGACATTCCCGATTGCCTGGTGGTCAATGCTACCAGCGAGACGCCGGGCCTCGACGGCACCGCAGTCATGGGTTTCCGCCATGCGACCCTGCCGATCCACGGCGTGCAGTTCCACCCGGAAAGCATCGCCACTCAATACGGCCATGAATTGCTTGCCAACTTCCTGCGCATCTGCGGTGTGGAAGCGAAGGCCACGGCATGAATGTCCTGCCTCCCGCTGACCATCCTCTGACCGAAGCCGAGGCCGAACGCGCCTTCGGTGACATGCTCGACGGCAAGCCGTCGGAAGAGGAAATCGCGCGTTTCCTTTCCGACCTATCCGACCGCGGCGAGCGCGCCGAGGAAATCACCGGTGCAGCACGCGCCATGCGCGAACGGCTGATCCCCATCGACGCGCCCGACAATGCGATCGACGTTTGCGGTACGGGCGGCGACGGCCACCACACTTTGAACGTTTCGACCGCCGTGTCGCTGGTCGTGGCGGCTTGTGGCGTGCCCGTGGCCAAACACGGCAACCGCGCGGCCAGTTCGAAGGCAGGTGCCGCCGATACGCTCGAAGCATTGGGGCTCGACATGGATGCCGCCGGGCGCACTGCAGAAAAGACCCTGGCCGAAATCGGCATCTGCTTCCTTTTCGCCAAGAACCACCACCCGGCCATGGCGCGCATCCAGCCCATTCGCCAAAAGCTGGGCCGCCGGACGATTTTCAACCTGATGGGACCGCTTTCGAACCCCGCCAGGGTACGCCGCCAACTGATCGGCATCGCGCGCCCGGCCTATGTCCCGATCTACGCCGATGCCATGGCGCGCCTCGGTACCGAGCGCACCTTCATCGTCTCGGGTGACGAGGGACTCGACGAACTCAGCCTCGACGAAGGCAACGAAGTGGCTGACGTGCAGGGCCGCGAAGTCCGCATGCGCCGTGTCGATGCAAGCGAGGCCGGATTGCAGCACGCCCCTGTCGAGGCGATCCGTGGCGGCGACGCCGTGCACAACGCCAAGGCGCTGGAAGCCCTACTACTTGGCGCACCTGGCCCCTATCGCGATGCTGTACTCTTCAACGCCGCCGGTGCGCTGATCGTGGCGGGGGAAGTCGATAACTGGGTCGACGGGGTCGAGGAAGCGGCAGAGGCTATCGACAAGGGCCTCGCCAAGGCCTTGCTCGAATGCTGGATCGCGGCCGCCAAATGAACAAGCTCGACGAAATCTGCGCCACCAAGCGCGAGGAAGTCCGCGCTCGCAAGGCGGCGCGGAGCGTGACGGACGTCGAAGCACAAGCTGCGGCGGCATCGGCCCCGCGTGGCTTCCGCGCTGCGCTGGAGGCCAAGGCAGCAACCGGCTTCGGGCTGATTGCAGAGGTCAAGAAGGCCAGCCCCTCCAAGGGCCTGATCCGCCCCGACTTCCATCCCTCGCAACATGCCGAGGATTACCAGAAGGGCGGCGCGGCCTGCCTGTCGGTGCTCACCGACGCACCCTACTTCCAGGGTCACGAGAACTTCCTCGTTGCGGCCCGTGCGGCCTGTACCCTGCCCGTGCTGCGCAAGGATTTCATGGTTGACCCTTGGCAAGTCGCCGAAAGCAGGGCCATCGGCGCTGACGCCATCCTCATTATCGTCGCCGCATTGGAAGATGCCCTTATGGCGGAGATCGAGGCTGCCGCACTCGAACAGGGGATGGACGTGCTGGTCGAGGTCCACGACGAAGCCGAGATGGAACGCGCAGGAAAGCACCTCACCTCACGCCTGATTGGCGTCAACAACCGCGACCTGAAGACCTTCACCACCGACCTCGGCACAACCGAGCGGCTAGCTGCCCTTGCGCCCGAGGGCACCCTCCTCGTCGGCGAAAGCGGCATCAATTCCCACGCCGATTGCCAGCGGCTCGCGGCATCGGGCGTGCGATGTTTCCTTGTGGGTGAAAGCCTTATGCGGCAGGATGACGTTGTCGCTGCCACGAAGGCGCTGCTGAACGGCTGACTTCGCGGGGACACATTGGCGCGTCATGCGTTGATGTCAGCAAGGCCGATCCCGGCCGGAAGTAATCTTGGCCATTCGCCACCTATGGAAGGGAATACAATGGGAATTTTCAGCTCGATCAAGGATGCCATCTTCGGTTCTGACGAAGCCGATACGGCTGCAGCCACCAAGGCCGCCAGCAAAGCTGCACCGTCTGGTGGCTCCAGCGGTTTCGGTCGTGCCGATACCAAGGGTGACGCCATCAGCGAGGTCGACCTTGAAGCCGTCCTGGACGCCAAGGACGGTGCCGACAAGCTCAACTGGCGCACCTCGATCGTCGACCTGATGAAGCTGGTCGGCCTCGATCCCAGCTACGAGAACCGCAAGGAACTGGCCCACGAACTGGGTGACACGGACTATTCGGGCAAGGCCGAGGAAAACATCGCCCTCCATGCCCACGTGATGAACAAGTTGGCCGAAAACGGCGCGAAGGTGCCGCAGAGCCTGCGCTAACTCCTTGTTGCCCGTGCGGGTCTATCTGCGATAGGTCGCCCGCATGGGTAATCTGTCACATCTCGACGATACCGGCGCCGCGCGCATGGTGGACGTCGGCGGCAAGGCCGCAACGGCTCGCAGTGCTACCGCTGCGGGCCGTATTCGCATGGCCCCGGCAACCTTGCAGGCCGTGCGCGAGGGCAGCGGGCCGAAGGGTGACGTGCTCTCCGCAGCACGCATTGCCGGTATCATGGCGGCGAAGAAGACCGGCGAGCTGATCCCGCTGTGCCACCCGCTGGCGCTCGACACCGTCAGCGTCGACTTCGCCTTTTCGGACGATGCCGTGGAGGTCACCGCCCGCGCGGCCCTGACCGGCAAGACCGGCGTCGAGATGGAGGCGCTCACCGCTGCCTCCGTCGCTCTGCTAACGCTCTACGACATGGCGAAAGCGCTGGAGAAGGGCATGGTGATCGAGAACGTCCGCCTGCTCGAAAAGACCGGCGGCAAGAGCGGCGACTGGCGGGCGGAGTGACACCCCCAAAGCCGATCCCGCTGGAAGAGGCACAGGCGCGGCTTTGTGCGCTGGCCAGCCCGCTTCCAGTCGAAGATGTTCCGGCAACCGAAGCTGTGGGACGCTACCTCGCCAAGGACCTCGTAGCCCGGCGCACCCAGCCCGCTGCGGACCTCTCTGCAATGGATGGCTACGCCGTATGCGAGGATGACTTGTCCGGCCCTTGGGAGGTTGTGGGCGAAAGCGCTGCGGGCCACCCCTTCTCGGGGACAATTGCACCCGGCCAGGCGGCGCGCATCTCAACCGGTGCGCTCATGCCCGCTGGTTCCGGCGCTGTCCTGCTACAAGAGAATGCAGAGCGTGCAGGCGATGTCCTGATCCTTACCAACGACGACAGCCCTACGCCGCGACACATTCGCCGTACGGGCTTCGACTTTTCGGCCGGGGACACGCTGCTCAAAGCCGGCTCGCCAATCGGTCCGGCCCAACTGGCGCTGGCCCTGTCAGCTGGACATGGCTCTCTCACAGTCCATAAGCAGCCGAAGCTGGCAGTGATCGATTCGGGTGACGAACTCGCTGACGATCCGGCCAACTGTGCCCTTCACCAGATTCCGGCCAGCAACGGCCCTGCACTCGCGGTCCTGGTCGGTCCCTCGGCGCGCGAAATTGTCCGTATTGGACCAGTCCGTGACACCATGGATGCCATGCTGGCTGCATTCGATCAGGCAAGCGATGCCGATGTGATCGTCACCAGTGGTGGTGCCTCGGTGGGCGATCACGACCTCGTAAATCCGGCATTACAGGAATGGGGCGCTACGCTCGATTTCTGGCGCGTGGCGATCAAGCCCGGCAAGCCGATCATGGTGGCGCGGCGCGGCGATACCTTCATTCTTGGTCTGCCCGGCAATCCGGTGTCGAGCTATGTCACCGCAATGCTGTTCCTCCAGCCCTTGCTGCGGAAACTGGCAGGTGCTGCCGACCCGCTGCCCCGAGCGATGCTCCTGCCACTGGCGGGTTCACTTCCCTCCGGCGGGGCACGAACAGAATTCGTGCGAGCGCGACTGGTCGATGGCCGTGCAGAACCAATCGAAGAACGCGACAGCAGCGCCATGCGTGCGCTTGCGGCCGCCGAACTGATTATCCGGCGGGATATTGGCGCACCGGCAGCGATGGCGGGCGACCTGGTCCCGACCTTTCCCCTCCAAAATGGCGGAATCGCTTGACTTGGGCGAATCTGTTTCATAATTGTTCCGCATTCGTTCCAAAGTGGAACATTGCAGAAGGGGCTTGCCCATGTTGACTGCCAAGCAGCACGAATTGCTGTTGTTCATCAACCGTCGGCTCGAAGAAAGCGGCATCTCGCCAAGCTTCGAGGAAATGAAGGATGCGCTCGACCTGAAGAGCAAGTCGGGCGTGCACCGCCTGATCTCGGCTCTGGAAGAACGCGGCTTCATCCGCCGTCTCGCCAACCGGGCGCGTGCGCTCGAAGTGGTGAAGATGCCGGAGAATGTGGGCAGCAAGGGTGCAGAGGCCGTGGCCAAGGTTACCACGCCGCCCGCCAGCCAGCCCGCTCCTGCCAACGACGTGATCGAAATCCCCCTGCACGGCAAGATCGCCGCCGGTGTCCCGATCGAGGCGCTGGAAAGCGACCGTTCGCTGCCGGTTCCGGCAGCCTTGCTCGGCCCGGGCGATCACTATGCGCTGGAAGTTTCCGGCGACTCGATGATCGAAGCGGGTATCTTCGACGGTGACTTTGCCCTCGTGAAGAAGGCAGACACGGCGCGCGATGGCGATATCGTCGTGGCGCTCGTAAATGACGAGGAAGCCACGCTGAAGTACCTCTACCACGATGGTGGCCGTATCCGGCTCGACCCGGCCAATGGCGCCTATGATCCGCAGGTCTACGAAGACAGTCAGGTCAAGGTGCAGGGCAAGCTCGCCGGCCTGCTGCGGCGCTACCACTAGAGACTGGCCAAGTTACCGGACGGGGGCGGCATCGCGGGGTGTCGCCCCCGTTTGCATTTGCAGCGTTAGTCCTCACGCCGCCCGCGCCACCAGCCATGTTCGCCCTGCCCTTCGGCAACCGTCATCACGCGTGGTTCTTCGTCGAGGACGATAGCCAGCCCGCCACTTTGCGACAGCATGCGTCCGTCTGCCTTGAGCCAGCGCGGCTCGCAAGAGCGTGGCAACCAACGATCCGAAACGACAATGTCGGCCCTCTCGCAGGCAGCTGCCAGTGCCCGTTCGGCGACAGTGTCACGGCTGCGGCTCATCAGCAGCTCCCACTCGCGACCGCCGCGTTCGAGGGTAATGACACAGAAGTCGCGGCTGCAACGTGCGCCCGGCCATTCATCGAGCGGAACCGGCTCGCCCTGGACCCCGGCCAGCTCCATCAGGTTGTCGCGGGTGAAGCTGCTCTCGGTTTCCCGCAGCACGAGCAGGCGGTCCCCTTCGCCCGTGATGCCGACATGGCGACCATCGCCTGAAATCAGCACATCCGGGATCGGGGTCAGCACCAGCATGACCGTGGCGAGCGCAGCAGGCGCAAGCCCCAAAAGCCGCGCCTTGCCGCGCCAAAGTGCCAGCCACAGGCCGCCCGCGACGAAGAGCAGGATCGTTACCACGCCCATTTGCGGGAACAGCTTTACGGCGCCAGGCTGCCCGGAAGTGAAGTGCGCAATCCACAGCAGCAGGTCGAGCGACTTGCCCGCCAGCCACCACACGGGCGCCCCGGCCCCGACAATGTCGAGCAGCAGGGCAACAGCAATCAAGGGCATCGAAACGAAAGTCACCAGCGGGATTGCGATGACGTTGGCGAAGGCCCCGTAGACGCCAGCACGGTGGAAGTGGAACAGCACGATGGGCATCAGTGCAATCTCGATCACCAGTCCGGTCACCAGCAGCATCAGCGCCCGGCGTGCGAACCACTTGCCCCGCCCTTCTTCCCGCGGCTTGAGGAAACGTTTCACGGGTTCGGCATTGTGCAAGGCCACAATCGCAATCACGGCGGCGAAGCTCATCTGGAAGCTCGGTCCGATGAGGCTTTCCGGCCATAGCAACAGCACCGCCACGGCGGCCACGGCCACCATGCGCAGGCTTAACGGTTCCCGCCCCAGGGCCAGCGCGCCCAGTACCAGCAGCGCAGCGATACAACTGCGCACGGTGGGAACCTGCGCCCCGGTCAGCAAGGTGTAGCCAATGCCCGCCAAGGCCGCGACGGCAGCAGCAGCCACAGGCAATCGCACACGCAGCACGAGCCACGGCCACAGCGCCAACAGCTTTACTGCCAAGAGGTAAGCACCCGCGATCACCGCGCTTACGTGCAGGCCACTGATCGAAAGCAGGTGCGTCAGGCCAGCATCGCGCATGGCATCTTCGTCTGCCTCGCTGATCGCCCCGCGATCCCCGCTGGCAAATGCCGCTGCAATTGAACCTGCAGACCCTCCCAGGCGGCTGCGGACATGTGCTGACAACTGGCGCTGAAGTCCTGCGATCACGGCACCATCTGCCTCGGCAGGTTCGATGATGGATATCTCGCCCTGCACGCTTCCCGTCGCGGCGAAACCATCAAACCAGGCGGTTCGCGCAAAGTTGTATCCGCCCGGCAGCATGGGCGCGGCGGGAGGCATGAGGCGCGCCTGCGCCGAGATCAGCGCCCCTTCGTCTAGGCCTGGCTGGTCATCTTCCAGCGGTACGTTGATGCGAACGCGAACCGGCTCGCCCGTCTCCGGACTGCGGATCGCCAGGACAAGCCGCACGCGGTCCTGTGCCGGTTGTTCTATCCGCTCCAGCACCCTGCCACTGAAGGCACCCGATTGCGGCCGCTCGAAGGCTTCGGCTCCAACGAGTGCGGACCTGCTCCAGGCCAGTCCGGTGCCGAAGGACAGCAGCAAGCCGCAAGCGACCAGTGCTTCGACAAGATGCACGCGGTCCTCGCGTCCCTTCCACACGGCTACAGCGCCCAGTGCTGCAAGCAATCCAGCAGCCATGCAAACGACCCAACTCGCTGGCGTATCGAGTACGAACCAGGCCCCGATCCCGGCCGCCATGGCCACGGCCATCCATGGCCCGCGATCGAAGCCCGCCGAGGCCAGAAATCGCTCTGCGCCGTCTGCCACGCTGGACAAAGAAGCGCGCTTTCGCCAAGGCGTCTGCTGCGACGCAACATCGCTTGTGTCGTCCCCCAGCGGGACCAGTGGTTGCGCGGTCTCGGCCATGGAAGAATAGGACAGGAAACAAGGCGTTATGGCAAGTTCGAGTGGTAACGGTTCGGGTCAGCGTCCGGTGGTGACGCGCTTTGCCCCCAGCCCCACCGGATTCCTGCATATCGGCAATGCCCGCACCGGGCTGTTTTCCTGGCTCTACGCCCGCCACCATGGCGGCAAGGCCCTGCTTCGCATCGAGGATACCGACAAGGCGCGGTCGACGCAGGAAGCCATCGACGTCATCCTCGACGGGCTCGACTGGCTCGGCCTCGATTTCGACGGGGAGACTGTCTACCAATCGCAGCGCGCCGATCGCCATGCCGAGGTTGCCAACAAGCTGCTCGAAGCCGGGCATGCCTACAAGTGCTTCGCCACGCAGGATGAGCTCGCTGAAATGCGCGAGCAGCAGAAGGCCGCCAAGCAGCCGATGCGCTATGACGGCCGCTGGCGTGACCGTGATCCCTCCGAAGCGCCCGCAGGCGCGCCTTTCGTCATCCGCATCAAGACGCCCGAAGGCGGCGAAACCGTGATCGAGGACGCCGTGCAGGGCCGGGTGAAGGTCGACAACCGCGAGATCGACGATTTCATCCTGCTGCGTGCCGACGGTTCACCCACCTACATGCTCGCCGTCGTGGTCGACGACATGGACATGGGCTGCACCCACATCATCCGCGGCGATGACCACCTCAACAATGCCTTCCGCCAAATCCAGGTCATCCGCGCCATGCAGGGCATCGAGGAAGGCTGGGAAGAGCCGACTTATGCCCACGTCCCGCTAATCCACGGCAACGACGGGGCCAAGCTGTCGAAGCGCCACGGCGCGCTGGGCGTGCGCGACTACCGCGAGATGGGCATCCTGCCGGAAACGCTGTTCAACTACCTGTTGCGCCTTGGCTGGGGCCACGGCGACCAGGAAGAGTTCACCAAGGAAGAGGCCATTGCGCTGTTCGACATCGACGCGGTGAACAAGGGCCCGAGCCGTTTCGACATGAAGAAGCTGCTCAACATGAACGGCAATTACATTCGCGCTGCCGACGATGCGCGCCTGGCCGGACTGGTAGCCAAGCTGATCGGCCCCGAAGCCGATGAGAAGCTGCTGACCGAGGCCATGCCGGTGCTGAAAACGCGCGCCCGTGACCTCAACGAACTGGCCGATGGCGCGGCCTTCCTGTTCAAGCAGCGACCGCTGGAAATGACCGAGAAGGCAGCCGAATTGCTCGACGACGAGGCAAAGGGCCGTTTGGCGGCGATTTCCGCCCGGTTGCACAGCGAAACGGACTGGACAATCGAAGCGCTGGAGGCCAATCTGAAGGCCTATGCGGAGGAGCTGGGGCTCGGCCTCGGCAAGCTCGCGCAGCCGCTTCGTGCGGCATTGACGGGGCAAACAACTTCGCCCGGGATTTTCGATGTGCTGGTGCTTCTCGGAAGAGAAGAAAGCCTTGCGCGGATCGACGCTCAGGCAGGCGGCTGACAGGCCGCCTGAACTGCGGTGTATAACTTATTGAAGGAGAACGGCTTTGGCTGACAAGCAGGCGGATTTGACCATCGGTGGCGAGACCTACGACTTCCCGACACTGGAAGGCAGCTGCGGGCCGGATGTCATCGATATCCGCAAGCTCTATGGCAAGACGGGCAAGTTCACCTTCGACCCGGGCTACAAGTCAACTGCCTCCTGCGAAAGCGCGCTGACCTTCATCGATGGTGACGAAGGCGTGCTGCTGCACCGCGGTTATCCCATCGGGCAGCTGGCCGAGCATTCCAGCTTCATGGAAGTCGCCTACCTCCTGCTGAACGGCGAACTGCCGAGCCAGGATGAATACGACGATTTCAAGCACACCATCACCTACCACACCATGCTGCATGACCAGATGCGGCAGTTCTACCAGGGCTTCCGCCGCGACGCGCACCCGATGGCGGTTATGTGCGGAGTGGTTGGCGCCCTGTCGGCCTTCTACCACGACAGCACCGACATCTCGGATCCCGAGCATCGCAAGATCAGCTCGCACCGCCTGATCGCCAAGATGCCGACGATTGCCGCCTGGGCCTACAAGTATGCCGTGGGCCAGCCCTTCATGCAGCCGCTCAATTCACTGAGCTACACGGGCAACTTCCTGCGCATGACCTTCGGCGTGCCGGCAGAAGAGTACGAAGTGATCCCGGCGGTCGAAAAGGCCATGGACCGGATCTTCATCCTTCATGCCGACCACGAGCAGAACGCTTCGACTTCGACCGTGCGCCTTGCCGGTTCATCGGGTGCGAACCCGTTTGCCTGTATCTCGGCCGGTATCGCCTGCCTGTGGGGCCCTGCCCACGGTGGTGCGAACGAAGCCGCGCTCAACATGCTGCGCGAGATCGGTACACCCGATCGCATCCCGCACTATATCGAGCGCGCCAAGGACAAGAACGACCCGTTCCGCCTGATGGGCTTCGGTCACCGCGTCTACAAGAACTACGACCCGCGTGCCACGGTCATGCAGAAGACCGTGCGCGAAGTGTTCGAGGCGCTCAACGTCACCGATCCGGTGTTCGAAACCGCACTGCAGCTCGAGGAAATGGCGCTCAACGATCCCTATTTCCAGGAAAAGAAGCTGTTCCCCAACGTCGACTTCTATTCCGGCGTGATCCTGTCGGCCATCGGTTTCCCGACCACCATGTTCACCGCTCTGTTCGCCCTCGCCCGTACCGTGGGCTGGGTGGCGCAGTGGAACGAGATGATCTCCGATCCCGGCCAGGTCATCGGTCGTCCGCGCCAGCTCTACACTGGCCCGACCCAGCGCGATTACGTGCAAATCGGCGACCGGTAAGGACTAGCGGGGCTTTTTCCGCCGCTCCTTGAAGGTCGGAAGTTCGAGCGTGAAGCGGGCGCCCTGCCCCTTTGCGCTCTCGACCGTCAGCGTACCGTCCATGGCTTCGGCCAGGCGGCGCGAGATGTAGAGGCCGAGGCCCGAGCCACCATCGCCGCTACGGCCAAGCCGTTCGAACTTGGCGAAGACGCGGGCTTGCTGGTCTTCGTCCAGCCCTTCACCCTGGTCTGCCACGGTAATGCGCGCGCGCTTGCCTTCGATCTCGGTGCGTATCCAGACTTGCGCGCCTTCTGGCGAATAGCGGATGGCATTGCCAACCAGGTTGAGCAGAACCTGCAAGACCCGGCGAAATTCGCCAATGGCTGGCGTCGAGTCGGCTTCCTTGGGGGCATCGAGCGTGATCCCGCGCTCCTGCGCACGCACGCCCAGGATACCCACCGCACGACGCGCGACGTCGGCCAGGTCGATTTTGTCAGGTTCGGTGACGAATTCCTCATCCTCGACCAGCTCCAGCGTGGTCAGGTCTTCGATAAGCGCCAGCAGGTGTTCGCCTGCCGCCGCGATATCGGCAGCGTAGTTGCTGTATTCCTCGGCCAGCGGACCCGCCAACTGCGTGCGGATCGTCTCCGCATTGGCGATGATCCGGCTGACTGGCTGGCGCAGGACCGGCGCAATGTCGCGGCCAATGCCGCTGCCGCGATCCTGTGCGCGGGCGGGTTTGGGTGCCTCCTCGCGCGGCGCCTCGCGGGGGACGACATAAAGCTCGAACCCGTCGCTTCCCGGCTGCGGCTTGCCCAGCGGCACGAGGTGGACGCTCCACTCGCGGTCGGAACCTTCGATATCCACCGCTGCCCCGTCGAGCAGGCGCCAGTGCAGCGGCTTGTGATGGTTGCCTGCCGACGGTGTCACGAACTGCGTCCAGACTTCACCGATGCCGTCTCGCATGCGCTCGGCAAGGGTCTCCAGGTCGGGCGCGTCGGCGTCCACGGTCAGCACTTCCTGCGAGGGACCCAGCCGCGCGCTTAGTCCGGCAAGGTGGCGCAGCAGGGCCAGCTTCTTGCCCTCCGGTTCGGCCTTGGCCGTGCTTTCCAGCGGCTCTGCGTGCCAATCGGAGATACGGATCAGTGCGCCGTCACCTTCCGGCTCCACCTCGACCCAAGCGGTCACTTGCTCGCTGTCGTCCTGCGCCTTGATCGCCCGTGCCATGCGCAGGCCATAGACGCGCGCCTTGCGCACCATTTCCAGAAGCGCGGGAGTGACGATGACGCCCGGCATTTCCCCACCCGCGCGCAGGTGGAAGCTCGCCAGCGGCTCGTCCGCTGCGATCAACCGATCCTGGGCGTCGGTTTGCGCTTCCGCGCGGTGGGAAGAGGCCGCAGCCATGCCCTTAGTGCGCCGCGTCGGAAGCGGCGGCCGCCAGCAAGGCTGCTGCCCGGTCAACGCGCACGGCATCGAAACCTTCCGGCAGCGTAATATCCGGGTGCAGGTAGAGGAACTGTTCCTCGACGGCACTTTGCCCCAGTCCTGCGGCACGCAAGGATAGGGCGAGGCGTGCACACTGGTTCTCACCCAGCGACAACACCACGACATCGCGTTCCTGCCCCGACGCCATCGACAGCGCCGTCGAGAACACGGCAAGGCCGGCGTGGTCAACCGCCAGCGCCCGCTTGGCCTTCGGTCCCATCGCTATCAGCAGGCGGGTCACCTGGCCGATGCGCCGCGCGCTTTCGTCATATTCGTCGCGCAGGCGATCCCGCAGGCTTTCGGCGACTTCCGGGAAATCGGTGCCGTGGGTGCGCAGCAGCTTGGTGGCGGTGTGGAACAGTTCAGCCGGCAGTTCCTTCAACGGCAGTTCCATGCGTCGCTGGTTCTGCATGAAGCGCGCCTGCGCCGCCACACAGCGCATGGCTGCCGCGGCCAGTGACTGGTCTTCCGACGCAGCGAGTTCCTGCAACAGCGGCGAGAGGACCGGGTCGATCCCGCTGCGCTGCTGCAGCCGGTCGGCCAGCTGTGCTTCGATTGTCAGGGCATGGGCGTGGCCCAGGAAGGCGGTGTCTTCCAGCAATACCACAGCCAGCGCTTCCTCGCGTTCCTGCACGAAGGCGTCACAGTCTTCGACATTCGCGTCCTGTGCCAGCGCCAGTAGCAACTGCCGGGCAAGGTGAACCATCATCCCGCGGATCTTGGCAATCACCTCGTCGCTGAACAGCGCGTGTTCGTCATTGGCCAGCAAGTGCCGCAGGATCGGCTGCGCAGTCGCCAGGATGACGTCGCCTTGCGCCAGTTCGGCGCTCAACATCTTTTCCACTGACTCAGCCGTGGGCATGGCTTTGCTCATATCGCTCATGCCCGCACGCATAGCCCGGCTTGGTTAAGCCCACGTTAGCTGCGATCCGGAAGCAGGTTTGCCGCCAGAACGATCAGGGCAGCCAGCATGATCGCCTGCTCCGGCGGCGCAATGGCGGAGACCATGGCCAGCAAGCCGGCAACCAGCATCCTGTCGCGTGCCGGCTCCAGCCAGGCTGCAAGCTTGCGCCGGTCCAGCAAAAGTAATGCTGAAACAAGCACTAACGGCGGAAATATCGTACGGTGATGCAGGCCGTCGATGGCCATGGCCCCCTGCACCAGAATGGCTGCGTCAAGCAGCCAGCGCAGCCACGGAAGGCGGCGCAACCTGCCAAATGGTGCGACGCCGAGGCGCGAAATGGCAAGGAATGCTTCCAGGATTGGTGCTGCCAATGCGGTCAGGGCAAAGCCAAGGACCGGCATTTCGTAGAACGTGGCGGTGATTCCCCCACCCAGCATTGCTGCCGTCAGCGCGAGCAGGGCAGGCTTGGCAAAGCGCAGGTCGAGCATGCCGCGCCCCGGTCCGGTGACGATGAATCGCCCCAGCCAGCGTGACAGCGCGCCGGGCGAAGTCTCGCCGAGGTGGGTGCGCTGCCATGCCGCAGCGCGCTGTTGTGCTGCCTCCTGCGAGGCGATGACCGACCACTTGCCATCGTCGAGCGTGGTGTCGGCGATGCGCGCCTCGGGCAGCCGCTGTTGCAGGGCAATCCGCAGCAAGGCTGGTTGCGGCGCCGCATCTTCCGGCAAGCCGGTGACCTTGCCAAGCCACCTGCCGGGGATGGTCAGGGCCCCTGCCCATGCCCGGTCAAGGTCGATGCGCTCCAGTCCGGCCGTGGCTCCCGGCCCCGCGGAGACGATCAGCACCCGGTCCCCTTCCGCCCGCAGCAGCTCCAGCGCGGTGCGCGATTCGGGCAAGAGTCCGGGCTGCAACACCAGCAGGCTGTCATCGTCCCCGATGATGCCCGGCAGGGCGTGGGTGGTGGAGATCACCTGGTACTTCATCCCCGCGCGCTCCGCCGCGTGTCGCAGGTCGATGGCATCGGGCGACGCCCCGCCGCCATGGGCAATTACGCTGGTGCAGCCCAATTCGCGGGCGAAGGCCAGCTGTCGCCGCGCCAGTGACTGGCCCGCGATGGCAGGCAAGGCACCCTCCCCCGGTTGGGGCAAGCCGATCAGCACCGCGCGCATGTCAGGTCCGGGTCTCCAGCATTGGTCCTGCCTAGGCAGGCACAGGGGCAATGCCAAGCGGCCTGCGCGGCGAAGCTTGCGGAAAACCCGACAGGTGGCGGTTGGCCGCGGTGGAAGCGAGCTTCGTCGGGGGTTCCAAGCAATTAACCCTGTGGTAAGGACGTTTGATGACCCGCAGGCGCACCTTTTCCCCGTCGCAAGACGTTGAAAGCCCGGAAACTCCCGTCGAAGGCGCGGAGGACCAAGAGGCGTACGAAACCTCCTCCGAGGAGGTTTACGAGGAACAATACTGGGAAGAAGCACCAGTGCGCCCGCGCGGCACCTGGATCGCCCCCACGTTGGTTGGCCTCGCTGCCCTTGGCTGGACCGGCTTTTTCGGCTGGGTGAACCAACAGGCAATCCTTGCCGGTGCCGCCCCTGCCCAGTGGCTGGACTGGATCGTGCAATGGTCTGTCCCGATGGTGCTGCTGGTAGCCGTCTACCTGCTCGTCATGCGCAACAGCCGGCGTGAGGCGAACCGCTTCTCCGATGCCGCCCGCGCCCTCTCGCACGAATCCGCCCAGCTTGAGTCGCGCCTGCTGGTGGTCAATCGCGAACTGGCACTGGCCCGCAACTTCATCGAAGCGCAGGCCCGCGATCTCGAGTCGCTCGGCCGTGTCGCCAGCGAGCGCCTGTCGACCAATGCCGAACACCTGCAATCATTGATCCGCGACAACAGCGAGCAGGTCGAGTCAATCGGCCATGTCAGCACGAGCGCGGTGAGCAACATGGAGGCCCTGCGCGACCAGCTGCCCGTGCTCGCCAACTCCGCGCGCGACATGAACAACCAGATCGCCTCTGCCGGCAATTCCGCACAGGCGCAGGTCGAAGGCCTGGTCAGCGCGTTCGAGCGGCTCAATACCTTCGGCCAGGCTGGCGAAGCGCATGTTAGTGCGATTAACCAGCAGGTGGATGACACCTTGCGCAGTTTCGAGGAGCAGCTGGTGGAGCTGGGCGACCTCGCCCGCCAGCGCTTTGAAGGCCTGCGGACGCAAAGCCACGAGTTCCGCAGCGAACTGGAGAAGAGCGAGGAAAGCCTCACCGATGCCATCGCCAGCAAGTCCGAAGCGCTGGTGCGGCAGCTTACCGAGGACACCGAGGCCTTGCGTCAGCGCGAAGCGGCTGCAGCAAGCGCCATGCGTGAACGCCTCGTGGCCCTGCGGGTGGAAGGCGAGCGCATCGTATCCTCGCTGGACGACGGGCAGGCAGCGGCGACCTCGCGCTGGACCCAGGCTGTCGATGCGCTCGAGGAGCGGATCAAGCACGTGCTGGAGGGCGTCGTGGCGCTTGACGAGGCTGCGACCAACAACGCCCGCCTGCGGCTTGTCGCGCTGAACGAAGAAGCGCAGCAGGTCGACCAGCGCCTGAGCGAGGCTGTCGAGGCCTTCGAAGCAGACTTTGCCCAGCGGCGCGATGCACACCAGCAGCGCGAAAGCGAGGCTATTGCCAGTCTCGAACAGCGGCTTGCCGAGTTCGACGAGCGGATCGCGAACCGCCAGCAGGAACACCTTGCCCACGTCGAAGGACTGGCCGAGAGCGGCGAAGCGCTCGCCCAGCGCCTTGCCGCACTCGATGGCGACATGCAGCAGCTGGGATCGCAAGCCGACGGCGCCAGCGGACAAGTGGCCGAGGCCGCCGACCTGTTGGCAGATCGCCTGTCGCAGAGCCGCGCAGTGCTGGAAGAGAACGGCACCTTCATCAGCCGCCTCACCGACGACAGCGTGCGCCTGCTGGAAATCATCCGGTCAAGTGCAGACCATTCCGAAGGGGCCTTGTCGAACGCCGTGGGCAGCGCGGAAGCCCGCCTGTCCGCTTTCGGCACCACCGCCAACGAGCTGCACGATCTTATCCGTGATGCCGAAAATCGCGGTAGCAACCTGGCCGCGCAGCTCGAATCAGCGCGGGAAACTGGTGGTACGTCGCTCGAACAGCTGCAGGCACTCCAGGGCCAGCTGGAGAGCGTCACGGCAGAGAGTGAACGACTTGCCGAGCGCACCTCTGGCGAACTGCGCGCTGCAATCGAGCTGCTCACAACAACCTCTGCCAAGGTGCTGGAAAGCCTGCGCGAAGAGCAGACGGGTGCCGTCGCCGCCCTAGCGGAAGAGATCAGCGCTGCCAGTCGCGAACAGCTCGCTTCTGCCATGCGCGAGAATGCGGCGGCTGTCCTGGCCGAACTGGAAGAGGCAGTCGGCCGCGCAGATTCTGCTGGCCGCGAGACAGTGCAACTCCTCCGCAGCGAAATGGCGCAGGTCGGCGACCTGGCCGCCAACCTCGAACTGCGCGTGGAAGATGCCCGGCGGCAGGCCGAAGAGCACACCAACAGCGACTTTACCCGCCGCATGGCGCTGATCACCGAGGCGCTGAATTCCACCGCGATCGACATTTCCAAGGCCTTCGACAACGATGTCGCTGACACCCAGTGGGCCAATTACCTGCGCGGTGATCGCGGCATCTTCACGCGTCATGCCGTACGCCTGCTCGACAAGCAGGAAGCACGACAGATCAGCTCCTTTTACCAGGAAGATGCGGAATTCCGCGAAGTGGTGAACCGCTACATCCACGACTTCGAGGCCATGTTGCGCAACGTGCTGGCCACCCGCGATGGCAACGCTATGGCGGTCACGCTGCTCTCCAGCGATATGGGCAAGCTCTACGTCGCTCTGGCACAGGCGATCGAACGCCTGCGGGACTAGGGCTTCGGCCTAGTTTTCAGGTGGCTGGGGAAAGAAGTTGATGTCGTCCAGCGTGATCCAGCCCTGCTCGTAATTGGCGATGTAGAGCGCCGCCAACACGGCTGCCACTACCGTGGCGCGCAGCACGACGCGCCAGGGACGGAAGTTTGCCGGAGCGCTATCTGCTTGCCCCGGCACTTTCGCAATGCCCGCCTCCTCGTGAGTCTTCACGCCGAATGGCAGCATCAGGAAAGCGCTCATCACCCAGAACAGGGCATAGATGGCGATAATGGAAGTGATCTTCATCTCACTGGTCGTCCAGCATGATAACGCGTGTCTGCGGCTTCTTGCCTGACCAGCGCTGGGCCGCCCGACGTGCGGCGAGACGGGCCGCTTCCATGACCACTTCCCGGTCCTGGCTGCGCGCACCGCGCAATTTGCCGAGTGACGTCATGACGTCAGCCTCGGCCTCGTCGATGAAATCGGCATAGTCTTCGTCAAGCGGCAGGCCGATGCCTTCAATCCGCACCCCGCCCTCTGCATCGAGCACAACGATCAGGATACCATCGCGCGACATGCGGCGGCGCATGGTCACGGCATCGCCATCCGACGGCACGATGATGTCACCATCGAGTACCAACCTGCCGGTGCGCACTTCGCCAATCTTGCCGGGCGTACCGGGGGCAAGGCGCACGATGTCGCCGTTCTTCTGGAACACGGCATCGGGAATACCGTTCGCCAGTCCCAGTCGCGCCTGTTCCTGCATATGGCGGATTTCACCATGGACCGGCACCAGCACTTGCGGGCGCAGCCAGCCGTAGAGCGCTTCCAGCTCCGGACGTCCCGGGTGGCCGGAGACGTGGATCTCGCTCTGGCGGTCAGTCACCATGACGATACCGCGTTCGGCAAGCCGGTTCTGGACATAGCCGATGGCGATCTCGTTGCCCGGAATCTGGCGACTGGAGAACAGCACGACGTCGCCTTCGTCGAGGCTGAGCGGATGGCTGTCGTCGGCAATGCGGGCAAGCGCAGCGCGCGGTTCGCCCTGCCCGCCCGTGGCGATAATCATGATCTCGCCGCGCCGCTGGGCCATGGCGCTGTCGAAATCGAGCACCTGCGGGAAGTCCTGCAGGTAGCCGTTCTGCTTGGAAACCTCGATGATGCGGTCGAGCGAGCGGCCGGCCACACACAGCTGGCGTCCGGTGCGCTTGGCAACTTCGCCCAATGTCTGCAGGCGCGCGACGTTGGAGGCAAAGGTAGTCACCAGCACGCGCTTGCCGTGGTGCTTCTGCACTTCCTCGAGCAGGCCGCGATAGACCGCCCCTTCGCTGCCTGAAGGCACGGGGTTGAACACATTGGTGCTGTCGCAGACCAGCGCCAGCACGCCGGCATCGCCGATCTCGGCCAATTCGTCCTCGGTGGCCGGTTCGCCGATGATGGGTTCCTCGTCCAGCTTCCAGTCGCCGGTATGGAACACGCGGCCGTGCGGCGTGTCGATTACCAACGCATTGCCCTCGGCAATCGAGTGGGCGAGTGGGACGTAAGCTATCTTGAACGGGCCAAGCTCGATCTCGCCGTGGTCGTCCTCGATCACTTTGAGCTCCACCTTCTTGGTAAGGCCTGCCTCGTCCAGCTTGCGCGTGATCAGGTCGGCAGTGAACGGCGTCGCATAAAGCGGCACGCCAAGATCCGCCGCGAAATAGGGGATCGCGCCAATATGGTCCTCGTGCGCGTGGGTCAGGACAATGCCGAGCAGGTCGTCGGCGCGATCCTCGATGAATTCGGGATCGGCGAACATAAGCTCGGTGCCCGGGTATTCGTTCGAGCCGAAGCTCATCCCCAGGTCCACCATGATCCACTTGCCCTGGCAGCCATAGAGATTGACGTTCATGCCAATCTCGCCGGAACCACCCAGCGCAAGGAACAGCAATTCGTCTTCGGGTTGATAATTCTTCTTCATGAGGCTCCAGCGCGGTCTGCCAGGATCTGCAGGCCGCGGATCGTCATGTCGGCATCGACCACGTCAAAAATGTCGGTTTTCTTGTCGAACAATATGGCGAGCCCGCCCGTGGCTACAACCTTCACCGGGCGACCGATTTCGGCCTTCATCCGCTCGATCAGGCCTTCCATCATGGCGACATAGCCCCAGAAGACGCCGATCAACATCTGGTCTTCGGTATTACGTCCCAGCACGCTGTCGGTATCCGGCGCGGCAATGGCGATGCGCGGCAGCTTGGCCGTGTTGCCCACCAAGGCGTCGAGCGAGAGGTTTATGCCGGGGCAGATGATGCCGCCCTTGTAGGCGCCGTTGAAATCGACCGCCTCGAACTTGGTCGCGGTGCCGAAGTCGACCACGATCATGTCACCGCCAACCAGCTCATGCGCCGCGATGCAATTGAGCGCGCGGTCTGCACCCAGCGTGTGCGGCTGTTCGACGTCGATTTCGAAGTCCCAGGCGGCCTTGCCGTGACCAGCAATCAGCGGCTCGATACCGAAGTACTTGGTCGCCAGCACGGTCAGGTTGTGGTCTGCCCGCGGCACCACCGACCCGAAGATGATGCGATCGACCTGGCTGCGCTCGATCCCCTCGATAGCCAGCAGTTGCAGCAGCCAGGTGGCATATTCGTCACCCGTGCGTCGGCCATCGGTGGCGATGCGCCAGCGCGCCTTGATCTCGGTGCCCTCGAACAGGGCGAAAACCACGTTGGTGTTGCCGACATCGATTGCGAGAAGCATCAGTCTTCCTCCAGCATTACATCGCCCGCGTGGATCACCTGCATGGTCCCATCGGGCAAGCGCAGCCTTAGCGCGCCTGTCGCGTCGAGGCCATCGAACTGGCCGGAAACCTTGTCCCCATCGCTGCCGTGAACCGACAAAGCGGTGCCGGGCTTGTGCGCGGCGGCCTGCCAACGGCGGATGAGCGGTTCGGCCCCGAATTCGCGCCAGCGTTGAAGCTCCAGCGCGAATTGCGCGGCCAGCGCTTCGGCAAAGGCATTGCGCGACAGGCCCTTGAGCGCATCGGTCTTGCGCCCCGCGATTTCCGGCGCGGCGGACAGGTTTACCCCAATGCCGATCACGACAGCGCCCTGCCCCATCTCCAGCAGCAGGCCGCAGAACTTGGCTCCCGCCATCAGCACGTCGTTGGGCCACTTGAGCATGATCGATTGCGGCGCGGCGACATGAGGCAAGACCGTCTCGTAGACCGCGAGCGCAGCGAGGAAGCTCAGCGTCGCTGGCGACGGATCGCGTTCGTGGAGCCGTACCACGGTGGAGCCCATGAAATTGCCCGGCGCGTCGATCCAGCTGCGCCCTTGCCGCCCCCGTCCGGCGTTCTGGCGGTCAGCGACCAGCCAGTAACCTTCCGCCTCCAGCTCCCCGCCCGCCAGCCTCGCCAGCAGGTCGGCATTGGTGCTGCCGGTTTCGGGGACGTACTCGATCAGCGGCGTCAAGTCAGAAGGCGAGCGCCAGCGATGCTGCCGCCATGTCTGCCAGCGAACCCAGCCAACCCGTCAGCAGGTAACCCAGCGGCGAGATCAGCAGTGCGCAGATCGCCAGCAAGGCCCAGTGCGGGGTGTCGGCAGCGCCCTTCACCGTGTCGGCAGGCTCATCGAAGAACATCACCTTGACGATCTTGATATAGTAGAAGGCGCCGATCACGCTGGCGGCGATACCGATGGCGGCCAAGGCCACCAGGTCGGCCTCCACCGCGGCCTGGAAGACCACGAACTTGCCCCAGAACCCGAACAGCGGCGGGATACCGGCCAGGCTGAACATCAGCGCCATCAGGCACCATGCCAGCGCCGGACGCGTGGTGGAAAGGCCGGCAAGATCGCTGATACCTTCAACAGCGTTGCCGTCCGCATCGCGCATCAGCAGGACCGCGATGAAGCTGCCCACGGTCATCACCACGTAGATGGCGAGGTAGACCAGCATGGCACTGGCACCGTCTGCCGTCCCGGCGGCAAGGCCGATCAGGATGAAGCCGACGTTGTTGATCGACGAATAGGCGAGCAGGCGCTTGACGTTCTGCTGGCCGATGGCGCCCAGCGCGCCGATCACGATGGAGAGCAGCGCGGCAAAGATCACAATCTGCTGCCATGCCCCTGCCTGCGATCCGAAGGCTTCGAGCGAGACGCGCGCCAGCAGGGCGATTGCTGCGACCTTGGGCGCGCTGGCGAAGAACATGGTCACCGGGGTAGGAGCGCCTTCGTAAACGTCGGGCGTCCACATGTGGAACGGCGCGGCGCTGATCTTGAAGGCAAGGCCCGCCAGCACGAAAGTCAGGCCGAACATCTGGCCAATCGACAGGCCGTCCGACACTGCCACGGCGATGCCACCGAAGTTTGTCGTACCGGCGAAGCCGTAGGTCAGGCTCATACCGAACAGCAGGATGCCCGAAGCAAGGCCGCCCAGCACGAAGTACTTGAGGCCGGCCTCAGCCGAACGCTCGTCGTTACGCAGCAGCGCCGCGAGGACGTAGGCCGACAACGAGTTGAGTTCGAGGCCGATGTAGAGCGTCACGAGGTCCGTCGCCGAGACCATGATGCTCATGCCCAGCGCCGCGAAAAGCACCAGCACGGGGATTTCCGCTCGCATGGAATCGAGCCGCTCGAAGAAACGCGGGGCGACGACCAGCACGGCACCGCTGGCCGCAAAGATCATCAGCTTGGCAAGACCGGCGAAGGCGTCGGCGCGGAACTGGCCGCCAAAGGCAACCGTGTCCGGTCCGCTCGCGCCGGTACAGACCGAAGGCGCGACCAGTGCAAAGGCACCGCCCAGCGCCACACATGCGGCAACGGAGATAACGCGTGCGCCCTTGTCGCCGCCCCATGCCGCCAGAAGCAGCAGGACGAGGCCGGAGAGCGAAAGGACGATCTCGGGCGCGACGAGGCCGAGGGAAGCTGCGAGGTCCATCAGTGCGCCTCCCCTTCATGGTGTTCTTCTTGGGCCGAAGCGCCCTCCCCGATCTCGAGGTGGGCATCGCCTTCGGGTGCCGCAGCAGCAAGGCGCGCGTCGAGGATCTGGATGTCGGAACGCATGGGAGCAAGGAAGCTTTCGGGATAGACGCCCATCCACAGCACGGCAGCGGCAATCGGACCGAGCAGCAGCCATTCGCGCACCGACAGGTCGGGCATGGCAGCGGCATCGGCATTCTTCTGCTCGCCGAAGCAGATGCGGCGGTAGAGGTAGAGCATGTAGGCAGCGCCCAGGATGATGCCGGTCGTGCAAATAAACGCCACCCAGCTGTTGGCCTGGTAGATACCGGCCAGCGACAGGAATTCGCCGACGAAGTTGCTGGTGCCCGGCAAGCCGACGCTGGCCATGGTGAACAGCATGAACAGCACGGCATAGGCAGGCATGTTGATCGAGAGGCCGCCGTAGCGGTCGATCTCGCGGGTGTGCAGGCGATCGTAGATCACGCCGACACACAGGAACAGCGCGCCCGATACAAGGCCGTGGCCCAGCATCACCATCATGGCGCCTTCGAGGCCCTGCACGTTGAAGGCGAACAGGCCCACGGTGACGATCGCCATGTGGGCGACCGACGAGTAGGCAATCAGCTTCTTCATGTCGTGCTGGACCAGCGCGATCAGGCTGGTGACCACCACGGCCACCATCGACAGGCCCCAGACCAGCCAACCGAAGTCAGCGCTGGCATCGGGGAACATCGGCAGGCTGAAACGGATGAAGCCGTAGCCGCCCAGCTTCAGCAGCACGCCAGCCAGGATCACCGAACCGGCAGTCGGTGCCTGCACGTGAGCGTCCGGCAGCCAGGTGTGCACCGGCCACATCGGCATCTTCACCGCGAAGCTGGCGAAGAAGGCGAGCCAGAGCCAGGTCTGTGCTTCGGCCGGGAAGTTGGTCTCCATGAGGACCGGGATCGACGTCTCACCGTTTGCGAAGTTCACCATCCACAGCATGGCGATCAGCATCAGCACCGATCCGAGCAGCGTATAGAGGAAGAACTTGTAGGCCGCGTAGATGCGGTTCTGGCCACCCCAGACACCGATGATCAGGTACATCGGGATCAGGCCGGCTTCGAAGAAGATGTAGAACAGGAAGATGTCCTGCGCGGCGAAGACGCCGATCATGAGCGTTTCCATGACCAGGAAGGCGCACATGTATTCGCCGACACGCTTGGTGATGGCTTCCCAGCTGGCACCGATACAGATCGGCATCAGGAATACGCTGAGCATGATCAGCATCAGGGCAATGCCATCGATGCCGAGTGCATATTCGAAGCCCGCGAACAGGTTGGCGCGTTCGGTGAACTGCCACTGTGCGCCGCCAATGTCGAAGTTGGCCCAGAGCACGATGCCCAGCGCGAGGTCGATAAGCGTGGCCAGCAAGGCGACCATGCGCGCGGGCTTGGCGTCGAGGAACAGGCAAGCGATGGCGCCGATGAGCGGCACCACCAGCATGGCGGTAAGGATCGGGAAGTCGCCCATCAGAACAGCACCCAGGTGATAGCGGCGACAAGGCCAAGCAGCATGATCAGCGCGTAACTCGTCAGATATCCGGACTGGACTTTCTTCGCGAAGACAGCGCCGCGTTCGACCACCCAGGCAACGCCGTTGGGGCCGAAGCGGTCGATCGTGCCTTCGTCACCCTTCTTCCAGAGGATGCGGCCGAGCCAGAAGGCAGGCTTCACGAAAACGTAGTTGTAGAGCTCGTCGAACATCCACTTGCGGTAGATGAAGCGATAGACCGGGCCGAGCTGTTCGGCGGTCGCCTTGGGCACACTCGGCTTGATCAGGTATGCATAGATCGCACCGAGCAGGCCGATCACCATGACGGTGAAGGCCGAATACTTCACCCACATCGGCACCAGGTGCATCTCGTGCATCAGGTGTTCGTTGTAGGCGATGGCGCCGTTCCAGAATTCCGCGCTTTCGAGGAATGCGTGGTGGAACACCTGCCCGGAGGCAATGGCACCGACGCTCAGCACACCGAGCGGCACCAGCATGGTCCAAGGGCTCTCGTGCGGGTGGTAGCCACCGGTCGTGTCTGCCCCCGCCTCTTCCGGCGTCTTGTGCACCGAGTGCTGGATATGCTCGCTCTCGATCCAGCGCGGCTTGCCCCAGAAGGTGAGGAACATCAGGCGCCAGGAGTAGAAGCTGGTCAGCAGCGCAGCGAAGGTGCCGAGCCAGAAGGCCAGCGTCGAGTACTCGCCCGCGGCGGCATAGGCCACTTCGAGGATCCCGTCCTTCGACCAGAAGCCTGCGAAGCCTGCGCCGAGGTGGTATACGCCCACACCGGTGATCGCCAGCGTGCCGAACATCATGGCCCAGAAGGTGATCGGGATCTCCTTCCGCAGGCCGCCATAGTAACGCATGTCCTGTTCGTGGTGCATGGCGTGGATCACCGAGCCGGCACCGAGGAACAGCAGCGCCTTGAAGAAGGCGTGCGTGAACAGGTGGAACATGGCAGCGCCATAGGCACCGACACCGGCAGCGAAGAACATGTAGCCCAGCTGCGAACAGGTGGAATAGGCGATGACGCGCTTGATGTCCCACTGCGTCGTACCGATCGTCGCGGCGAAGAAGCAGGTGGCGGCACCGATCACGGTGACCACGACGAGCGCGTCCGGCGCAGTTTCAAACATCGGCGACAGGCGGCAGACCATGAACACGCCAGCGGTCACCATGGTGGCGGCGTGGATCAGCGCGGAGACCGGCGTCGGCCCTTCCATGGCGTCGGGCAGCCAGGTGTGTAGGCCGAGCTGTGCGGACTTGCCCATGGCACCCACGAACAGCAGCAGGCACAGGATGGTCATCGTGTCCCAGCGCGCACCCATGAAGGTGATGGTGCTCCCCTGCATGGCAGGGGCCGCCTCGAGAATGGCGTCGATGCTGGTGGTCTGGAAGACGAGGAACGTCCCGAAGATGCCGAGCATGAAGCCAAGGTCACCCACGCGGTTGACCACGAAGGCCTTGATCGCGGCGGCATTGGCGCTGGGCTTCTTGTACCAGAAACCGATCAGCAGGTAGCTGGCGAGGCCCACGCCTTCCCAACCGAAGAACATCTGTACGAGGTTATCGGCGGTCACCAGCATCAGCATGGCGAAGGTGAACAGCGAGAGGTAGGCGAAGAACCGGCTCTGGTCCGGGTCCTCCTCCATGTAGCCCCAGCTGTAGAGGTGCACGAGCGCGGAAACGCTGGTGATCACCACCAGCATGATCGCGGTCAGCGTGTCGACCCGCAGCGCCCAGTCGAAGGTGAGCGCGCCCGAATGGACCCAGGTGAGCACAGGCGTAACGCCCGCCTCGCCCGTACCGGCAATGAACGACAGGAAGATCGGCCAGCTGAGGCCAGCAGCCAGGAACAGGCCACCGGTGGTGATGGCCTTGGCAGCCGTGTGCCCGATCCAGCGACCGCCCAGCCCCGCCACGATGGCGGCGACGAGGGGCGCGAAGACGATGATGAGGATGGAGTTCAAGGTCTATCCCTTCATCCGGTTGACGTCGTCCACCGCGATGGAGCCGCGGGTACGGAAGTAGGTTACGAGGATGGCGAGCCCGATAGCCGCTTCGGCGGCAGCCACGGTCAGCACGAACATGGCGAAAACCTGTCCGGTAAGATCGTTCAGCTCGGCGCTGAAGGCCACCAGGTTGATGTTCACCGATAGCAGGATCAGCTCGATCGCCATCAGGATGACGATCACGTTCTTGCGGTTGAGGAAGATCCCCAGCACGCCGAGCACGAACAGGATCGAGCTCACCACGACATAGTGTTCGATGCCGATCATAGCTCGACCCCCTGCCCGATACCGGGCTGCTTGAGTTCGGTCGCGTCCTGCGGACGGCGGCTGACCTGCTTGGAAATGTCCTGGTGACCGCGCGGCGCGCGCTGCTCGCGGTGCGTCAGCACGATGGCGCCGATCAGGGCGACCAGCAGGATGATGCCCGCGGTTTCGAACAGGAACAGGTAATCGGAATAGAGCAGTTCACCGATGGATTCGATGTTGCTCTCGCCCACCAGCGGGGCGGCATTGCCGTCAGCCGTGCCGAGCGACAGGTTACCCGCCTTATAGGCGCCAATGCCCAGCACCAGTTCGGCCAGCAGGATGATCGCGATGGCGACCCCTAGCGGCGCGTTCTTCATGAAGCCGGCGCGCATTTCGGCGAAATCGATGTTGAGCATCATCACGACGAACAGGAACAGCACCGCGACGGCGCCGACGTAGACCACGACCAGCAGCATGGCGAGGAACTCTGCCCCCACCAGCACCATCAGGCCGGCAGCGTTGAAGAAGGCGAGGATCAGCCACAGCACCGAATGCACGGGGTTGCGCGCGGTGATTACCAGCACCGCGGAGCCGAGCATCAGGACGGCGAAGAGATAGAAAGCGAAGACGGTCATTGCAGCTGTTAAGCCTCCATCGTCATCCCCGCGCAGGCGGGGATCCAGAGCCGCGAAGCGCAGCACTGGCCAAGCTGGATTCCCGCCTTCGCGGGAATGACGAACGTGAGCGTATGCGATGAAATCCCTGACACGCCGCGCCCCCTATCGATACGGCGCATCGGCTTCAAGGTTCGCGGCAATCGCCCGCTCCCACTTGTCCCCGTTGGCCAGCAATTTCGCCTTGTCGTAGAGCAGTTCTTCGCGCGTTTCGGTCGCGTATTCGAAGTTCGGCCCCTCGACGATGGCATCCACCGGGCAGGCTTCCTGGCAGAAGCCGCAGTAGATGCATTTTGTCATGTCGATGTCGTAGCGCGTTGTGCGGCGGCTGCCGTCGTCGCGCGGTTCCGCCTCGATGGTGATCGCCTGCGCCGGGCACACCGCCTCACACAGCTTGCAGGCGATGCAGCGTTCCTCGCCGTTGGGATAACGGCGCAGCGCATGCTCGCCGCGGAAGCGCGGGCTGAGCGGGTTCTTCTCGAACGGGTAGTTGATCGTCACCTTAGGCTTGAAGAAGTACTTCAGCGTGAGGGCGTGGGCCTTCACGAACTCCCACAGGGTGAAGCTCTTTACGAGCTGAGCGACAGTCATGCCGCACCTCCATAACGGGTAAACATCAGCCAGCCCGAGATCGCGACCACGGCCAGCAGGCTCATCGGCAGGAACACCTTCCAGCCCAGGCGCATCAGCTGGTCGTAGCGGTAGCGCGGCACGGTCGCCATCACCCAGCTGAACATGAAGAAGAAGAAGAACGTCTTCAGCAGGAACCAGACGATCCCGGGAATGTCGAACCAGGGGATCCAGTCGACGTTCAGCGGCGGCAGCCAGCCACCGAAGAACAGCAGCGTGTTGAGCGCGCACATCAACAGGATGTTGGCGTACTCGCCCAGCCAGAACAGCGCGAAGGCCATCGACGAATATTCGGTCTGGTAACCGGCGACGAGCTCCGATTCCGCCTCGGTCAGGTCGAACGGAACGCGCTGGGTCTCGGCGAGGCTGGAGATGAAAAACACCACCCACATCGGGAACAGCAGCAAGTTGAACCAGTAGCCGTTGACGATGCCAAAGCCGTGACCTTCCTGCGCCATCACGATGTCGCTGAGGTTGAAGGTGCCGGCGTAGAGCACCACGCAAACGAGGATGAAGCCGATCGAGACTTCATAGGAAATCATCTGCGCGGCAGCACGCATGGCGGAGAAGAACGGATACTTCGAGTTCGAAGCCCAGCCCGCCATGGTCACGCCGTAAACCGACAGCGACGAGATCGCGAGAATGTAGAGCAGGCCGACATTGATATCCGACAGCACCCATTCCGCATCGAACGGGATCACCGCCCAGGCGAGCAGCGCCACGGTGAAGGTGATAATCGGCGCAAGGATGAAGATGCCCTTGTTAGAGGCCGAGGGAATGATGGTTTCCTGCAGGAACACCTTCAGACCGTCCGCGAACGATTGCAGCAAGCCAAAGGGACCAACCACGTTTGGGCCGCGGCGCAGGTTGATTGCCGCCCACACCTTGCGGTCGACGTAGATGATCATGGCCACGGCCAGCATCAGCGGCAGGGCAATCAGGAGGATTCCGATGATCGAGCCGAGCACCTGTGCCCAGCTTTCCATCATGCCCCAGCCCATGAGAGTTTCGGAGATCATTCTGCGGCCTCCTGCATCGCGTCGCCATGCAGCAGTTCAGCCGAACATTGCTGCATCACCGTGCTCGCGCGGGCGATGGGGTTGGTGAGGTAGAAGTCTTTTACCGCGTGGCCGATCATGCCGCTGGCCTCGGCATCCTTGGGAGCCTTGGGAAGCTTGCCGTAATCGGCGAGCCCCTCGACACCAAGGGCAGGCACTTCGGCAGTCATGGCGGCGCGCAGCTCGCCAAAGCTGTCGAAACCGACAGACACGCCCAGCGCATCGGCCAGGGCGCGCAGGATCGTCCAGTCCTCGCGGGCATCGCCGGGCGCGAACACGGCCTTGTCGGACATCTGCACCCGGCCTTCGGTGTTCACATAGGTGCCGGGCTTCTCGGTATAGGCGGCGGCAGGCAAGATGATGTCGGCAGCATGGGCGCCGTTGTCACCGTGGTGGCCGATGTAGACCTTCAGGCTGCCCTCGAACTGGCTCCAGTCCACCTCGTCCGCACCCAAAGCCAGCACGACCTTGGGCTTGGCGGCGACGAGGTCGGCAATGCCGCCCTTCTGCGCGAAGCCCAGCATCAGCGCACCCATACGGGCTGCCGAAATGTGCAGCGCGTTGAATTCTGCGCCCAGCGCTTCGGACACGGCCAGCGCCTTGCCATGCGCCTTGGCACCGAAACCGGCAGCGCCAAGGATAACTGCAGGCTTTTCCGCGCCCTTGAAGGCATCGGTGACCTCTGCGGGCAGATTGTCGAGCACCGACAGGTCTGCGCCGAGGAAAGTCGCCGGATAGGTGGTTTCCCATTCCGGCCCAACGATGAAGACCTTGGCGCCGCGCTTGGCGGCCTTGCGCAGGCGCACGTTCACCAGCGGTGCTTCCCAGCGCACGTGGCTGCCGATGATCAGAATGGCATCCGCCTCCTCAATCCCGGCGAAGGTGGAGTTGAAATTGACTGCGGCAAGGTTCGACACGTCGTAGTCCATGCCGGTCTGGCGACTTTCGATCAGCGACGAACCGCTGGCCTTGAGCAGCGCCTTGGCCGCAAACATGGTCTCGCAGTCGACGATGTCGCCAGCGACGGCAGCAATCGACTTGCCCGGCTTGGCGGCAGCAATCTTCTTGAACGCCTCGTCCCAGCTCGCTGCTTCCAGCTTGCCGCGGCGACGGATGAAGACCTTGTCCAGACGGCGGCGCGTCAGGCCGTCGACCTGGTAGCGCGCCTTGTCGGAGATCCACTCCTCGTTCACGTCGTCATTGATCCGCGGCAGCACGCGCAGCACTTCGCGGCCACGGCTGTCGATGCGGATGTTGGAGCCGACGGCGTCGGACACGTCGATGCCCAGAGTCTTCTTCAGCTCCCACGGGCGGCTTTCGAAGGCATAGGGGCCGCTGGTCAGCGCGCCGACCGGGCACAGGTCAATCACGTTGGCCGACAGCTCGTGCTTGGCTGCCTGCTCCAGGTAAGTGGTGATCTGCATGTCCTCGCCGCGATAGAGCGCGCCGATTTCGTCCACCCCGGCGATCTCTTCGGAGAAACGCACGCAGCGGGTGCAGTGGATGCAGCGGGTCATGATCGTCTTGATCAGCGGGCCCATGTTCTTGCTGGTCACGGCACGCTTGTTCTCGTGATAGCGCGAGGCACCGCGGCCATAGGCCATGGCCTGGTCCTGCAGGTCGCATTCGCCGCCCTGGTCGCAGATCGGGCAATCCAGCGGGTGGTTGATGAGGAGGAACTCCATCACCCCTTCGCGGGCCTTCTTGACCATTTCGCTGTCGGTGCGGATTTCCTGCCCCTCGCCCACCGGCAGTGCACAGCTGGCCTGCGGCTTGGGCGGTCCGGGCTTAACTTCCACCAGGCACATCCGACAGTTACCGGCGATACTTAAGCGTTCGTGGTAACAGAAGCGCGGGATTTCCTTGCCCGCCAGTTCGCACGCCTGCAGCACGGTGGCGCCAGCGGGGACTTCGATTTCCTGTCCGTCTACGGTGACTTTGGGCATTAGCTGTTGCCTTGCATTGTCGGAGCCTCACGGCCGGTTGCGGCGCGCCAGGCGGCTTCGGCGATTGCCATTCGCAGGCTGGTCGCCTGCAAGCGAACATCACGACCCTGCGGCATGCAGGGGCCGAGATCTGGCGCAATCGCCTGGATGAATTCGAGTTCGCCCTGCGTTGCCACGCGGGTCTCGCGCAGCAATTGCCGGGCGTCGGCGGGGTGAGCCACGACATAGCACCGCGCAAGGTCGTGCAGCGTGCCGATCGACTCAGGAGCGGCAGGCGGTGCGGCAATGAACTGCTCTATGGTCTCGTCGGGAAGGAGTTCGAACAGGCCCTCGGCCACAACTCCACGCACTCGTGAGCGGACTACGCCGGCACTGACGTAGTTGCGCATGCATTGGTTGAACCGACGATCGAACAAGGCGTCAAACGCCGCGCCTTCTGCTTCTGAATCAATCACGGAGTCGACGAATGCCTGCGCTTCGTCGGCCTTGTTCTCGGCCAGGCAAGTGCCCAACCGGCCCATGAAGTTCCAGTATTCTTCCTGGCTCGCCTCGACCGGGGAAGACGACCAGCCCGAGGCCGAGCCATTGATCTGCGCTGCGGTCGGTGTTGCAGACAACATCAGGGCGAGAGCCGAGAAAAGCAGTCTCATTCCGAGCACTCCCCTGTAGCTTGCGCCTTGAAATGGAAGTGACAGGTCATGCTGCACCTCCAGCGGCATAATAACTGCGGGTCCACATGCCGTCGGCCGCCATTTGGCGGATCAGCGACGTGGGGATGCTCAACTCGGTTTCCGACGTATTCGCGCAACCGGCGATGACCGGGCCGAGCACATCGATCGCAGCAACTTCTTCGTCGGAGCCGGGGCGGGCGCTCAACAGCGCATGGGCGGCATCTCCGGCATGGAATGTCATGCAGTCAACCATGGCAGCCATGGTGCTGATTTGCGGGTGGACCCGTTCGCCAGCAAAACGCTCGGCAATGTCTTGCTGCGCATCGTTTCCCGTCACGGCAGGAGCGCCGTAGTCACCCAGATAGGCTTCTTCCGCCAGCAGGTTACGCAGAGTGGAATACTGGATGCTCATATACATCTGGTAAGTGCGGTTGTCCGCGCGACGCATAAGACGCCCGATGCACGACCGCACCCCGAACTCTTCGAAGAATGTCTCGGATTCGTAGCCGATTGCTGCGAAGTCGATGGAGTAGAAATTGCTGTTGGCGAGCAATTCACGCACTTCATCCTCGTTACGGTCATAGACGCAGCGCGCGACGCGCTTCTGCATATACCGCGCCTCGGCCGCATCTGCCGTCTCCGGCTCTCGCAGGAAACGCGTGCCTACCTGCGAACGGGCGTTGTTCTCGTTGCCGACCTCGGGCACGTTGGACTGTGCCTGTGCCGCGCCGTCCATGCCGGGCATTGCCAGCATCACGATGGCAGCCAGCACCATGGCCATGGTGGAAAGGAGCGACTTCATTCCGCCCCCTCCCCTGTTTCGACAGGAGCGGGCGCGCTGTTGCGTGCGGCGTGCCACAGCCCTTCACCCAGCCAGATGCGCAGGGTGAAAGGGGTAATATCAATGGTCTGGCCCGCTGGGAGGCAGCCGCTGATGGTCGGCATCAGTCGCTGGACGGCTGCGCTTTCTTCCTCGGAGTCCTGACCTGTCCGGTAGAAATAATCGGCGTCGACCGGATTGGCCGCGACCAGGCAATCGGCGAAATTCAGTGAAGCATGGACCTGCGGATAAGCCGCGGAGACCGGATATTCGCGATCGCCAATGATGTAGCCCGGCTGCAGCCAGGTCGGGCCATCGGGGTAGAGATCGTTATAGGCGGCCTCGATCAACCACTGGCGAATGCCGGCATCGGTATAGTTCAGGCGAACGCCGCTGCGATTGTTGCGCGCCACGCGATCAAGGCAGGTATCGATCGGGAAGTAGTCGCTCACCTGTTCGCGCGTCCAGCCGATCTGCTCGAAATTAACGAAGCCCATGTCGGTCATGTCGAGGAAGGCGATCGAATCCTCGTTGGAACGGTTCCACATGCAACGGCCGAACTGGCCGATCATCGAACGGCTGCGGCTGCGACCCACGCGGGTCAGCTCGCGGCGTTCGTAATAGGTTTGCGGCTCGGTCGGGAACTGGCGATCGCGGCGGATACGCGAATTGGGCGCCATGTAGTCTTCCGACTGCGCAACGGCAGGCACAGCGCCGATTCCGGGCAGTGCCGCGGAACCGAAGCTGAGCGCCAGCGCACCCAGGAGATACAAGGCGACCTTGCGGATCACTCGGCAGCCTCTGCCATTGCACCCGCACGTTCCGCGATGCGTCGTTCGAGTTCCGGGCGGAAGTGCTTGAGCAGGCCCTGGATCGGCCATGCGGCGGCATCGCCCAGCGCGCAGATCGTGTGGCCTTCCACCTGCTTGGTGACGTTGTAGAGCATGTCGATTTCCTCGACCTCTGCCGCGCCCGTTTCCAGGCGCTTCATCACGCGCCACATCCAGCCCGTACCTTCGCGGCAAGGCGTGCACTGGCCGCAGCTTTCGTGCTTGTAGAAGTAGCTGAGGCGGCTGATCGCGCGGACGATGTCGGTCGACTTGTCCATCACGATGACACCGGCAGTACCAAGGCCGGAACCCAGTTCCTTCAGGCCGTCGAAGTCCATGTGCGCAGAGCGGATCTGCTCTCCCGGCACCAGCGGCACAGAGGAACCGCCGGGGATCACGGCCAGCAGGTTGTCCCACCCGCCGCGGATGCCGCCGCAGTGCTTTTCGATCAGCTCCTCGAAGGTGATCGACATGGCTTCTTCGACCACGCAGGGCTTGTTCACGTGCCCGCTGATCTGGAACAACTTGGTGCCCTTGTTGTTTTCGCGACCAAAGCTGGCGAACCAGCTTGCGCCGCGCCGCAGGATGGTCGGCACCACGGCGATCGATTCCACGTTGTTCACCGTGGTCGGGCAGCCATAGAGGCCTGCACCCGCCGGGAACGGCGGCTTCAGGCGCGGCTGGCCCTTCTTGCCTTCGAGGCTTTCGATCATCGCGGTTTCTTCACCGCAGATATAGGCCCCTGCACCGCGGTGCATGAACACATCGAAATCGTAGCCGGAGCCGCTGGCGTTCTTGCCCACCAGGCCCGCATCGTAGGCTTCGTCGATGGCCTTCTGCAGCGCTTCGGCCTCACGGATATATTCGCCGCGAATGTAGATGTAGGCGGCACGCGCCCGCATTGCGAAACCGGCAACCAGCGCGCCTTCGATCAGCTTGTGCGGATCGTGGCGGATGATCTCGCGGTCCTTGCACGAACCGGGCTCGGATTCGTCGGCATTGATGACGAGGAAAGACGGACGACCGTCCTTGCTTTCCTTGGGCATGAAGGACCACTTCATGCCGGTGGGGAAGCCCGCACCGCCGCGACCACGCAGGCCCGAGGCCTTGATCTCTTCGATGATCGCGTCCTGGCCGACTTCCATCAGCTTCTTGGTGTTGTCCCAGTCACCACGCGCCTGTGCAGCCGCCAGTCCGGGGGACTGGAAGCCATAGACGTTGGTAAAGATGCGGTCCTTGTCAGCCAGCATTTGCCAAGCCTCCACCGAAGAAAACAAACCAGGCGACAGCGCCGAGAATTACAACGAGCGCAGCCGTCTTGATGATGCCTTTCAGCACCTTCCAGGCGATGGCGATCAGCACGACCGCAACGAGGAGGGGGATGAGCTGTTCGATCACTCGCTCTCCTCCAACTGGTCTTCCTGCGCGCCACGCTGGAGAAAAACGAAACCGATGATAGCGAACGGAATACCCACGCCGACAAAGGCAACGCCCAGCGTTGTCGCTAGAGACACCGACAGGCTGAAGCCGAGGATCATAAAGGTGATCGCCAAGGCGCGGTTGTTGTTCGCCTCTTCCATCACCACTCACCCCGATAGTCGTGGTTGGACTCAACCATTTCTGGCAGGCTCGTCACGCCGCCAGCAGGTTCGCTGGTGTGCCGGCCGGGCTCCTGTGTGCCGGTCTTGGGCGTCTTGCCCTCGGCCAGCGCGTCGAGCACGGCATCGAGCCGCTCTGCCGTCAGGTCTTCGTAATTGTCGTCGTTGATCTGGACCATCGGCGCGGTGGCGCAGTTGCCCATGCATTCGACCTCGGTGAAGGACCACAGACCATCGTCGGAGACGTGGCCAGCCTTCATCCCGCGCTTCTTGCAGGCTGAGATCAGTTCGTCCGAACCGCGCAGCATGCACGGGGTGGTGCCGCAGACCTGCACGTGGAATTTGCCAACCGGTTCAAGGTTATACATGGTATAGAAGGTCGCAACTTCGAGCACGCGGATGATCGGCATGTCGAGGTAGGCGGCAACATATTCCATCACCGGCAGCGGCAACCAGCCCTGCGTCTGGGTTTCCGCACCCACCTGGCGCTGGGCGAGGTCGAGCAGCGGCATGACCGCGCTCTTCTGGCGGCCTTCGGGATACTTCTTGATGTGCCAGTCGGCCTTCTCACGGTTTTCGTCCGTGAAGGTCCAACCACCCCACTGCGCGCGCAGTTCGGGGGTATCGGCGGCGATCTTACGCGCGGCCATCGGCCAGCCTCCGTTCAACAAAGCGACCCGCATAGAGGCCGATCACCGCGGCGAAGGCGGTGGACAGGATTTCCTTCGGTGCGGCTTCACCGTGGAACACCGCCAGATAAGCGGCCACGGCAGACGCAAAAGCGGCGAAAGCTCCGACGAAGATCATGATTTCGCGGAAGATCACCGGTCGCACTCCCCGAACACCACGTCGATTGCGCCCAGGATGGCGGTCGCGTCGGGCAACATGTGGCCCTTCGACATGAAATCCATCGCCTGCAGGTGCGAGAACGCCGTCGGGCGGATCTTGCAGCGATAGGGTTTGTTGGAACCGTCCGAGACGAGATAGACGCCGAATTCGCCCTTG
>JAUIIG010000071.1 GCA_030431875.1 Alphaproteobacteria bacterium
CCCGGCCGGACCTGCCCGAGCTCGAGCGGCTCATGCCCATGCTCGAGACGATCTGGGAAACGCGCGTGCTGACCAATCGGGGTCCGTTCCACGAGCAGTTCGAGGAAGCGCTGCGTGAATACCTTGAGGCCCCTGCGCTATCCTTGGTTTGCAACGGGACGGCCGCGCTGGAGGCGGCAATCGCGGCAGCAGGGTTGCAGGGCGAAGTCATCACCACGCCCTATTCCTTTGTCGCCACCGTCAGTTCACTGGTGCGATCGGGCCTGACGCCGGTCTTCGTCGATATCCGGCCGGACGACCTCAACATCGATGCCGCGCTGATCGAGGCGGCGATCACGCCGGAAACCACGGCCATCATGGGCGTCCACGTCTACGGCAACCCGTGCGATATCGAGGCGATCCAGCAGATCGCCGACAAGCACGGGCTGACGGTGATCTACGACGGGGCACACTGTTTCGGCGCGACATGGCGAGGTCGGCAGCTGGCGAGTTTCGGCGATTTCACCACGCTCAGCTTCCACGGCACCAAGGTATTCAACACCTTCGAAGGCGGCGCGGTGATCTGCGGCAGCGCTGAAGGAAAGCGCGCGGTCGACCTCTTCCGCAACTTCGGCATCGAGAGCGAAACGGTGATCTCCACCGTGGGCACCAATGCCAAGATGAACGAGTTCAACGCGGCTGTCGGCCTGTTACAACTGGAGCGCGTGGCCATGGTGCTGGAGAAGCGTGGCGCGGTCGATGCTTTCTACCGTGAGCACCTGCGCGGCACCAAGGGGATCACGCCGGTTGCGATCCCCGCCGGACTGAAACCCAATTTCTCCTACTTCCCCATCGTGGTGGAGCCGGAATCGGGCACCAGTCGCGACGCGATCTATGAGGCGCTGAAGGAAGAGCGCATCTACGCACGCAAGTATTTCTACCCGCTGCTGGCGGACCTCGACATGTTCAAGCCGTACCTGACCGGAGACCTGCCGGTTGCGCGGGCCATGTCGGACAAGATCCTCTGCCTGCCGATCTATCCGGACCTTGAAGAGGCGGACCTGCGCCGGATCGTGGAGACTATCCATGGCCTTGTCTGACGTGGTGCGCGCATGAAGGTGCTGGGTGGCCGCTACCTCGACAGCGCCGAACTGCGCGCGGCGGGCCTGGCGCAGGTGGGCGAGGGCGTGCTGGTGCACGAGACTGCAGAATTGGTCGATCTCGACAATATTGCCCTGGGCGACAACGTCCGGATCGACCCCTTCTGCGTGCTGAGCGCGGGCGGCGGCAGCATTGTCCTGGGATCGCATATCCACGTGGCGACGGGGGCCTGCCTGTTCGGTTCGGGTGGTATCCGCGTGGCGGACTTCGCCAACATCTCCGGCGGGGTGAAAGTCTACTCGGTCAGCGACGATTACAGCGGCGCCACCATGAGCAATCCTACGGTGCCCGAAGAATACAAGGCGCTGGACCGGCAGCAGACCGATGTCGGGCAGCATGCGATCATCGGCAGCGGCAGCGTGGTGCTGCCGGGGGCGACCGTTGCGGAAGGCGCGGCTATCGGCGCGCTATCGCTGGTGACCCGTCCGACCGATCCGTGGACGATCTACGCCGGACAACCGGCGAAAGCGATCAAAGGCCGACGTCGTGACCTGTTGGAGTTGGCCGAGCGTTTCCTCGCCGAACGCGGCTGAGGTCAGAACAGTACGTAGAGTTCGCCGTCGTCCCAGTCCTGCGCTGGCGGGGCAAGGTTGTCGCCCCATTGCAGGCGCAGTGGACGTTCACCCGTTACCACCCGGTGCGTGCCGCGACTGATCTCGGCAAGGCTGCCGGACGCATAGGTCGTGCCGTCAATCTCCGCGGGGCCGCCGATGACGGTGTAGGTGCCGGGAACGAGCATCTCGACCTGCCTGTCGGTGCCGGGTGCGAACTCATGTCCCGCGATATGGATCGGGCCCCAGAAGCTGACGTAGTTGTCGCGGAGCGCGGCGGTGTCAACGGGCAGCAGCGGGCTGTATTGGCTTTCCAGAGCGGCTTCGATGGTCGTGTCGTTGGCCAGCAGCAGTGGCACGGCCTGCGTTTCCATCGTTTGGCGATAGGTCGGCGTGCCGGTGCGGCGATAGTCTTCGAGGCCGGCAGGGGTCACCAGCCAGTTGGCCTTGGTGAGGCCCGGCACCATGCCGTTGTGGTCGAAATAGGCGGTGCCGGCGGGCAGCAGGGCCTCTGTGGTCTCGACCACGGCGCGCTGGCGGTCGATCACTTCGCGGTCCTCGATGGCGAACACGCCGGTAGCCATGATAGCGAGCACCGCGACGACCAGCCGCAGCGAATAGCGCTCCAGCGCTGCTTTCAGCGCGATCACCACGCTCACCGCTACGGGAGCGAGCATGAAGGCGTAAAAGTAGGCGGCGGTATTGGTGTAGAACAGCGGCAGCAGCAGCGGCAGCCACAGGCCGGTGAGGCCCCACTTGGCGCCATTGGTCAGCTCCGAGCGCCAGATCGCGAAAGGCGCGGCGAGGGCGAGCAGGGTAAGGACCGGTGCGGTCAGCGCGGCTTTCAGGCCCATCTGCCAGTAGGGCGGCACACCGAGGAAGAACATCCAGCGCGATGCTCCGGCGGCCATGGCGGTGCCCTCGGTTGCTTCGGTCAGCGCGGCGGAATGCCACCAATAGAGCGCTGCAAAGGCAGCGACAGCGGACACGCCAGCTGCAACCATGCGCGCGGCGGTTGCCACTGCAAAGCGGTCTTCGCTCCAGCGCATCCAGGCAATACCGAGGAAGGCAGGGGCAAAGAGCACAGCCTTCATGGTGATCATCCCGGCGAGCGCCACCAGCACGGCAAAGGCGGCAAGCGGCAGTACGGTGAGGCGCGCACGCGCGAGGATTGCCAGCGCGCTCATCAGCGCGGCGGTGGCCATGGGATCGGTGCGGAAGGAAAAGCCGTGCTGCAGGACGAATCCCGCCGAGAGGTAGAGCAGGGCGGCGGTGAGCGCGACGGGGCGCTCCACGAACTTGCGGGCGAGGGCGTAGATCGCGCCCAGCGTCACCATCTCGCAGCCGAGCATGGCCAGCCGCGCGGTCACGATCTTGTCGACGCCGCTGCCTGACATACCGGGCAACCATGCAAACAGTCGAACGTGCAGGCTCTGCAGCGGCTGGGCGAGGTTGCCGCGCGCAAAATCGGCTACGTGGTAGTAGAACCAGAACTCGTCCCAGTTGATCGCCCGGGTGAAGACCATGCTGAGCTGGAAGGCCAGCAGCAGGCCGATGGCAGCTGCGGGCCAGAAGGCCGAACCCGCCAGCGGCAGGCGCGTGGCGGGCTTGGTCTGGGATACGGGGGCGGGGATCGCCTGCGCGGTCACGCAGCGTCCTTGCGACTGGGCCGGACGGGCGTTGCAGTCTTCCCTTCGGCCTCTTCGTGCATCTTCGCCAGCAGGTCTTCCAGCTTGCGCGTGCGGGCGAGGTTTTCCTCGATCAGCTTGCGGTTGGCAGCGACGAGGTCTGCCACCATGCCCATGATCGCCACCAGCGTGCCGAGCACCAGCAAGGCCCCGCCGATGACCAGCGACTGGATGTGGCCACCGGTGTCGCCCTGGGCCCAGAACCACAGGAAGCGTAGGATCGGCAGCAGGCCGATAAAGGCGATGATCGAGCCGGTGCCGACGAAGGCGCGCAGCGGCTTGTAGGCGGTGAAGGCGCGCACCATTGTGATGCCGGTGTGGGTGATGAAGCGCGGGATCGACTTGAACAGGCGGCTGGGGCGCTCGACCGCGTGGGTGCGGACCGGCACCGTGGTGATCGCCATCTTCTTGCGACCGGCCTGGATCAACATGTCCGTTGTATAGGAAAACTCGGTGGTGATGTTGATGCGCTGGGCAGCATCGCGGCTGATCGCGCGGAACCCGCTGACGGCATCGGAAACGTGGGTGCCGGCAAGGTGCTGCACCACACTGCTGCCCACGCGCTGCAACAGGCGCTTGAGCGGGGAGAAGTGCGCATGGTCGCCCACGCCGCGATCGCCGATCACGATATCGGCCTGTCCGGCGATGATCGGCTGGACGAGTGCGGCAATGTCTGCACCTTCGTACTGTCCGTCGCCGTCGGTGTTCACCACGATGTCGGCACCTTCGGCCAGGGCGCGGTCGATCCCGGAACGGAAAGCGGCGGCGAGGCCACGGTTACGGCGGTGGGTGACAACGTGGTGCACGCCCCATTGGCGCGCGACCTGTGCGGTGCCGTCGTCACTGCCGTCGTCGATCACGAGGAATTCGACCACGTCGACGCCTTCGACACGGCGCGGCAGGGCGGCCAGCGTCGCGGGCAGGGTCTCGGCCTCGTTCAGGCAGGGAATCTGGATGATAAGTTTCGTCATTTTGCCCCCGGGGTGGCACCCGTTACGAGCGCCGGCATAGGGCTTTGTTAAGCATGACCGTTTAACGCGAGGTAAACTTCGCAGGGTTGCCGGACAGGAATTCGTTGCCCGTCGCGCCAGCGCCGCTTAATGGCCGCATTCCTCAGGGGGAGTGCGCGCAATGCAACAATCGGACCGGGCAGGGCTGCTCTTCGCACTCGCCGGTTTCTGCACGCTCTCGCTTGGTGACGCGATCATCAAGGGCATGGCGGGCGAATGGCCGGCCCCGGCCATGGCGGCGACGCGCTACGTGGTGGGAACTGCCGTGCTGGCCGTGCTAATGGTGCGGCAAGGTGGTTTTTCTGCCTTGGCCCTGCCGCGTGACGGCCTGCAATGGCTGCGCGGAATTGCCATCAGTACCTCTGCCATCGGTATGTTCCTCGCCGTCTGGCTCATGCCGTTGGCGGAGGCGACCTCCATCGGCTTCACCCAGCCGATCATTACTGCCGTGCTGGCAATGGTATTCCTCGGCGAAAGGGCGCGGCTGTCCACCTGGCTGGCCACGGCGGTGGCCTTTGCGGGGGTGTTCATCGTGCTGCGCCCGACCTTCGAAACCGCGGGCTGGGGCGTACTGCTGCCATTGATGGCGGCGACCTGCATGGCGATTGTCATCATCCTCAACCGCAAGGTCCATGGCCGCGCCACGGTGCTGTCCATGCAATACTGGATGAGTGTCACGGCGATGGTTTTCCTGCTGGGAGTGACCACTGTCGGCCATTTCAGCGGGATCGAGCAGTTCGAAATGCACTGGCCGCACTGGTCGATCGTCGCACGCTGCGCCTTCATCGGCTGTTCGGCGACGCTGGCGCAGTACCTGATTTACATGGGCACGGCGAAGGCGGGGGCGGGGACGGTGGCACCGATGACCTATGGCCAGCTGCTGATGGCGGTGGCGCTGGGCGCGGTGTTCTTTGGCGATTTCCCCGATGCCGTGGCCCTGCTGGGCGCGGCGATCATCATCGGTGCGGGGCTGTTCCTGTGGTGGAACGCACGGGTCAGGAAGCAGGCGGGTTCCGCACCCAGGCCGTGATCCGGCGACCGTGCAGGTCAACCGTGACGCTTTCTGAGTAAGCTGTGCCAAGCACCTGGAAAACAAGCTCTTCGGCCACGGGGTTGCGGATCGTCATGCCCTCGTCAGCGGTGACCACCGCGCCAGGCATTGTGGCCAGTACGCGGTTGACCTCGCCCACCTGGTCCACCCCCAGCGCGCCGGTTTCCAGCGCGTTGTTGAGGTGGTCGGGATAGACGAACTTCGTCGGCACGCAGCCGCCAGACAGGCGATAGAGTGCCGTGGGCCCGTCCCAGATCCACAGGCAGGTATCGGCATCGACATGCGGCGCTATGGCCTCGACCAGCTCTTCGGTCGCGGCGCGCTCGTCCTGTGACTGGGCATAGCGGGCAGGCAGGTTGAGCAGCGCCAGCATGACTGCCGCGAGGCCCACGCCGATCCACGCCTTGGCCGGACCACGGCTGTCGAACAGCGGGGTGGCCAACAACACGACCGGCGCGGCCATGGCGGCGTAGTAGTAGAGATAGACCGTGCCGGGCAGGAGCACCGTTAGCAGGGTCGCGAGACTCCATCCGGCGAAGAAGGCCCAGACGCCGAACCGCTCAGGTCGTGCCATACGGAAGGCGGCGTAGGTGCCGCCAAGGGCTAGCACGGCGACTGGCGCGACGCCGACAAGGTGACTGGGTGCCCAGCGGCCTTGCGGGGCGGCAGCGCGCTCGAAGAAGGACTGGAAATTGGCGAACCAGAAGGCGTCGAACTGGCCGGCAGCAGCATAGAAGGCCGCTACCAGCAGGGTCGGCAGAATGCCCAACAGGGCGAAACCGGTGGCAATGGCTGCCAATTGCGGCAGGCCGCGTCCACGCTTCCATTCGACCCACAGCGCCCAGCCGCCGAAGAAGGCGCACTGCATGACGACGGTGTATTTCACCTGCAGGGCAAGGCCGCCCAACAGCATGGCCCACATGGCGCGGCGCGTGAAGCTTGGGTGCGCAGGATCGACCAGCAGCATTGCCATGCCCAGCATCAACGGAGTGAAGAAGACCTCGCTCTGGCCCGAGTAGCTGGCGTAGGCGGCCAGCAGCATGGCCATCAGCGCAGCGGCGATCGTGGCGGCCACGCGGTCTACCAGCAGGTGGGCGAGGCGGAAGGTCTGCCAGGCGCTGACCATGGTCACTGCCGTCGCCACCAGCTGGTAGGCGAGGGCAGATGGCCCGAACAGTGCGTGGATCGCGCCGAAAATGGCGAAGAGGCCGAAGGGCTTGCGGTCCCACCATTGGGTAAAGGGCAGCTCGCCGTACTGCATGCGCCAGCCGATGAACGAGTAGAGCTGCTCGTCGAAATCGGCGACCGGGTTGCCAAACCAGATCGCCCGCGTCGCCAGCACGACCAGCGCGACAAGCGCCAGCCACGGCAGGTCGCCGCGCCAGTCTGTCTTCGTCGGTGCAGTCGTCGCAGTCATATCTGGTCCGCCTTGGCGCAACATGGTTAAGATGCGCTTATGAGCGAGGCGAATGGCGATACCTGTTGGTTATGTGCAAGGCCGCTCGGCAAGCGCGTGCAGCAGCACCACACGGTGCCCAAGGCGAAGAAGGGACGCGAGACAGTGCCCGTCCACCCGATCTGCCACCGCACGATCCACGCGCATTTCACCAATGCCCAGCTCGTCCGGCTCGACGGAGCGCATGAGCCCGTAGCGGCGCACGAAGAGATCGCCAAGTTCCTCGACTGGATCGCTGACAAGCCGCCCGATTTCCACGCGCCGACGCGGCGGAAGCGGACTTAGCCCTGCTGTTCGGCCAGCCGCAATTCGTAGGCGCGGCGCACGGCGTCGATGCTGTTGGCGTGGACGCGGTCCCAGTTGGCCTGGGCTTCGGCGTGCGTCTCGCCTTGTTCCTGACGGACGGCAATCGTCACGACCTCAAGAGCCAGCCGCTCAGAACGGCACCGCGTTTCGACACGATCAAGCATGGCGGCGGTGGGCAGGGAGGCCTCGCGCGCCTCGCGAACCTGCGCGAACAGGCACTCGGTGTAGGCGAGATTGCGCTGGTCAGCTTCGTCGACGAGCGCCGTGCCGGTGAGGGCTGTTGTCATGATGATCGTACTCAGCATGGTGCAAGCGTAGGGCGCGACAGGTTACCGCTCTCCTAAGCGCGCAAAAGCAAAGGGCCGCAGCGAGTGATCGCCGCGGCCCTTGCATAAGGTCAGTGGTGAGCCAGGCTCAGTCCTCGACGTGCTCCGCCAGGACGGTCAGGCCCCTAGTCCTCGACGTGTTCGGCGAGGACCGTCAAACCTGCATCGCCGACTTCGGCAAAGCCACCGCGCACTTCGATGGACTCGGGTTCGCCGCCTTCGGTCTTCCAGACCTGTACCGCGCCGTCGCGGATGGTCGACATGAAGGGCGCGTGGCCCTCCAGTACGCCGAACTCGCCTTCCGCGCCCGGGACGACCACCATGTGGACCTCCTCGGAGCGGACCAGCTTGCTCGGCGTGACCAGTTCGAAGTGGAGTGCCATAATGCTTAGGCTTCCTCGGCCATCTTCTGGGCCTTGGCCACGGCTTCGTCGATGCCGCCGACCATGTAGAAGGCCGCCTCGGGCAGGTGGTCGTATTCACCGTCCACAACTGCCTTGAACGAGCGCACGGTGTCTTCCAGCTGCACGAACTTGCCGGGGATGTTGGTGAACACCTCGGCCACGTGGAACGGCTGCGAGAGGAAGCGCTGGATCTTGCGGGCACGGGCCACGGTCAGCTTGTCCTCTTCGCTCAGCTCGTCCATGCCGAGAATGGCGATGATGTCCTGCAGGCTCTTGTACTTCTGCAGCGTTTCCTGGACCTTGCGAGCGGTCTCGTAGTGTTCCTGGCCGACGACGCGCGGTTCGAGAACGCGGCTGGTCGAGTCCAGCGGGTCCACGGCCGGGTAGATGCCGAGTTCCGAAATGGCGCGGTTCAGCGTGGTCGTCGCGTCCAAGTGGGCGAACGAGGTTGCCGGGGCCGGGTCGGTAAGGTCGTCCGCGGGAACGTAGATGGCCTGAACCGAGGTGATCGAGCCCTTGGTGGTGGAGGTAATGCGTTCCTGCAGGTTACCCATGTCGGTCGACAGGGTCGGCTGGTAGCCCACGGCCGAAGGAATACGGCCGAGCAGTGCCGACACTTCCGAACCCGCCTGGGTGAAGCGGAAGATGTTGTCGACGAAGAACAGCACGTCCTGCCCTTCCTGGTCGCGGAAGTATTCCGCCATGGTCAGGCCCGACAGGGCGACGCGGGCGCGGGCCCCCGGAGGTTCGTTCATCTGGCCGAAGACCAGGGCCACCTTCGAGCCTTCGGACACGGCGTTGCCGTCTTCGTCTTTGGCGATAACGCCGGCGTCGAGGAATTCGTGGTAGAGGTCGTTACCTTCGCGGGTACGTTCACCCACACCGGCGAAGACCGACACGCCACCGTGGCCCTTGGCGATGTTGTTGATCAGTTCCTGGATCAGCACGGTCTTGCCCACGCCGGCACCGCCGAACAGGCCAATCTTGCCGCCCTTGGCGTAGGGAGCCAGCAGGTCGATGACCTTGATGCCGGTGACGAGGATGTCGGCTTCGGTCGACTGGTCGACGAATTCCGGTGCCTCGGCGTGGATCGGAGCGGTCATGTCGGCGCCGATGGGGCCGCGCTCGTCGATCGGCTCGCCGACCACGTTCATGATGCGGCCCAGCGTCTTGGGGCCGACCGGCACGGAGATCTGGGCGCCGGTGTTCACCACTTCCTGGCCGCGGACGAGGCCGTCGGTGCCGTCCATGGCGATGGTGCGCACGGTGTTTTCACCCAGGTGCTGCGCCACTTCGAGGACGAGCGTGTTGTCGCCGTTCTTGGTCTCCAGCGCGGAGAGAATGGCGGGCAGTTCACCGGGGAACTGCACGTCGACGACGGCGCCGATGACCTGGCTGATGGTGCCGTTGGTGGTCTGGTTGAGAGCGGGGGCGGTGGCCATTTTCGTTTCCTTGCCTGGTGTCTCTTACAGCGCTTCCGCGCCAGCAATGATTTCAATGAGTTCGGTGGTAATCGCGGCCTGGCGGCTGCGGTTGTACTGGATGGTCAGCTTGTCGATCAGGTCGCCGGCGTTGCGCGTGGCGTTGTCCATCGCGGTCATCGAGGCGCCCTGTTCGCTGGCTTCGCGTTCGAGCAGCGAGCCGAACAGCTGGGTTTTGACGTAACGCGGCAGCAGCTCGGCGAGGATGGCTTCCTCGTCGGGCTCGTATTCGACGGCAGCTTCCGAAGCCTCGACATTGTCCGGGGTCGGCACGGGCAGCAGCTGCACCGTGGTCGGGTCCTGCGCGAGGGCGGACTTGAACACCGGGTAGACGAGGTGGGCGACGTCGAATTCACCAGCCTCGAAGCGCGAGACCAGGTCTTCGGCGATGGCATCGGCTTCGTCGAAGCTGGGATTGCGCATGTCCGAGGTGTCGTAGTGGTGGGCGATCTTGTTGGCGTAGTCGCGCTTGATCGGGGCACGGCCCTTCTTGCCGATGAGGTAGAAGGTCACGTCCTTGCCCTCGGCGATCAGCTTCTTCGCCTGGGTCTTGGCTTCCTTGACCACGTTCGAGTTCAGACCGCCGCACAGGCCCTTGTCTGTGTTGACCACGACGAGGAGGTGCTTCTGGTCAGCGCCGGTGCCGCGCAGCAGCAGCGGGGCGCTGTCGCCGCTCACCTTGCTGGCCAGCGAGCCCATGACCGTCGCGAGACGCGAGGCATAGGGGCGCGCGGCCTCGGCAGCGGCCTGCGCCTTGCGCAGCTTCGCCGCGGCGACCATCTGCTTCGCCTTGGTGATCTTCTGCGTCGACTTGACCGATTTGATACGGTCCTTGAGTTCCTTGAGGCTGGCCATTTCGGCTCCCTGTCAGGTTCGGTCCGGTATCAGGCGAACTGCTTGGCGAAAGTATCGAGTGCGGCGACAACCGATGCCTTGGTGTCGTCTTCGAACTTGCCGGTTTCACGGATGGTCTTCAGCACGTCGGCATGCTCGTTACGCATGAAGCTGAGCATGGCGGCTTCGTATTCGGTCACGCGGTCCACGGCGACAGCGTCGAGGTAGCCGTTGGTACCGGCGAAGATCGACACGACCTGCTCTTCCACCGGCATCGGCGAGAACTGCGGCTGCTTCAGCAGCTCGGTCAGGCGTGCGCCGCGGTTGAGCAGCTTCTGCGTGGAGGCGTCGAGGTCCGAACCGAACTGCGCGAAGGCAGCCATTTCACGGTACTGGGCCAGCTCCAGCTTGATCGAGCCGGCGACCTTCTTCATCGCCTTGGTCTGGGCGGCACCGCCCACACGCGACACCGACAGGCCGACGTTAATGGCCGGACGGATGCCCTGGAAGAAGAGGTCGGTTTCGAGGAAGATCTGGCCGTCGGTGATCGAGATCACGTTGGTCGGGATATAGGCCGACACGTCGCCAGCCTGGGTTTCGATGATCGGCAGGGCGGTCAGCGAACCGCCGCCGTTGTCGTCGTTCATCTTGGCCGCGCGTTCGAGCAGGCGGCTGTGCAGGTAGAACACGTCACCCGGATAGGCTTCGCGGCCCGGAGGACGACGCAGCAGCAGCGACATCTGGCGGTAAGCCACGGCCTGCTTGGAAAGGTCGTCGTAAACGATCACGGCGTGCATGCCGTTGTCGCGGAAGAATTCGCCCATGGCCGCGCCGGTGTAGGGGGCCAGGTACTGCAGCGGAGCAGGCTCCGAAGCGGTTGCGGCGACCACGATGGTATATTCCATCGCGCCGTTTTCTTCGAGCTGCTTCACGATCTGCGCGACGGTGGAGCGCTTCTGGCCCACGGCAACGTAGATGCAGTAGAGCTTCTTCTTCTCGTCGTCGCCGGCGTTCACACCCTTCTGGTTGATGAAGGTGTCGATGGCGACGGCGCTCTTGCCGGTCTGGCGGTCACCGATGATCAGCTCGCGCTGGCCACGGCCGACGGGGACGAGCGCGTCGATTGCCTTGAGGCCCGACTGCACCGGTTCGTTCACCGACTGGCGCGGGATGATGCCCGGAGCCTTCGATTCCACGCGCGCCTGCTTCACGTCGGTGATCGGGCCCTTGCCATCGATCGGGTTGCCCAGCGCGTCGACCACGCGGCCGAGCAGGCCCTTGCCGACCGGAACGTCCACGATGGTGCCGGTCCGCTTGACGACGTCGCCTTCCTTGATCTCGGCGTCGGAGCCGAAGATCACGACACCGACGTTGTCGGCTTCGAGGTTCAGCGCCATGCCCTGCACGCCGTTGGCGAAGGCGACCATTTCACCAGCCTGGACCTTGTCGAGGCCGTGGATACGGGCGATGCCGTCACCCACGCTCAGCACGGAGCCGACTTCGCTGACTTCGGCTTCGGTGCCGAAATTGGCGATCTGGTCCTTGATGACCTTGGAGATTTCTGCGGCGCGGATGTCCATTGCAATCAGCCTTCTTCAGATATGGCTACTCAGGCGTTCTTCATGGCCTGGGCGAGGGAGTTGAGACGGGTACGGATCGAGCTGTCGATGCGCTTCGAACCGATGGTGACGACCAGCCCGCCGAGCAGGTCGGGGTCGACACGCGACTTGAGTTTTACCGTGCGGCCTTCGCGGGCACGCAGCTTGGTTTCGAGTTCGGCGAGCTGCGTGTCGGTGAGCGCGTGGGCGCTGGCGACTTCCGCCTGCACCTCACCGCGCTGGGCAGCAGCGATGGTGGCGAAGGCGCGGATCATGCCGGGCAGCTTCGAGACGCGGCGGTTTTCCGCCAACACGCCGAGGAAATTCCTGGTCAGGTCGGACAGGCCGAGGTGATCGCCAATGCCGGCCATCACGGAAGCCAGCTGGCCGCGGCTGATTTCCGGGTTGGTGATGAGGTTGGAAAGGTCTTTCGATTCGCGCAGGGCGGCGTCCAGCTTGTCGAGATCGCTCTCGACAGCGGTAACGGTGCCTGCCTCGCTGGCGAGGTCGAAAAGGGCACTGGCATAACGGCCTGCCAGGCTTGCCTGAATACCGGCGGAAAGCTCCACGCGCGAAGGTCCTCTTGGGTCCGAGAAACGGAAAATGTGACAACCTATATA
>JAUIIG010000007.1 GCA_030431875.1 Alphaproteobacteria bacterium
AATTTCCTCGCCGCGCAAGCGCAGAAGTTCAGCCCCCGCACCATCCTGTTCGACAAGGATCGCGGTGCAGAGCTGTTCGTGCGCGGGATCGGCGGCAGCTACGACCGCATCCGTCCGGGCGAGCCGACCGGCTTCAACCCGCTCGCCCTGCCCGACACGCCGGTAAACCGCGCCTTCCTGCGCGACTGGCTCTCGGTCCTGCTGCAAGCCAATGGTGCAGAGGAAAGCTCCACTATCGCTGCTGCAGTTGACGCAGCATATGCCAACGACTCTACACTCCGACGCCTACGATACTTCAAGGAACTGGTATCCGGTTCGCGCCGTCCGCAGCCGGGCGACCTGGCGGATCGCTTGTCGGCCTGGATTGAGGACGGCGAGCACGGCTGGCTGTTCGACAACGAGACCGACCGGCTAGACCTGTCCACCCGCGTCATGGGCTTCGACATGACCGCGCTGCTGGAGAACCCCAAGCTGCGCACGCCGGTGATGATGTACCTGTTCCACCGCATCGACGAGCGGCTCGACGGCCAGCCCACGATGGTGCTGATCGACGAAGGCTGGAAGGCACTGGACGACGAGGTCTTCGCCGCCCGCATCCGCGACTGGCTGAAGACGTTGCGCAAGCGCAACGCGCTGGTCGGCTTCGCCACCCAGTCGGCCCGCGACGCGCTCGACAGCAAGATTTCCACCGCGCTGGTCGAACAGACCGCAACGATGATCTTCATGCCCAATGCCCGCGCTCGGGCAGAGGACTATTGCGAAGGCTTCGGCCTGACCGAGCACGAACTGGCCCTGATCAAGAGCCTGCCGGCACACAGCCGTTGTTTCCTCGTGCGCCAGCCTGATGCCAGCGTGGTTGTGCGGCTGGACCTGTCGGGCGCGCCCGAAGTCCTTACCATCCTCTCCGGCCGGGAAAGCACCGTGCGCCGGCTCGACCTGCTGCGCGAAGCCGTGGGTAATGATCCGGCACAGTGGTATCCCGCGCTCACCAACCGTCCTTGGCCCGGTTCGGGCAATGTCGACGATGCCTACGACCTCAATTGGGAGGTTGCCGAGTGAACCAGGTTTCCACCGAATGCATGCGCGCAATGGAAGGTGTCGGTGCCGGCATCGGGGCGAGCCTGCGCGGGGTGGACTGCGCCGCCAATGCCATGGCGCAGGCGGCCTTCAACAACCTTTTCGCCAACGGCGCAATGAGCACCACGCTGACGCTGGCGCTGACGCTGTTCGTCGCCTTCATTGGATTTGGCCTGATTACCGGCCGCACCCGGCTCGGCCTGTCGTCGCTGACGCCGAAGATGGTCACGGTCGTCGCCGTCGCCACCTTTGCCACCAGCTGGCTCGCCTTCTCGGCCGTGTTCTGGAACGTCGCCGTCCTCGCGCCCGACTGGATCGCCACCGCCATCATGGGCACCGACGGTTCAGCCACGGTGATCTTCGCCGACAAGCTCGACGTCGTCATGCTCTCGCTGATGGAAGCATCGGGCGGCGATGCCATGGACGCCAACACATCGATCTTCTCGCCGCCGGGGCTGCTGTGGTCAGGCGGCACCATGCTGCTGCTGGGCACCGTGGGCGTGCTGGCGACCTGCAAGATCGCGCTCGCTATCCTCATGGGCCTCGGTCCGATTTTCATCCTGCTGGCGCTGTTTGGCGGCACGCGCGGGCTGTTCGTGGGCTGGCTGAAGGGCGTGGTGCTGATGGCGCTCGCCCCGCTGTTCGCCGTGCTCGGCGGATCGCTGATGCTCGAACTGTCGGTGCCGGTATTGGCCAGCTTGATGACAACACCGGGCGAGATCGACGTGCGTCCGGCCATGGCCTTCTTCATGATCGGTGCGGTGCACCTTGCGCTGATGTTCATGGTGCTCAAGGTCACCACCACCATGGTGAGCGGCTGGTCCGTCTTCGGGCTCGCGAACAACAATGCGGCTGACGAGCGCGGCCGGGACACGACGCAAGGCGGCGCCACGCAACCGCCGATCTCGCCCACGCTGGTCAACACCACGGCGGCAGATCGCGCCGCGCAGACTTCCGCTGCTGCCGCCGCGCGCGACATACGCGTCACCGCAAGCACGCCGGCTGCGGCCAACGACACCGGATCGAACACGACGCGCGAAACGCGCATTATCGCTGGCGGCCATGTTCCCGATCAGGGCGGGACCACGTCAACCACCCCTTCGCGCGCTCGTGGCATTGGCAGCCGCTTCAAGTCCGCGCCCCAACGCTCCACGGAGAAGATGCAATGATCCGCCAAGGTCTCGCCGCAATGCTGCTGGCAAGTGCCGTTCTGGCCACCCCCGCCGCCGCGCAGGACCCGCGGCTGGTCGAGCGCCTCTATGATCCCACCCAGGTGGTGCGGATCGAAGGCAAGGTGAACGTCCAGTCGACCATCCAGTTCGGCGAAGGCGAGGTGATCGAGAACGTCGCCATCGGTGACAGCCAGTCGTGGCAGGTCACCCCCAACCGCCGCGCCAACCTGCTGTTCGTGAAGCCGCTGGCCCCGCGCGCCACCACCAACATGACCGTTGTGACCAACCGTCATACCTACCTGTTCGACCTTGTCGCCAATCCCAACAGCCGCAACCCGCTCTACGTGCTGACCTTCACCTACCCGGTGGAAGTGGCGCCGGTAGAAGACGAGACCGCGCTGGCCGATGCAGACCCGGCGCTGCAGCCCAATGCGCTGGAAATGGCCGCCGCGAACGACGACTATGCCGTGCTCGACCCTACCACGCTCAACTTCGATTGGGCGGGTAGCGGGGATACCGCCTTGCTGCCCGAACGCGTGTATGATGACGGCACGGCCACCTTCCTCGCCTGGCCTACGGATGCTGCCATGCCTGCCATCTTGGTGAAAGATCACGAAGGCACCGAAGGCCCGGTGAACTTCGCCGTGCGCGGTGACACCATCGTGCTCGACATCGTCCCGCGCGAGATCATCCTGCGTTCGGGCGACAATTCCGCCACGCTGGTCAACGAAGGCCCGGTTGGCGGCGTGAATGCCGACGGCACGGCCCAGACGGCGCGTTCCGGCGCCTGATGCGGTGATTTGGAGTAAGACGATATGAAACTTGCCATGCGCCTGCCCGAGAAGAACTCCGCCGCCAGTGCGGACCCGCGCGACAGTGCCGACACCGAAGTGATCGACCTTGCCAGCCGGTCCTCCTATCCGGTGGTGGCCAACCGCAAGGGTGGCCGCGACGCTCTGGGCCTGATGGCGGGTGTCGGTTTCGTCGCCCTGCTGGGTGCCGCCACACTGTGGGGCCTCAATGCGAGCCGGATGAGCAACGAGGAAGCGGCTGCCGCAGCGCCCGCCGAGGCTGCTCCCGCGCCCGCACCTGCTCCCGCAAACCTTACAACTTCGCCCACCGACGGCCTGCCCAGCGCCAATGCCGGGGTTGCGCCGCAGCCCGATCCGGCACCGGCTGCCGTGCTCGCCCGCGCACCCGACGCAACGAACGTGGCCGGGCCGATGAACAATCCCTATTCCTCGCCGACGCTGGTGTTCGATGGCGGTGTGGCTCCGGCGACCGCCGCAGCCAATGCTGCAGCAGCAGAAGCGGCCGCAGCCGCGGCTAGCGGTTCGGCAGCTTCCGTGGTGCCGGGCTCGGGCGCTGCTGGCGACTTCGCCGCCCGTATCGGCGGTGTCGGCGGCGGCCCCGCCATGGCCATCCAGAACGTCAATCCGGCCACCACGGTGACGCAGGGTACCATGATCCCCGCGATCCTGGAGACCGCAATCAACACCGACGTGCCCGGCTATGTCCGCGCCGTGGTGAGCCAGGACGTGCGCAGCCACGACGGCAGCCGTGTGCTGATCCCGCGCTCCAGCCGCCTCGTCGGCCAGTACCAGTCGGGACTGCAGGCGGGCGAACGCCGCGCCTATGTCGTTTGGCAGAGCCTGATCCGTCCGGACGGCGTGACCGTGCAGCTGCAAAGCCCCGCAACCTCGTTCGATGGCACGGCGGGCCTTGAAGGCGACGTCAACACGCACTTCTTCAGCCGCTTTGGCTCGGCCATGTTGCTGTCGGTAATCGGCGGGCTGACCACCATTGCCAGCGGCGGTGCCTCTGTCGTTCTCGGCGGCGGACAGAACGCCGCCAACACTGCCTTGCAGCAGGACGGCCAGCGTCCGCCGACCGTGCGCGTGCGTATGGGCGAGCCGATCCGGGTCTACACCGCGCGCCACCTCGACTTCAGCCAGGCTCCGCAGGTCCGCTGAGGCAAGCGATGAGCGCCGAGATCCACCAGCTGGGCGGGGAGCCCGAACCGGAAGCCCCACAGCTTCCCAGCGGGTCGGTCTATCTCGACGCCTACCTCGCGCCGTTCCGCGACTGGCTGGAGCGGGACACCGTCACCGAGATCCTCGTCAACAAGCCCGGCGAGATGTGGGTGGAAGACGCCGCGAGCCCCGGCATGCAGCGCGTCGAGCTCGACGCCATCGATGACAAGCTGGTGCAGCGCCTGGCCGAACAGGTCGCGCGAATCAGTCACCAGGGCATCAACCGCGAACACCCGCTGCTGGGCGCCACCCTGCCCGACGGCGCGCGTATCCAGTTCTGCGGCCCGCCCGCCACGCGCAAGCACTGGGCCATGGCCATCCGCCGCCACCGCCGGCTGGACCTGCCGCTCGACGCCTACGACGCCGGCCCGCTGCGGCAGGCGAGCGAAGGCGACATGCCCGATCCGCAGGAACAGCCCGTCGAGTTTCTCCGTGCCGCCATCCGCGCCCGCAAGACGATCCTGATTTCCGGCGGCACCTCCACCGGCAAGACGACCTTCCTCAACGCCATGCTGGGGGAAATCCCGCGCGACGAGCGCGTGGTGCTGGTGGAAGATACGCCCGAACTGAAGTTCCCCGGTGCCAATGCCGTCGGACTGGTCGCGGTGAAGGGCGAGCTTGGTGAGGCCAAGGTCACCGCCAACGAACTGCTGCAATCGGCCCTGCGCCTGCGGCCCGACCGCATCGTGCTGGGCGAACTGCGCGGCGCGGAGAGCGTCAGCTTCCTGCGCGCCATCAACACCGGCCATCCGGGCAGCTTCTCCACCATCCACGCCAACAGCCTGCGCGGCGCACTTGAACAGCTGAGCCTGATGGTAATGCAGACCGGCATCGGCCTCTCGCGCAGCGATACCATCGCCTATGCCGCCAGCGTCATCGACGTGATCGTCCAGCTGCAACGTTCCGACGGCAAGCGCGGCATTTCCGCGATTGCGCGCGCCAGCGAACTGGTGGATGTCTGGAGCTAGATTCGCCTGAGCTGTTAGACTGTTCCGGAACCCAAATGAGCACCGCCCCCGATATCCTCGATCCGGAAACGCTTGCCCCGGAAGAGCGCTATTTCAATCGCGAGCTGTCGTGGCTGTCGTTCAACGAACGCGTGCTGGCCGAGGCCAACCGCGCCTCCTACCCCTTGCTGGAGCGGCTGCGCTTTCTCTCGATTTCGGGCAGCAATCTCGACGAATTCATGATGATCCGCGTCGCCGGCCTTGCCGGGCAGGTGCGCAGCGGGGTGGCGGAAATGTCGCTCGACGCACGCACGCCGGGGCAGCAGCTGGACGCCATCAAGCAGAAGGTGCGCGAGCTGGAACAGCTGCAACAAAGCACGCTCAACGAATTGCGTCCGCTGCTTTCGGCGCAGGGCATCCACATCAAGGGCGGCGATCCGATCGACCCCAAGGCCGAGGAGTGGCTGCGACAGTATTTCCTCGATCACATCATGCCGGTGATCACGCCGCAGGCGATCGACCCCGCACACCCCTTCCCCTTTGTCGCCAACCTCGGCATCGGCGCGCTGTTCAACCTTACCCGGCGCGAGGATGGCTCCCAGCTGGTCGAGATGGTGCTGATCCCCAGCGCCTTGCCGCGCTTCATCCGCGTACCCAGGAAGGTCTCGGGAGACGACGCCACCTATGTCGCGATCGAGCGGCTGGTGGTGCGTTTTGCCGACCTGCTGTTCCCCGGTTTCGAGATAACCGGTGACGGCGTGTTCCGCGTGCTGCGCGACAGCGATATCGAGATCGAGGAAGAGGCCGAAGACCTTGTGCGCTATTTCCGCAGCGCCATCCAGCGCCGCCGCCGCGGGCAGGTCATCATGCTGGAAATCGACGAGAATTTCGATTCCGAAGCCGAAGAACTGCTGCGCGACAAGCTGGAGCTGGAGCAGGCCTTCATCACCAAGACCGTGGGCATGCTGGGCATCGTCGGTTTGGACGAAGTGGTGAAGGAGGACCGGCCCGACCTCAAGTTCACGCCCTATTCGCCGCGCTATCCCGAACGGGTGATGGAACACGACGGCGACGTCTTCTCCGCCATCCACGAGAAGGACATCGTCATCCACCACCCCTACGAAAGCTTCGAGGTGGTGGTCGATTTCCTGCGGCAGGCCGCGGCCGATCCCAACGTCGTCTCGATCAAGCAGGCGCTCTACCGCGCGGGCCAGCAGTCGCCGGTGATCAACGCGCTGTGCGAGGCAGCGGAGAACGGCAAGTCGGTCACCGCCGTGGTGGAACTGAAGGCGCGCTTCGACGAGGAGCAAAACCTCAAATGGGCGGGCGAGCTCGAGCGCGCCGGCGTCCAGGTGATCTACGGCTTCATCGACTGGAAGACCCACGCCAAGATTTCCATGGTCGTGCGGCAGGAAGACGGCGGCTATCGCACTTACTGCCACTTCGGCACCGGCAACTATCACCCGGTGACGACCAAGATCTACACCGACCTGAGCTACTTCACCGCCGATCCAGCCCTGGGCCGCGACGCCTCCAAGCTGTTCAACTTCATTACCGGCTATGTCGAACCGCAGAAGATGGAACGGCTCGCCATCTCGCCGCTCGACCTGCTCGAAACCCTGATCGAGAACATCGACGAGGAGATCGCCCTGGCCCGCGCGGGCAAGCCCGCCACGATCTGGTGGAAGATGAACCAGATCACCGAAAAGCGGGTGATCGACAAGCTTTACGAGGCCAGCCAGGCGGGCGTGCAGGTGGTGCTGGTGTGCCGCGGTATTTGCTGCCTGCGTCCCGGCGTCCCCGGCCTCAGTGACAACATCACGGTCAAGTCGATCATCGGCCGCTTCCTTGAACACAGCCGCATCTACGCCTTCGGCAAGGGCGAGCCGCTGCCCAGCGACAAGGCCAAGGTCTATATCTCCAGCGCTGACGTGATGGACCGCAACCTCTATCGCCGGGTCGAGGCGCTGGTACCCATCGTCAACGATACCGTGCATGACCAGGTGCTGGAACAGGTCCTGCTGGCCAACCTGCTCGACACCGAACAGTCGTGGCTGCTCGATGGCGAGACGGGGGATTACGAGCGGGTCGAGAGTGACGATGAAGGCTTCAACTGCCACCAGTACTTCATGACCAATCCGTCACTCTCGGGACGCGGTGGGGCACTGAAGGAAGACCGCGTGCCCAATCTCACCCTGCGCAAGGGAGCGGTATGAGCGTCGGCTATTCCAGCAGCCGCGCCAAACTCGCCGACAAACCGCAGCGCGCCGTTATCGACATCGGATCGAACACCGTCCGCATGGTGATCTATTCGGCACCGCAACGCGCGCCGTCGGTCTGGCTGAACGAAAAAGTGACTGCCAAGCTGGGGTGCGACCTTGCCAGCACCGGCAAGATTCCCAAGCAATCGATCGAGATTGCCATGCGCGGCCTCGCCCGCTTTGCCCGCATCCTGAAGGATATCGGCGTGACCGATGTCCGCACCGTCGCCACGGCGGCGGCGCGCGATGCGAAGAACGGCCCCGCATTCGTCAAACAGGTGGAAGCCCTCGGCCTCGACGTGGAAGTGCTTTCCGGCGAAGAGGAAGCGATCACTTCGGCCTATGGCGTGATCGGCGCCTTCCCCGGCGCACAGGGCGTGGTGGCAGACCTTGGCGGTGGCAGCCTGGAACTGGTGGCCATCGGTGATGGCGAGTGTTCGCACGGCGTCAGCATGCCGCTGGGCACATTGCGGCTGGCGAGCCTGCGCGAGAAGGGCACCAAAGCCTTCAACAAGAAGGTCAAGGCAGAGCTTGCCGCGGCTGACTGGGCCACGGCCCATCCCGGCCCGCTGTACATGGTCGGCGGCACCTGGCGCGCCCTCGCCAGCTTCGCCATGCACCGCAGCGGCTATCCGCTAACCGATCCCCACGCCTACACCATGTCGGTGGAGGAAGCGGACAAGATCGCCAAGAAGCTATCGCGCATGACGCCGGACGAGCTGACCTCGATCAGCGGCATTTCCGCTTCACGCGCCGCCGGCCTGCCGGACGCGGCTGCCATGCTGCGCCCGGTGCTCGCCGCGCTCCAGCCGGACGGGCTGGTGTTCTCCTCCTGGGGCCTGCGCGAGGGACTGCTCTTCCGCGACCTGTCAGAACACGCACGCCAGCTTGACCCGCTGCTGGCCTCGGTTGCCCATTTCACCGAGCCGCGCGGGGTGTCTCCGACCATCGCCATGCAGATCGCGGGGTGGACGGCGCAGGCCAGCAATGGCCGCGGCACCGATACCGAGCGGTTGCGGCAGGCCGCCATGATGCTGTGCCTGGCGCAGTGGCGGATCGAGCCGAACATGCGGTTGAACCACTCGATGGACTGGGCCCTCGACAAGCGCTGGCTGGCGCTCGACCATCGCGGCCGGGCGATCATTGCCGCTGCCCTGCGTGCTGCCAACGGCAGGCCCGAGCCCACGCCCGAGCTGCTGGTGCTCGCCAGCGAGGACGACCTGCACGAAGGTGCCGCATGGGGCCTCGCCTTCCGCCTTTGCCGCCGGATCGGCGCCGGGTCGCGCACCTCACTGCTATCGAGCAAGCTCACTCGCGAGGGCGACACGCTGCGGCTATGGCTGGAACCGGACCGCGCCGAGCTGGTGTCCGAACAGGTCGAGACAGACCTTGCCAAACTGGCTGCATGGCTGGGCTGCGAGGGAATTCTCGAAGTCTGATCTATCTGACATTTTTGTGACAATGTGACGCTGCGCTTGCCCGCGTGGTCCCAGCACCCCATGTCGCGGGCATGGAAACAAGTGCAATGGCAAAGAAGCAGGCTCCCCAACCGCGAGAAGCCGCCAACGAGAACGCGGCGATCGAGCAGGACGCGCTGTCGCTCGATGCGCTTGCCAAGGGCGTGATCGACCGCGAATTCCGTCCGCGCGCCAACACCGTTCGCCGCCTGGCGGAAGGGGTGCTGGCCTTGCAGGCAGACTTGAAGAAGGCGCGCAAGAAGGCCAAGGCGGTGACCCCGAAGACGGCGAAGAAGAAGAACAAGAAGCTCGCCAAGATTCCTGGCCAGAAAACCGGACAGAAAAAGGGCAAATAGTCCCTTACGCCCTTCGGGTCGCTCGAAGGGAAACTCCAGTGCGGCGCGGATAAGCCCCCCTTGTCCGCGCCGTCCTTTCACCAGGTCAAAACGGGTCGCGCGACTGCTCGTCAAAGGGCCGGGTATCGGCAGGCTCGCTGCGATAGGGCGGGCGCTGCGGCAGCTTGCGCTCGCCTTTCCACGGCACCTGGTCTACTTCGGTCCAGGCATTCACCGTCAGCCGCAGGAACTTCCAACGCCCGTCTTCACGGATCAGCCGGTCATCGCGCGTGCCGATGCCGAAGACGAAATTGGTGCGGTAGTCGGCGTTCCACTGCAGGATCTGGAAGAAACAGCGCACCCGCGCGCCTTCAGGGTGAGGGTCCATGATGAACTGGCTCATCAGGTGCTGGCGGCCATACCACCAGTGCTGGCGGTCGTACCACAGGCTGCGCAGGTTCTCGCGGATCGCGTCGTGCCCCTTTACCTTGCCTTGCCACAGGTGGTCGAACTCCGCTTCCCGCGCGAAGGTGGCGATGGCCTGCTCCTCGTCGGCCAGGTCGATGCCCCAGGCATAGCGGGCGTAGAGCTCCTCGATTTCTCCGCGGTCTTCCGCCGGCATGATTGCCGGAACGCCTTGGGGCCAGCACTCGGTCATTCGCCTGTCCTCTGCATCAATTTGTCTCCCGTCAAATACCTGCTTGCCAAGCGGGCCTAGAACCATTTCAATCGGCGTAACACGGGAGAGAGCAATGCCGGAAATTTTTCACACCTACGCCAGTTTTGGCCTGCAGGAGCGTATGCCCATGCGGTTCGAGGCAGACGTCTACGAATGCGAGGTGGAGGGGGAAATTCCGGCCGAACTGCAAGGCGCCTATTTCCGCACCGGGGGCGACCGGCAGTATCCCTCGCTGGAGGATGACATCATCCTCAACGGCGATGGCATGGTCAGTGCCTTCTGGTTCGATGACGGCCACGTTTCCTTCCGCAACCGCTATGTCCAGACCGAGCGGCTGAAAGCCGAACGCGCCGCGCGGCGGCGGCTCTATGGCCACTATCGCAACAAGTACACTGACGATCCCAGCGTTTCCAACCTGCCCAACCGCGACAACACCGGCAACACCTATGCCTTTGAACATCATGGCGAATTGTTCATGCTGCGCGAGGACAGTCGGCCCTATCGCGTGGACATGGAAACGCTCGATACGCTCGGCGAAGGCCAGTGGGGGGAGCTGCGCTCCACCGCCCTGACCGCCCACCCGAAGATCGATCCGGTCACCGGCGAGTGGTGGTCCTACGGCGTCTTCGCCGGCGGCGAGCCGACCACCGACGCCAGCCTCCACGTGTTCGACAAGGACGGCAAGCTGGTGCGCGAACAGTGGTTCCACACCCCCTTCCCCGGCCTCGCCCACGACTGGGGCGTGACGCGCGAACACATCGTCCTGCCGATCATGCCGTTGGTCGCCAGTGAGGCGCTACTGCGGCAGGGCAAGCCCTACTACGAATACGACCCTGACCAGCCCGCCAAGTGGGGCGTCATGCCGCGCGATGGCGATCCCGCTACGGACATGCGCTGGTTCGACGTGCCGGGCGTGATGGGCCACGTGATGAATGCCTATACCGATGGCGACAAGGTGGTGATCGACACGCCGATCAGCCCCGGCAACTGCTTCAGCTTCTTCGCCGACAAGAACGGGCGCTTCCCCGAAATGCCGGAGACGATCACGCAGATCACCCGCATTGTCTTCGACCTGTCGAAGAGCGACGACGAAGCCGTTTCCATGCACCCCGTTGCGGGCGCGCTGGGGGACATGCCCAAGATCGACGACCGCTATGCCATGAGCAAGTATCGCACCGGCTATTTCGCCTTGCGCGCCTTCCCGCAGATGGGCGTGGGCCAGATCGACTGGGATAGCGGCGAGCTCAAGGTCTACGAACTGGAAGGCGCCGCTGCACAGGAGCCGGTGTTCATCCCCCGCTCGCCTGACGCCCCCGAAGGCGACGGGTTCGTCCTCACCGTGGTCGATCGCTTTGCCGACAAGACCACGGAACTGCATATCCTCGATGGCAACGACGTCAGCCGTCCTGCCATTGCCAAGATCAAACTGCCCTTTGCCATGCCGATGGCTTTCCACGGCTGCTGGGTTCCTTCCCGATAAGAAAGACAAGAACGATGACCGATATTGCCAAGGCCAAGGCTACTCTCGAAGCCCAGCTCACCGAACTGGAAGGCCGCCTCGAGCGCATCCAGCGCGACCTCGACGAGCCGCACGATCCCGACAGCTCGGAACGCGCAGTGCAAATGGAGGACGACGACAGCCTCGATGGCCAGGCCCGCCTCGTCACCCGCGAAATCGCCTCGACCAAGCGCGCGCTCGACCGGATCGAGAAGGGCGAATACGGCTATTGCATGGAGTGCGGCGAAGAAATCCGCGACGGCCGCCTAGAGGCGCGTCCCGAATCCGCGCTGTGCATCAACTGCGCACGCAAGGGTTAGTCGCCAACCTCAAGGTTGTCGGAAATCGTCTGAGAATGGCGGCGGATCACCTGCCAGCCATTGGCGCGGTGCACGAAAGTGTCGGTGAGGAAGAAGGCCTCGTCGATGATGCGCGCACCGTCGGCATCGACCTGCCAGGTACCGCTTAGCACCACGACTGCCGTATCGCCGGTCACTACGATATCGTGGACCTCGATATCGAAGGCAGCAAAATGCCAACTCCGCGTGTTCGCCATCCATGGCTCTCGCGGCACGATGAAGGGCGCTCCTTCATGGATCACCAGCCGAAACTCAGGGGCAACCAGAGCCTCGATGAAGTCGTAGTCGCCATCGAGGAAGGCCTGCCCCCACTGCTCTTCGAGCGCCAGCAATTCGCCCTGTTCGGAAGACAGCTCGCTTTCGACCACTGCTTCTGCCGGTTGCATCTGCGCGGCAGCAGGGGCGACCGGAACGGCAAGCAGGCTTGCGAGGATCAGTTGTCGAAGCATGACTTGTCTCCTTTGGTCTAGCCCGTCACGCGGCTGACAAAGCCCGCCACCATCCGTTCGATCTCGCGCTGGTCGCTGCCGATGCTCAGCGCGGGGCTGAGGTGGTTGTGGCCTGACAGCAGGTGCATGGCGGGCCATTCGCGCTTGGTGTCGAACCACTGCTGCACCAGCTGGGTCGCCTGTTGCTGGAAACCCAGCGGATCGAATTCCGCCACGCTGAACTGCATGGGCACGGGCGAAGCCAGCAGCCCCGCGATGGCAGAGGCCGGCCCCCAGGCCTTGCGGTCCTCACCATAGTAGGCGCGGCCCATGGAGTTATCCTCGGCTGTGGTGGTGTCGTAGACGCCGCTCATGAAGACAGCGCCTGCCAGGCCCTCTGCATGGTCGCGCGCATGGGCGAGGTAGTTGGCAGTGTGGGCCGCACCGGCGCTCTGGCCCGACAGCACGATCTTGTCCGGATCGCCGCCGTACTGTTCGGCATTGGCGCGCAGCCAGTCGACCATCAGGCGCAGGTCCTCGACGCCGCTGGGGAACTTGTTGTCCGGGGCCAGCCGGTAAGTGGCCGTGACGCCCAGCCAACCCTGTCGCGCCGCAAAGTCGCCGAGATTGGAATAGAACGGCGAGCCTTCGGTGTGCTTGTCGCCCATCATGAAGCCGCCGCCGTGGAGGAAGACGAAGACCGGCGCGCCATGGATGCCGTCGCGGCGGAACAGGTCCAGCCGGTGGCGCGGGTCCTCACCGTACTGGAAGTCGCGCGTGACCACGGTGCGCGGGTCGAGCCCGTGGTTCATTTCGGCGAACAGGCGCTGGGTGCCGCCGAGCATGTCGGGCGAAAGATCGCGGCCAAGGCTGGCCAGCGTTGCGCGGATTTCGGGGGTCATGCGGGCTGCTCCATCAGCAGGACGGGCTTGATCGTCGCGCCCGAATGGGCATCGGCCCAGGCGCGCTCGATCTCGGCGAAGGGATAGAATGACAGCATCTTGTCGAAGGGCAAGCGGCCCTGCTGCCACCATTCGGCAAGCTGCGGCAGGAAGGTCTGCGGGTTGGCGTCACCACCCAGGATACCGCGCAACTGCCGCCCGCCTGCCAGCATGGCGAACATCTGCGGCTTCCACGGCCCCTCGGCATCGGGCAGCGGCGCGGCGACGAAACCGGCGGTGCCGTTCATCGCCAGCACTTCCAGCCCCAGCGTGTGCACCGCGCCGACATTGGTGGTGTTGAAGGTGTAGTTCAGCCCGCGACCGGTGACCTCGCGCAAGGCATCCTTCAGGTCCGCCTGGTCCCCGCGGAAGCAATGGGTTGCACCCAGTTCCCGCGCCAGTTCCAGCCGCTCGTCGGACAGGTCGACCGCGACGATCTGCTCAGCGCCGGCGATCTTCGCGCCCATGATGGCGGACAGGCCGACACCGCCAGTGCCGAGCACGGCAATGGACTCGCCCGGCTGTACCTTGAGCGCTTCGATCACGCCGCCCGCGCCGGTGATGACGCCGCAAGCCAGCGGGCCGAGCTTCTCGAGCGGCAGGCTCTTGTCCATCTTCACCGCAGTACGCTGCGGGATAATCGAGTGGCTGGCGAAGCTCGACTGGCCGAAGAAGTGCGAGTGCACGCAGGTGTCCCCGTCGCTGAGCGCGGTGGAGCCATCCATGCGCTTCCCGCCGAAGCACAGCGGCATGGCAAGGTCGCAATAGGTCGGGCGGCCCGCGAGGCACGATGGGCAACGCCCGCAGGAACTGCCCGACAGCACCACGTGGTCGCCCACGGCGAAGTCCGTAACACCCTCGCCCAGTTCCTCCACCACGCCTGCACCTTCGTGGCCCAGCACGATGGGTTGCGGGCTATGGCGACCGGGGTGTTCATGCAGGTCGGTGTGGCAGATGCCGGTGGCGACCAGCCGTACGCGCATTTCGCCAGCGCGGGGCGCTTCCTGTTCGAGTTCGACAATCTCGGGTGCGGTTCCGCCGTGACCGGAAAGGGCTGCGGTGATCTTCACTGGCCTTCTCCCAGATGGTGGTCGTTGCGGATATCGGCAGGTGCGCCGGTCTGGGTCAGCAGGCTCTTGCGGCGCAGGAAGCGGCGCAGGCTCTCCGGCCCGATGCGCGGCGCGCCGTAGCCGGACCAGCCGAAGCTGTCCGAGCCGAAGGTGCGCAACTTGGCGAAGGTGAGGAAGGTATCCTGCAGGAAGATCCCTCCCGCATTGATCCGCCGGCCGATCCGCTCGGCCTCTTCGGCAGTGCCAGCGATCACGCTGGCGGTCAGGCCGAACTCGGTGTCGTTGGCGAGGCGCACGGCCTCGTCCTCGTCGGCATAGGCCATGACGGGAATACAGGGACCGAAGGTCTCGTCCTGCATGATCGCCATGTCGTGGGTGACGCCCGTCAGGATGGTGGGGCGCATGTAGCGCCCGCCGCCCAACTCCTCGATCTCGCCGCCGGTGACGACCGTCGCGCCCTTGGCCACGGCATCGGCAATGTGGCCGGCGACGATATCCGCCTGCGGGCCGTGGGTGAAGGGGCCGATGTGGCCAGCGCGCGGGTTGTCGGAGTTAAGACGAACCTCGGCGGCCTTCTCCACCAGCCTGGCGACGAAGGCATCGTGGACGCTCTGGTGCACATAGACCCGCTCGACCGAGTAGCAGACCTGCCCGGTGGCATAGACCGCCCCGCGCAGGACGGCGGTCGCCGCACGGTCGAGGTCGGCTGTTTCGGTGACAACGCAAGGATCCTTGCCGCCCAGTTCGAGGTTGCAGGGGATCAGCCGCTCGGCGCAGGCGACCGCGACCTTGCGGCCCGTCGGCACCGAACCGGTGAAGCAGATCGTGTCGGCATGTTCGATCACCGCCTGCCCCACGTCGCCAGCGCCCGCGACATAGTCGAAGACGGCGGCCAGTTCAGGCACTTCGGCGACGGTTTCGAAGAGCGCCTCGATCACGCGGGGCGTGACCTCGGAGGGCTTGAGCAGCACCGAAGAACCTGCAAACAGCGCCGGGATGGCGTCGAGCAGCGCGAGCATCAGCGGGGCGTTCCACGGGCTGATGACGCCGACCAGCGGATAGGCCACCACCTGGCTCTGCACCCGCACCGTCGGCATGGAGGTGGACATGGAGTCCCACTCGAAGCTGGCGAAGGCCTTGGGCGCATCTTCCAGCCAGCCGCCGATATTGCCCATGGTTATGAAGCCCTGGATATAGCTGGTGTGGCACCCGCCGGTATCGTGGGCATCGGCCTCGCCGATTGCCGCAGCCTTGGCCTTCACTGCGCCCAGCCAGCGCGCCATCACCGCGCAGCGCCCGCCAACACCCATCGCTTCCCACGCCGGTTGCGCCGCCTTGAGCGCGGCCGCCTTGGCCGCGACCTCCGCACGGGTGGCTGGCGTGATGGCGTGATCCGGCTGGCCCGTGCGCGGATTGATGACGGCTAGCTGTTCCAATTACGTCTCCCCAATGAGCCGGTAGCCTAGTCGCTGTCCGGCGGCCCAAACCTGTTTTCCGCCGGTTGCGACGGCATCGCGAGCAATATTGCCAGCCCCAGCAATGCCAGCAGGTATAGCGCATTGCTGAGAAAGATCAGGCCAAAGTCGGAAAAGTCCGGCTCACTCGAGGCGAAGAACTGCGGCATCTTCACCGTGCTGAAGACGATAAACGGCAGCGGCAACATGCCCCACCAACCTCGCCTTCCAGTATCGTGAAGGCGGCGACAAACTGCCGCGGCAAGCAAGATGCAGGCCGCCGCGAAAGCCACAGCAGTGATCCCCATCATCAAGGACATGTCCGGCATCAGCTCCGGGTGATGGCCTTGGACCGTGACCGAATAGTGGCCGGGTCCGCTGCGAATCGAACCCTGGTCCGGATTGGCTCGCACGAACTCTTCCATCCGCTCGACACTGGCCTGCATCTCAGGAAGCGTCGCCGCAATCATGATTATCACGCTCAGACCGATAACGAGGCCCGCATAGGGCCAGAAACTCTCGCGACGCTCCCTACCGCTGAACTGCGCCAACCGCCGAAAGTTGCCGAAGAGCGAGCCCACGTTCCTAGCCGTCAATAGCCCCAGCGCAGGCCGATCCAGCCGGTCAGCGGCGTGCCGATATCCATCGATCCGCCCTGGTTGCGGGTGATGATCACCTCGTCGAACAGGTTCTCTACCCGGCCGATCAGCGACAGGTTGCTCACCAGCGGCACCTGCGCGAACAGGTCCACCGTGGTGGCAGCGGGCAGGACGTCGCTTTCCTGGTCGTCCTCGAACTGGTCGGACACGTGGCGCAGCGTGGCCGACAGCCGTCCGCCGTCCATGAAGTTCCAGCTGGCCGTCAGGCTGGCGGCAAGGTCCGGCGTCTGCGAGGGGCGGTTGCCATCCAGCGGCGCAGCGAAACCCGTGCCGACCACTTCGGCATCGACTGCGACCAGCGAACCGTCGAGGCGGAAGTCGCCCATGTCGAAGCCCATGATGACTTCCACACCCTGCGCGTCGATCGCATCGAGGTTGCGGCGCTGGCGCAGGTTGGTGCCGATGGTGACGTTGGCAATGGCGTCTTCCACCTTGTTGTCAAAGTAGGTCAGCGACAGGTCGAACACCTCGAAATCGAAGTCCGCGCCCAGTTCCCAGCCTTCCAGCTTTTCGGGCAGCAGGGCCTCGTTGGCCTGGGTCACCACGGGGAAGACCACAAAGGGCCGGTACAGTTCGTTGAGCGTGGGCAGGCGGAAGCCGGTGTAGGTGGCTGCGCGCAGGGTCACGGCATCGCTCACGTCGAACAGCGCGCCTGCACGCCAGCTGACTTCCCAGTCGCTGCGGTCGGGATAGGTGTTGTCGGTCACCAGCACGCCCGAGCCATTGAAGGCCTGGTAGTAGCCATTACGGATCGTGTAGCGGTCCGCGCGGAGGCCGCCGGTCAGGGTGACCGCGCCGATCTCCCAGTCGTGTTCGGCAAACAGGCCGAGGTCGGTATTCACACCGCCGGCGAAGCGTTCCTCGGTCAGGTTGCCGCTGAAGGCGGAATAGGCGTCCTCGAACAGGTCGCCCTCGCTGCGCCGGAAGTCCGCGCCGAAGCGCAGGGTATGGTCTTCACCCAGCGGCGGGCGGATCTCCAGCTTGCCGCCGAAGCCTTCCGCCGGGGTGTCCTTCTGGTCCAGAACACGCACGAAGCGAGTGGAGGAAATCACGACATTGGTGAAGTTGCGCCATTGGCCATAGGCAAGCGCGTCGACTTCCCACGGGCCGCGGGTGACGAGGCGGAGCGAGACGTCCTGGCCTTCGATGGAATTGTCCGCCCCGTCGAAACGCAGGGTGCGGTTATCCTCGAAAGCGAGCACGCGGGCCTGCACTTCGACATCCTCGCCCAGCTGTTGCACCAGCCGCCCACCGGCAGACCAGCTTTCGTAATTGGCGCGGCTGGTGGCAGCCACACGGTCCGCTTCGGGCGTGGTGAAGAAGCCGTCGCCGCGATCCCAGCGGCCATGGACCACGGCATAGCCGCCGTCCCACTGCGGCGCGGCACTGGCGGCCACTTCGGTATCGCCGCGATCGTTGACGAGGCCATAGGCGTTGAAGGTCTCGAGATCCTGCGAGGTCACGCTTTCCAGCTCGATAGTCCCGGCCAGTGCGCCGCCGCCGAAGGGCCCGGAGCCGCCGCCGCGCGTGACGCGGGCGCGGGCAAGGCGCGAGGGATCTACGGCGCTGAAGGGGATATAGCCGAAGAACGGATCGCCCATCGGCACGCCGTCCAGCAGCACCAGCGCGCGGCTGGAGGCATTGCCACCCAGCGCGCGCAAGGTGGCGCCCTGCGCCGAAGGGTTGGCCGAGCGGCTGTCCGAGCGACGGAACTGCTGGAACCCGGCGACGTTCTGCAGCGCGTCCTCAAGCCGTCCAGATCCGCTGGAGGTGATCGCCTCGCGGTCAATGGTGACGGTGGAATAGGCTGGCGTTCCCGGCGTTTCGGGCAGGCCTTCGCCGAGGACATAGATCACAAACTCGTCAGCAGACACGATGTCTATTGGCTGTCCGGGGAGGCGCGAACGATCATCGCCCTGGCCAAGGTGGCAATCGTCGATGCCCGCCTGCTCTTCGGGCAACGAAGGACACGTCGGCGCGCGCTGCACCCTGGTGAGATTTCCCGACACATCGGGGGCCTCCGGACGGATGGCCTCATGCTGCGGCCGCCCTGCCGTCACATAGCGGCAATCGGCACATGTTTCGCCTTCATCCTGTGCGTAGGAAGGCGTGGCGATCAGCAGGCTGGCGGCGCTGGCGAGCAGCAGGTTTTTCATCGTTTCGGGCATCCGTGCACTTGGGCAGATTGATTTTGTCCGGCTCTCTAGCGGTCAATTGTTGCCGCGTCACCCCGCCTTTGGCACTAAGGCGGTCGGAGAGACGGATCGGGAGGGTTTCATGCGCATGATTCTGGCAGGCATTGCTGCCATTTTGCTGACAGCTTGCGGCGGCGATGCCGCAGATGACGCGGCGGGGGAAACCTCTGCTCCGGCGGCCAGCGCCATCCCGCCCCTCGCGCCCGAACTGCCGCAGGATCACGCGGCCCTGATCGCCAGCGACGATCCGCAGCTGCAGGCGAACAAGCAGCTGGTCTACGACATGTACCGGATCGTGCTGCAGGCAGGCCTGGCAGACCGCGCCGGAGAGTTCATCCGGGAGGACTACATCCAGCACAATCCCAATGCCGACCAGGGCTTGGCAGGCGTGCAGGAATATATCCGCAACACCCGGCCCGAACGCGAGATCGAGGACCGGCTCGAACTGCCGCTGATCCACATCATGGCGGAAGGCGATTACGTCACCCTGGCTTTCCTGCGCGAGGCAGAAGATGCCGATGGCAACACCTATTACACGACCTGGTTCGACCTCTTCCGCATCGAGGACGGCAAGATCGCCGAGCACTGGGACCCGATGCTGCGTACCGACGCCCAGATCGACCCCAACGACCAGCGGCTGGACGATTGATCCGCCGGATCGCGATCACCGGGACCTGTGTGGTAGCGCTGCTTGCGGGCGGCTGGCTGTTATTGCGGCTCGGGCTCCTCGCTGATGACGCCAATGTCGCCTCGCACCGCGCCTTCGAGGACTGGCTGGCCGATCAACCACAGGGGGAAGCCGAGTTCGCCCGTTTCGAGCAATTCCTGCGCGAAGAAGGCGTCGACGAAATCGTACCCAACTGGCAATTGTTTCGGATTGACGGCAGTTTCGCCGCGCGCTGCGAACAGGGCCAATTCGCCATACCGCCAGAGCAGCTGTGGCCCCGCATTGTCCCCGCCTTGCGGCTGGTACGGGACAAGGTGGAACCGCAAACCGGAGAGGTCGAAGTGCTGTCTGCCTTCCGCTCGCCTGGCATCAATGACTGCGTCAACGGCGCTGGCGGCAGCAAGCACCTGGCCTTCGCCGCGCTCGATCTTGCCACGCCAGACCGGCAAGCCGACGCCGAGTTCTTTCGCACCCTGTGCGCCATGCAGCAAAGCGCCGGGGCGGACAGTCGAATGGGGCTTGGTGCCTATTTCGATCCGGCCGAGCCGGGCCGTTCACGCGGTCGTTTCCACATCGACGCAGAAGGATTTCGCACCTGGGGCTTTGATTACTCTTCGCGCAGCAGCCCCTGCCCGCTACTCTTGGGCAATTGAACGGCGTCAGACCGGAAGGGATTGAGGATGTCACGACTGAGCAAGTTCGCATTGGGCAGCGCCCTCGCCGCGCTGGCAATCACCTCGGCCACGGGTCAGACCGTGCCGGACTTCGATCCCGTCACCGACGCAGAGATCCAGAATCCCGATGCCGCCGACTGGCTCAGTTGGCGGCGCACGCTGGATAGCTGGGGCTATTCGCCGCTCGGCCAGATCAATGTCGAGAACGTTGCCCAGTTGCGCATGGTCTGGGCCATGCCGCTCAATCCCGGACACCAGGAAGGCACGCCGCTGGTGCACGACGGGATCATGTATTTCCCCGGCCCTGCCGACACGATTTATGCCGTCGACGCCCGCAGCGGGCAGCAGATATGGACCTACGCGCGCGACCTGCCCGACGATATCGGCCAGATCCTGCCGGTCTACGACACCACGCGGAACATTGCCCTCTATGGCCACCTGATCATTGGCAATGGCGCAGACGATTTCCTCTACGCGCTCGACGCCCGCACCGGCGAACTGGTGTGGGAAACGCAGATCATGGATTACCACAACGGGGCCAAGGTCAGCTCCGGCCCGATCATCGCCAATGGCCTCGCCATTACCGGACGATCATGCCAGCCCGAGGGTGGTCCTGAAGCCTGCGTGATTACCGCACACAATGCGGAGACGGGTGAGGAGGTCTGGCGCACCAGCCCGATCGCGCAGGGCGACGATCCCAACGATGCGACCTGGGGCGACGTGCCGCTGGCAGACCGGCAGCAGGTGGGCGCATGGATGATCCCCAGCTTCGATCCCGAACTGGGTCTCATCTACATGGGCACTTCGGTTTCCGCGCCGACGCCGAAGATCCGGCTGGCAGGCAACGACCTCGATTACCTCTACCACAATTCCACCCTGGCGCTGGACGTGGAGACCGGCGCAATCGTCTGGCACTACCAGCACCTGGTGGACCAGTGGGACATGGACCACACCTTCCCGCGGATGCTGATCGACCAGCAGGTGGCGCCCGACCCGTCCGAAGTTGCGTGGATGGCTCCCGATATCGTGGCAGGACGCACCTACCGCACGCTGTCGGGTGTGCCGGGCAAGACCGGGGTGGTCTACACGCTCGACCGCGAGACCGGGCGTTTCCTCTGGGCGCGGCCGACGATCCACCAGAACCTTGTCGGCCATATCGACGGGGCGACCGGGCGGGTGACGGTGAACCCGGAGACAATCCCGAGCACCTACGGCACCTCGATCACCATCTGCCCCGGCCCCACCGGCGGCGCGAACTACTATTCGCCGGCCTATAGCCCGCTCACTCAGACGATGTACTTCCCGTTGACAGCTACTTGCGCGGAAATGAGTGCGCTCGATCCGGCGGATGGCGACACGGGCGTCTACGGCATTGCCACGCGTGCCTATGCCGACCCCGAAGCGGAAGGCATGATCGGCCAGATCCATGCGGTCAACGCGGTGACCGGCGCCAGCGAGTGGACTTTCCGCCAGCGCGCTGGAACGCAGTCGCTACTCACCACCGGTGGCGGCCTGCTGTTCGGCGGCGATGCCGAGGGGCACGTCTTCGCGCTCGACCAGCGCACTGGCGAGATGCTGTGGAACATGAACGTCGGCTCCTCGGTCACCGGCTATCCTGCCACTTTCGCGGTCGACGGACAGCAGTACGTGGCTGTATCGACCGGCTTCTGGCTGTCCGATAATTTCACGCCCGAGATCCAGCACGGGCGGCAGAACACGCTGTTCGTCTTCGCCCTGCCCGAAGCAGGTATCGGCCACCGCGGGCCGGAGCGGGAACAGGTCAATCCGGCCGGCGCCATGGGTTCGGCTGACGCGCCTCCACCGGGCGGCAATATCGGCGGCTTCAGCCGCGCGGCTTCGTCCGGCGTGTTCAGCAGCGCACAGGCGGAGGCGGGTCTCGCGGTCTACCAGCGGTCCTGCGCGGCCTGTCACGGTGCGAACCTGCAAGGCGCGGGCGGCACGGCACCCCTGCGCGGTGCGGCCTTCCTCAGCAGCTGGCGCGGTCGCAGCGTGGCGGAATTGTTCGCCACCACGCGCGACACCATGCCGATGGGCGCTGCCGGATCGCTGGGCGATGCGGACTACCTCGCCGTGACAGCCTACCTGCTGCAGCAGAACAGTTTCCCCGAGGGAGACACGCCGCTCGACCTCGACGAAGCGCTGATGGCGGCAATCGGGATCGACTAGCTCCCCGCCCGAGCAATCGACTCAGGCGAACAGGTTGTGTTCGTGATCGCGCTCCAGCGGACCGGGAACGTCGAGGTCACCCGGTTCCTCCGCCGCGTGGCCAAGCGGTTGGGCGAAAGGCGCGCACCAGAAGCGGAAGTACTGGTCCGTCGCGGCCAGCATGGTCTCGAACCAGGCCGTCATCATCTGTTCGCAAAGAGCAAACTGCGGCGGCAGGTCGTCGTGAGGTCCAGTTCCAGCCATGGCCAATACCTTTCAGCGCGGTTGTCGAGTCGAAGGTATCATAGATTGCTGCCGCAGCGCAGCATTGTGCCGCATCAAATTTCGGCAGGCGAAATGCGTTAGCTGAGCGGCTTGTACGCCATGGCTCCGCCGGTCGGCACCTTGTCAGGCAGCGGCGTACCCTGCGCGCGCAGGCATTCGGGGTATTCGCGCAGCACGCTTTCGGCGTCTGTCACCGCCACCACCTGCCCCTCTTCGTCGAGGTGGAGCATGGCACCGTAGATGATGAACAAGACGTCGGTCAGGCCGTCGTTATGGTCCGCCACCTTCAGCGTGTGCGTGCTGCCGGGCGGTTCGAACAGGTAGGAGCCCGGCGTATTTGGCGGGCTGTCGGGATATTCGAGGTAGGCCCACTCACCCGCCATGGTGAAGGCGTGGACTTCGCCGGTGTGCTTGTGCGGGGCAACCAGCACGCCGGGTTCGAAGGTCATGCGCACGGCGAACCGCCCGCCCTCGATATCGGCCATCAGCAGCTTGAGCCGGATCTGCGGATCACCCGCCCAGCTTTCCGCCCACGGCAGGTCATCCGAAGCGGCATGAAAGGACTCGGGAATGATCATCGCGGGCTCTCCTGGCTGGGCGATTAAGCTCTCCTCAGACCGTCACCGTTGCATCGGTGAGGATGGTCTTGGTCTCGACATAGGCGTGGATGCCTTCGTCGCCGCCTTCGCGGCCGATGCCCGACTGCTTGAAGCCGCCGAAGGGCGCGGTCCATTCCATGCGCATGCCGTTCTGGCCGACCACGCCGGTCCGCACGCGGCGGGCGATGTCGTAGGCGGCTTGCGCATCGTTGGTGAAGACCGAGCCGTTGAGGCCGTAGTCGCTCTCGTTCGCGATACGGATAGCGTCTTCCTCGTCCTCTGCCGGGATCAGGCACAGCACCGGGCCGAAAATCTCCTCTTGCGCGATCTTCGACGTGTTATCGACGTTCGCGAACAAAGTCGGCTCGATGTAATAGCCCTTGTTCATGTGGCTGGGCCGATGCCCACCGGTGACGAGGTCGGCCGAAGCCTTGCCCGCCTCGATGTACATCTCGATGCGTTCGAGCTGGCGGCGCATGGCGACCGGCCCGAGCTGCGTCTCGGGGTCTTCGGGGTGACCGATCTTCACGCCCTTCATCACGCCCGCGATGGCCTCGGCCAGCTCGTCGTGCCGCGCCCTGGGCACGATGGCGCGGCTGAGCATGGCGCAGACCTGCCCGCTCATCACGGTGATGGTGTTGCCGAGGATCTGCGCTGCCGCCTCGGTGGGGAAGTCGTCGCGGATGATCGCCGCCGACTTGCCACCCAGTTCGAAGGTGGCACGCACCATGTTGCCGCCCGCCACGCTGGCGATGTGCCGACCGGCGGCGCTGGAGCCGGTGAAGGTGATCTTGTCGATGTGGGTCGAGTGGATCAGGTGGTCCGCCGCCTCGCGGTCCGACGGGACGAGGTTCACCGTACCGGCGGGCATGCCAACGGCCTCCGCCGCCTCGGCGATGATATAGGCTTCCAGCGGGGTTTCCGGGCTGGGCTTCATCACCACGGTGCAACCGGCGATGAGGGCGTAGAACACCTTGTTCGCCATGATCGCGAAGGGGCCATTCCACGGCGCGATGGCGACGACCACGCCCACGGGTTCGCGGACCACGGTGACGGTGTCCACCGCCATGCCGGGCCGCTGCTCCACCCACTGGAACCGCTCACCCAGCGAGGCGATGCCGCGCAGGCCAGCCACGCCGCCCGCATGCATCGGGCCGGCCGCAGTGGCGAGGCCGCCGATCTGCGCGGTCCAGGCCGCGGCCAGTTCGGGCACGCGGGGTTCCAGCGCATCGACGAACTGCATCAGCTTGGCCATGCGTTCCAGCGGCGGCGTCCTGGGCCATGGGCCGTTGTCGAAAGCCTCGCGCGCGGCGGCCACGGCAGCATCCATGTCGCGATTGCCCGCATGGGCGACGCGCGCCACGACTTCCTCGCTTGCCGGGTTCACCACCTCGATCACGTCGTTCGCGACCGGGTGCACCCACTCGCCGCCGATGAACAGCTTGTCGGGGTGTTTGATGTTCACGCCTTCGGGGGTCATGGCACGTCTCCTAGAAGTTCGAGAGGATGGTCAGCGACTGGCTGTCGAGCGGCATGCCGCGACGTTGCAGTTCCAGCTCGCGCTCGCGCAGCGGGCCCTGCACGCTGATGAGCCAGGCCTGGATTGCACGCACCTCTTCCGGCGACAGGCGATCGCCGAATGACGGCATGCCGTTCATCACGAACAGGCCTTCGCGCACAATCTGCTGGAAACCCGCGTGCACGTTGGGCTGCATGCGGCGCAGGTCCGGCAAGGGCGCGCGCGGCTGGTTGGAGTGGCACATGGTGCAATTCTCCGTGAACAGCGCGTTGCCCATGGCGATCATTTCCGGCGTCACGCCTTCCAGCTGCTCGGGCGGAGCGGGAGCGGGTTCGAGCGGCGGGAGATCTTCGGGTACAGTCACCTCGCCGCCGCCAAGGCGGAACACCAGCAGGCGGTTGGTGAAGCCCTTGTTGTAGGCCGCCGAGTAGCCAGGCACGAAGCCCCAGCCACCGCCGCCCCAGCCCGCCTGCACGGCGACATATTGCACGCCGTCCACGCTGTAGGTCATCGGTGCGGCCATGATCGTGGTGCCGGTTTCCATCGACCACAATTCCTCGCCGGTATCGGAATCGCGGGCGAACATCGTGCCGGCAGAGTTGCCATGGAAGATAAGGCCGGTCTGGGTGGCGAGCACGCCAAAGCGATCCTGCCAGCCGAGCCCGTCGACCGCCCACTTGGTTTCACCCGTCAGCGGGTCCATCGCGCGCAACTGGCTGGAGAAGGGCTGGTCGAGCACCCATTGCCAGCTGTCCTCCGCCTCGATCGCCGCGCGCAGCGGCGGCGGCAGCGTGGCGGCTGCCGCCTGCAGGTCGCTGGTGAAGATGATCGCGGCACCGGCATTCAGGAACTTCTCCTGATATTCGGCCTCGGACGGATCGCCGGTGAGGAACATCAGGTTCCCCATGTCCAGCACCTGCGCGAAATAGGTATTACGGGCGGGATCGTAGGCCGCCGGATACCAGTTACGCGCGCCCGGTGAGGCCGGGTAGACGATCTTCGGACCCAGCGAATAATCGGCCTGGTCCATGGTCATGTTGAAGCTTTGCGTTTCGACATCGAAGCCATCGGCCCAGTTGGTACGCACGATGGGGTTGGCCGCATGGGCGTACCCTGTTTCGCGGTCGACGACGAAGAAGAACCCGTTCTTGGGCGTGTGCAGGATAACCGGCCGGCTCTCGCCATTCACGTCCAGCTGCGCCAGCGTCATCGGCTGGGTCGCGGTCAGGTCCCAGTTGTCCTGCGGGGTTTCCTGGAAATACCAGTTCATCTCGCCGCTCTCGCGGTCCAGCGCGACGAGCGAATTCAGGTAGAGATTGTCACCGCCGCCGGGGCTGCGGACCGCCTGCGGATAGGGGCCGCCGTTGCCGGTGCCGACAATGACCTGGTCAAACTCGGGATCGTAAACGATGGCATCCCAAGCGGTGCCGCCGCCGCCGATGTCCCAGCGGGTATCTTCGCTCCATGTTTCCAGCGCCGCTACAAGCTCCGGGTTTTCCTGTTCGCCCGATGCGGGATCGCGCGGAATGGTGAAGAAGCGCCAGGCCTGTTCGCCGGTCTCGACGTCGTAAGCGGTAACATAGCCGCGCGCATCGTATTCGGCGCCGGCATTGCCGATCACCACGAGGTCGCCGGCCAGCTCGGGCGCGCCGGTAATGGTATAGCCGCGGGCGTGATCGACCACGGTGTCGACGCTCCATTCCACCGCCCCGGTTTCCGCATTGAGCGCGTAAAGCATGCCGTCGAGCGCACCGACCATCACCTTTCCGTCAGCCACGGCGACGCCGCGGTTGGCCTGGTCACAGCAGGCATGCCGGTTCACCTGCATGTCCAGCTCGGGCAGGAAGGTCCACAGCTCCTCACCCGTCGCCGCGTTCAGCGCGTAGACCCGGCCAAGGTTGCCGGAGGTATACATCACCCCGTCGATCACCACCGGCGTGGCTTCCTGCACGCGCGAGGTGCCAAGGTCGTATTCCCAGGCAAGGCCCAGCTCGCCGACATTGGCAGGCGTGATCTCTTCCAGCCGCGAGAAGTGGCTTTCGGCCCAGTCGCCGCCGGGATTGTCCCAGTTCTCTCCCGCGCCATAGGTGCTGGTGTCGATGGAGGACGGGTCAAAGCTGTCGCCGCAGGCGGCCAGCGCGAGGCTGGCAGCGGCTACGAATGCAAACTGGCGGATCATTGCGGCCAGGCTCCCTGGTACTGTTCAAACACGGACTTGAGCGTGCGCGGCTTCTTGCCGGTGATGCGTTCGACGTCGGTCGATTCGACATCCATGAAGCCTTCGCGGATGGATTGGCCGAAGGTCACCATGCCTTCGCTTGCCCATGGGATGGGTGTGTCCGGCGTCAGGTCCTCGGCCCGGCGCACGGCACCGATGGCATCGAAATAGGCGAACATGCCCTCGTCATCGACGATCTCGACGTCGATCGGCTTGCCAGCCATTTCCGAGACCAGCGCCATGGCATCGGGCAGCTCCCACAGCTCCGGCCCGGTGACGTCGTAGGCCTTGTTCTCGTGACCTTCCTGCGTGAGCACGGCGACGGCCGTGGCAATGCAATCGTCACGGCTGACCACCGGCACGCGGCCCCTGCCTGCATTCTCCGGCTTGGAACCCGAAGTGAGCGCCGGGATCGCCATGGCCGTGGCCACGGCTTCGGCATAGAGGCTGTTGCGCAAGAAGGTGTAGGGAACGCCCGCCTGCTCCAAATATTCCTCGGTCGCGATGTGATCGAAGCCTTCAACCGAAGGGTTGCCCGGCTTCCGCGCGCCGAGCAGCGACGTGTAGACGATGTGCTTGACGCCGGCTTCCTTGGCCGCGTCGATGGCATTGGCATGCTGGCGCGCACGCTCGCCCACCAGGGTGGTGGAAATCAGCAACAGCTTGTCGCCGCCCTGCATGGCCTCGACCAGGCCGTCCGGCGAATCAAAATCGGCAGCGCGAACGTCTGCGCCGCGTTCGGCAAGGTCCGCCAGCTTGTCGGTCGATCGCGACAGGGCGATGATGTCTTCGCCCATGTCCAGCAATTGCGAAGCGGCAGCATAGCCGAACTGGCCGGACGCGCCGGATACGATGATCTTGCCCAATTTTCTCTCCCAGTGCAGGCTGTGGCCCTCGACGCGATCATAACGAATGTTATTATCGAGGCAACAGAGGGGAGAAGGATTCCATGCGATCACACTGGTTTTTGGGGAGCGCAGCCTCGTTGGCAGTCATGGCGCTGGCATCACCGGCCCAGGCGGCCTGTGAAGACCTGGTCGACATGACGCTGGATGGCGGCGAGGTCGTCTCCGCCCAGACGGTGGCCGCAGGCGCTTTCCAGCAACCGGGCGGCGGCGGGGTCAACCCCGGCGTGGCAGGCGGTGCCTATGGCGACGTGCCGGCATTCTGCCGTGTGCAGCTGCGCCTCACCCCGACATCCGACAGCGACATTCGCAGCGAGGTCTGGCTGCCGATCAGCGGCTGGAACGGCAAATATGTCGGCATCGGCAATGGCATCTGGGCGGGTTCGATCTCCTACTCGCAAATGGCCGAGCCGATTCGCCGCGGTTACGCCACGGCCAGCACCGACACCGGCCACACCGGCAACGGGCTGACCGCCGAATGGGCCGTGGGCCACCCTGAGCGGCTGGTCGATTTCGGCCACCGCGCGGTGCACGTCACCACCACGGCGGCCAAGGCGCTGGTGAACGAATTCTACGGTCGCGGACCGGACCTGTCGTTCTGGAACTCATGCTCCACCGGCGGGCGACAGGGCCTGATGGCGGCCTACCGCTACCCGACGGACTTCGACGCGATCAGCGCCATGGCACCCGCCAACCCGATGACCGACCTGATGACGCAGTCGATGTGGCAGGGCTGGCAACCGCAGCGGTTCGGTGTCGCCATGACGCCGCAAGCGCTGGGCCTCGTCCATGGCGAAGTGCTGCGCGCCTGCGATGCGCAGGACGGTGTGACCGACGGCATTGTCGGCCGCCCGCTGCAATGCCGCCCCGACTTCGCCCGCCTGCAATGCACCCCCGGCCAGACCGAGGGCTGCCTCAGCCCCGGGCAGGTGAGCGCGGTGCACAACCTGTTCGGCGGCGTGCGCGCGAATGATGGTGAACTGCTGCTACCCGGCTGGCCCTATGGCACCGAAATGCAGATGGCCGCGCTGGTGATGGGGCAGGAGCCCTTCCCAGTGGCCATGAGCTATTTCCGCGACCTCGCCTATGCCGGGCGCGAGGGCTGGGACTGGCGCACCACCGACTACCGCGATTACATGGTCGATGCCCGCACCTACGGCGCCGACATCCTCAACGTGCCCAGCGACGGATTGGGCGCATATTTCGCGCGTGGCGGCAAGCTGCTGCTGAGCCACGGCTGGTCCGACGGGCTGATCCCTGCCACCAACACCCTGGCCTTCCACCACGGGCTCTACGGCGCCCTGCCCGCCAGCCAGCGCGAGAACCAGCTGCGCCTGTTCATGGCCCCGGGGATGGATCACTGCGCCGGCGGCGACGGGCCGAGCGACTTCGACACGCTGGCGGCGATCGACGAATGGGCAACCACGGGCAATGCCCCCAACCGCCTGATCGCGACGCGTCCGACGCAGGTCGCGGGCTTCCCTGGCCAGCCGCCGCAACCGCCGCGCGAGCCGATGCAGCGCCCGCTCTGCCCGTGGCCGACCGTGGCCGTCTATGACGGTTCAGGCGACCCGATGGTGGCCGACAGCTTCAGTTGCGGGATGCCCTAGTCCTGGCTGAAAGCGCCTCGGAAAAAATCGATCACCAGGGCGACAAGACAAAGGGCCGCGGCGAACAGACCACCCCCGACAATGAAGATTGGCACGATCAGCCACGCAATCAGCAGCGCGGCGATCCCTTCCAGCACGTTGTAGGAGAAGGTGTCTATGACTTCCTTCACATAGATGATGGCACCGATAATACCTGCCAGCCAGACAATGGGCAGGAAGGCAGCGGCCGCCAGATCCGAAAGGCTGGTCTTGCCGGAAGCGCCCCTGATGCCCCCGCCGAAGCTGCTGAAGCTGAAGCTCCGGCTGCCGCCGCCGGAATAGCCACTACCGTCGGAATAGCTGCCGTTTGGGGCAGAGCCGGAGGCTCGGTCCGAGACCGCGCGGGAAGCTGAGCCTGCCGCATGGACGCCTCCCTTGCGCCCGTCCTGACGGTAATGCTGATCATATTTTCCGCCGAACCAACCAGTCTCGTGCTCGGTATATCCAGCCTTATCGCCGTCCTGATCGTAGTGCTGGTCGTAGTGACCACCGAACCAACCGGTCTCGTCTTCGGTAGTACCGGCCTTGTTTCCGTCCTGGTCGTAATGCTGGTCGTACTCGCCACCGAACCAGCCTGTCTCCCGCTCGGTAGTGCCGGACTTGCTGCCGTCCTGGTCGTAATGTTGTTGGTACTCGCCGCCGAACCAGCCCGTCTCCACACGCGTGGTTCCAGCCTTGTTGCCGTCATCGTCGTAGTGCTGGATGTACTCATTGCCCCAGAAGTCGGTTTCCTTTTCGGAACGCCCCATCGCTACCCTCCCCCGCAATCCCGGTAATGACGAATATCACGCACCGGCCCGAACGACAGCAGAATGATTGCCGCCCCTCAACGCGGCGCGAGAGTCCAGTCGATCACGGCGCCGTCCACGCGCTGGGCGACGCGGGTGTAGCCTGCTTCCTGCGCCACTTCTTCCACCAGCACGGCATCGGCCTGCCGGCTGACACCGCGCACCAGTGCGGGGCGCCCGGCGAAGAGTTCCCGCGCGAGGCGGATGCGGTCGCCTTCCAGCGCCAGGACGGTTCGACCTGCGGAGCGGCCGGATTCGGCGAAAGCCTGCGCGGCGGGCAGTCGGGGATCGTAGAGCAGCACGGTGTCGCCGTGATGCTCCCACCGCCAGGCGCGCGCCTGGGTAGCAATCGGCAGGGCAGCGGCACCGGCGAGGACTCCGCGTCGGGAAACCTTCATTCGTCACCTCCGTGCGGGCCGGCCGCAAGGTATTCGGCAATCGCCTGCAGGTCTTCGTCCGACACTTCGCCGCGCGGGATGGCGGGCATGTTGCCGATGCCGTTGCGCGCGGCGATCACAACGAAAGGCGCGGCGAGGTTGTCGCGGTCTTCCAGCAGCGGGGTATCCATGCGGCGGGCGAGCAGGCCCGTGCCCATGCCGTTGGCCGTGTGGCACATGGCGCAGTATTCGACGTAGAGCGCTTCACCGCCGGTAGCATCGGGACGCTGCGCCATGGTGACCGGCTGCGGCATGGGCGGCGGTCCCGCCTGCGCCGCTGGTTCGCCCTCGGCGTTCTGTGCCGTTGCCACGGCAGCGCAGCCAGCCAGCAGGCCCGCGGCGACCAGGAATACGACGTTCTTCATGCGCCTTCTCCTTCGCTGCGCCAGCGGTTGCCCCAGATTCCGCTCTTGCCCGGCGCGATGATGCCGTTGGGATCGAGCGCGTCCTTCACGCTCTCGTTCATGCGCCGAAGGGCCCCGCCGCCGAAATCGTAGCTGTCGGCGACCAGGTCCATGTAATCGAGGTGGGTGCGATATTCGCAGTAGCCCTGCTCCTTCGCGTCAGCCACCAGGGTGCGGAAGAACGGATCGATGCGCGACATCATGGCCGGATCGTCCTTGTTGAACACCATGGCGTTGACGTTGGTCATGTGCCGTTCGCCGAAGGCGAAGCTGCCCTGGTAGTCCATCCCGTATTCCTGGTAGCGGGCATAGGTGCGGCGGAACTGCGCCAGCGCCAGGTCGCCGTCCTGCGGGATGATCGGGCTGAAGCCGATGTGTCCGCCGCGCCCGCCGTACCAGTTCACGTTCTGCATGGGGAAGGTCATCGGGGTGCCGGTCCAGCCGGTATATTCCAGTGGCTCGCCGCGTCGCCATTCGGTCGGGCGAACGGACATGGGGCCAGCCGCGCCAATGGCATCGTTGAGAATCCGGAAGGCCGCGCGGTTCACGTCCTCGCGGCCATAGAGCCGCAGGCTGACGCCCCACCAGCCGATATTGAACTGGCGGCGGATGGCGTCGATCACGGTGTCCGACAGCGCACCGGGTTCGTCGGTCCACTCGTCGCGCGTGGTCAGCACGGCAGCGGCGCGCATCCAGTTGCCGATGGAGGGCGACTGCGTGAGCAGCCGCTCGCGCCGCAGCGGAGCGATGGTGTCGATCATCACCTTCAGGTCTTCCGGACGGTCGAATTCGACGTCCATGCCCATCAGGCTTTCGGGCTCGGGCATCAGCCACATGCCCATCTTGGTGACCACGCCGAAGTTGGACTGCACGAACATCTGGTCCCAGCCAGGGCCGAAGCCGAAAGGATAGGCCTGCCAGGTCGGCGCATTGGCGCTGGCGCCCATGCCGGTGCGCACCACCTCGCCATTGGCCAGCACGACCTCCAACCCGCAGATGTTCTTGGTGTGCTCGCCGTAGGGCGTGTAGCCCACGCCGCGATCGAGCGCATTGCCCATCACCGAACCCCAGCTATTGCCGGGGGTGGAGAGCCAATATGGCAGGTTATTGCGCTGGATGTAGTCGTAGAGGTCGTAGAAGCCCACGCCCGGCTCCAGCAGCACGGTGCCCAGCTTCTCGTCGAACTCGATCCGCTTCATGCGGCTCATGTCGAGCACGACCGATCCGGCCATGACCGGCGCGGTGCCGCCGTAGCCAAGGTTCTTGCCGCGGGCGATGGGGAAGACCGGCAGCCGGTGTTCGTTCGCCACCCGCAGTACGGCCTGCACTTGCTCAAGGCTCTCGGGCGCAACCGCGCCGGCCGGGTGGTGGCCGCTATCGTCGACGGCGAACTTGTCCTGGTAGGACCGGCGATCAAGGTCTTCGAAAAAGCACTGGTCCGCGCCCAGCACGGCTTCGAGGTCGCGCCGCGCGGCATCAAGCTGCGCCATTGTCATGCGTGGTGGCAGCGGTGCATCCGCCATGTGAATTCCTCTCCCCTGATGGCCCATGTGAAGGGCCACTTTAACGATCGTTACTTTTGAGCTAGGCCTGCCAAGAGTCAAGTGGAGGGGAACAAGCGGTGATACCGCGCGAGGAACTTTATCGCGTGCTCGACGCCTATGTCGAAGCACTCGCCAGCCGCGATCCGTCGCGCGCACCGATTGCGCCGGGCGCTTTCAACACAGAGAACAACGTCGCGCTCGCGGTGGGTGACGGGCTGTGGAACACCTTGTCTGCCAAGCACGGATACGACCTGCGCTTTGCCGATCCCGACAGCGGGCAGGTGGCGCTGTTCACCGCGGTAGAGGAAACCGACGCGCTCAACCCCTGCTGTGTGCGGCTGGAGGTTTCGGGCGGCCAAATCACCGGGATCGAGACGGTGGTGGCGCGCAACAAGGACGAGGGCTTCCCGTTCGGTCCGCAGAAATTCGAGCGCAAACCGATCATGGAAGCCGTGGTACCCGACGGCGAGCGCTCAGACCGGGAAGAGCTTGTCCGCATTGCCAACGGCTACTTCGAGACCATCGAGCGCAACGACGGCAAATTGCACACCCATTTCTGGCCGCACTGCAACCGCGTCGAGAACGGGGTGCAGACGACCAACAACAAGGATTTCCCGCTGCCCGTGGCACGGCTGGGCTGTGCCGAACAGTTCCTGCTGGGCTGGTACCGCTACGACGACGACCTGCGCGCGCGCCGCTTCCCGCTGGTGGATGTCGAGCGCGGCATCGTGCTGGCCTACGGCTTCATCGACCATTCGGGCAGGCTGGGCGAATACGAGCTGACCGACGGCACCAAGGCCAGCAGCCCGGTGCGCCGTCCGCACTCCTATTACCTCGCCGAGGCCTTCAAGATCCGCAAGGGCAAGATCGAAGCCGTTGAAGCCGACTTCCTTACCGTGCCATACCGCATGCCCAGCCCTTGGGATTCCAGGGGCGACGGGCGGGGAGAGAAAGCTTGAACACGCGGACAATCGCATCGCTCGTCCTGCTGGCGGGCATCTTCGTGATGGAAGGCTTCGATATTGCCGCCATGTCGCTGGCCGTGCCGCGACTGGAGGGAGCGCTTGGACTTGACCCGGCCAGCTTTGGCTGGGTCTTCACTGCCCTGCTGATCGGCCTTGGCGCGGGCGGTGCGCTGATTGCCCCGCTGGGAGACCGCTTCGGCCGGCGCACGCTGATCGTCACTGGCGCGCTGGCGACCGGGCTGTTCACTTTGGGCACCTCGACCGCGAGCAGCGTGACCGAATTTCTAATCTGGCGCCTGCTGACAGGTGCCGCGCTGGGGGCCTGCCTGCCCAATGTCAGCGCGCTGTCGGCAGAACTGGCTCCGGCCCGCCTGCGCGCGACGATCATGGCGGTGGTATCGGCGGGCATCCCCGTCGGCCTCGCCATCGCCGGTATCCTTGCCCCGGAAATCGTCGGCCTCCTGACGTGGAAGGGACTGTTTCTCGTGCCCGGCGGCTTCGCGATCATCCTCGCCGTTGGCCTGCTGGTGCTGCTCGAAGGCGGCCTGCCCAAGGGTGCGGAACCGAGGGACGCCAACGCGCCCAAGGTAAAGCTGCCGCAGCTGGCACTGCTGCAATCGCCCTGGCTGTTCCCCTTCGCGGTCTTCGCCGCCATGCTCGCCTTCAACGCCTGCAACCTCTACCTGCTCAACTCGTGGCTGCCGACCGTGCTGCCGCAGGCTGGACTGACGCTGGATGACGCAGCACGCGTGTCGGGCGTGGCCAACCTCGCTGGCCTCGGCATCGGCATTGCGGCCAGCCTGCTGATCGACAACTGGCGCAAGGGCCCGACGCTGATGCTGATGTTCGGCGCCATGGCTGCCAGCTTCATCGCCATCTGGGTCACTGCGCCTGATCCGGGGTTCTGGACGCTGATGCTGATGGTCGGCGTGGGCGGAGCGAACGCGGGCGGCATGGTGCTGCCGGGGCTCGCCGCCTACCTCTTCCCCGCGCGGATGCTGTCGTCAGCCGTAGGCGTCGGCGTGCTGGTGGCGCGCCTTGGCGCCTTCGCCGGACCGCCGCTGGGCCAGATCATGCTGCAGAACCAGGTGCCCGCGCAGAGCTTCCTCGGCGTTGCCGCGATCCCGGCACTCGCCTGCGTGCTGATTGCCCTGATGGTGCCCGCGGCGCTCAAGCGACGCGTGATCGAAGAAGAAAAGGAAAAGGCCGATACGGTCTTTGCCTAGCTGGTGCGGCCCTAGGGCCTGAAGTCCAGCCCACCCTTGCGTTCGGCGAAACGCCAACCATCGGCGGTCTTAACCACGCGGTCTTCGAAGGTGCCGATCAGCGGTGACTTGGGGTCCTGCACCGGCAGGCCTTCTTCGGCCGCGTCGCCCATGTAGAGCACGATTACGCTCTTAACACGCGCTTCGCTCTCGCTGACCACATCGACCAGCGTGTTCGCCATGACGTGGCGTTGCGCGCGCGGCGGGCGGGCGGTGAAGCTGGCGAGGATCGCCTCGCGTCCCACGACCGGATCGCCGCCGCTCGGACGACGGAAGACAGCGTCCTGGGTATAAAGCGCGGCGCATTGCTCCCAGTCCTGCGCGTCATTCGCCCAGACGTACTGGTGCACCAAACGCGTCACTTCGGCCTCGATCGCGCGGCGCTCGTTGTCAGTCATCTTCCGGCTTGGTCCGTTCGAGGAAGACCGAATTGCCCGCTTCGTCCTCGGCATCGAGGCGTTCGATCAGCTTCTCGACCGTGCTGGCAAAGCCGGCCACTTCGTCGGTATCGAGCTTGCCGAACAGGTAATGCGCCACCGTCTCGGTCTGCGGGCGCATGATCTCGTAGAGGCGCTTGCCTTCATCCGACAGCGACAGCCACTTGCGGCGGCGGTTGCCTTCATCGGTCTCGACGATAACGCGGCCATGTTTCTGCAGGGTCGCGACGGCGCGGCTGACGCTCATGGCGTTGACGCCGGTCAGCTCGGCCACTTCGTGGCTGGCGGTGCGGCCCAGCGCGCCGATGGTCATCAGCAGGCGGAACTCGTTTACGCTGATGGTATAGCGATGCGACAGGTGGGTGGAGAACGGCGCCATCAGGCGGTTGGTGAGTTTCAGCAGGCGGTGCAGCAGCACCACCTCGCTGGTTTCGTCCATGTGAACGTGGCTGCCCGATGCCTGCACGCCGTGCCGCTGTACATCCATACGCCCCTCTCCCTTTGGCATTCTGGTCTTATGCGCTCTTGCGCCGATTGTAACAACCGTTAGCGTTATCGCAAAGAATCACGCGAGGAGAGAGACATTGGGCGCGTTTCCGCAGACTATCCATTTCATCGGCACCAATACCCCCAGGCAGCAGGAATACGAACTGGAAGGGCTTGAGGTCGAAGGCGAAATCCCCGCCGCGATCGACGGTGCCTTCTTCCGCGCCGTGCCGGACAATGCCCATGCGCCGATGTTCGACGACGATATCGCGCTCAACCACGACGGCATGATCGCCAAGTTCGACATTTCCGGCGGCAAGGCCAGTTTTGGCATCAAGTATGTCGAGACCGAGCGCTACCTGCTGGAAAAGGCCGCGGGCAAGGCGCTGTTCGGGCGCTACCGCAACCCCTTCACCGACGATCCCAGTGTCGCAGGCAAGGATCGCACCGTCGCCAACACCACCCCGGTGTGGCACGGCGGTCGCCTGTTCATGACCAAGGAGGACGGTCGCGGTTACGAGGTCAATCCGCACACGCTGGAGACGGCCGGACGGTGGGACTACGAAGGCAAGCTGCGCAGCCAGACCTTCACCGCCCACCCGCGCATCGACGCCGAGACCGGCGAGCTGTTCTTCTTCGGTTACGAGGCAGGCGGGCTGTGCGATCCGCACGTCGCCTATTGCATCGCCGATGCCGATGGCGAGCTGGTGAAGGAAGAGTGGTTCGAGCAACCCTACCCCTCCACCATCCACGACTTCGTCATCACCGATCACTACGCGATCTTCCCGATCTTCCCGACCTTGGCAGACCTCGACCGGCTGAAGGCCGGCGGTGCTCACTGGGCGCACCACCAGGACCTGCCGAGCTATGTCGGCATCATGCCGCGCTACGGCAGTGTGTCGGAAATGCGCTGGGTGAAGGGGCCCATCGGCGTATCGTGCTTCCACGAGGTCAATGCCTTCGAGGAAGGCGATACGGTCCACATCGACCTGTGCCTGACCAACACCAACGCCTTTGCCTTCATGCGCGAAGCCGGCGGGATCGACATTCCGCAGCAGGAAATCCAGGGCGCGCTGACCCGCTGGAGCGTGGACATGAGCGCGGATGAGCTGACGCTGGCCGAGCGGCCCATCGGCCCTCCGGGCGACCTCTGCCGCGTCGAGGACGCGGTGCAGGGCCGCCCCTATGACCGCGCCTGGTACCTGTCGATGAACCCCGAGGCCAAGGGGCCGCCCATGCTCGGCGGCCCGGTCGGCGCGAACTTCAACTGCCTGCTGCGGATCAACCCGCAGACCGGCCAGCTGGCGATGATGGAAACACCCCCCGGTGCCGCGATCAGCGAACCCGCCCACGTCGTCTCGCCCGAAGAAGGCCACGGCGGCTGGCTGCTGTCGGTGATCGACATTCCCAACGGCCCTCCGGGCGCTGGCGACCCCGCCGACTACTCCAGCGAGGTCTGGGTGATAGAAGCCGACGCTGTCGAAAAGGGCCCGATTGCCAAGATCAAGACCGGCAAGGCGCTGCGCAGCCAGGTGCACGGCACCTGGGTCTCGCGCGAGAAGCTGGCTGCCAGCAAGCTGCCCGGCTGACCTCCCCGCCTGATCGCCTAGTCCGGCTCGCGCTCGGGCCGTTCCAGTCGCGGTGCCGGTGCCGGTCGGCTTGACCGTTCGGGCGGCGGTGCCGAGTTAGCAGCCGGAGCTGGCGGCGGTGGCGGGGTCGGTGCGGGCCTCGCTTGCTGCTGTGCCCTCGCGGCGGCAGCAGCCTGGCGCTGGGCCTCGGCTTGCCTTTGGGCTGCCGCCTGACGCTGTGCCTCTGCCTGTCTCTGCGCTGCGGCCTGACGTTGCGCCTCGGCCTGCTGCTGTTGCCGCTGGCGTTCCGCCTGCGCTCTTGCTTGGGCTTGGGCCTGGGCCTGGGCCTGAGCCTGTGCTTGCGCCTCCCGCTCAGCCTGCGCGCGGCGCTGGGCCTCGGCTTCGCGAGCCTGCTGGGCCCGCAATCGCGCGTTGCTCTCCCGCTCGCGCTGCTCGGCAGCTGCCTGTGCTGCGGCACGGCGCTGGGCTTCGGCTTCGACCTGGCGCTGGCGAGCAGCTTCGGCCTGCGCGGCGGCCTGCCGCTGGCGCTCCTGCTCCAACTGTTGCGCCTGCAACTGGCGTTGGCGCGCCGCCTCGGCTTCGGCCTGGCGCTGCTGCGCCAGCCGCCGTGCCTGTTCCGCCTGCTGGCGGGCATTGACGGCGCGCGTCTCGCGTTCGGCGGCATCGCGGCGCAGGCGCTCGGCCTCCAGTTCGCGGCGCAGGGCCTCGTCGTTCTGCGCCTGCCGCTCGGCTTCCGCCTGCAACATGGCCTCGCGTTCGGCACGGCGCTGCTGGCGCTCCGCTGCCTCGCGCTCGGCGTTCAGCTCGGCCTCTTCCTGTCCGACATAGGTGCCGGTTACCGGCGTAGGACGGCGCGGGCGATCAGGACGCTCGGCCACGTCGGGAGCCGAAGCATCGCGGCCATCACGCCCGGCCCGGCGACCGTCGCCGCGTGGGTTGGTTCCTACCGGAGGCTCGGCGCGGATGACTTCGGCGTTCTCGCGGGTGTCGTCTGGTGTCGAGATCTCCAGCACTGGCGTCGCGCGCTCGGGCAGCTGCGCGGATTCGCGTCCGCCCGCACCGCCCATGCCTTCGCCGCGACCCCGGCGCGGATCGCGTCCGTCGCGCTCGCGCGCCAGCCGTTCAGCGCGTTCCTGCCGGCTCTCGGCACGGTCCCCGTCGCGGCGGTCATGGCGACCACCAGCCCGGTCTCCGCGACGATTGCGCCGGTCGCGCCGCCAGTCGTCATAGTCGCCGTGACGATAGCGGTCGCGGCCCCAGCGATAATTGTCGTAGTAAATGTCGTTCTGCCAGGTCAGCCACAGCGGCGCAGCGGAATAGCGCGGCGTGGAGCCATAGCGGGCCGCTGCCTGGATCTCGCGCCCCAGCTGGTAGAAATAGCTCGCCTCGCCCAGCAGGCGGTTGGCAGCACTGTAGTTGAGGATGCGGCCGTCGCGGTCGTAGACCGCCACCAGCCGCCCGTAGCGGAAGGCATAGGAATAGAGCGGGTCGCGCACGAGGAAGGGCCGCTCTGCGCCCGGCCCGAAGTAGTAATAGCGATAGCCGCCCGCGATCGGCTCGGCATAGAGCCGGTAGCCATCCCAGGTTTCCCAGGCGAAGCTTTCGCGGCGGTTGAAGCGGAACGAGAAGTCCGGCTCGGTCGTGCCGATCTCGTCGCTGACGTCATAGGCAAGGTCGAGCCAGGCATAGCGATCCGGACCCGCATCCTGCGCGTAGTAGGTCTGGTTGCCATAGGTATTGCGGTAGTAATTGTCGGCATAGCGCTCGTCATAGCGGCCCCAGTCGGACTGCGGCGCGCTGCTGTAGTAGGAGCCGTTACCGATTACCTGCGTGCTGCCCACCGGCAATTCGTAGGACGACGGCGCGTCCGGAAGTACGGCCTGGTCGAAGGTGGTGTTCTGCACCGGCACCGTGGTGCAGCCCGCGAGTGCCAAGGTCGAGGCCGCCAGCGCCAGCCAAATCTTCCTGTGCCCCAAAGTCCTCGCGATTTTCGTCATCGAATCGTTCCCCCTGTGGACGGTATTGCATGGCAAATCTGTCATGTCGTGGGTGAACGGATTGTGGAGCCGCGGTTCATCTGCGGTGAAGCGTTCGGGCAAGCTGCCGCTTGCCAGCCTGCCGCCTTCTCCATAATCTCCGCTGCGGGGAGAAGATGTTATGCGAGCAATGCTCATCGCGGTCGCGCTGGCCACGACTGCAGTCGTTCCGGTCACCGCCGCAGCACAGGATGCGGCGCAGGATGCCAGCTTTGAAGAACGGATGGCCGCGCGGTTCGAGACGCCGCCGGCAGGTTGGGAAATGCCGCGCACGCAGTGGGGCGATCCGGACCTGCGCGGCAAGTGGCCGGTCGACTACCTTGGTCGCACCCCGCGCGAGCGCTCGCCCGCGCTGGGGGAACGCGCCTTCCTGACCGACGACGAATACGACCGTGCCTTCGCCCGGGTGGAGAACGAGCTAGGCCGCTATGACGAGGAAGAACGTGCCGGGCTGATGGCCATGGGCCACTGGACCGAGTTCGGCCTGCCGCTGCGCCAGTCGAGCATGATCGTGGAGCCCGCCAACGGGCGCTACCCGCCGCTCACCCCGCTGGGACAGGAATGGCAGGCGAACGAGCGGACCAGCTGGAACACCTACGTGTTCGAGGACATGGACGACTTCGGCATCTTCGATCGCTGCCTGACGCGCGGCATGCCCGGTTCCATGCTGCCCGGTGCATACAACGGCGGGATCGAGATATTCCAGTCGCCAGGCCTCGTCGTCATCACGCTGGAGATGATCCACGAAAGCCGCATGGTCTATGTCGACGGGCGCGACCCGCCGCCGGCCGACGTGCAATTCGACCTCGGCTATTCGGTCGGCCACTGGGAAGGCGATACGCTGGTGATCGAGACCACCAATTTTCGCCCCGGCATGTCGATGGGACCGGCCCCCAATTCAGACCAGCTGCACGTGACCGAGCGCCTGACGCTGATGAACGACAACCAGATCCACTACGAGGCCTGGGTGCGCGATCCGGTGGTGATGGAAGGCCACTACAAGCTCGACGTGCCCTGGCTGCGCGAAGACGACTACGGCATGTACGAATATGCCTGCCACGAAGGCAATGTGCAGGTGCGCGGCTATATCATGTCGACCAGCCCGCGCTTCGAGGCCGAACGCCAGGCTGCGTGGGAGGCCCAAGGTGTCGAGAACCACGTCAGCGCACCAGTGCGATGAAGTGGCTCTATCATATTAGCCGCGTGATCTTCGGCGGCTGGTGGGTCTATTCGGGCACCATGCCCTTCATCGACCCGTCGTGGCAGCCGCTGGGGCAGGAACAGGCAGCGATCGATTTCAGCCTGGCGATGATCGATTCCGGCCTGATGACCTGCGTCAAGGTGGCCGAGATAGTGCTGGGCCTGCTGATCCTCGCGAACCGCGCCATGCCGCTGGCAGTCATCGCCGTGGCCCCGATCAATTTCGTGATCGTCTACTGGAACTTCGTGCTGGACGAAGGCGTGATCGAATATGTTTTCGGTGGCCTCACCATCGTGTTCAACGCGGTGCTCGCGTGGCCGTGGCGACACTATTTCTATCCGCTGCTGGTCTGGCGAGGCACGCCTGACCATTCGCTGGCAAACAGCGACTGACACGCGAAAAGGGGCGGCAGACCGACAAGTCCACCGCCCCTTTGCTGTTTGCGCTAACGCGGTAGCCGACCTCTCGATCAGGCCTTCTTGGTCAGCACGCCCGCCAGGTTTTCCGACACGATGCCGAAAATCGCGCCGATCACCACCGACACGACCGTAGGGATGAAAGCGCCCACCGGGTCCATGTCGCCGCCACCTGCCATCAGGAAGGTCGCCCCGGCAACCGCGGCAAAGCCGTAGACGCTGGCCGGAATGGTCGAAAGCAGCGGCACCTTGCTGGCAAGGCAGATCACGAAGGCACCCAAGCCCACGGCCACCGGTCCGGCAAAATCGCCCAGCGAGGCCAGCGGGCCCATCAGCGCCCAGATCGCCGCCACGCCGATCACGGCACCGAAGCTCATTCCTACGGCAGCCGTGGTCATGCCCTTCACGCCGCCACCCGAATGGAAGTGACAGCCCCAGGCGATGAAGCTGACCCAGACGAGGCCGGGCAGCATTTCCGCCAGCGGAACGCCGAACAGCCAGGTATCCTGAATGGCTAGGACGCCCACCGAGATGGCGAGCGCAAGATATGCGGTCATAGTTGTTCCCCTCTCCATGATGCAGCCTCTGTCCGGGCTGCTGGGCGGGGAGACTAAGTCAACATTGGCAAATGTCCATAGGGCGGGAAATGGCCTGTGGACTTGTCAGGCGGGCCGGACAGGCGCAATCTCGCTGGCGGAAGAGGGAGACAACAATGCGCAAGACGATGATTCTCGCCGCGCTGCTTTCGGGCAGTGTGCTTACCGCCTGCAATGCCGCCGATGATGGCAGTGCCGACCCGGCCGCGCAGGCGCTGGCTGACCGGATCGCCATCGAGGACATGGTGGTGGAATACTACGCCCACCTCGGCGGCGGCGATGCCGGGGCTTTTGACGAATATTTCACCGAAGACGCCGTGTTCGACGTGAACGGCAATGTCGCCACCGGGCGCGCCGAGATCGAGGCTCTCTACGGCTCGATCGGCGAAGACCCCTCCAGCGCCAGCAACCAGGGCGGCCCGTTCCGCATGCTGCTGTCCAACCCGGTAATCCATGTCGACGGCGACACGGCGACCGCCAGCTTCATCTGGACCGGCATCGGCAATCCGTCGATCGACGCCCCGCCCGTGCTACTGGAACAGGGCCGCGAGTTTGACCGGCTGGTGAAGGTCGACGGGGAATGGAAGTTCAGCCACCGCGTGGTGATCGCCGACAGCGCCCTGCCCGAAGGCCAGTATCCCGAATACACGCCCCGACGCGACTTCGGGGTGGAGGACCTGAACCCCTAGACGCGCTTCACCGGCTGGCGCAGCACCGTCCTGAGTTTCTCGGGCGCGGTGCGGCGCGGGTCACTGAGGTAGATCTCGTGATGCTCGCCGTTGAAGGTGTAGCCGCCATCGGGAATTATTTCGTTGTGCAGCAGGTGCAGCTTGGGCGCTTCGTCAGAAAAGGGGCCAAGGTGCAGGTGTGACAGGCACAGGCCCTCTTCCAGCGTATCCATGCGCACCTTTGACAGGTCCAGGTCCGGCTTCTTCGCCCGCGCCGCCTCGACATGCCGTGGCTCGATCCAGTCGGGCAGCATCAGCATGAGCGTCCACTTCCATTCATCGCGCCGCCCCGGCTCGACATAGGCCGAGCGGTCGTCCGCCCACCACAGGCCTTCGAGCGGCGGCACGACATAGTCGTGACCCAGCTCGACCTTGCTGTGAAACTTGGTGGCATAGGCGAGCGGGTAAAGCGCTTCGAGCGCGGCCTGGTATTCAGCCGACTCGCCCGGCGATCCTTGCCCGTCGATCATAAGGTAGTTGGCGGCGCCGAATGTCGCTGCCTCCCAACCAACCTTCGAGGCATCGAAATAGAGTCGCTTCTCTTTCTTCAGGTCGACCTTGCCTGTCATTGCCCTGACCTCCTGTTCGCAAGGACAATGGGGCTAGGCTGCGGGCTTAGAACGTCCAGCAGGCGAGCGACAAAGCGCGATCAACTTACGGTGAATGCCCCAATCCGGTCGGCGAAGCCGACCGCAAGGGCGACCGCCCGCCCGCAGCGGGCGCGCAGCGAAGCGGAGCGCGTCTAGCGAGGACGATCCGACGGAGGTCGGATCGAAAAACTATCTAGGTCAGCGCGTAGTAGCGCAGGCAGTTGCCGTCGCTCTTGCGCTCGCCCACGCCGATGAAGACGTGCTTGGTCAGCCAGTCGTGCTTGCCCACGGCGCATTCGAAGGTGGGGTTGCCGCGCAGGTAGTATTCGGGATGGGGAACCGGCGCGCCGTCGGCAAAGGCCCAGTCGCGCAGGCGCTGCATGGTGTCGGGCTGGCGGCCCCAGAGGAAGCCCTTGTTGTGCAGCAGGATGACGGTGCCGTCGTCTTCTTCCAGCAGGTAGCGGGCGTCGAACACGGCCACGTCGTCGGGCCGGAAATAGGCATAGTCACCGCCCGACCCGGGGATCGCACGCCCTCTCAGGTGCGGCCCTTCGAAGGTGCCGCCCTTTACCAGCACGGCGCTGCGCATGCCGCCATTGGGGTGCGGGGTGATGGAATAGACCTCGGGGAAGGTCAGCCGCACTTCCATGACGAACTCCATGCGCGGATTGTCCAGTTCGCTGAACGGTCCGGTGAAGGGGGTGGTATCGTTGAATTCCATCTGGCTCATCCCAGTTCGATCAGTCCGCCATCGACGAACAGGTTGGCTCCCGAAATGAAGCTGGCATCGTCGCTGGCGAGGAACAGTACGGCCTTGGCCACCTCTTCGCTTTCGCCCATGCGCTTCATCGGGATGTTCTGGATCATCATCTCTTTCAGGCCCGCGACCTGCTCGTCCGTCATGCCGGGATTGCGGTAGAGCAGCGGGGTGTCGATTGGTCCGGGGCTGACCACGTTGACGCGGATGCCTTCGGAAATGAGTTCCTTGGCGAAGGTCTTCATGGCCATGAACAGCCCGGCCTTGGCGGCGGCATAGGCTCCGTTGCCTTCCAAGGCGCCGTGAGCGCCAATCGAACCGGTAACGACGACCGAGCCGCCCTTGCCCATGATGCGGATCGCTTTCTGCAAGGCAAAGACGCAGCCGCGCAGGTTGATCGCGTGGGTGTGGTCCCACGCCTCCTCGGTAATGCCTCGCAGGGGCGCAAAGCCGCCGACACCGGCATTGATGTAGAGCACGTCAATGCGGCCGTCGGTCGCTTCGATGGCTTTCACCACGACCTCGGTCGCGGCGGGATCGGAGATGTCCGACTGGTAACCGGTGGCGCCGGGAATTGATTCCACGGCGGCATCGATGGTCGTCTGGTCGCGGCCGGTCAGGTGGACCTTGCCGCCCTCTGCCGCGAACATTTGCGCGGCGGCCAGGCCCATGCCCGAATTGCCGCCCAGCACCAGCACGATCTTGTCTTTGAAACGCACCTGAAAGCTCCTCAGAAGGGTGAAAGCGGGTTGAGGCGGTCGGGATTGACGTCCTGCATCACGTCCCAGTGTTCGGCGATCATGCCGTTTGCGACGCGGAAGATATCCATCACCGCAAAGCCCGGATCGCCCTCGTGCCGGATCACGTGGTAATGCAGCATGACGTGGTCGCCATCGACGAAGGAGCGGTGGAGGATCTGCTCCGCCTCGCCCGGCTGGCCCTTCGCCCAGTCGAGGAAGTCCTTCAGCGCCTCGCGTCCCGGATCGACGTTCTGGTGGTGCTGGATGTAGTCGGGCGCGATGTATTCATCGACGCGGCTACTATCGAGCGGCACCAGTACGTTCTCGAACATCTCCACCACGAGGCGCAGGTTCGCCTCTTCTTCCGGCGTACGGCTCATTTTCTCTCCCCTTCTCTCGACATGATGCTAACGCGCGTTACGATTGTCGGCAACGGCAAAGGACAAGCGCAACGGGAGAGGACCATGACCCGCGAGGACTACGATCGCTACGCCGCCGCCTTCAACGCGCGCGACTATGACGCGGTGTTCGATTTCTACGACGACAATCCGCAGATGGCCTTCTTCGGAATCGAGATCCGCACGCGCCAGCAGCTGCGCGACTTCTATACCTTCCTGCACGGCTACGTGCGCGAGACCATCACGGTGGAGAAATTCGCCGCGTCTGACGAGCTGGCCGCAGTCGAAGGGGTGATCCGCATCGAGGCCTTCAAGGACCTGACGCGCGAGGAGCTGGACGCGCGCGGCATGCAGCAGTTCTTCCCCATTTCCGCCGGCGACTTGCAGGAAATGCGGCAATACATCCACTACCATTTGAAGGACGGAAAGATCGCCAGCGTCGGCTGCGCCATCGTCCCCTAAGAACGTCCCATAGGAGACTTACCCGTGATCAAGACCAGTCATGTCGGCAGCCTGCCGCGCGGCGCCCAACTCGTCCCCCTGCTCCTCGCCCGCGACAAGGGGGAGCCCTATGACGCGGAAGAGTTCGACCGCGTAGTGCAGGACGCCGTGACCGAAGGCGTGCGCCAGCAGGTCGCCGCCGGTGTCTCGGTGGTGAGCGACGGCGAACTCGGCAAGGTCGGCTATTCGACCTACATCATCGAGCGGCTGTCGGGCTTCGGCGGGCACACGCCGCGCAAGCCCGCGCTGGACCTCGCCGAAGTGCCCGAGCTGACCAAGAAGCTGGCGCACATCATGGGCAGCCAGGAATTCACCCGCGCCAGCGCCATCGACAAGGTCGAGCTGGTCAACCTGCAGCCGCTGCACGACGATATCCGCCGCTTCAAGGCCGCGCTGGAGGCCGAAGGCAAAGGCGTAGAGGCCTTTCTCAACTCGGCCAGCCCGGGCCTGATCACGGCCTTCCAGCCGAACCAGTACTACCCGACACACGAAGCCTATCTTGCCGATCTCGTCACCGCCATGCGGCCCGAGTACGAGGCGATTGTCGATGCCGGCCTGCAATTGCAGCTCGACTGCCCCGACCTCGCGATGAGCCGCCACACCGGCTACCAGGACATGGACGAGGCGGAGTTCCTCAAGACCATCCGCGCCAATGTCGAAGCGCTCAACGAGGCGACCGCCAACATTGCGCCGGAGAAGCTGCGCATGCACGTGTGCTGGGGCAATTACGAAGGGCCGCACACCTACGACATCCCGCTTGAGACCATTCTCGACGTGGTGCTGTCCGCGCGACCGGCGACGATCCTGTTCGAAGCCGCCAACCCGCGCCACGAGCACGAATGGGCGGTCTGGGCCAAGGCCGACCTGCCGGACGAAAAGGTGCTCGCCCCCGGCCTGGTCGATACCTGTTCCAACTATGTCGAGACCGGTGAACTGGTCGCCCAGCGGATCGAACGCTTCGCCGATATCGTCGGCAAGGACCGCGTCATTGCCAGCACCGACTGCGGTTTTGGGACTTTCGCCGGCTATGGTAAGATCGATCCCAAGGTCGCCTGGGCAAAGCTGCGCGCGCTGCGCGAAGGCGCTGATATTGCTGACGCAAGATTGGGGTGAACAAGCCGATTTTCACTCTTGCGTAATTTTCGTATATATGAAATACATGGTGGATGGCAGAGGCCTCCACCAGGAACCGCGCAGCGGCACCGGCGCAAAACAGCCAGGTGAAGTCAGCGACGCGTACGCTCGACATTATCGAATATGTCGTGGCGCACGGGCGTCCGCTGGTCGCGCAGGAAATCGCCACCGCGCTGGCGATCCCGGTGTCGAGCCTGTCCTACCTGCTGTCGACCTTGGTCGATCGCGGTTATCTTGAACGAGACGGTCGGCGCTATTCCGCCGGGCCGGGCCTCGCCCGCCTGCAGAAGTCGACCGGCCACTTCTCGATTGCCGACCGCGTCGCGCCGCTGGTGCGCACCTTGCGCATGCAGCTGGACGAAACCACCAGTTTCTTCCTGCGCGACGGCTGGGAGATCGAGGCCATCGTTACGGAAAGCAGCGAACAGGCGCTGCGCTATTCGGTGCCGCAGGGCCAGCGCCTGCCCATGCATGCGCTTGCCTCCGGCAAGGTGATGCTGGCGGCCATGCCCGAAGAAGAACTGGCGCGGTATTTTGCCGAGGTCGAGCTGGAAGCCTTCACGCCTGCCACGGTCACGACCGAGGCCGGCCTGCGCGAGCAGATCAAGGCGGTGCAGGAAACCGGCGTTGCCCAGACCGACGAGGAATATTCGCGCGGCATCATCGGCATCGCCCGGCTGGTGACCTTCGACGGCAACATGGCCGGATCGCTGTCGGTCGCCATTCCCAAGGTCCGCTTCGACGAGGAAACCGCAGAGCGCGTCAGCGACATGCTGCGCAAGACCGCTGCGCTGCTCGAAGGCAACTAAGGCCGCTTAGAGATCGTCCAGCCCGTCGAGGAAATCTGCGCCGATGCGCGGGCTTTCGTCGTCCTCTTCCGGCTCTTCCGCTTCCGCCTCACCTTCGCCTTCGGCCTCCAGCGGCGGCAGTTCTTCTACCCTCTCTTCTTCACCGCCAGCCACGTCGAGGCCCAGTTCGATGGCGATCTCGTCGAGCGGATCGAGTGCAGGGGCCCCGCCCAGGGCGGCTGCCGCTTCGAGGTCGCCGGTGGGCTCCCACGGTTCGATGTACTCGGCTTCGGTGACGGCACGGTCGCGGTCGTAGATGCGCGCATCCTCGAACGGGCCGAGCGGCGTGTCCGGCACCACGCGCACCAACGGATAGGGATCGCCGGGCAAGCCGATATAGTTTAGCTGCGCCTGGTTCGCGCTGACCGAACTGAATTGCAGCACGTCGTTGCGTCCGCGCGCCTCTGCAGGTCCGGCAAAGGTCAGCTGCACCACGCCATTGCGTTCGATCACGCTTTCGGGCTGCACGGTCTGGCTGCCGTCCATGTTCCGGAACACCATGCCGTTGCTGTCGATCTGCGCCGGGCGCGTCCAGCTGCCCGTCCAGCCGCCCCCTTCGCGCTCCTGCAGCGTGAAGACGAAGATCGTCGCCTCGTCGATGCGGAAAGCCCAGTGGCCTTCGAGGTCGTTCGCCAAGGCCTGCGCGGGCAGCAGCAGGGCGACAAGGACGAGAAGGAAACGCGGCATCATGGCAGGTGTCATGCCGCAAGCCCCCCGCATCGGGCAAGCAAAAGGGGCGGCTGCTTACGCAACCGCCCCTTCAACCGTTCGCTGGATGCGATCAGGTGTTGGCGCCAACACCCGTAGCACGCCACGAGTCGGCATAGGCCGTGCGGGCGACGTTCGAGTACGGGACCGGGCTGATGACAGCCTTGATCTCGGTCTGGACGTGCGGCTCGACGGTCGGCTTGGAGGTGCCACCGTTGGGTTCGCCCCACACCAGCTTTACTTCCTTGCCCATTTCGACCTCGTCGGGATCGATCATGGCGAGCGTCAGCATCTTGCCTTCGTTCGAGCTGTAGCCGACCCAGGTCGACACGCCGATGACGTCGCCGGCAGCGTTCTTCACTTCGTCGAACGGGTGCATGGCGTAAACGGCGCTCGGGAATTCGAAGTACTTGGCGCGGTCACCCTCGGCATAGAGCGAGGACAGGACGCGCATCATGTCTTCGTTGTCGAGAGCCAGGGTCACCTTCTGCTTGTGCTTCTGGGTGGCCATCTTTTCGAGGGCTTCACGGCCGACGAAGTCGTGGTCGAACTTCACGATGTGGCCGTAACCGATATCCCACGGCGTGAGGTAGTAGCCCTCGATGCTGTCGGGAACGTAGGAACCGCCGATCGAGCACATGCCGGCATAGCTGTTGCCACCGGCCCACTGGCGGAAGTCCTTCATCATCTGGCTGTCGCCAGTGAAGAAGGCGGGCAGCGGCGAAGGCAGCCAGCCCGATTCCAGCGTGTTGGACGAATAGGCGCGGCCGCCGACCAGCGTCAGGCCGTCATCCTTGCCGGCTTCGACCAGCGCACCATGCACGGCGGCATAGTCTTCCCACGGGCCGAACAGCTCATAACCCGGCTGGCCAGCCATGCCGTGACGCAGCGCGATCACGTCCTTGCCGTTGATGTCAACGTGAGCCATGTTGAAGAACTTCAAGTCCGGCGGGGTCTGGCCCATCGCCTTTTCCAGGATCTTCATGGCGTTGGGGCCCTGCAGCTGGAAGCGATAGTTCTTGCGCTTGCCGTCGGTCCGCATGGCGGTACGCTCGTCACGCTCGACTTCGACATCCCACTTGCTGCCGTCGGGCTTGTGGTACTGGGCGTGAAATTCGACCCATTCGATGGCCGGGGCACGGCCCACTAGCGAGAATTCGTTCTCATCGAGGTAGAACAGGATCACGTCGCCGATGACGTAGCCGTCCGGGGTCACCGGAACGTACTGCTTTGCCTTGTTGACGGCGAAGTTCTTGAAGCTGTTGATGGCGGTGTATTCGAGCAGCGCCATGGCATCGGGGCCGCGCACGTAGAGCTCGACCATGTGGTACGACTGGTTGAAGAGCACGGCGCTCTTGGCCCAGGCGCGCTGTTCGTTGCGCCAGTTGGAATATTCGGCGGGAACGCCCGGATAGGGGTTCGGGCCAAGCTGCTGGTTGCGCAGGAATTCGACTACGTCGCCCTGGGCGTCCAGCTTCTGTTGCAGGTTCTCACTCATTGTCGTCCTCTCCTTGGGAAAGTTGGTAACTGAAAGGTCTAGAAAGTGGCCGGCTCGCGGGCGAGCCAGTCGGAAATTGCGTTGTTCACCGCCTGCGGGGCTTCCATGGTGATCATGTGTCCGGCACCCGGCACCACCACCAGTTGCGAACCGTGAATCTTCTCGGCGATGGCCTCGTGCTGCTTGGGCGGGGCCCAGGCATCAAGTTCGCCGGTCATCACCAGCGTTGGACAGGTCAGCCCGGCCAGCAGGTCGTCGAACGGAGGGCGGCCCAGCAGGGCCTTGATTTGCGCGTCGAAAATGGCCTGGTCTTTGGACAGGCACATGTCGCGCATCTCTTCATAAATGGGGGTATCGCGATTGGCATCGGCCACCATCGGCGGCAGCCAGGTGTCGACCAGCGCCTCGAACCCGTTGTCATAGCCGACCTGCTGCAGTTCGGCGCGTTTGGCCGGTTCGTTGGGGCCGACCGGGTGGATACCGGTGGAGACCAGCGCCAGCCGACGCACACGGTGCGGCGCCAGGCGGACGACTTCCATCGCTACGCGCCCACCCATGGAATGGCCGAAAACGTCGAGCTGGTCCGCTCCTGCTGCGTCAGCTTCTGCCAGGGCGATTCGCGCCATTTCTGCAAGACTGTCCGCCATGCCATAGCCGTCGACCACGTGGGCCTCCGGAAAGGCTGATTTCTGCGGCGCGTAGACACGTGCGTCGCAAATCAGTCCAGGCAGGAACAGGAGCATTTTCGGGCGTTCACTCTCACAGTTTTTTCGCGTTCTTGAAAATTTCATCTATACGAATTTGTCGCGATAGGCTAGAGGATTCTGCAGACAATATGCCGCCCGCGCGGAGTCGTTTCTGGCCCGGGCCCTGGAGGAGAGTGACATGGCATCCTACGAAACCATCCATCCCAACTGGGAATCCCCGATGGCCAACATGGTCGACGGCTATTCGCTGGAAATGACCGCCAAGGAAATCGAAGGCCTCAAGGAAGCCGCACCGCTGATCCGTCCGGGTACGCAGGTCGCCGTTACCTTCCTTCCCGGTGAAGAGCTGACACAGCGCGTCGAGGCTGCCGTGCTGGTGCGCGAACTGGGCTTCGAGCCGATCGTCCACCTTTCCGCCCGCCGGATCGAGAGCGAAGAGCAGCTCGACTGGTACCTCGGCGAAATCACCCAGAAGGCCGGTGTGAAGCGCGTCTTCATCATCGCCGGCGACCCGCCGGAGCCGGAAGGCCCCTATTCCGATTCGCTGCAGATCATCGAGACCGGCCTGCTGGAAAAGCATGGCATCACCATCGTCGGTGTCGGCGGCCACCCCGAAGGCCACCCCAACAACACCGCTGCCGAACTTTGGGACTGGATGGAGCGCAAGATCGCAGCCGTTCGCGCCCACGGCATGACCCCGCTGGTGGTCACCCAGTTTGCCTTTGACGACGACGCCATCGTCGCCTGGCTCGCCGAAATGCGCGAGCGCGGCATCGACGTACCGGTCCGCCTCGGCGTCCCCGGCCCCGCCGGCATCAAGCGCCTGCTCGGCTTTGCCAAGCGTTGCGGCGTGGGTGCTTCGGCCAGCGTCATGAAGAAGTACGGCATCAGCCTGACCAACCTGATCGGCAGTGCCGGTCCGGACAAGCTGGTGGGCAGCCTGCAGCAGAAGCTGGGCGAGCAACACGGCCGCGTGCGCCTGCACTTCTATCCCTTCGGCGCGCTGACCGCTTCGGCCGAATGGATCAATGACTATCACGCCCGCAACTCGTAAGGCGTCTTACCATGGCTGACATTATCGATGGCCGCGCAGTCGCGCGCCAGCTGGACGAGACAACCAAGGCCGAAGTCGACGCACTGGTGGCGGCCGGCCACCCGGCGCCGGGCCTGACGGTGATCCTGGTGGGCGAAGACGGCGCGAGCCAGGTCTACGTCCGCCGCAAGATCAAGGCGTGCGAGAAGGTCGGCATCAAGTCGACCGAGCACCGCCTGCCCGCCGATACCAGCCAGGAAGACCTGCTGGCGCTGATCGAGCAGCTGAACGACGATCCGGAAGTCCACGGCATCCTGTGCCAGGTGCCGCTGCCGGACCACATCGACACCCGTTTGGTGCTGCGTTCGATCCGTCCGGAAAAGGACGTCGACGGTTTCCACCCGGTCAATGTCGGTCGCCTGTCCACCGGCACCGGCGGCATCGTCCCCTGCACCCCGCTGGGCGTGATGATGCTGATCCATACCGTCATCCCTGACCTTACGGGCAAGGACGCGGTGGTGATCGGCAAGTCCAATATCGTCGGCAAGCCGGTGGCCAACCTGCTGCTGGATGCCGAGGCGACCGTTACCGTCACCCACATCTACACCCACGGCCTGCCCGCCATCTGCCGCAAGGCTGACGTGATCGTCGCTGCCGCCGGTGCGCCGGAACTGGTGAAGGGCGACTGGGTGAAGGAAGGCGCCGTCATCATCGACGTCGGCATCACCCGCATCATGGACGAGGAAACCGGCAAGGAACGTCTGGTCGGCGACGTGGCTTTCGACGAATGCCAGCACGCCAAGGCCATCACCCCCGTGCCCGGCGGCGTCGGCCCCATGACCATCGCCTGCCTGCTTGCCAATACGGTGCAGGCGGCCAAGGGCCTGATGGGCGTGAACAAGGATGTCAGTAGCGACTATCATGATGCGCCGTCTCGCTCTATGTTCACCGGAAACGGAAACATCCCGAACTAAAGAGCGAGCCTGATGACCCAGCCTGACACCGACATCCTTATCATCGGGGCAGGCATATCGGGCATTTCGATGGCTGCGCATATCGGGATGATCTGTCCCGATCGCAGCTACACCATCCTCGAACGCCGCGACTCCATCGGCGGGACATGGGACCTGTTCCGCTATCCCGGCATCCGTTCGGATAGCGACATGCACACGCTGGGCTTCGAATTCGAGCCGTGGCGGCACGAGGATGCCATCGCGGACGGGCCGAACATCCTCGAATACTTGAACCGCATCGCCGACGAGCGCGGCATCCGCGAGCACATCCGCTTCGGGCAGGAAGTGCTGAGCGCGGACTGGGATTCGATGACCGCCATGTGGACCGTCACGGCGCGCGGCAAGGACGGCAAGACCGCCACCACCACGGCGCGCTGGCTCTATTTCGCCTCCGGCTACTACGACTACGACAACCCGCATGACGCGCAGATCCCGCAGATCGACCGTTTCGGCGGGCAGGTGCTGCACCCGCAGTTCTGGCCGGACGACCTCGACTATGCGGGCAAAGACGTGGTGGTGATCGGCTCCGGCGCCACCGCGGTTACGCTGGTGCCGGCCATGGCCGAAACCGCCAAGAGCGTTACCATGCTCCAGCGCACGCCCACCTGGATGGGTGCGGGCCCCAGGCAGGACGCCTGGAACAAGCGTTTCCTGAAGGTGCTGCCGGAGAAATGGGCCTACCGCCTGACGCGGTGGAAGAACATCATGCTGCGCAGCTACTTCTTCGGCCTCTCGCGCCGCAAGCCGGAGAAGCTGCGGCAGATGCTGACCGACATGACCCGGCAGCACCTCGGCGCCAACTACGACCCCAAGCACTTCGAACCGCCGTACAACCCGTGGCAGCAGCGCCTGTGCCTAGTGCCCGACGGCGACCTGTTCGAGGCTATCAATGCCGGCAAGGCCAAGATTGTCACCGATCATATCGCCGGCTTCGACGCCACCGGCGTGAAGCTGGAATCGGGCGAGCACCTGCCCGCCGACATCGTCATCACCGCCACTGGCCTGCGACTGGTACTGGCGGGCAAGGTGGAAGTGTCGAAGGACGGCGAGCCGGTCGACTGGACCGAGCGGTTCTTCTACCGCGGCCTGATGTTCTCCAACCTGCCCAACCTCAGCTTCGTCTTCGGCTATCTCAACGCCAGCTGGACGCTGCGGGCAGACACCAATTCGCGCTTCACCTGCGAGGTGCTGAAGCACATGGGCGAGACCGGCACGTTGGTGGCCGAACCCGAACTGGCGCCGGAAGACGAACCGGAAGCGGTGGAACCTTGGGACTACACCTCCGGCTACCTCAACCGCGCCAAGAACATGATGCCCAAGGTGGCTGCCGAACGGCCTTGGACGCTGGCGCACAACTACCTTGAAGACCGCCGCGATTTCCGCCAGCGCCCGGTCGCTGACGGTGTCCTCCGTTTCAAGAACCCGCCCGCCGCATCGCAGGCCAGCGAAGCGGGCTCACATGAGGCTGTTGCCGCCGAATGACTACCGACAAGGTCTGGACTGCCGGCATGCTCGTCATCGGTGACGAGATCCTGTCCGGTCGCACCAAGGACAAGAACATCGCCCAGGTCGCCAGCTGGCTTCAGGTGCAAGGCATCCGCCTGACCGAAGCGCGCGTGGTTTCCGACAACATGGACGCCATCGCCGATGCGCTGAAGGCGCTATGCGAGCGCTATGACTACGTCTTCACCACCGGCGGCATCGGCCCGACGCATGACGATATCACGGTGGACGCCGTGGCAGCGGCCTTGGGAGTGCCCGTGGTGATCCACCCCGAAGCGCGCGCGATCCTGGAAGACTATTACAAGGACAAGCCCGGCGGCCTGACCGAGGCCCGGCTGCGCATGGCACGCGTCCCCGAAGGCGCGGAGCTGATCCCCAACCGCATGTCCGCCGCTCCCGGTATCAAGCACGGCAAGATCCACGTGATGGCGGGCGTGCCCAACATCACCGCGCAGATGCTCGACGCGCTCACCGGAACGCTCGAAGGCGGCGCGCCACTGATCGCCGAGACGGTCGGCTGCTGGGTCGCCGAAAGCGAGATCGCCGACGTGCTGCGCGAAGTGGAAAAGGCCCACGCCAATTGCCAGATCGGCAGCTACCCTTTCTTTCGTGAGGGGAAGACCGGCGCCAACTTCGTGATCCGTTCGACCAGCCGCGACGACCTCGACAGCGCGGTCGACACCCTGTGCGAGGCTCTGGGCGAACTGGGCTTCGATTTCACGCCCGGCGGGATTTAGGAAGCATTCCCACCCCACAAAAGCAAAAGGGCCGGAGGATCGCTCCCCCGGCCCTTTGCTTGTCTGTATCCTGTAGGAAAGAGGAGAGTTAGGCTCCCTCAACCTCGGTCAGGTCGACCTTCAGGCCCGGGCCCATGGTCGAGGTCAGCGAGACCTTCTTGACGTACTTGCCCTTGGCACCCGACGGCTTCGACTTCACGACAGCGTCGGTGAGAGCCTTGAAGTTGGCCTTCAGGTCTTCGTCCTTGAACGACAGCTTGCCGATGCCGGAGTGGATGATGCCCATCTTCTCGACGCGGAATTCGACCTGGCCGCCCTTGGCGTCCTTCACGGCTTTTTCCACGTCGGGGGTGACCGTGCCCAGCTTCGGGTTCGGCATCAGGCCCTTGGGGCCCAGCACCTTACCGAGGCGGCCGACAACGCCCATCATGTCCGGCGTGGCGATCACGCGGTCATAGTCGAGGTTGCCGTTCTGCATGTCTTCCATCAGGTCTTCGGCGCCAACCTTGTCGGCACCGGCGGCCGTGGCCTTCTCGGCATTGTCGCCACGTGCGAACACGGCGACCTTCACGTCCTTGCCCGTGCCGCCCGGCAGCGAGACCATGCCACGGACCATCTGGTCTGCGTGACGCGGATCGACGCCCAGGTTCATGGCGACTTCGACGGTCTCGTCGAACTTGCCCTTGTATTCGCGCAGCGTGGCGAGGGCTTCTTCAACGGTGTACAGCTTTTCGCTGTCCAGCTCGGCCAGCTTCTTCTGCTTCTTGGTCAGGGTAGCCATCTATCAGCCCTCCACCACTTCGATGCCCATCGAACGGGCGGAACCGGCAATGATCTTCACGGCCTGGTCGATATCGTTGGCGTTCAGATCCTTCATCTTGGTTTCGGCGATCTCGGCCAGCTGGCTGGTCTTGATCGAACCGATGATGTTCTTGCCCGGCTCCTTCGAGCCCGACTTGATCTTCATCGCCTTCTTGATGAGGAAGCTCGCCGGCGGCGACTTCGTTTCGAAGGTGAAGGAACGGTCGGCATAGACGGTGATCTTCGTCGGGATCGGCGCGCCCTTCTCAAGGCTGTCGGTCGCGGCGTTGAAGGCCTTGCAGAATTCCATGATGTTCACGCCGCGCTGACCCAGGGCCGGGCCAATGGGGGGCGACGGGTTGGCGGTGCCGGCGGGCACCTGAAGGTTGATGTAACCTTCGATCTTCTTGGCCATGATGGCCTCCTTTCACACTGTCGCCACGGCTCTTTCGAACTGTGGCTCCTGTTAAGCGGTCCAGCGGCTTGCCGGGGCAAACCTCCCGCACGGATTTTCCTGTCTGGCACGGGGCCAAGGACAGGAAGAGCGCGCACATAGCGGCTGGCACGCGAAAAGCAAGCCTGATCGCCCCTACCAAAGCCGTGCCGTTAGGACCTTCGCAGGCCTTGTCTGTCACAGACCGACAACCTAGGCCCGCAGACGGGACCCTTGGAGAACGAAGATGGACAACCCGGCAGACACCTTCGCGGACGTCCCCGCACCCGAAACGCTGGCAACCAAGCGGACCATCTCGTGGTGGCGCTTCCTGCTGCAGCTGGTCACCGTGTTGGCGGTATACCTGGTCGGCAGCACCCTGCCGGTCCTGCCGAGCGTCATCTCCCAGGTGCTGCAGGGCACAGAGGCAGTGGAGATCGGTTCCGGCCTCGCTGCGGCGACCGCCATCGTCGGCATGGCACTGGCGCTCGGCGTGTGCTGGCTGTGGCTGCGCAGCGAAGGTCGCGTGGGCGAAGTGTTCAACCTCTCCGCGCCGACGAGCTGGCGCAGCGTGCTGGGCATGGCCTTGCTAGCGACCGGCGGGACCATTGCCATCTTCGCCCTGGGTGGAGCGCTGGTCCAGGCCATGGGGCTGCCACAACCCGATCCCAGCTTCGTGCTCGACATGGTGACCGAAAGCCCCGCCATGTTCGCCCTGTGGGTGATCGGCGTCGCCTGGTTCGCGGCGGGCCTCGGCGAGGAACTGCTGTGGCGCGGCTTCCTGATGGACCGGCTGGAACGGCTCGGCGGCCTGCGCGGCAAGGTCTGGCTGGTGCTGGTGGTGCAGGCCGTGCTGTTCGGCATGCCGCACCTCTACCAGGGCTGGGGCGGCGTCATCGTTACCGCCATGGTCGGCCTGCTGCTGGGCTGGGTGCGGATCATGCAGCGCGGCAACCTGTGGGCCGTGGTGATCGCCCATGCAGCGGTCGACACGATCATGATGAGCCTCGCCTATGCCGACAAGCTGGGCTGGCTTGGCGCCTGAACACGCTTGTATTTTCGCCAGAACTTTAGGACAAGCCGGGTCACAACCGGAAAGGGACATCCGTAATGCTGGGTCAATTCAAACGCCTTGGAGAGCTCGTCTCCAGCAATGTCGAAGCGCTGATCGACAAGGCGACAGACCCGCGCAAGATGCTCCTGCTGCTGCGCACCGAGATCGAGGATTCGATCCTCAAGCTGACCGAAGCACGGGCCAAGGCATACAGCCGGGCCAGCAAGGCAAAGAGGATTTCGGAGCAGAAGGCCGCTGCGGCTGACGAGTGGACTGCCAAGGCCCGGCTGGCGATGGACAAGGGTCGCGAGGACCTGGGCCGTGCGGCGCTGCTGGCGCGCGAAGGTGACCGTGCCGCCGCCAAGGAGCTGGCCGCCGAAGCCGAAGCCGCAAGGGCCGAAGTGGCCGAGATCGACAAGGCTATCGAAGAGCTCGAGGCCAAGCGCGCCGAGACGCTGGAACAGCTCGAAGCCATGCCCGCGCCTGCCAAGGCAGCGGCCCCGTCATCCACAAGCAGCGCGGCAGACCGCCAGCGCAGCCGCATCGACGAAATGGAAAGGCGCACCTCCTTCGTGTCCGACAAGGAAGTGCCAATCGACCCTGCGCAGGTCGACGAGGAACTCGCCGGACTGGCGCGCGACAGCGCGATCGAAGCCGAGCTCGCCGCCATGCGCCCGGCCAAGGGCAAGCGGGCGAAGAAGTAGGGCGGTTGCAGCGGGAAGCCGTCAGCCCATTAGGCATTGCGGCTCATTGGATCCCCGCCTGCGCGGGGATGACGGCGGCGGGCATTGCCCGCCAGTCCGTCACTTGACCAGTTCGACCTGCTCGAAGTCCAGTTCCACCGGGGTCGCACGACCAAAGATGGACACGCTGACCTTGACCTTGGCCTTGTCGAAGTCGAGCTCTTCCACCACGCCGTTGAAGCTGGCGAAGGGGCCTTCCAGCACCTTGACCTGGTCGCCGATCTCGTAATCGACGTGCACGTCCTTCTTGGGGGCAGCCTTGGCTTCTTCCACCCCGCCGAAATAGCGCGCGGCTTCCTTTTCGGAGATCGCCTGCGGCTTGTTGTTGGTGCCGAGGAAGCCGGTCACCTTCGGCGTGTTCTTGACCAGGTGGTAGATGTCGTCGGTCATGTTCAGCTTGGCCAGCACGTAGCCGGGCATGAACTTGCGTTCGACCTGCACCTTCTTGCCGCGCTTGATCTCGGTGACGGTCTCGGTCGGAACCTCGACCTCTTCGACACCTTCGGACAGGCCAAGGCGCTCGGCCTCGGACAGGATCGCGTCGCGCACCTTGTTCTCGAAACCGGAGTAGGCGTGGATGATATACCAGCGGGCAGCCATGGAACTCTCTTTTCTAACCTGAACCTAGTTTGGAAGCGGGCGCTATCAGAGCAGGCCCAGCAGCTGGCGGACGACCCAGCCGAACAGCGAATCGACGCCGAGGAAGAACAGCGACAGGATCACCACCATGATGAAGACGAAGATGGCGGTACGCACCGTCTCTTCGCGGCTGGGCCAGACGACCTTGGAGGTTTCCGAGCGCACCTGGCGCACGAATTCGCCGGGCGAAGTCCGCGTCTTGGCGGGGGCTTTGGCGTCCTTGGGAGTGTCTTCGGCCATGTCGGGTCCGTACCTGTGCTGCAAAATAACTCGTGGCTTCCGGGTAGGGCTCCGCGCCGCCCCGGGCTAGGTCCGGGAGGGGCTTGTCGAAGTTCCATGTAGCGGAAGGTGGAGCGTATTTAGGTGTGTGCTGCCAGCTTGGCAAGACTTGTGAGCCACATGCAATTCGGTTGCAAATGCAACAAGGGGGCTAGGCAGCGGGCCGCGCCGTCGATAGCCTGCGCGCTTTCCCATCGGGATCGCATGAGGGGTCAGGATTACAATGGCAGCAGAAACCGAAATGACACTGGACGAACGGCTGATCGGACCGGTCACCAATGTCGCCGACTTCATGTGGGGCGGCACCTGGAACGATGTCCAGGTCATCCCGCTACCACCACTGGCTTTCCTGCTGCTGGGCGCCGGACTGTGGTTCATGATCGGCCTGCGCGGCTATCCCATCACCAATTTCGGTGCGGCGCTGAAGGGCCTGTTCTCCGGCCGCAAGGGCAAGGGCAAGGGCGAAATCAGCCCCTTCGCTGCGCTCTCGACCGCGCTGTCCGGACAGGTCGGCACGGGTAACCTGGCCGGTGTCGCCACGGCCATCGCGCTGGGCGGACCGGGTGCGATCTTCTGGATGTGGGTGACCGCGCTGTTCGGCATGGCGCTGGCCTTTGCCGAGGGCGCGCTGGCGATTCGTTACCGCGAAACCACGTCGGACGGCGTCTATCGCGGCGGCCCGATGAGCTACATCATGATGGGCCTCGGCCCGAAATGGACCTGGCTTGCAGTATTCTTCTGTATCGCCACGCTGGTCTGCGCCCTGTTCACCGGTAACGGCGTACAGGCCAATGCCGTTGCTGACAGCATGAACGAGCTGTTCGGCATGGAAGAATGGATGGCCGGGCTGATCATCGCCGTCGGCGTATTCGTGGTGATTATCGGCGGCATCAAGTCGATCGGTAACGTGGCGGAAAAGATCGTCCCGTTCATGGCGGCGGCCTATATTGTCATGGCAATCATCGCCATCGCGCTCAACATCCAGGATATCCCGGAAACCTTCCGCCAGATCTTCCACGGCGCCTTCAACGTGCAGTCGGCCAGCGGCGGCTTTGTCGGCGCGGCGGTCATCCTGGCGATCCGTGCAGGTGTGGCACGCGGCCTGTTCTCGAACGAGGCTGGCCAGGGCTCCACCCCGATTGCGCACGCCGTGGCACAGACCGACGATCCGCAGTTCCAGGGCCGCATGGCCATGCTGGGCACCTTCATCGACACCATCGTGATCTGCACCATGACCGCGCTGGTGATCCTGACGGTGGAAGGCAACTTCACCCACAACGGCGAGCCGGTGCTGCACGCCTGGCAGGCGGACCTGGACGGCTTTGCCGTCACCAGCGGCGCCTTCGCGGCAGCCTTCCCCGTCGAGATCGCTTCGATCCCGTTGGGCACGCTGATCGCCTCGATCGCGCTGTTGCTGTTCGTGTTCACCACGCTGCTGACCTGGAGCTATTACGGCGAGCGGGCGATTACCTTCATGTACGACCGCATCCCCGGCTCGACCCGTGGGGGCGAGAAGAAGCTGCACATGGCCTGGCGCGTGCTGTGGTGTGCAACGATCTTCTTCTTCGCCAGCCGCGAGAGCGATCTCGTCTGGCGGATGGGTGACATTGCCAACGGCCTGATGGTGGTCCCCAACCTGGTCGCGCTGCTGCTGCTCAGCGGTGTCGTCTTCGCCCTGTCGCGCGGCGACAAGACTGCCGGCAAGACGCACACGGCCGTAACGCCGGAAGAACCCGAAGAGTACTGAGGGTCGGAACGGTCGCGCAAGCGACCGCAAGGCCAAGCGGCCGCCCCGCAGCGGGCGCAGCTATGCTGCGCGGCTAGCGAGGGAGTCGCAGACGGGGCGACGCCCCACCATCCGGCGGAGGCCGGATCGAAAAACAGGCAGCCCAGCAAAAAGGGCCGGAGAGCGTGGTGCTCTCCGGCCCTTTTTCGTGGCTGCCGCCTAAGTTAGCGCCGTCCGAACAGCCGTTCGAAGAACCCCGGTTCTTCCATCGGCTGGATCTTGCCGTGCGTCAGCGAGCGGAAGCTCTCGTCGGAATGAAAACGCGGGCTGCTCCAGCTATCAGCCCGGCCGCTGCGAAAGATTCTGGCCATGTCCAACTCCTTGCAACATCCCAATCCGGGGCATCCGCTTATGTCTCGGATTGCCCCACGCTGACCTTGTGAACGCGTTTTGTGAGTCGCGAAAAGTAAGGGACATTGCGAATCTGTGGAAAGCGGCAGCCCGCCTCAGCGAACCTCCACCAGATGCGCCCCGCCTTCGCTTTCGGCGAAGTTGAAGCCCCGTCCCGTGAAGCGTTCGATCAGGTCTGCTGCCGTGCGGGTGTGCAAGCTGAGCTTCACCGTGGTGAAGGCACCGCCTCCCGCCATCGCGAAGGGCAGCAGCAGCTGGTCCTGCAGGTAAGGTCCGGCAAAGGCCTGCGAGGCCAGGTAGCCGGTCATCCGCTTGGCGGCGGTCTTGGCCAGCCGTTCCGCAGGCACGCCCAGCTTGCCGAAGCCGGACATGACTTCAGTGACGTGTTCGAACTCCGCCGCGACCAGCAGGACATTGCCGGGGCCAAGCTCTGCCGGCAACTGCACCGACGCAAAGGCATCCTCGGGCCATTCGGCCAGCACCTTGCGCGCGGACGCCAGTTCGCGGTCGGCCACGTCGAAAGGAACGCCCGTAACGAGCGCTTCGGCCTTGCCGGCCTTGAAGCTGCCGCGATCGGTGCAGGTGATCACGCGCAGGGGTGCGGGTTCGATATCGACCACGATCCGCCCGCCGCCGCGCGGGTAGAACCCGTGCCGGTCGAGCGTGATCGACAGCTTCGGCCCCATCCGTTCGAGCACTGGCAGCAGGGTCTTCTGCAGGAATTCGAACGGCGGCGCGGCCATGGCATGGGTGCCACCCTCGATCACCAGCCGCGAGGGCTTGTCGGCCAGCATCAGCGGCACCAGCACGGTCTGCAAGACAAGGCCCGTGCTGCCTGCCGTGCCGACGGCGAAGTGATATTCGCCGGGCGTGACCGTGCCGGGCCGAAAGGTCAGCTCGCTGGAGCCCACGGCCAGGCCGGAGCATTCCGCCCCGCCAATCGCGCAGGCAGCTTCCAAAGCAGTGACATGCTGGCGCATCAGGCCGGGCTTGGCCCGCCCACCACGAATGTTGGTGATGGTGAAAGGCTCACCCGTCAGCAGCGAAAGCGCTGCGGAGTACCGCAACACCTGCCCGCCACCTTCGCCTTCGGAGCCGTCAATCGTGATCATTGCTCTACTCTGTTCAGTCGCCGATGGCGGCGCAAAGGAAATCACCCCTTCACGCACACCACCTGCTTCAGGGTATGGACGATCTCCACCAGGTCGGCCTGTGCGGCCATCACGGCTTCGATCGGCTTGTAGGCCTTGGGCGTTTCATCGATCACGCCCTCGTCCTTGCGGCATTCGACACCGGCGGTATCGGCAATGTGCTCGTCGAGCGTCACCAGCTTCTTCGCCTGGGTCCGGGACATGACCCGTCCCGCCCCGTGCGAACAGCTGTCGAAGCTCTCGGCATTGCCCAGCCCGCGCACGATGAAGCTTTTCGCCCCCATCGACCCCGGGATGATGCCCATGGTGCCCTTCGCCGCCCGCACCGCACCCTTCCGGGTGACGAGCACGTTTTCGCCGAAGTGGTTTTCCCGCGTCACGTAGTTGTGGTGGCAGTTCACCGCTTCGCATTCGGCATCGAAAGGCTTGGCGATCTGGCTGCGCAAGGCATCCAGCGCGTGGGTCATCATCACCCGCCGGTTGAGCTTGGCAAAGTCCTGCGCCCACTCGACCGCTTCGACATAGTCGTCGAAATGGTCGGTCCCTTCCGGGAAGTAGGCGAGGTCCTCGTCTGGCAGGTTGATGTGCCACTTGCGCATGTCCTGCTTGGCCAGCTCGATGAAGAACCGCCCGATGGCGTTACCGACACCCCGACTTCCGGAGTGCAGCATCACCCACACGCGCTGCTCGGTATCGAGGCACAGCTCGATGAAGTGGTTGCCCGTTCCGAGCGTACCAAGGTGCATCACGTGATTAGTGCTCTTCAGCCGCGGGTACTTGGCGCAAAGCGCATCGAACCGCACGGCAAGCGCCGCCCAGGCATCGACAACGGACTGCGGCGGATCGCCCCAGGCCCCCTTGTCGCGCTTTCCCCGGCCAGCCGTCCGGCCATGCGGAACCGCCGCCTCGATCGCCGAACGGATGCCGGCAAGGTTGTCCGGCAAGTCACTCGCCAAGAGCGAGGTCCGCGCGGCCATCATGCCGCAGCCGATGTCCACGCCGACAGCCGCCGGGATCACTGCGCCCTTGGTCGGGATTACCGAACCAACGGTGGCGCCGATTCCCACGTGCACGTCCGGCATGGCAGCCACGTGCTTGAAGATGAACGGCATCTTGGCCGCCTTGGCGAGCTGCTCGCGCGCCTTGTCGTCCACGGGAACGCCGCGGGTCCACATCTTGATCGGCGACCCGCCTTCCACGTCCTGGTATTCATACGTCGTCTGGGTCATCGCGACCTCCTGTAGTATCTTCGTGCTACCGCTTCGCTGCTGGAGCACAAGGTGCTGGCGACGAGGTTTGGCGAGACTTCTCCGGATCTTGCGATCCGGGGGCGGGTTCGAACCGCCTGGTTACCGATGTAGTCCCGACCGGCATTCGCCAGCGTTGCTGTAAATTGCTCGTCCCGGCGACGAGGTTTGGAAAGACGTTCCTGCTCTGCCGCTGAGCTACAGGCCCCCAGTGGTGGACCTGGCGGGATTCGAACCCGCGACCTGGCGATTACTGATCGATGTAGTCCTTCCGGCATTCGCCGGGACTTTGGAAAGGGTCGAAGCAACGAGAAATGATGAGACGCGGCCCTTAAGCTACAATGGCAAGGCGGGATTCGAACCCGCATCTCCCGTCACCGCAAGCGGATCGAGGCGCTTTACTCGTCGGGCCTTTCCCTTTCGGGGTTGGAGCCAATGAAGTCCCACCGGCATTTGCCGCGACCCTTTCCAAATTCGTATTCTTTATTGAAGGTCACGGCGACGAGGATCGGGAAAGACCGGTGCCCTCTTGCAAGAGCCACCATCGTTACAGGATGTAGTCCTTCCCGGCATTCGCCGTGACCTTCAGTCTCCTTTCTGCGCTACCGCTTCGCTGCTTGAGCGCGTTTTCAAATCTCCACTTCGTCGACGATCTGCGTCCAGTTGCGCGCCTCGCCATTGGCGAAGCGGGCCATCGCGTCGAACACCGCATCGGTGAAGCCACCGATGTTCAGGATGTCCTTGCGATCCTTGGCCTGGGTCGACCCATAGGGCTGGATGTCGATGCAGATCAGCTTCGCGCCCGGGTTGCGGGCCTTCAGCTGCTTCCACTCCGCCATCGTCGCCGTCGGGTTGCCCCAGGAACGAGACAGCGGCGAATCGAACCACGACATGTTGTCCGAGACGATCACCAGCACATCGACCTTGGCCCGCTGACGGTTCAGCAAGGCCAGCGGGGCCGAGACATTGGTGCCGCCGCCGCCGACCGCAGCCAGCTTGGCGGCATTCACCGCCACGCGGGCATTGGGGTCGAGCTTCAGCGAGACCACGCGGTTTTCGAACGGCAGGACCGTGGTGCGCGGATTGGTCCGCAACATCGCGGCCGCAACCAGTGCAGCAATATCGACACAGCGCACGACCGAGGTCGCACCCTTGCGGTAGCCGGTCGCAGGCGAGTTCATCGAACCCGACACGTCCGGACAGACCACGACATTGCCTTCCAGCACCGGCACCTTCGCCAGCGCAAGTTCCAGCGCCTGTTCAAGCGCGGCCTGCACCGCCAGCGGGACGCCGTCACCGACCTGGGTCAGTGCCGTCATCAGCTGGTAGGGCGCCGGACGAACCTTCGCGATTGCCGCTTCGTCCGCCAGGCGGGCTGCGACCAGTTCGGTCACCCCCTCGACGCGATAGGCGCCATTGCGGGCGAGCGTGTTCAGGTTCATGCGCAGCGCCTGCCAGCCCATGCGGCCAGCCAGCACGGCCCAGTCTTCGGCAGTCAGCTCGAAAGCGGTCAGCCATTCGAAGGGCACATCCGGCAGGGGAAGCGAAACACCGTCCGCCTTGGCTGCCTTCCATGCTTCGAACTCGGCCACCTCCTTCGGCAGGGCCGCCACGTCATAGGGCTTGCCGATCAGCCAGCCATAAAACGCGCGCCGCTCGGCCGAGGCCGGAGCCGGGTGGACCATCTTCACGATGTCCGCCAGGCCCGGGGACTTGCCCGTCGCCGCCAGCAACAGCTGGCGGGTGGAGGCATTCTCCAGCCATTCGCGCACCAGGCGCTTCGGACGCGAACCGAGCGATGTCCGCCCGGTCTGGCCCGACCGCATGATCTGCACGAAGTTGCGCAGCATGCGGCTGTTATCGATCACGCGCTTGAACACCGGCACCATCAGGTCCGGATCGGACATGGACAGCACCGCGGTTAGCAATGCCGGCATGTCCTTCATCGCGCCCGACCGGCGGGCATAGATCGCGCACTTGGCGACCCATTCGGGATCGACCTTCCACGCGGCTTCGAGCGCCCGGGCCAGCTGGTCTTCAGCCGAGCCATAGAAGCCGTCCGCCAGCGTGCCGGTTGCAGCAAGCTGCGCGAGCATGGCTTCGGGGCCATAGGCATAGGCGGTTCCGCCAGCCTGGTTGATCGTGTCGGTACGCGGCAGGATTGCTGCCAGTGCCGAGGAAAACAGGTTCTTGTTGGCCATAGTCCAACTCCATCTCTTTTGGGGACTTTGGGTGGCCGGCCCATTCCGGCCACCCCTTTCCCGCGTCTTGCCGGGCGTTCGACCAACCCGACGGACGGAGCATTGCAGGGGACGTGCCAGTTTCGCGGCAGCAGCGAGAAAAGTCTTTATCTGATTGTTTTTACGACCATTTACTGCATACCGCCCAAACAAGCGAATTACCTCGGGAGGTCCAAGGAATATCTTCTTGTATCGCTTACGATATAATTTTATCGTCAATGCGATATGAAACCCGTCACCGTCATCGGTTTTCTCGGCTCGACGCTCGATGCCGCCAAGTTCGGTCCTTCGCGGTGGAACAAGTGGCGGCCCACCGTCTCCATCTGCATGCAGGAGGACCTGCGCGTGGATCGGTTCGTGCTGGTCCACGGCAGCTACCACAGCCGCCTTGCCGACCAGGTGATGCAGGACATCCGCGACGTCTCGCCGGAAACCGAGATCGTGCCGCAACAGATGGATTTCGACGACGCCTGGGACTTCGAGGAGGTCTACGGCAAGCTGCTCGATTTCGCGCGCGGCTTCCCCTTCGATCCCGACGCGCAGGATTACCTGATCCACATCACCACCGGCACCCACGTGGCGCAGATCTGCCTGTTCCTGCTGACCGAGGCGCGTTACCTGCCGGGCAAGCTGCTGCAGACCCAGCCCCGGCGCGGGCAGGCACAGCCGGTCGGCAGCTGGACCACGATCGACCTCGACCTGTCGCGCTACGATTCGATCGCCACCCGCTTTGCCGAGGCCAGCGCGGAGAGCACCAGTTTCCTCAAGAGCGGCATCGAAACGCGCAATGCCGGCTTCAACCGCATGATCGAGGAGATCGAGCAGGTCGCCGTGCGCAGCCGCGCGCCGATCCTGCTGATGGGACCGACCGGCGCTGGCAAGAGCCAGCTGGCGCGCAAGGTCTACGAATTGAAGAAGCTGCGCCACCAGGTGAGCGGCCCCTTCGTCGAGGTGAACTGCGCCACGCTGAAAGGGGACAGCGCCATGTCCGCCCTGTTCGGCCACCGCAAGGGCGCCTTCACCGGCGCGGTGGCGGACCGTCCCGGCCTGCTGAAGAGCGCCGACCGGGGCCTGCTGTTCCTCGACGAAATCGGCGAACTGGGGCTCGACGAGCAGGCCATGATCCTGCGCGCCATCGAGGAAGGACGCTTCCTCCCCGTGGGTGCGGACAGCGAGGCGCGCAGCGAGTTCCAGCTGATCGCCGGGACCAACCGCAACCTGATGGACGAGGTCGTGGCCGGCAACTTCCGCGAAGACCTGTTCGCGCGGCTCAACCTGTGGACCTTTACATTGCCGGGGCTCGCCGAGCGACGCGAGGATATCGAGCCCAACCTCGATTACGAGCTGGAACGCTTTGCCGAACGCGAAGGCAGCCGGGTCACCTTCAACAAGGAAGCCCGCGAGCGCTATCTCGCCTATGCCGAAGGCCCTGCGGCCCGCTGGCAGGGCAACTTTCGTGACCTTGCCGCCAGCGTCACCCGCATGGCGACGCTATGCCCCGGTGGCCGCATCGACACGCAGGCAGTGGCTTTCGAGACCGAGCGCCTTGCTCGGCTGTGGTCGGGGGACAAGGGTGCCCCGTCGGCCCTGGCTGGCCTGCTTGACGAGGACCAGCTCGCGGCCATCGATCCCTTCGACCGGGTGCAGCTCGACTATGTGGTGCAGGTCTGCCGCCAGTCGACCAACCTGTCCGAGGCTGGACGCACGCTGTTCGCAGTCTCGCGCGAGTTGCGGTCGTCGAAGAACGATGCCGACCGCTTGCGCAAGTACCTCGCCAAGTTCAATCTCGACTGGGCAGCCGTCACCGTGGCTCCCTGAAAGGGTTCGGCTCGATCGCGACATATGGGAAAAATTGGCAGGGGTGACAGGATTCGAACCCGTGGCCCTCGGTTTTGGAGACCGATGCTCTACCAGCTGAGCTACACCCCTGCACTGGAAGCGCGCCCTCTATCGCCAAGGCGGCGCGAAGGCAAGCGACCGAATCGCATCACTTTGCTAAGAGGGCGCAGATGCATGCCCCCCCGCCCCCTCCCGGCACGAAACTGATACCCGTCGAGGTGCTGCTGCTGGCCTATCGCAGCGGCATTTTCCCGATGGCGGATTCGCGCGATGACACCGAAGTGTTCTGGGTCGAGCCGCGCCACCGCGCGGTTTTCCCGCTCGACGCGTTCCACTGTTCGCGTTCGCTGGCCAAGGTGCTGAAGCAGGATCGCTACCGCGTCACCGTGGATGCCGACTTCGGCGCGGTGATCGACGCCTGCGCCCAGCCGCGGCAGGAACCGAACGGCTCCACCAGCGGGACCTGGATCAGCCACACCATCGCCGCCAGCTATCGCAACCTGCAGCGGCACGGCCATGCGCACTCGGTGGAATGCTGGCTGGATGACGAGCTGGTGGGCGGCCTCTACGGGGTAACCTTCGATCGCGCATTCTGCGGCGAATCGATGTTCAGTCGCGCCGACAATGCCAGCAAGGTGGCACTGGCCTGGCTGATCGCGCTGATGCGCCACGCGGGATACATGCTGCTCGACTGCCAGTTCATGACCGGCCACCTCGCATCGCTGGGCGCGGTGGAGATGAGCCGTGACGATTACCTGCTGAAGCTGGCGAAAGCCTGCGAGGGACAGCCACTGTGCAGCCTGCCCGAAGCCCATGCCGCGCTATTGGCGCGGGCGGATCAGGCGTCCTCTTCCCCCGGGAAGCTCATCGCGCAGTCCTTGACCCAGACATCGTAGACGGGGTGTTCGACCACGTTGAGGCTGGGTGAGTTCTTGAACAGCCAGCCGGAGAAGATGCGGCGGAATTCCGGCTCCGCATTGGGATCGCGTTCCTGGTTCACGAAGACCTGCACGAAGGCGCCGGTTTCGGCGGGGCTTTCCCACGGCGCGGTGCGCTCGCAGGCTGCCAGCCGGAGGATCACGTCGCCCACACGGCGCGATTCGCCGGGGCTCATCTCGATATCGCGCGACAGGTTGTTGCGCTTGTTGATCAGGCCGATGGTGGCCACGCGCTCTTCCATCGGGGTGCCGATGGCCTCGGTGCCGGAGAGGTCAGGCAGCGGATCGGACGCGAATTCCTCAGGGATTTCGGTGGCCTCGGCCTCCGGCGCAGGCGCCTCGTTATCGCAGGCCGCGAGCGCCAGCAGCGCCGCCCCCGCAATCACGGCGCGCGACAGCTTCACGCGTCGGGCGTCCAGGCTTCGTAATCGCCGGTCGCCGCAGCGCGCTTGCCGCCACGCTCCAGCGCACCTGCCGGCAGGTAGCGACCAGCCGTGCCGGTGGCATTGGGCGTGTAGTCGGCTTCCCAGATCTTCGGCGGGGCCAGGTGGCTTTCGGGCAGCTCGTCATAAGAATGGTGCAGCCAGCCGTGCCACTCGCTGGGCACGCGGCTGGCGTCGTTGGCGCCATCGTAGATGACCCAGCGCCGTTCCTGCTGGCCGGACTTGCCCTTGGACCGGTAGTACTTGTTGCCCTGCGCGTCCGTGCCGACGTGCTCGCCATTGCGCGAGGACCACAACATGGTGCCGATGGTGGCGCCGTCCCACCAGGTGAAGATCTTGCCTAGGATTCCCATGGCCGCGCCTCTAGCCGTTTTGCCGCGCAGGGCCAACTACCATTCGACCAGATCACCCGGTTCTATGCCGAGTTCTTCGGAGCGGCCCTGGTTGAGTTCGAGCACGGCAATGGCGAGGCCGTCGGAATGAACGCTTTCCTCGCGATAGGGCACGCCTTCCTCGATATTCAGGATGCGGTTGTCCGGGCCGATGAAGATGATGTCGAGCGGCAGTACGGTGTTGCGCATCCAGAAGCCAAGCGGTTCGGGCGGATCATAGGGAAAGATCATCCCTTCGTCGGAGCCCATTTCGGTGCGGAACATCAGCCCGCGCGCCTGGGCCGGCAGGGTGTCCGCCAGTTCGGAAGCGAAGGTGTAGGTCTCGTTGTCGGTCGTGACGGTGACGGGAATTACTTGCAGGCCGGAGACCGGATGCACCACGTCGGTGACGACAACGGGTTCGCTCGGAGTTTCTGCTGCCTGCGGCGAACAGGCCGAAAGGACCAGCGCGAAGGGCGCGGTCCAGCAGAGATACTGCGCCGGGGTCGGCAGGCTAAACATCGTCACGGCGTAATTCCTCGTCCAGTTCTGCCGCCCAATCCTCGGCCTCCCCGATATCGGAAGCAAACAGGACTTTCCTAGCCATTTCGAACGAATGCCCCGCGCGGATCAAGGCCGCGAGTTGCTTTTCCAGCACGTCGCGTTCCGGCTTCTCGACGGCGAAAGGGCCGAAACGGCGCTTCTGCGCCATGCGCAAGACGGCGTGCCGCGCGGTGGCTTCGTCGGGCGCAACGCTTTCGGCCACTTGCTCGCCGATCCCCGCCTGCCCCAGCGCCTGCTTCACCCGCCGCCCGCCATAGCCGCGGCGCAGCAGGTCGCCGGCCGTGGCGCGGGCATAGACCGCATCGTCGACATAACCCTTTTCGACATAGCGATTGACCAGTGCCGACAGGTCGGGTTCCTCCTCCCCGTCCCAGCCGCGTTCGCGCAATTTGCGTTGCAGGTAGCGCTCCAGCTTGGCCGCGCTGGTGGCGAAACGGGCGACATAGGCTAGCGCCAATTCTTCCAGGCGCGCCGGGTCGAGCGGCTTTTTCGGCCGTTTTTCTCGCTTACACACTTGTCGATTGGGGCCCATTGGCCTTATTCGTGCCACACTTCCTGTCAAATGGGAAAGTTTCAAACGGTGCCAGTCTTCAACTCGGCGCCGTTTTTTGGATATGGGAAGCGCCAGGAGAGCGCAGGTTACAAAGGGTACCCCATAACGATCATGACTGATCTCACCCCGACTCCCAACGATTGCCCCCTGCCGCGCCGCCGGTCAGACTTCGCCACGTTCAACGAGGCGATCGACTATGCCGCGCGCAGCGAGAAGGGCATGAACTTCCACGACATGCGCGGCACGCTGGAACGGGTCTACACCTATGCCCAGATGCGCGAAGACGCGATGGCCGACGCCTACCGGCTGTCCGCCATGGGCATCGGCAAGGATGACCGCGTGGCGCTGGTGGCGGACACCAGTCCCGAATTTGCCGCGCTGTTCTGCGCCTGCGTCTACACCGGCGCATGGCCCGTGCCGCTGCCGTTGCCGACCACCTTTGGAGGCAAGGAAAGCTATATCGACCAGCTGTCGGTCCAGCTTGCCAGCTCCGATCCCAAGATCCTGCTCTATCCCGCAGAGATTGCCGAAATGGCCAGCGCCGCTGCCGAACGGCAGGGCTGCCAGGGCATGGACTATACCACCTTCGCCCAGCAGGGCGCCCCCGTGGTCGACCTGCCCGAGGCCCAGCCCGACGATATCTGCTACCTGCAGTATTCGAGCGGCTCGACCCGCTTCCCCACCGGCGTTGCCGTCACCCACGAAGCGCTGCTGCACAACCTGTTCGGTCACGCCGATTCGATGGACATCGGCTACAACGACCGCGTCGTCAGCTGGCTGCCGTGGTACCACGACATGGGCCTGGTCGGCTGCTTCCTGTCGCTGATCGCCAACCAGGTGAGCGTCGACTACCTCAAGACCGAGCACTTCGCCCGCCGTCCGCTGGCATGGCTCGACCTCGTCAGCCGCAACCAGGGCACCACGCTCTCCTATTCGCCGACCTTCGGCTACGATATCTGCGCGCGCCGCGTCTCCAGCCAGACCAACGTCGCCGAACGCTTCGACCTGTCGCGCTGGCGCCTCGCCGGGAACGGGGCCGACATGATCCGGCCCGACGTGATGCAGAACTTCGTCAACGCATTCTCCGAAGCCGGGTTCAAGGCCAATGCCTTCACCCCCAGCTACGGCCTCGCCGAAGCGACGCTGGCCGTGACGGTCATGCCGCCGGGCGAAGGCATCCGCGTCGAGCTGGTGGAAGAAGAACGCCTGTCAGGCACCCCGCGCGACCTCAAGCGCCCGGCCCGCTACCGCGCCATCGTCAACTGCGGCAAGCCGCTGAAGGACATGGAAGTGCAGATCCGCGGCGAGAACGGCGATGCCCGGGGCGATCACCAGATCGGCAAGGTCTGGTGCCGCGGTCCCAGCGTCATGCATTCCTACTTCCGCAACGAGGAAGCCACCAACGAGTGCCTCGTCGACGGTTGGCTGGACACCGGCGACATGGGCTACATGGCCGATGGCTACCTGTTCATCGTCGGCCGCGCGAAGGACATGATCATCATCAACGGCAAGAACCACTGGCCGCAGGATATCGAATGGGCGGTGGAACAGTTGCCGGGCTTCAACCACGGCGACATCGCCGCCTTCTCGATCGAGATGGACAACGGCGAGGAGGCCCCTGCCGTGCTCGTGCACTGCCGTGTGTCGGACCCCGAAGAGCGCGTGAAGCTGCGCGACCAGATCGCCGACAAGGTACGCTCGGTCACCGGCATGAACTGTGTGGTCGAACTGGTGCCCCCACGCACCCTGCCGCGCACCAGCTCGGGCAAGCTCAGCCGCGCCAAGGCGAAGAAACTGTACCTGTCGGGCGAGATCGAGCCGTTCGAGCTGGCTGCCTGAGCGGCTCAGCCCAGCAGCAACACACCAAGCGGATAAAGCAGCGCCAGCAGCGCCACGGCCCAGACATAGGTCCGGACCTTGGGAACGCCTGCCCAGTATAGCGGCAGGTAGATCGCCCGTGCGCCCAGCCAGACCCAGGCGGCGATGGCGGTATAGTCGCTGGCCTTGTCCGCCAGCACCACGCCGCCCAGTCCGATGATCGCCAGCGGCAGCGTTTCGAGGAAATTGTCCCGCGCCCGTTCAAGCCGGGCAGCCACGGGATTGAGCGGCGGCAGGTCACCGTCGCGCGCGCCCATGTTCCACTCGACACCGTATTGCGCCGTCTTCAAGCGAATCGCGGCGAACACGTGCACCAGCAGCAAAAGGCCTGCGAGAGCGAGTACTGTGAGTTCTTGTGGCATGGCTATTCACCCCTGGCTTGCACCCGATGCGCGACCCCGTTGCTGCCTAGCGCGCAACCACCCAGCGGCCGTTGCGATAGCGGTAGACGTTCGGCGAAACGCAGCGCGGCGCTGTGCGGCAATCCTCTCCGACTAGTTCCTGCGAGCGCGGCAGGTCGGCATCGGCGACGGTGGCTACCAGCACCATCTGGTCGCTTACCGCAGTCACGGCAAGGTCCGGTCCCACCTCCGCAGCGATCGCGCTCCAGTCCTCGGCCGGATAGAGCATGCTGGGCAGGTATTCATAGGACGGATCCGAGTAGAACTGCATCGCCTCGCGGATCGCCGAAGCCTTGGGCATGGGCGGCAGGATCGCGCGCGTCTGCTCCAGCGCCAAGTTCCACGCTGCCTGCTCGTCGAGACCGAAGTCGCTAAGGTCGCCGGGAGTAGCGAGCGCGATGGCGTTAGGGCTGTCGATGGCCAGGAACGCCCACAGGTCTTCTCCCAGCCGGCGCATAGCGAGCACTTCCTCCCCCGGAACGGAATCGCGGACAAAGGCTGCGTATTGCTCGTCGCGCACCAGCACGCGCAGGTCCGCAGCGGTCGACACGGGGCGCGGCATGGCAATGCCTGCCGCAAAATCGGCCCGCACTGCAGCACAATCCGCAGCGGTGTTTTCGCGGCAATAGTAATAGACGCGGTGCAAGTTGATTTGCCCGTCCTCCCAGTCGGGGTGGCCCGAAATCTCGAGCTGGAGAGGATCCGCGTCCGAAAGTACCAGCGTCGCGTCCGGGAAAGCCTCGCGCAGTTCGGGGAGTATGTTCCTGGCAAATTCGCGCTGTGCGGCGGGCGTATCGACTTGCGCCTCGGCGCAGGCAGGGACCGCGAGCAGCAGTAGCAAGGACAGGCAATCTCGCAGCCTCACGTTCATTCTCCCGTCGCCCAGCGGGCCGACACGGTGCCGTAGCCGGTGCCGGTCAGGTCTTCCTGCACCGAGATATTGTGCGTCGACAGCGCCGTGCGGACGGCAGCGACAGCCTCTTCCGGGCCGGTGACGCGGACAGGCACGCCGGTGCGGGCCTGCGCCCATGCGATCAGCGAGATGGCGCGGCGGCCCTGCGCGTCGGGCAGGAACGGCGGATCGGCCGGTTCACCGTCCTCGCCTTCGGAACCTGCCTCGAAAGTAACGGCGGGGAGCGCCAGCAGCGGCGGGGTGAGGCGGATATCCCATTCGGGCTCGGTCGCATCGATGCGGCGTTCGAGCTCGGCATAGGCGTAAAGCGTCGCGCCATCGAGCGGACGGGCGGTCACCAGCGCTCGGCGGCGCTCGCGGTCCACCGTGACCGCATCCGTCGGCACGCCCGCCAGCAAGGCCAGCCGTTCTGCGATATCCTGAGCCTGGGCGCGGGCTTCGGCCTCCTGCTGGCGAGCCTGGGCCAGTTGTGCCTCTTCCTGCGCCTGCGCGCTGGTGCCCACGCGCAGCTGGGTCAGCGAGACCTCCACGGGGCGGCCAAGCGCGCTCGACATGCGTTCCGCCGCGCGGCTCTCGGCGTCACCGATGATCTGCGGCGTGAGCACGGTGGCGGTCACTTCCATCGGGTCGGCATCGAAGTTCGGTTCCAGCTGCGACACGGTGGCGCGCCCGTCGAAAACCTCGACCACGATGGTGCTGGCCTGCCGCGTGGCCTGCGATTCGAACACGATCTGCCGCAGCGACAGGAACAAGGGCACGGCCAGGATGACGAAAGCAAAGAAGATCAGCCCGACCTGCAGCTGCGTCTGCTTCTCGGACAGGCTGGTGGAGAAGCCGTAAAGCCGTGCCATGCCCGTCGCGGTCAGGGCAATGGCGGTGAGGTTGGTGATGAACAGGAACAGCGAGCCCCAGAACACCGTGCCGTTCAGCGTGGCGAGGCCGAAGCCGACCACGGCGAGCGGCGGCATCAGGGCGGTGGCGATGGCCACCCCGACGATGGTCCCCTCGCGCCCGCGGATCATGGCATAGGCACCCGCGACCGAGGAGAAAAAGGCCACGGCAAGGTCGAACAGCGTTGGCCGCGTCCGGGCGGCGATCTCCGATGTAATCGTCTGCAAGGGCGAGAAGAACACCACCAGCGCGGTGAACAGGATAGCCATCAGCACACCCACTGCCAGCGACTTGCCCGCTTGCCGCAACCAACGGAAGTCGCCCACGGCCAGGGCGAAGCCGACGCCCATGATCGGGTCCATCAGCGGTGACAGCAGCATGGCGCCGATCACCACCGCGGCCGAACCCTGCAGCAGGCCCAGTACGGCAATACCCGCCGACATACAGACCATCAGCAGGTAACGTGCCGACAGCACGCATTCGGCGCGGCGCTTCTCGATCACTGCGGCCTGGTCAACCGTGCCGGTGACATCGCGGCCCCACCAGCGCTGGAAGGTCGTCAGGACGTGGGAGAATCCGAGCGAACTCGGTCGGGTTGCCTGCTGTTCGGTCGGGGCCGGTTCTGTTTGCATTGCGAGGCATTATCGCAGAAACTCCGCGCCGCAAAACTTGAAACATGTGTCTTGCATGACTAATACAGTCATTAGCTGCCACAAACCGGATTTGGGTACAGGCAAAGAGGGAACGAACGCCGTATGGCCACCAACAACGAGACCGCCACTGCTACAGAGACCGAGCTGAACCTGACTCCGCCCGATCCGGTGCCCTCTGTCGCGCCAGAAAAGGCTTCCGGCCTGGTGCCGGTGAGCGAAGAAAAGAAGAGCGCGCTGCAGGAAAAAGTCGACGGTTTCGTTGCCGAACTCGTCGCGCTGGACGCCAATTCGCCGGACTTTGGCAAGAAGGTGGACCAGATCACCAACATGGGGCGCAAGGAAATCATGGCCGCCAGCGCCATGTCCAACCGCTTCCTCGATCGACCGGTGCGCGCGATGGATTCGGACACCAGCGTGGGTGCCGACCTCAGCGAACTGCGCCGCACGGTGGAAGACCTCGATCCGGGCCGCCGCGGCAAGATGACCGGGCGCAAGTTCCTCGGCATCATTCCCTTCGGCAACAAGCTGAAGAACTACTTCGACAGCTACACCTCTGCGCAGGGCCACATCCAGGCAATCCTCGCCCGCCTTTCCAGCGGCAAGGACGAGCTGCTGATGGACAATGCCGCGATCGACGTGGAGCGCCAGAAGCTATGGGAAGCCATGGGCAACCTGGAGCAGATGATCCACATCGCCCGCACGCTGGACGGCGAGCTGGAGGAAAAGGCCAACGAGCTCGACGCGACCGATCCGGAAAAGGCCAAGGCCATCCGCGAGACCGCGCTGTTTTACGTCCGCCAGCGCACGCAGGACCTGCTGACGCAGATGGCAGTGTCGGTGCAGGGCTACCTCGCGCTGGACCTCGTGAAGAAGAACAACGTCGAGCTGGTGAAGGGCGTGGACCGCGCCAGCACCACCACTGTCGGTGCCCTGCGCACTGCCGTTACCGTGGCGCAGGCCATGACCAACCAGAAGCTGGTGCTGGGCCAGATCACCGCGCTCAACGAAACGACTGCGGGCATCATCGATTCCACCAGCCAGATGCTGCGCGACAACACCAGCAAGATCCACGAGCAGGCCGCCAGCAGCACCATCCCGATGGAAACGCTGCAGCGCGCCTTCCAGAACATCTACGACACCATGGACGAGGTCGACACCTTCAAGCTGCGCGCGCTCGATTCCATGAAGCAGACGGTCGAAGTGCTCACCAGCGAGGTCGAGAAGTCGAAAGGCTATATCGCCCGCGCCGAAGGGCAGGCGCAGGCCGCCGCGCAGGTTGCTGACAGTGGCCTGCTGAGCCTCGAAGGGTAAGCAAGCAGACGATGGCTGAAGACCTCACCCGCGACAGTGACCGCCTCCTTGCAGAAGGCCGTTCACTGCTGCGCGACAATCAGAACGGTGGCCGCCACCGGCTGAGCGGCGGCTCGATCGGCGAAGGCTCCGCGCGGGTCAAGGTGAAGCACTTCAAGCGCCAGCTGCTGACGC